>DASZVQ010000138.1:0-14285 GCA_035547275.1 Rhizomicrobium sp.
GTGAGCTGCGGCACGCGAAGCGTGTGAGCAGGTCCGGTGGACCTGCGAAAGCAGCGAACGCCGCGAGCTTGAGCGAGCGGCCCACCATTATGGCCGGGCCGACTCGGCCATCCTCTTTCAAGTGGCGCCATGGATGGCCGGCTCGAAGGCCGGCCATGACATAGTGTTGATATTCGCGGCGCTGGATCGGGCCGCGGCAATGTCATAGCCTTTCGCGGCTGTCAGAAGAAAACCGGCATGGCGCAGCATAAAACGAACAAAACCCAGGCCTTCGAGCCCGACGTCGTCATTGTGGGCTCCGGCGCGGGCGGCGGCATGGCCGCCTATGCCCTGACGCGCGCGGGCATCAAGGTCCTGATCCTGGAGGCGGGCCGCGATTACGATCCGGCCACCGAATCCGCCATGTTCAAGTGGAACCATGAGGCGCCGCTGCGCGCCGGCGCCACGCCCGACAAGCCTTTCGGCTTTTACGACGCCACCGCCAATGGCGGCTGGGAGGTGCCGGGCGAGCCCTATACCAACGCGCCGGGTTCGACCTTCCGCTGGTGGCGCGCCCGCATGTTGGGCGGGCGCACCAATCATTGGGGCCGGCATGTGCCGCGCTTCGGGCCCTATGACTTCAAGGCCAAAAGCCGCGATGGGCTCGGCATGGACTGGCCCATCGCCTATGAAGACCTGGCGCCCTGGTACGACAAGACCGAAAAGCTGGTTGGCGTGACAGGCGCCAATGCGGGGCTGGAGAACCATCCGGATTCCTCGCCCGGAATTTTGCTGCCGCCTTCCAGGCCGCGGGCCACGGAATTGATGATCAAGGCCGGCGCCAATGCGCTGGGTATTCCGTGTGTGCCCGCGCATTATGCGATCCTGACCAGGCCGATCGACGATCCGCACGCGCCGCGCCAGGCCTGTTTCTATGCGAGCCCCTGCGGGCGCGGCTGCGGCATCGGGGCCGCGTTCCAGACCACCACCTCGCTCCTGCCCATGGCCATGGGAACGGGCAGGGCGCATGTCATCACCAACGCCATGGTCAGCCGGGTGGTGATGGGCGACAATGGCAAGGCCCAGGGCGTCGAATATTTCGACAAGGACGGTGCTACCCATCTGGTCAAGGCGCGTGTGGTCATCCTGGCCGCCAGCGCGTGTGAGACCGCGCGCATTCTGTTGAACTCCAAGGACGGTGGGCTGGCCAATTCCAGCGGCCAGGTCGGGCGCAATCTGGTCGACACCACCGGCACCAATGTCACCGGCCATATTCCCGCGCTGGAAAACCGCCCGCGTTACAATGAAGATGGGATCGATCAGGCCCATCTCTATATTCCCTGGTGGCTCTATCAGGAGCAGGCGGCCGGCAAGCTCGATTTCCCGCGCGGCTATCACTATGAGATCGGCGGCCGCTTCGGCCAGCCGGGGCCCGGCCTGGGCCTGGGCGGCATGGAAGACGGCTATGGCCTGACGCTGAAGGAGGACGCGCGGCGCTATTACGGCGCCCAGCTGTCTTTCACCGTGCGCGGCGAGATGATCCCCAATGCGGATTCCTATTGCGAGATCGATCCCGAGGTGAAGGACAAGCACGGCATTCCGGTGCTGCGCTTTCACTGGAAATGGTCGAACCATGAATACCGCCAGATCGCCCATGGCATGCAGACCGCCAAGGCGATCATCGAGCGGCTGGGCGGGCATGTGGTGGGCGGGCCGTTGCCGCCGCCGGAACAGGCCATCGCGGTGGGCGGCTGGATCATCCATGAAGTGGGCACCACTCGCATGGGCGAAAGCGCGGCGGATTCCGTGGTCGATCAGTACGGCAAGACCTGGGAGGTCGACAATCTGGTGATCGCCGATGGCGGCGTGTTCCCGTCCAACGCGCACAAGAACCCGACCCTGACCATCATGGCGCTGGCCTGGCGCAGCATGGATCATCTGGCCGGCCGCATGCGCAGGGGCGAAGTATGAGCGAGATCTCCCGCCGCGACACGCTGGCCTGGGTGGCGGCGGCTTTCGCCAGCCCCTGGATCGTCGCGCCTGTTGAACCGGCCTTCGCCCAGGAACCGCTGGGTCTGTGGAAGGACGTGCCGGTGCAACCCGCCACCGCATCGGGTTATGGCACCGATCCGAATTTGCAGAAGCCGGTTGTGCCCTGGCCGCTGACCTTGACGCCGGAGCAGCGCGAGAGCTTGCGCATCTCAGCCGATCTGATGATCCCGGCCGATGACCGTTCGCCGTCGGGCGCGGCGCTTAATCTGGATGCCTTTATCGATGAATGGATCAGCGCGCCTTATCCCGATCAGCAGCGCGACCGCTGGCTGTTCCTGTCCGGGCTGGCGTGGCTGGATGCCGAAAGCAATGCGCGCTTCCATCATGCTTTCGCGGCCGCCAGCGACAGCGAGCGCCGCGCCATCTTCGACGACATCGCCTTCAGGGGACGGATCAAGCCCGGCTATGGCCGGCCCGCTTTCTTCTTCCAGCGCCTGCGCGGGCTGATGCTGGGCGGCTTCTTCTCGCGTCCCGAAGGCATGAAGGACATCGGCTATATCGGCAACACGCCGATGCAGGAATATCCCGGCCCGCCCGATGAAGCGCTGGCCCATCTCAATGCCGCGCTGGCCGGGCTCGGCATCAAGCCGGTGGCGTAGGATTTTGGACCAGCAGGTCGGCTGCCTCAACCATTGCCAATGTGAAAGTCACGAAACTGTCGCGCAGGCCTGCCTAGTTTCCCTCTTATGAGGGGCTCGGCGCGCGGCATTTTTCTGGCTTTTGCAATTGTCCTGGGGTGGAGCGCCGCGGCACGGGCCGTCGAGCCGTTTCCCGCCGCCTGCAAGCTGGTCCTGCAGGCCAGTTTGCCCTTCGTCATCGACCATGGCCATATCGTGGTCGATGTGGCGGTGAATGATCATCCGCTGCATTTTCTTGTCGATATGGGCGGCTTCGTCAGCGCCATCAGCAAGGAGGCCGCGCTGAAGATCGGGCTGCATCCGGCACCGATCGGAGCAAACTGGAGGATCGAGGATGCCGGCGGCGCTGAGGCCCGCGATTATGCGCGCATCGAATATCTTTCCCTGGCCAGATTCCGCTCCGAAAATCTGACCCTGATGATTTCAGCCCTGCCCGAGGGGGAAGACGGCATCCTGGCGCCGGAGCTGTTGCGCAATTTCGATATAGAGCTGGATTTCGCAAACCAGACCATGAACCTGTTCAAGCAGCCGCGCTGCGACGACCATGTCGTCTATTGGACCGATGATTTCGTCAAGCTGCCAATGGAGATCACGGAGCAGGGCCATATCCGCATTCCTGTCATCTTGAACGGCACGCCGGTCAAGGCGACCGTCGATACCGGCGCGCCTTACACCCTGGTCGGCGACGATGCCGCCAAGGCGATCATCGGCGAGAGCAAGCAAACTGCGAAAGTCGTGTCATTGTCAGGTGGCGCGGGCGGAAAGGTCACCGGCATTGGCATCGCGGCTGACAGCCTGACCATCGGCAAGTTCAAATGGCTTTCTCCCATCCTGATCTCGACGGCAGGCAAAAGCGGCTGGCGTGGATCGGAAATGCTGCTGGGCCTTGATATCCTTCACGATCTGCATGTCTTCATCGACTATAAGGGCCAGGCCCTTTACGTCAGCAAACGGTAGCGCCTTCAGTCGCTCAGCCGCCTGATCCACACATTGCGGAACGACACATGGCTGTCGGGATTGCCATGGTCCTGCAGCGCCAGCGGCAGGGCATCGGGATGGGGCGTGTAAGTTCCCACCTTGCCATGCACCGTGGCCCCGATCAGCGCGACATTGTCCTGCACCAGCACGCCGTTCAGCATCACCGTCATGCGCGCCGGCGCCACCACCTTGTCGCCGTCGAAATGCGGACGGTGAAAGATGATGTCATAGCATTGCCAGACCCCTTCGGGCCGGCCCGCATTCACCAGCGGCGGAAACTGGGAATAGATCGCTCCCACCATGCCATCGGGATAGGTGTCGTTCTTTTCGCCGTCCAGAATCTGCACTTCATACAGGCCCATGGGGAAGACGCCGCTGTTGCCGTGATATTGCGGATTGGCGGGCGGATGCGGCTGGGCGGGCTCGCGAAACTCCACATGGATCTGGGCGTCGCCATACGACGCCTTGGTCTTCAGGAAATTGTAGATATGCGCGCCGGTGGTCACCACGCCGTCATGGACATGCCACTGGTCGAAATGATCGCCGGTCCATTTCGACAGGTCGTGGCCGTCGAACAGCACATCGGCGTCGCTGGGCGGCCTGGCCGAACAGGCCGTGCCGGTATCGACATGGCGCGGCTGCGGCCGGCGGATGTCGTCCACATTGTATGGCGAGCCCGGCATCTTCGGTCCCGCCAGGGTCAGCTTGGCCAGCGCCGGATCGTTCAGCCATGTATAGTCGGGATGTTCGGCGATGATACGCTTCACCTCGTCCGGATCGACCGTTCCCTGCGCCAGCGCGGCGGTGCAGACAAAGGCCGTGCCCAGAAGCGCGGCTGACAGGATTTTCATTCTTGGTCCTCCCGACTTTGCGGCGAGCATAGCCAAGGGCAGGTGCGCTGTCAGGTCTTGGGCGGCTGCCGCTCCAGGAAGTCGCGCGCCAGGGCGTGATACAGCGACTCCCGCTGGAAGGCGCGCGACACGCCATAGCCGATCAGCGCCGCCAGCAGCAGCGGCAGGCGCATGGCGCTGGCATCGCTCATTTCGCTGATGATCACCGCCGCGGTGATGGGCGCCTGGACCACCCCGGCGAAATAGGCCGCCATGCCCAGCAAGACGATAGCGCCCGGCGCATGGGCATGCAGCGCGGTGGCGATGACGCTGCCCATGCCCGCGCCGATCGACAATGTGGGCGAGAAGATGCCGCCGGGAATGCCCGACAGGGTGGAAGCGAGGGTGGCGATGAATTTCAGCGGCCCGAACGTCCAGTCCAGGTGGTGGCCTTCCACCGCCAGCCGCGCGGCCTCATAGCCCGTGCCATAGGTATCGCCATGGCTGGCGATACCGCACAAGGCCGTCGCCAATCCGCAGGCCACCGCCAAGAGCAGCGGCCGCCATTTGGGGGAAGCCCTGGTCCAGTCGCGGATCAGCTTTGAGCCCTTGAGCAGCAGCTTGGCGAAGAGAGCGCCCAGAAGACCGCCCGCCAGCCCGCAGATCGCCACGCCCACCCAGTCGATGGTGACGATCAGCATGGAATTGGTGGTGCCGAAATAATCGTAATTGCCCACCAGCCCCAGCGAGGCGATACCCGCCAGGATCACCGCGATCAGCACCAGCCCGGCATTCTTCTGTTCAAAGGCGCGGCCCATCTCTTCAATCGCAAAGACGATGCCCGCCAGCGGCGTGTTGAAGGCCGCCGCCACGCCTGCGGCCGAGCCGGCCAGGATCAGCCCGCGCTCGCTGACCATCCGCCCCAGCTTGCCCGCCTGCAGCAGGATGGCCGCGCCCACCTGCACGGTCGGTCCCTCGCGGCCGATGGAGGCGCCGCAGGCCAGGCTGAACAGGGTCAGGACGATCTTGCCGAAGGCCAGCTTCAGCGACAGAAGCCGCGAGCGCGCCGCGGCGTCTTTCATATGATGGGCGGCGATGGCCTGGGGAATGCCCGAGCCCTGGGAACCGACAAAGAAGCGCTGGGTCAGGAAGGACGCGGCCACAAAGGCGAGTGGCGTCAGGCTCAGCGCCGCCCAGGGCCGGGCCAGGATCTGGTGGCAGAAGTGGGTGGCCTGGGTCGCCAGGGCCGCGAAGGCGACGCTGACAACACCCAAGGCCAGGGCGCCGCCCCAGAACACCAGCCGCATCCGCCAGCGCCGGCGAGAGAAGAGCTGCAAGCGATGGCGGCGGTAAAGCTTGGCGTTCATGCGACGGGGATAGTCCCTGGTGTGCGTCAGCGAAAGGGGCAGGATGACGCTGACAGTCTGCCTGATGATCCACCCCTGATAATCTGTCTGTGAGCGCTATCTTGACGCTGACATGTCAGCCGCGACAGATTTCCACCGTGGGGCCGTTCCCCGGCCTCGTCCTTCCCGGAAGCTTGTCTTCCGCAAGAAGAAACTTGCCCGGCGGTTGACCCCGCCGGGCTTTTTTCATGGCCCATATGCGGGAACCATTCGCGATCCGCCGGCGAATTCATCGAGGCCGAGGTACGCTTCCAGGATCAGCCGGCAGGCTGATCGCCGCGCTCGAAATGCCGTGCATTCCCCGGCATCTCCACCCAGTCATGTTTTGACTGTTCCCAAACCGACCAGTTCGGTGCTCGGAAGGCCGGATCGGCAATTGTCCCCACCGCCACGCCAACAAGCGCCGGCTGTTTTTCGAGCCTGACATAGACCGTGGAGCCGCAGGTTGGACAGAAGAATGTCTCGACAGCATTCCCTTCGGCGGACGTGCGCGCGTAAGATTTGGCGTCGCCTTCGATCTTGATTTGCTCGAACCGATAATATGCCAGCACCCCGAACGGCGCGCCGGTCCGGCGCTGGCAATCCAGACAGTGGCAGGCAATGACGATCAGGGGCTTTTCAGGCAATTTCGCCGACAGCTGACCGCATTGGCACCGGGCCTTCATCGAACCTCTAGCGCCTGAGAAGCTTTGCCGCTTCGACCGCGAAATAGGTGAGGATGCCGCTGGCGCCGGCGCGCTTGAAGGCGGTCAGGGCTTCCAGAATGGCGCGGTCGCGGTCCAGCCAGCCTTTTTCGAACGCGGCCGACAGCATCGCATATTCGCCCGATACCTGATAGGCGAAGGTGGGCACGCGGAAGCGGTCTTTCACCCGCCACACCAGGTCCAGATAGGGCATGCCCGGCTTGACCATCACCATGTCGGCGCCCTCGGCAAGATCAAGCGCCACTTCGCGCAACGCCTCATCGCCATTGGCCGGGTCCATCTGATAGGTGCGCTTGTCGCCAATCAACGATTTGGCGCTGCCCACCGCGTCGCGGAACGGGCCATAAAAGGCGGAGGCATATTTGGCGGCATAGGCCATCAAAAGCGTGTTGTGATGACCGGTTTTTTCCAGCGCGGCGCGGATGGCGCCGATGCGGCCATCCATCATGTCGGACGGCGCGATGATGTCGCAACCGGCCTGAACCTGCACCAGGCTTTGCGCGACCAGCATTTCCACCGTGGCGTCATTGTGCACATCGCCGTCGCGGATCAGCCCGTCATGGCCATGGCTGGTATAAGGATCGAGCGCCACATCGCAGAGCACGCCGATTTCCGGCACCGCCGATTTGATGGCGCGCACGGCGCGGCACACCAGATTGTCCTTGTTCAGCGCCTCGCGTCCGTCCTCGGTCTTCAGCGATGCCGGCGTCTGGGGGAACAGCGCGATCACGGGGATGCCCAGCGCATGGGCTTCCTTTGCCGCCTGGACGACCAGATCGACCGACAGCCGCTCCACGCCGGGCATGGAGGCGACCGGCTCGCGCCTGTTCTCGCCCTCGATCACGAACACCGGCCAGATGAAGTCGGCCGGCGACAGCGTATTCTCGGCGACCAGCCTGCGGGTCCAGTCGTGGCGGCGCAGGCGTCTCATCCGAAGGTGCGGATAGCTGCTCATAGGGCTCTCTTGCCAATTCAACAGCGCTCACGCAAGTCTGGCGCGCTATGAGCGACATCTCACCCCATCTGAAGGCCGAGAAACACGGGGCTTTGGGCCTGTTGACCTTGAACCGGCCCAGGGCGCTGAACGCGCTGGACCATGGCATGATCCTGGGGATCAGCGCCCAGCTTCGGGCCTGGGCGGACGATGACGGCATCCAGACGGTGGCGATCCGGGGCGCGGGCGAACGCGCCTTCTGTTCCGGCGGCGACATCCGCGCCGTGCAGCAGGCGGTGGTGGCGGGCAGCGAGGAAGGTCTGGTTCTGCTGCGCGACGAATACCGCATGAACGCGCTGATCGGCAGCTATCCCAAGCCGTATATCGCGCTGATCCATGGCATCTGCATGGGTGGCGGCGCCGGCGTGTCGGTGCATGGCCGATACCGGCTGGCGGATGCGTCGCTGTCTTTCGCCATGCCCGAAACCGGCATCGGCTTCATTCCCGATGTCGGCGCCAGCTTTTTCCTGTCGCGCCTGCCGGATGAGATGGGGATGTATCTGGGATTGACGGGTGGCGCCATCGGCCAGGCCGATGCGCTGGACTTGGGCCTGATGACCCATGCGGTGGCGCAAGAGGATTTCGATGCGGTGATCGCGGCGCTGGCCGGGGGTAGGGACTTTTCCTCGCTTGTCCGCAAGCGCGAGATGGGCGCGCTTGCCTCCCATCGCAGACGCGTCGCCACCATCTTTGCCGCCTCTTCCGTCGAAGCCATATTGGAGCGGCTGGACCGTGACGGCAGCGTCTTTGCCCGCGATACAGCGCAGATCATTCGCACCCGCTCGCCTTTGTCGCTGAAGCTGGTGTTCCGCCAGTTGCGCGCCGCGCAAACGCTCGATCTGCGGCAATGCCTGGCGATGGAGTTTCGCCTGGCCAATCGCGTGCTGTTCGGACATGACTTCCGCGAAGGCGTGCGCGCGGCCTTGATCGACAAGGACCGCGATCCACGCTGGCAGCCGTCTTCGCTGGCCGGCGTGGGAGACATCGACGGTTTCTTCGCGCCGCTGGCAAACGAACTGTTTTGATTTTTGTCAGTTCCGTTTACGTTTCATTTGCCATAAGCCCACACAATCCGTCACACCGCCGAAGTGTTGCCGGCGTTTTCCCTCATTTTACGCGTCTTTAAGACATCCGCGCCTAGTGTTGTCACAACAACAGGTGGGCTCCGCAAAAAGCGGAGAAAGCAGATGACGGCAATGGCAAAACCGCAGGCCGCTGCGGCGCTCGGCAGCGCTTCTTCGGTCCGCAAGCACTATCTCGAGACCCTCAATCTCGTGGAGCGGCTGCATCGCCAGCTTCTCGATGTGATCAAGGACGAACTGGATCGCCGCGACGAGCGGGAGATCAATTCGGTCCAGGCGCTTCTTCTCTTCAATGTGGGCGATCAGGAACTGACGGCGGGCGAGCTGCGCACGCGCGGTCACTATCTGGGTTCCAACGTCTCCTACAATCTGAAGAAACTGGTCGAAGGTGGCTATATCCATCATGAGCGTTCGGAAGCCGATCGCCGTTCGGTGCTGGTGCGCCTGACCCGCAAGGGCGAAGCGGTGCGCGACATGCTGCGCGAGCTGTTCGACCGCCATCTGGGCTCGCTGGAAGCGGTGGGCAATGTCGGCGGCGACCAGCTGGAAAGCCTGAACACCACGCTGAAGCGCCTGGAACGCTTCTGGATCGATCAGGTCCGTTTCCGGCTTTGAGATACTTTCCTCTCCCCTTGTGGGAGAGGAAGAAAAATCACTGGGTTAGCGGAGCGGTAGCGACGCTTAACCCACTGATTTTTCAGGTGAGGGGTGATTGCCCCCCCCTCGCCAGCAGGGCCCGATTACCTGCATTTTCGTCCAAGCGTGAGCGTCGCATCGACCAGCGCGTCCACGTCCCCGGTCGTGGTTCTGTGATTGATGAAGCAGGCGCGGATGGCCATGCGGCCGTTGATCGTCGTCGATGACGGCGCCGCGATGCCGGCTTCCTGCATGTCGGCCAGGATTTCGCCGTTCAAGGCGTCGCTGCCGCGATAGCGGAAGCAGACGATGTTCATCTGCGCGCCCGCCGCCAGCTCCAATTCCGGCTCCCGTTTGACCCGCGCCTCCAGATAGCGCGCCATGGCGCAGCTTTGGGCAATCATCTGGCCCAGCCGTTCCGCGCCAAAGCTTTTCAGGGTCATCCAGGTCTTCAGCGCGCGGAAGCCACGCGACAGATCGGGCCCGAAATCGCAGGGCCAGGGGCTGCCGGCGGCCAGGCCGCGCCTGTCGCGGCGCAGATACGCGGCTGGGGTGGCGAAAGTATCCAGATGCAGCTTGCCGTCACGCACCAGCAGGAAGCCGGCGTCATAGGGCACCTGGCCCCATTTGTGGAAATCGAAGGCGATGGAATCGGCAAGTTCGATGCCCTTGAGGCGCGGCGCGATCTCCGGCGTCAGAATGCCGAGCGCGCCAAAGGCGCCATCGACATGGAACCAGAGCTGTTCCTCGGCGCAGAGCGCGGCGATCGCTTGAAGATCGTCGACCGCGCCCACATCCACCGTGCCGGCGGATGCGATCACCATGAAAGGCATGAGGCCCTCCGCCCGGTCACGGCGGATGCGCGCCTTCAGTTCGGGAAGGTTGATACGGTGCGAGCCGTCCACGCCGATCTCGGTCAGGGCGTCGGACCCCAGACCCGCATAATCGAAAGCCCGCTTCACGCAATTGTGCGCCGCCACCGAGGTGTAGCCGCACAGCGCATTGGCGCCCAGTCCCGCGCGGCGCACACCAGTTCCCAGCGCCCTGGTGCGGGCGACCAGCACCGCCATGAAATTGGCGATCGAAGTGCCGGTGACGAAGATGCCGCTGGCGGTGTCGGGAAAGCCGAACATCTCGCGCACCCAGGCCACCAGCTGGCGCTCGACTTCGATTCCGCTGTGATCGCGTCCACCCAGATTGTCGTTCAGGCCGGCCGCCAGCATCTCGGCCAACAGGCCGGGCACGGTGCCCGCGCCCTGGACCCAGCCCATGAAGCGCGGATGGGTGTTGCCGCTGTTGTAGGGCAGGATGGCTTGCAGGAATTCGGCGTGGATGTCTTCCAGGGCCTGGGGTTCGCGGGGCAGGGGCGCGCGGAAGCGCGCGCGCATTTCTTGCGGCATGGGCCGCCACACCGGCTGCTCGCGGATCGAACGGATGTGATCCAGCACATCATCCAACATGCGATGCGCCTGGGCGCGCGTGGCATCCCAGTCGTCGGGATCGAGATCGTCCGCGCTCATGCGGCGCGGCTGGCGGCCGTGGACGAACGGCGCTTCAACATGGCGCCAAAGGCATCGAACAGCGTCTTCATGGCGCCCGGCTTATACGGATAAACATTGACCGGGTCCATGTCATGGACGATGGCGCAATGGTCGGCCTCGAAGATCAGCAGATCGCCGTCGCGGGTCTCGGCGCAGTCGATCAGGAAATACTCCAGCTGCGCGCGGGCCACCATTTCGGCAAGGGCATGGGCATGGCGGCGGGCGAAGGTCTCGTCGAAGAACAGCATCCACCTGGCTTCTTCGGCGCGATGGGCGGCATTCACCGCCATGTCGGCGTTCAGATACCAGACCTTCCATTGGTCGGCGACCGCCATATGCACCGGATAGGGCCGGCCGTCGATCATGGCGATGCGGTATTTGCGGAACATCCCGTCCTTGCCGGAATAATCCACGAAAGGCGAAACGAAGAAACCGTCCTCGTCACGCTGGTCCAGATAGACGGCCAGATCGGCGGCGCTGTCGAGCTTCTCCAACCCGCGGCCGGCGTGCGAGCCGAAGGGACGGATGATCAGGGGGAATTCCAGCGCCGTGCCGGTTTCCAGATCGGCGCGGGTCATGCGCCAGGTTGGGGGAATGCGAAGACCGGCGATGCCGCTGAGGTTCTGGTATAACCGGTCGCGCTCCAGTTCGCGGATGCGGGCCGGGCGGTTCAGCACCGGCACGGGCCAGCGTTCGGCCATCCGCTCGATTCTGGTCAGGGCATATTCGCCATCTTCGGTGGCTGGCGTCACCACAATGGCCACGTCATGGGCGGGGATCTGCGCCGGCGACGGCACGTCATGGCCCAGGTACAACGTGGCCAGCGCGATATCCTGGCCAGCCAGCAGGAATTCGATGGGCGTGTTGGCGCCCATATCGGAGGCGGTGGCCAGCGCCAGCACGCGCAAGCATGTGGACGCGGGCCTGAGATCGGTGGTGAAGATCTGATGCAGGTTCAGCGAATCCCGCTGGATAGCCAGACCCGTGGGCTTGTCGCCGCGCAGCTGGGCGATCACCGACAGGTCCATGCCCAGCCCTGCGCCCACCGCATCGTCGGTCACCCGCTCCATCATCTCGGTCCACAGCGGATAAAGGTCGGCGCCCTGGAAAGCCTGGCGGGTCAGATGGGCCAGGCCCAGGCGCGCGACACAGGCCTGGTCCCAGGCGCCATCGGGATGCGGAAGATCGGTCACGGTAAGCCTCTTCACGAAAAGGGATAGGCGCGGACCAGAAGGCCCAGCTTGCGGATGGCGATGACCAGATCGTCGCGCAACGCCGAAATGTTGTTCTGGGCGCGTACCGGATCGGGCGACCAGCAGTCGCGCACGATGCGCGCCGACAGGCTGAAGCGCAGGGCGGCCTTGCCGTCCGCCAGCGCCACCGGCTGGCCGATCTGGCAGGCCAGACGCAGAATATCGCCATCGCGCATCGATGTGGCATGGGCCGACATGTCGCGGCGCATGGCGCGATAGATCTCGGCGCAGGCCGAAGCGGGCAGGACCTCGCCGTTCTTGATCAGCCGCACGGGAAAGATGCTGGGCTTGGCCGGCGCGAAATCGGCGCCGCCGTCCAGGAACGCGAGCTCAGGCGAGGACCCGACAAGACATTGCATGTCCGCGGTGAAGACCTGGGCGACATGCTGGCGGAAATCGCGCGGCACGGCGTAATAAAGGCGCATCTCTTCCAGCGCCGCTTCCCAGCGCAGCCACTGGCCGAAGTTGAAGCGGTGGGAAAAACGGTTGCGCAGGCCGGTCCAGCCTTGCGGCCAGTCGAAGCGGGTGGCGTAACCGCCAAGCTGGCCGGCGGACGCCTTGATCTGCGCCAGCCGGTCGGCCAGGGCGCGCGGCACCAGGACCGCGCCGCTGAAGGCCGGGCCGGTGAAGAATTTCGAGCCCGTCACCAGCACCATGATGCCCTTGTCGAGCAGCGCCTGCAGGCGCAAGCGGCTGATGCGCAGCTGGCAGGCATCGGCCACGATCTGCACCCGGCCGCCGAAGCGGGCGGCGATCTGGTCCAGCAAGGCGTCGCTGGGGGCCTTCCAGCCGAACTTGGACGCTTCCATCGCCTGCAGCAGCACATGGTCGTGGCCGGCCAGCGCCCGTTCAACGGCGGCCAGCACGCCGGCATCCATGTCGGCGGCGCCGCGGAAGTCGCCGCGCGCATCGCGGAAGCCGATGTCGATACTGTCAATCCCATCCAGACCCGCGATCACCTGACCCTTTTCGACCGCCGCGCCGGTGGAGGTGGTCTGACTGAAATGGCGGCCGCGGGCGGTGTGGGCGGTGCCGCTGCCGGTCTGGTCGGCGCCCACGATCACGGTGGCGAGCGAACCCGGATTCAGCAGCCGCGTCAGGAACAGGGTCTGCAACTGGGCGTCGGTGCCAGAGGCCGAGAACACGATTTCGGCGTCGCGCAACTGCAATTGACCGCGCAGGGCGGTGCGCGCGGTGGCGACAGCGGCTTCGCAGGCCGCATCCGGCCCCTGATGCAGCGAGGCGGTCAGCAGATCCTCGCGGGCGGCGCGGGCGCGGGCGTAAGCGGCGGGCGAAATCGAACTGGCGGTGGAAGAGGCGAAATCGATCAGCCCGGTGGCGGGGAAGGGCGTGCAGCCATAGGCATTTTCGCTTTGGGCCGACAGGGTCAGGCGGCCATCGCCGCCACTGACAAGAAATTCATCGATGGCGTCGGGGCGATCGCCGGCAAACGGTTCGCGCGCGGCCAGGCCGCTTCTATCCGTCCACGCCATATCGCCACTCCCTTGCCCGTTTTGGCAGGCTGCCCGCTTATGGTTAAGAAGTGCTGAACGAAGCGTTGCGCGGGCCCGGAAACTGGGCCATTTTCAAGCGCTTTCCCGGATTCATCCGTCATCGGACTTTTACAAAGACCGGCATGCGAAAACTGCCTTACCTGTTCGCCCGCCATGCCCGCTTTTATAGCGCGCTCTTGTGCGGGGGCGTCACCGTGCTGGGTGCCCATCAGATGGGTTTTGCCGCGCCCTTCATCGCCGGCGGCGATGTGTTCTATCTGGTCTTCCTGCTGCTGATCGGGGTGCTGGTGGCGCGGATGAAGCCGGCCGACCTCAAGCGCCGGGCCAAGCGCGAGGATGAAGGCATCGCCATCGTGCTGGTGATCACGCTGGCGACCATGGGCTTCTTCACCGATGCGGTCTTCACCGCCCTGAACAAGAGCCACGCCCATGAGCTGGTGCCGCTTCTGCTGGCGGGTGTGGGCGCGCTGATGGGCTGGTTCGTGCTGCACACGGTGATGGCGTTTCACTATGCCGATATCCATTATTTCGACGATCCCGACACGGCGGGCGACGAGAAGGATCTGGAGTTTCCCGGCCGCGGCCAGCCGGGGCCGTGGGATTTTCTCTATTATTCCTTTGTGGTGGGGATGACGGCCCAGGTCTCCGATGTGCAGGTGCGCACCACGGTGATGCGCC
>DASZVQ010000139.1:0-16276 GCA_035547275.1 Rhizomicrobium sp.
CCGGCGATGAAATCGCCAACCAGCTGCGCCGGCGCCGCATAGGTGCCGCCGCCCGCGACAAAAGCCGCGCTCTCCCATTGCCGCTGCAACGCTATGCCGGCCAGCGGGTGGCCGGGATAGTCCGCTTCCGGGATGATGCCCACCACGATGCCGGCATTGGCATTGCGCTCATTGCGCGAATACTGGCTCATGCCATTGGTCACCACCCGTCCGGGCTCGCTGGTCGCCGCCACCACCGTGCCGCCGGGGCACATGCAGAAGCTATAGACGCTGCGGCCATTCCTGGCGTGATGCACCAGCTTGTAGTCGGCGGCGCCCAGTTGCGGGATGGCGCGTCCGAAGCGCGCCTTGTCGATCATGCCCTGCGGATGCTCGATGCGGAAACCCAGGCTGAAGGGCTTGGCCTCGATGTCGACGCCGCGTTCGTATAGCATCTCGAAGGTGTCGCGGGCGCTGTGGCCCAGCGCCAGCACCACATGGCGGCTTTCGATCTCCTCGCCGGTTTCCAGTTTCACGCCATGTATCCGGCGGCTCCCATCCAGCAACAGGTCCGTCACCTTGCTCTTGAAGCGGTACTCGCCGCCCAGGCCTTCGATGGTTTCTCGCAGGGATTCCACCATGGTCACCAGCCGGAAGGTGCCGATATGGGGATGGGCCTCGGTGAGAATTTCCTCTGGCGCGCCGGCCTTGACGAATTCGGTCAGAACCTTGCGGCCCAGATGGCGCGGGTCCTTGATCTGGCTGTAAAGCTTGCCGTCGGAGAATGTGCCCGCGCCGCCTTCGCCGAATTGAACATTGGATTCCGGATTGAGCACTGAGCGTCGCCACAGCCCCCAGGTGTCCTTGGTGCGTTCGCGCACCACCTTGCCGCGTTCCAGAATGATGGGGCGAAAGCCGGCCTGCGCCAGGATCAGGGCCGCGAACAGCCCGCAGGGTCCGGCGCCGATCACCAGCGGGCGCTGGAATTGCGCCGGCGGCCTGGCGACAGGGCGATATTCCATGTTGGGCGTGGGCCGCGCATCTTTCGGTGCTCGGCTTTCATCCTTCAGGGTCACATCGATGGTGTAAATATAGGTGATCGCATTCTTGTTGCGCGCGTCATGGGCGCGCTTGAACACCTGCCATGCGACAAGCGCCTCGGCCGGCAGCTTCAGCTTTTTCAGGATCGCCGTCTTCAGCGCTTCGGGGCGGTGGTCGAGCGGCAGCTTGATGTCGGTGAGGCGCAGCATGGCGGGCAAGCTATAAACACAAGCCCGTCCGCCGCTCAACGGCTCTAAAGCGTGAACTTGACGCCCAACTGGAACGTGACGGGCTGTTGCAGGGTCAGGGTGCGTGGGTCGGCCAGTGCCGGATTGAGCAGGCCCGCCGTATCGTCGGGCGAAAAATAGCTGCCATAGGTGGCGCTGTGGTTGTTCAGCACATTGTCCACCAGGCCGAAGACCTGCCATGCCGGGGTGACGTCATAAGCCGCGCGCAGATTGACCACCGCATAGCCCGCCAGCTTGCCGTTCAGGTTCGATGGATCGCCGTCGAAATACTGGCTGCCGGTGACGACAACTTCGCCGCCCAGGCTCAGGCCATCCATCACCGTCACGTCCCCACCCGCCTTCAGCGTGTTGGCCGGGGTGACCGGGATATGATTGCCCGGTGTCACCAGCACATTGCCGTTGGCGTCGGCGCCGGGATTGTTTGGCGAGGCCAGCGCGCCGGTGAACCGATAGGTGGCGTCCAGATAGGAATAGTTGAGATAGGCCGTCCAGCCCTGGCCCTGATAGCGGGTGGTCAGGTCCACGCCCTGGCGGCGGGTCATCGGCACATTGGTATAATAGCCGAGGCCCTGGATGGTACTGGCCAGCGCCACAATGTCATTGTCGCTGTCGGTGCGAAAGATGGTGACGCTCCAGTTCACATGATCATCGGCCAGAAGCCCGGCCAGGCTGCCCCGGGCGCCGGCCTGCCAGGTATGCGACACGACTTGCGCCAGCGGCGGATCGCCGACCAGCGAATTTTCCAGCAGACAGGGCTCTGTCTTGTTGGCGCAGTCCAGTTCCAGTGGCGTGGGCGCGCGATTGGCCTCGGAGTAACCGGCGAACAGCGAAAGAAGGTCGCTGAATTTGTAGGTCGCGCCCGCCAACGGATTGACATGGCCATAGCCATGGCTGCCGGTCAGCTCGGACGCCACACCGCTGCGATCGCGGCCGCTGATATCGGCGGCATTGATGCGCAGGCCCGCGGTGATGGTCAGGGCATCGGTCAGGTCCAATGCATCCACCGCGAAAAGACCGTAATAATTGGTGGCGGCGCCCAGGCTGACCGGCGCGTAACCCAGATTGCCCAGGGTATGAATGATGTTGCCGGCGCCCGGAACGGTGCCGTCCACCGCAACATCCAGATTGGGAAATTCGCGGCCGAGCGTGCTGCCTGACCGAAAGCCGATCGTACTGTGGTCGATACTGGCGCCAGCGGTGAGATAATTGGTCAGACCGAACAACGGCTGGTTGCCGGTCGCCTGAATGGTGCCGCCTTGCGTGGCCGTGTCGGTGAAGGTGCGGTCTATGGTGCCGTAGGTGATGGCCTTGTCGAAAGGAAAGACCTGGCCCGCGGCATTCATGATCACGAACTGGTTGCGGAAGGCGACGGTCTTGCCGCCCGCCGGGGTGCCGAAGGCGTCGTCCTGCAGGCAGAGATCGCCGCCATAGCTCGACTTGCTGGAACAGCTTTCGAAATTACCGTCATTGCCGTCGACATGACGCTGGCGCAACGCCCGCACATAGGCGGATGCCTCCACCTGCCAGCTGTCCGACAGCCTTGTCTTGTCGTTCAGCGCCAGGCTGCCGATCAGGTTATGGGTGGTCTGGGGGCGGGTATAAACGGCGGTCGAGGACTGCCGCAGCAGTTCGATAGGGGTGGGACCCACCACGCCCAGATCCGACAACGCCGCAGTGGCGACAAAATGCACTTCACTGGCGCCAAGGCGCCAGCCGGCATCGGTATAAAGCCGCGCCAGGCCCGACGGCGAATGCAGGCGCCAGCCGCTGTCGGTCATGCCTTCCGTGGCGGCATAGAAGCTCATATTGCCATGCTCGAAACCGACCTGCGCTGTGCCCATGCCATGCCCATAGGTGCCGCCCTGGCCGCTGAGTTCGGTACCCTGCCAGGTGAAACCGTTCTTCATCACCAGGTTGACCGCGCCGCCCAGTGCGTTCAGGCCGAACACGGGATTGCTGCTCCACACATCCATGCGCTCGATCGCGGTCTGGGAGATCGCGTCCCAGTTCACGGTATCGCCAAAGGCTTCGTTCAGACGCACGCCGTTCTGATAGACCGCCACGCCCTGCGCCACGCCCTGCAGCGGCGAGGCTTCAAAACCGTGAAAGCGCAGGTCCTGGAATAGGGTGTTGCCCTGGCTGTCGGACAGCGACACGCCGGCGGTCTGGTTGCCCAGCGCCTCCAGCACGGTGGCGCCATGCTGGGCGCCAAGCTGGGCCGCGCTGAAACTCTGTAGTTCGCCTGGCACCTTGCTCGCGTCCTGGCCGATATCGGAATCGGGCAGGGTGCCATAGACGACGACATGCTCGGCGGTGTTTGCGGCCATCTGCTGGGCCATGGCGGGAGCGGCAGCCAAAATGGCGGCCAGGACAGCGGAGGATTTCATATGACCTTTTTTTTGAGCCTTAGCGTAATGGGGAACCTTTCGCAAACCCCTGAATTTGCGGCGTGAAGTGCACCCTTGAGCCATTCCAAATTCACAAAAGATTTCCATGACGGTTTCGTGTTGACCCTCCGGATTTTCGGGCGCAGACTTTTTGGGACCGAGTGAAAAGACCTGCGATTGCCGCAGTTACTTCCACGAGGCGCCCAACGCGCGATGGTCCCGCGTTATTTTGCGCGGCGATTTGCGATCGATCCGGTGGAGACCGGATTTCCTGGCGCCAGGGAATGTCGCGCGAGACGTGGGGTCTGGGATCTCGGCAGGTGAAACCCGTCACAGGAGGGTCCTTGAATGGAAGAAACTCCACCGGAAACTCTGCCGGGCTTCGCCTGATGCGGAGCCAAGGCCCGGATTAAAGACCCGGACCTCCGCCTACAATTGAAACGGAACAATGGGTGAAAGCCCATCTCGAGAGTCCGACCTGATGTCGGGCACGAAAATGAAACAGGCCTCGCCGGCAATCTGGCGGGGCTTGTTTCGTATCCGGCCCATCGGATAACAAATCTGTCAGTTTCCCGCCGCGTTCCGGCCCCATCCCAGAGATCGCCCTGCAACAATTTGAAGGATAAATATGGTTTTTCGCGCGCGTGGGCCGGGCTAAGGAAGCATTATGCGTCAATTGACCGTTTTTTCCGCCGCATTGCTGTGTGCTGGCCTTCTGGCCGGCTGCACCACCGCTCGCTCGACCGCCCCGGTGCGCACCGCCAGCGAGCAACTTCTGATCTCTGCCGCCGCCGACCGCGCCGCCCAGCAATTGTCGCTGGGCATCCCCAAGGGCACCCGCATTTATGTCGATACCCGCTATTTCCAGGGCTATGACGACGGCTATGCCATCGCCGCCATCCGCACCCAGATGCTGAAGAACGGGCTGATGCTGGTGGACGACCGCGCCCAGGCCGAGGCCGTGGTGCAAGTCTCGTCGGGCGCGCTGTCTACCGACCAGAAATCGCTGCTGATCGGCATTCCGCAGTTGACCGTGCCCTATTATCCGGCCGGCAACTCGGTCACCGTGCCGGAAATCGCGCTGTTCAAGCAGGCGGAAGAAAAGGGCGTCGCCAAATTCGTCGCCACCGGCTATGACGCCAAGACCGGCAAGCTCCTGGCCACCACCGATCCGCGCTACGGCTTCTCCCACAACACCAATCATACCGTCTTGTTGTTCTTCTCCTGGGCGACGGGCGATGTGGTGCCGCCGGGCGTGGACCAGAACTCGCTGTCGTTCCACAGTCTTACCAACATGCTCCCTGGCAACTGATCCGTCAGGGGAAGTATTGGTAGATCCAGGTCTCGCTTAGCGTCTTGTCGCCGAGCTGCAGGAACATGCGCAGATCCACCGGCGCATTGCCTTCGGCCTGCAGGTCGAAAAAGGCGCGCCAGCGGTCGGTGCCCACCACCTTGATCACATAGCTATTGTCAATTTTGCCGCGTGAGGTGCTGACCACCGGCTTGACGTCATAGCGCTGCTGCATCTGCATCAGCGGGCCGCCGGTGAAATCCACCACGAATTTGCGCTTGTCGCGCGGCGGCGGCGTCTGTCCCGGAATGCCGCCCACCCCCAGCCGGGTCGCCACCACCTTGGCAATGGTCTTGGGATAGTCAGGCTCGCTGTCCTGCCAATAAAGGCGATAGTCGAAAGACAGGCTGCCGCCGGCCCTGATGGCGTCATCGGGGCGCCAATAGGCGACGATATTGTCGTGGATCTCGTCCTCGGTGGGAATTTCCACCAGCTGCACCGCGCCTGCGCCCCAATTGCCGCGCGGCTCGATCCAGATGCCGGGCCGTTTGTTATAATAGGCCCCGTCGTCCTGGTAATTTTCAAAATCCCGGTCGCGCTGGATCAGGCCAAAACCCTTGGGATTGTTATCCAGAAACGAGTTGGTCATCACCTGCGGCGGATCGATCAGCGGCCGCCAGATGCGCTCGCCCTTGCCCGTCCATATTGCCAGCCCGTCGCTGTCATGGATTTCCGGGCGCCAGTCGGCGGCCTTGCGCCGCTCATTCTCGCCATACCAGTACATGCTGGTCAGGGGCGCCACGCCCAGCCGCGCAATATTGGCGCGGAAAAACAGCACGCAATGCACATTCATCACCACCGCGCCCTTGTCGTTCTTCATGGCGTCGAAACGGTAGGCGCCGGTGATGGAAGGACCGTCCAGCAGGGCATAGATGCCGACTACCGGGCCGTTGCTTTCCAGCCAGAACTGGCTGAAGCGGGGAAATTCCTCCGGCGTGGCGGCACCGGTGTTGATGGCGATGCCGCGGGCCGACGCCCCATACTGACCGTCCTGGCCGGAGGAACGGAAATAACTCGCCCCCTGGAAGGCCAGCCAGTCGGTGGCCTTGCCCTGCCCGTCCATCACCCGGAAACCGGCAAAGCCAAGATTGGCCAGGGCGTGGGCGTTCAGACCGCTGGCGCCGTAATCGAAATAGTCCGGCCCATACAGGACCTCGCGTGCCTTGCCGCCTTCCACCACGTGAATGATCACCGGATCGGCGGAATATTTGTTCAGATGGAAGAAGGATACCGGGTCCGGGCCGGGACCATGCGCCCATAGGGCATGGTCGGGGCGGAACTTGATTTTCTGGACGGCGTCGAAATCGATGCTTTTGATGACCTGGGCGGCCCGGCTCTGCGGCGGCTTATAGGGCTGGGTGGCGTTCTTTTTGGCCAGGGCCATCAGGGCGTCAAAGCTGAAATCCTGGGGGGGCCCCAGGCGGATGCCCGACTGGCCGTTAACCGCGTCCGCCGCGGCCGCTTGGGCGGCAGGCGGGAGCAGGCTCGCCGACAGGGCGGCAAGCAGCAGGCGTCGATCTGGCGTTAACATGGGAAAATTCTCGCGGGGCTGAAATCGTAAGGCGGGATCAATTGGGGATAAGGCCAATAAAAGCGGCAATCATGGAAAAGTTAAGGCTGGCCTTTCCGTTGCATGATCCGCCCAAAAACGTGCATATCCTGCCCCCGAATTGCACGGAACGATCCATCATTTCGCCGCATTGTAACGTTTCATTACTGATGTCGGATGGGTGTGGCCTTTTGGACTTTGTACGGATGGACTCTCAACCTCGCGCATTTGAGGCGCCACTCGAAGTAACCCTTAGCGAGACGGCCACGCCGTTGCGCTGTCCCCGGATCATGATTGCCCAGCCCCTGGTGCCCTGGACGCCTGCCCGGCTGCTGGGTGCCCTTGTGATGACGCTGGTTTCGGCTCCCGCCCTGTGGCTTCAGCCCGCGGTGAACCGCCGCCGTGCCTGATCTCGCGCCCCGTCGCTGGCTGTACCTTTTTCTGGTGCTGGCTTCGACGGTTGCGGCCGTTACCCAGATGGCCGGCGTGTTTCAGGTGGACGGGTTCAGCACCCGGGAAATTATCATCCTGGCGCTTTTCGCCATCCTGTTCACCTGGATCGCCATGTCGTTCTGGATGACGCTGTTCGGCGCTTTTGCGCGCTTCACCAGGCGCGATCTTCTTCCCCTCAAGCCCATGGCCGGCCCTTCGGCGGCGCGCACCGCCATCCTGATGCCGATCTACAATGAAGACGTGGCGGGGGTCTTTTCCGGCGTGCGCGCCATCCGGGAATCGGCCGGTCCCGATTTCGACTTCTTCATCCTCAGCGACAGCACCAATCCGGCCAACTGGGTGGCCGAGGAACTGGCCTGGCAGAAATTCAAGCGCGAACTGGGGGATGACGCGCGCATCTATTATCGCCACCGCGTCAAGAATACCGGCCGCAAGGCCGGCAATATCCAGGATTTCTGCGAGAATTGGGGCCAGCTCTACGATTACATGGTCATCCTGGACGCTGACAGTCTGATGACCGGCAAGACGCTGTCGCATCTGGTGGGGCTGATGGACGCCAATCCCCGCGCCGGCCTGATCCAGGCGCCCGCCCAGCTGGTGGGACGCAATTCCCTGTTTGCCCGCATCCAGCAATTCGCTTCCAGCGTCTATGGTCCGGTCTATACCGCGGGCCTGGCCTATCTGCAGGGGCCGGACGGCAATTACTGGGGCCATAACGCCATCATCCGCGTCCATGCCTTCATGCAATATTGCGGCTTGCCGCGGCTGCCCGGCCGGCCGCCTTTCGGCGGCGAGATCATGAGCCATGATTTCATCGAGGCGGCGTTGCTGCGCCGGGCCGGCTGGGAGGTGTGGATGGCGCCCGATATCGGGGGCTCGTTTGAAGAGCCGCCGCCAACCTTGCTGGATTATCTGATCCGGGACCGGCGCTGGTGCCAGGGCAACCTGCAGCATCTGCGCATCATTTTCGCGCAAGGGTTGACCCTGCCCAGCCGGCTGCATCTGGCGATGGGGATCATGAGCTATGTCTCCTCGCCTTTGTGGCTGCTGCTGCTGATCGTTTCCGGCATCGAACTGATGAGCGCCCATCCCGCGCCCAAGCCCGCCTATATCGATCTTCAGTCCGGCCTGCCTCTCTATGTGACCCATGCCGCCGAGCTGGGCATTCTGGTTCTCGCCACGCTGGTATTGCTGTTCGGCCCCAAACTGCTGGCGGTCGCCGCGGTGCTGGAAGACGCGGCCTTGACCCGCGCCCATGGCGGCACCCGCGCGTTGATCGCCGGCCTGTTCTGGGAATCGCTGTTTTCCACCCTGATGGCCCCGATCGTGATGCTGCAGCACAGCTGGTATGTGTTTTCGATCGTGATGGGCATGGCCACCGGCTGGAATCCCCAGACCCGCACCGACCGTGCCTTGCCGCTGAAGCTGGTGGCGCGGAAATTCGCGGCGCATACCATCATCGGCGTGATCGCCACCTTTGTGCTGTGGCGCTATGCGCATGGCAGTTTCGGCTGGTTCGTGCCGCTTCTGGCCGGACTGCTGCTATCGATCCCGCTGGTGGTGCTGAGCTCCAGCCCATTCCTGGGCGAGGTCGCGCGCGCGGATCATCTCTTCCTGGTGCCCAGCGAAAGCCGGGGATTGCGGGTGCTGGAGCGCGCCAATGCACTGGCCGCCGAGCAGGAGGTTCTGCCCGACCAGGCGCAGCGGCTGGTACTGGATGACGCGCGGGTACGCGAACTGCATCTGGCGCTTCTGAAGGATACCCCGCCCCCGGTGATCGACCCGCTGCGCCTGTGGAGTCTGCGGGAAAGAGCCAAGCGGCACGAGATCGCCAATTTCAGCCGCGACGACTGGGCGCTGCTGCTGTCGGACCCGGAGACGGTGCGCGATCTGTCCCAGCCGGCGTCCTGAAAAAAAAGCCCGCCGGCGGGAAAGCCAGCGGGCATTCAGGTGGCCCGGCCGCGCATAGGGAAGAATGCGCCGGCCAGCGAGGCTTTGCGCCTTGCGATCCTTCTAGCTGGCCCGCGCGCCCGTGTGAAGCAAATTGTCCGACAAATAAACTGTATGCAGCACATGTTCCCACCACGTTGCGCCGCAACCAAAGCGGCACCTTGCGGGCCGCGCCGGTTTCGGGAATTGTCTGAGTAAAATTGGGGGGCGCGGATGTTTTCCAAACGCATGCTTTTGAAGGGCGCCGCTGGCCTTGCCGCCAGCGCCGGCTTCCCGCTTGCCCGCGCCGCGGCGGCCGATAGCCTGGCGCCCGGGCCGTTCAAGCCCGAATGGTCATCGCTGACCTCACAGTATCAGGCGCCCGACTGGTTCCGCGACGCCAAGTTCGGCATCTGGGCCCATTGGTCGGCGCAGTGTGTGCCCGAGGCCGGCGACTGGTATGCCCGCAACATGTATCTGCAGGGGCAGAAGCAGTACGACCATCATCTGAAAAATTATGGCCATCCCGCCGATACCGGCTTCATGGAGATGAACAACCGCTGGAAGGCGGAAAACTGGAAGCCGGGCGAACTGCTGGATCTGTATCAGAAAGCGGGCGCCCGCTATTTCGTATCGCTGGCCAATCACCACGACAATTTCGACAATTTCAACTCGCGCTTCCACGATTGGAACAGCACGCGCGTGGGCCCAAAGCGCGATATCGTGGGCACTTGGGCCAGGGCCGCCCGCGAACGCGGCCTGAAGTTCGGGGTCTCCAACCATTCCGCCCATGCCTGGCACTGGTTTCAGGTGGCCTATGGCTACGATCCGGAAGGCGCGCGCGCCGGCGAGCGTTACGACGCTTGGAAGCTGACCAAATATGACGGCAAGGGCAAATGGTGGGAGGGGCTCGACCCCCAGGAGCTTTACGCCGGCGCGGTCATGCCGATGCCGGATGGTATCGCCTCCATCAAGGATGCCGATGCCTGGCACGCCGCCCATGACCGGATATGGGATGAGGCGCCGCCCCTGGCCAATCCCGCCTTCGTGCGGCAATGGTATCTGCGCTGCAAGGATCTGATCGACAGCTACAAGCCCGATCTCCTTTATTTTGACAATACCGGGCTGCCGCTGGGGCAGGCAGGCCTGGATATGGCGGCGCATTTCTACAACAGCTCGATCGCCTGGCATGGCTCCCAACAGGCCGTGCTCAACTGCAAGCTCCTGCCCGACGATCGCCGCGCCGCCGTGGTCGAGGATGTGGAGCGCGGCTTCCGTTCCGAGGTCGTGCCGCATCCCTGGCAGACCGACACCTGCATCGGGGACTGGCATTACAATCGCGAACGCTTTTTGCAGAAGTCCTACATGCCGGCGGATGCGGTGGTGCACCGGTTGTGCGATGTGGTGGCCAAGAATGGCTGCCTGCTGCTGTCCATTCCCGTGCGTGGCGATGGCACGATTGATGAAGAAGAGCGCAAGATCGTGGAGGGCATTGCCGGCTGGACCGGACGCTATGGCGAGGCGATCTTTGCCTCGCGGCCCTGGCGGCTTTCCGGCGAGGGCCCGACCCAGGTGGCATCGGGCCAGTTCGGCGAGGGCAAGCTCAAGCCATTCGAGGCGGCCGACATCCGCTTCACGACAAAGGGTTCGACCCTCTATGCCATGACCTTGGGAGCGCCGAAGGCGCAGGTGCATATCCGATCGCTGGCCCAACGCGGTACGGTGCGGCGGGTGGAGATCTTGGGGGCGCCGGGTCCGCTTGCCTTCCAGCAGGATGGCGACGGCCTGCATGTGACCGTGCCGGATGGGGCCAGTCATCCCTATGGGGTCGCGCTCAAGATCGATGGCGAAGATATCGTTTAAATAAAGGGAGAGAACGTGCTCAGGACTATTCTAGGCGGCGTGATGCTTTTGGCGCTGGTGGCGCCGGCCAACGCCCAGACCGCGGTGGCCCATGTCACCATCGACACGTCCAAGCCGGGGGCGGAGATCGACCGGCACATTTATGGCCAGTTCGCCGAGCATCTGGGGCGCGGCATCTATGAAGGCATCTGGGTGGGCGAGAACAGCAAGATCCCCAACATCCATGGCTATCGCAAGGATGTGGTGGAGGCGTTGCGCAAGATCCACGTGCCCGACATCCGCTGGCCCGGCGGCTGCTTCGCCGACCTCTACAACTGGCGCGATGGCGTGGGCCCGCGCGCCAAGCGGCCGGTGCGGGTCAATGTCCATTGGGGCGGCGTGACCGAGGATAATAGTTTCGGCACCAACGAGTTCATGAATTTCTCCGAGCTGGTGGGTGCCGATGCCTATGTCTCGCTCAATGTCGGGTCCCTGACGCCATATGACGACGCCCAGTGGCTGGAATACATGACCTCCGACAGCCAGTCGTCCCTGGCCAACGAGCGGCGCAGGAACGGCCGCGACAAGCCCTGGACGGTGCGCTTTGTCGGCATCGGCAACGAGACCTGGGGCTGCGGCGGCAACATGCGCCCCGAATATGCCGCCGACGTCAATCGCCGCTATGCCACCTTCGCCAACACGCCGGCGGCGATGGGCACCTTGAAGATCGCCAGCGGCAGCCATGACGACAATTATGATTTCGCCGAAACCATGATGCGCGATGGCGGCAAGTTCGACGGCCTCAGTGTGCACTATTACACCGTGCCGCGTGTCTTCCGCGACAAGGGCGCGGCGACCGGCTTCCCCGAAAGCGAATGGGCTTCGACCCTGGTGCATGCGGAGCATATCAACGAGATCGTGACCAAGACCGCGGCGATCATGGACAAGTACGATCCCGACAAGAAAGTCGGGCTTTATGTCGATGAATGGGGCGCCTGGTACGATCAGGAGCCGGGCAGCCATCCCGGCTTCCTCTATCAGCAGAACTCCCTGCGCGATGCGGAAGTGGCGGCACTGTCGCTCAATATCTTCCAGCGCCACAGCGACCGGGTGAAGGGCGCCAATATCGCCCAGATGATCAATGTGCTGCAGGCGATGATCCTGACCGACAAGGACAGGATGGTGCTGACGCCCACCTATCATGTCTTCGACATGTATCAGGCTTTCATGGGGGCGACGCCCTATCCGGCGACCGTGTCAGGCCCCGATTATGTCCAGGGCGACAATCATGTGCCGATGGCGGATGTGTTTGCCGCCCGTGGCAAGGATGGCAAGCTGGTGCTGTCGATCGTCAATACCGACCCCAACCATGCGGTGCAGGTGGTGACCAATCTTGCCGGCTCGGCGCATGGCCGCATC
The DNA here is from genome assembly GCA_035547275.1 of Rhizomicrobium sp. GTDB lineage: Bacteria > Pseudomonadota > Alphaproteobacteria > Micropepsales > Micropepsaceae > Rhizomicrobium. The sequence goes on from DASZVQ010000139.1 coordinate 12,199, forward strand.
CTGACGGCCTTCGCCATGGATGCGCACAATACATTCGATGCGCCCAACCTGGTGCATCCGCTGCCGTTCAAGAGCAGTACACAGGACGGCAAGATGTCCTTCGATATGCCGGCCAAGTCAGTTGCCGTGGTGATTGTCGATTAAGGATGCCAGCTCCCTCTCCCCCTGCGGCGCGCGAGCGCATCGCGGGGGGAGATGTCGCAACGAGGTGTTTGCCTTTGCAAACCCGAGTTGCGACAGAGGGGGGCGATCAAATTATCTCGCGCTGAACCTGTACACGATCGTGTTGACGTAGGTCTGACCCGGATTCAGGCGCGACGTGGGAAAATCGGGATGGTTGGGCGAATCCGGAAATACGCCCGGCTCCAGACAGATAGCGTCGCCCTGACGATAAGCACGTTGGCCCTTGCCGAAGAAAGTGCCGTCCAGGAAGTTGCCGGTATAGAACTGCACGCCCGGCGCGGTGGTGCTGAGCTCCATCGTGCGGCCCGACACCGGCTCGCTCACCACGGCAGCGGGCCGCAAGGTGCCGGCTGCGCCATCGACGATGAAATTCTGGTCATAGCCGCGGGCAAAGCGGATCTGCTGGTCCCTGCCGTCGCGGATGCGCTCACCTACCCGGTGAGGTGTGCGGAAATCGAACGGCGTTCCGGCCACGGCGCGGCGCTCGCCGGTGGGGATCAGGGTGGCATCGACGGGCGTAAAGCGTTCGGCATGCAGGGTCACCATATCGCCCATGACATCGCGGGCGTCATTGCCCGACAGATTGAAATAGGAATGGTTGGTGAGATTGAGCACGGTCGGCTTTGAGGTGGTGGCGCGATATTCCAGCTTCAGCTCATTCTGTTCGGTCAGCGCATAGGTCGCGGTGACTTTCAGTTCGCCAGGAAAGCCTTCCTCGCCATCGGCGCTGACATAGCTGAACACCACCTTCGCCTCGGGGCCGCTTGTCACCGAATCGATCTTCCACATCCGCTTGTCGAAGCCCTTCAGCCCGCCATGCAAGGTATTGGGGCCGTCATTGACGGGCAGGGTGTAGGTCTTGCCGTCCAGCGAGAATTTGGCCTTGGCGATGCGGTTGGCGTAGCGCCCGACCGAGGCGCCGAAATAATCGGGATGGGAGAGATATTCCTGGGCGGTGTCATAGCCCAGCACCACATCGTCCTTGTGGCCGCTCCTGTCGGGGACGATCAGGGACTGAAGCGTCGCGCCCAGGGTCATGATCCGGGCGGAGACGCCCGCGCCATTGGTCAGCGTCACCGCCTCCACCTTGGTCCCGTCGCTGAGTGCGCCAAAGGGCGCGCGTATCGCGGTGCCAGCATGGGCAGCGGTGGTGCACAGCGCCAGGGCAGCGGCGCCGAGAAATGCGTATTTCATGATCCCTCCCGATTGTTCCTGCCCACTATTCCGGCAAACCACACGCCACACAAGCCCGCGGGATTGCGCTAGGATGATGCGTCGCAATAAGGGTTTCGGCCGTGATCGATCGCCTGTTTCTGTCCCATCCGCGCAGCGTGGGCGAAAGCTATTTCCAGCATCAGCGGGTGGCGCTGTCGTTTGCACTGCCGCTGCTGGGCGCCGGTCTTGCCGCCCTCCTGCACGCGCTTGTGCCCGCCGCCTGTGAACGTACCGCGGGCGACATTGTCCGCGGGCTGCACGGCCGGCTGGAAAGGCGTGGCTGACCGCGCGTCAGGCGGCGTTCTTCAGGCGCGCAAACCGCAAGGTGAAAACCGCGCCGCCGCCCGGCCGGCTGTCCACCGTCACCGTACCGGCATGGATCTCGGCAATCTTGGCGACAATGGCCAGGCCAAGGCCGGTGCCTTGGGTGGGATTGCGGTCGGCCCGCCAGAAGCGGTGAAAGATCAATGTCCGGTCTTTTTCGGGCACGCCCGGGCCACGGTCCATCACCGCGACATGTCCGTCATCGCCCACCTCAAGCTCGACCACCGTGCCGGGCGGGGTATGCTTGATGGCATTCTCCACCAGGTTGCGCACGGCGCGAAAGATCATGGCGCCGTCGCCCCGGATCGGCACGGGGGCGGCCACGCCTGTCAGCGCGATGGAACGGTCGCGGCGGATGGCGATCTCCGCCATCATCGCGGCGACCTCGGCGCAGATGGCCCGCAAATCCACCGCGGCGGTGGGCGGCGCGCTGTTGCCTTCCACTTCGGCCATTTCCATCAGCTGATTGACCACATGGGTCATCACCAGAATGTCAGCCTTCAGCGCGTCCAGCCCCTCGCGCTCGGGCATGGTCTCGACCCGGGTGCGCAGCACCGCCAGGGGGGTGCGCAATTCGTGCGCCGCATCGGCGGTGAACTCGCGCTGCGCCCGGATGCCCTGTTCCAGCCGGTCCAGCGCCTGGTTCATCGAGGTGATCAGCGGCAGCAATTCCTGGGGCACGTCATGATCGGGCAGGCGCGGATTCGTCTTGGCCGGATCGATGGCGCTGGCGATCTGGGACGCGCGCAGCACGGGTTTCAGCGCGCTCCGGATTATGAGGATGTCGATACCCAGAAGCAGCGCCAGAATGGCGACCGTGAACCAGCCGATATGGCCCAGATAGCTGGAGACGATGTCGTCGAAGATCACATCGGGATGACCGATATTCTGCGCCACCTTGATCCAAATCGCGCCGTGGCCCTCACCGCGCTTCAATGCCAGGCCGTAGAATTCCGCGCCGTTGCCGGAATAGCGCTGCAGCTGTTCGGAGGAGATCGGTCCCAGCGCCGCGCCGCTTTCCGGATTTGACGAGAAGAGCGGGTGGTTGCGGGCATCCGCCACCGTATAGGACAGCCCGTCCAAGCCATGGGCATACAGGGTCTGCAGGTCTTCGGGCAGGTCGAGCCGCCAGCCGGTTGGGGTCTCGGTCAGATATTGCGCGATGGTGGCCGCATGGTCGCGCAGGGTGCGGACCTCGAACTGGTCGGCGGACCGGTTGATCACCAGGTAATTGGCCAGCGGCACCAGCACCGCGGCAATCAGAATGGCCAGCAGATGAAAGAAGGCGATGCGCGACTGCAGGGACGTCAACCGGAAATTCGCGCCCCAAAAGCTCAAGATTTCGGCTCCATCAGGATATAGCCCACGCCGCGCACCGTGTGCACTTCCGCCGTCGAGCCCGCATCGGCCAGCTGCTTGCGCAGGCGGTGCATATAGACTTCCACGGCATTGGAGCGGACATCCTCGGATGGCCCGAAGAGATGATCCTCCACCAGGCGCTTGGGCACCACCCGGCCCGGGCGGCGGATCAAAATCTCCAGCAGCGCAAGCTCGCGCGCGCTGAAGGTCTGCGGCTTGCCGTCGACAAAAGCCTGGCGCGCGCCGCTGTCGAAGGACAGGTTGCCCGCTTCCAGCAGATTGCCGAGAAATTCTCCCGGCCGGCGCAGCAGGGCGCGGATGCGTGCCACCAGTTCCTCGAAGGCGAATGGCTTGACCAGATAATCGTCGGCGCCGCTGGCAAGACCGGAAACTTTTTCCTCCGTGGTGCCGCGCGCGGTCAGCATCAACACTGGTGTGGCGTCGCCCTTGGCGCGCAGGGCGGAAACCAGGTTGCGGCCGTCACCGTCGGGCAGGCCAAGATCGACGATCATGGCGCCATAGCTGCTGGCCTGGATGGCGTCTTCCGCTTCGATGATGCGTGTGGCGCGGTCACTGTCGAAACCGGCCGCTTTCAGACCCTTGCAGATCAATTCCGCGAGTTGGTCATTGTCTTCAACCACCAGCAAACGCATGGGCTTTGCCACCTTTGTTGGCTGTAAGTTTCCTGTAAGCCGGGGTGCTTATAACCCGCAGCCATCCGGATGCTTCATACACACAAGGACTTGGTTTGGAAAAGCAGCCTCTGAAGGGCCTGCCGCGTAACGCCCAGTTGCGTATTCTGGCGGTGGGCGCGGCCGCTGTCGCCGGCGTGCTGATCCTTGTGCCGGTCCTGCGCGATACGCTCTCGGCCCGGCCCGCGCCGGCGCCACCCAGGATGGTGCAGGGCGGCTTTCGCCCCGACAGCGCCCAATGGGCCAATATCACGCTGGGCACGGTGACGTCGCGCAAGTTTCCCGGTCTGGTCTCGGTGGAGGCC
>DASZVQ010000140.1:0-16402 GCA_035547275.1 Rhizomicrobium sp.
CGGGCGCCGCCCTGCTCGGCGCCTGGCCGCTGGCGGGCCGGGCGGCCGGCGCCATTGTCGCAACGAGCATGATCCTGCTCCTCCTTCCCATGTTGCGCCGCGCCATGCGCCGCCACATCCTGCGGAGCGTCTTGCCTGGGCCGGTCCCGCGGTGACCTAATCGCGGGCCTGTTTGAAGGACACCGGCCGCTCCAACGCGAGGATCTTTCCATGACCGCGATGACCGCCATCCGCTCCGCCGAAACGGAAGCCGCGCGGGAGGCGCAGAACCGCATCCGGGAAGCCCGGGCCCTGCTGCCCAAGGACGATCAGCTCGCCCAATTTTTCGATGCGCTTTATGCCAGCGCGGTGCCCGACGATGTCCTGCGGGCGCGTCCGGACCAGCTGACTCACCTGGCGATGGCGCTGCATGCGGAAGCCCTGAAGCGCGCGCCCGGCGAGATCCATGTCACGGCGCTGGAGCTGGGCCATGAGACCGTGCTGGTCAGCATCAACGACGACCGGCCCTTCCTGTTCGATTCCGCCCTGGCCGCGGCGATGGCGGGCAGCGCGCGCATTCGCGCCGCCTTCCATCCCATGATGGATTTCGCGGGCGTGCGCACCAGCGTCATCGCGCTGGTCTGCGATCGGCTGAGCGAGGCGGCGCAGGGGAAACTGACCGCCATGCTGCGCGAGGCGTTCGCGCAAGGCGTGGCCGCGGTGCGCGACTGGAAAGCCATGCTGGCCCGGCTCAAGGCGGCGCGGGAAGATCTGGCGCGTCATCCGCCAGGTGCCGACATTACCGAGGACCTCGCGTTCCTCGACTGGCTGGCCGACAATCATTTCACCTTCCTGGGCGCGCGCGATTACGTGCTGGGCAATGACGGTGCTCATGGCGTGCTGGAGCCGGTAAAGGGCAGCGGACTGGGCGTGCTGGCCGACGAAGACACGCGGGTTATTCATGGCGCGCGCGGCGGCGAGCGCAGCGGCCTGACCCAGGACGTGCGCGCCTTTCTGGATTCGCCCGATCCCCTGATCGTCACCAAGAGCGCGGCCAAGAGCCTGGTCCATCGCCGCGCCCATATGGATTACATCGGCATCAAGACTTTCGATCCCCATGGCGTTTTTGTCGGTGAACGCCGCTTTGTCGGCCTGTTCACCTCCAATGCCTATAGCGCCCAGCCGCGCACCATCCCGCTCCTGCGCCGCAAGATCGAAGCGGTAATGGCACAAGCGGGCCTGTCCGCCACCAGCCATGACGGCAAGGCGCTGACCCATATCCTGGACACATTTCCCCGCGACGAGCTGTTCCAGGTCTCCGCCGACGAGCTTTATGAAATCTCCACCGGCATCCTGCATATGGGTGGGCTGCCACGCCTGAAGCTGTTCCTGCGCTTCGACCGGTTCGACCGCTTTGTCTCCGCCTTGCTGCTGGCGCCGCGCGACCATATCAACGCCCAACTGCGCACCGACATCCATGCCCTGCTGGCCCGGGCCTTCAATGGCCGCATGTCCGCCTTCGATGCGGCGGTGGATGACAGCGCCCTGGTGCGCCTGCATTATATCATCGGCCGCAATGAAGGCCCGTTGCCGCGCGTGGATGTGCGTGAGCTGGAAAAGCAGATCGCCCAGCTGGTCACCACCTGGGATGACGGGCTGGCGGAGGCGATGTGCGCCAGCCTTGGCCGCAGCGAAGGCTTTGCCCGGCTCACCAAGCTCGCGCCGCATTTCTCGCCCGGCTATCGCGACAATTTCCCCGCCCATGCCGGCGCCCGCGATCTGGGGGTGCTGGAAGATCTGGCCGCGGCGAAAGACGGCTTGCGGCTGCGCGCCCATGTCTGGCGCAAGGAAAACGAGGCGGCGCCGGCGCTCAGGCTGAAGCTTTATGTGCTGGGCGAGGTTCTGCCGCTGTCGGCCTCCCTGCCGGTGTTCGAGAATCTGGGCCTGAAGGTGATCGCGGAGGATTCCTATCCGGTGTCCTTCAACAGCGACGGCGGCTGGCGCCAGGACGCCGCCATCCTGGACTTCGCCATGGAGCGGGCCGACGGCCTGCCGGTGCGGCTGGACGATATTCGCGCGCCCCTGGAAGACGCCTTTCATGCGGTACTGCGTGGCGATGCCGAAAACGACGGCTTCAACCGGCTGGTGATCGGCGCCGGCCTTGCCTGGCGCGACGTCACCATCCTGCGCGCGGTGGCGAAATTTCTGCGTCAGGCCGCCATGGCCTTCAGCGGCGCCTATGTGCAACAGGCGCTGGTGCGCAATCCCGATGTCGCCGGGCTGCTGGTGGAACTGTTTTATGCCCGCAACGATCCGCACGCGGTGGGTGATCGCGCGGCCATGGTTCTGAATATCGAAAAACGCATCGCGGCGGCGTTGAAAGACGTGCCGTCGCTGGATGACGACCGCATCATCCGCCGCTTCAAGAATGTGATGGACGCGACCTTGCGCACCAACTTCTTTCAGAAGAGCGCCGACGGCGGGCCGCGCCCGGCCATGGCGATGAAATTCGATTCCGCCAGGCTGGATGAATTGCCGGCGCCCCGCCCCTGGCGGGAAATCTTTGTCTATGCGCCGGCGGTGGAAGGCGTGCACCTGCGCTTCGGGCGCATCGCCCGCGGCGGGCTGCGCTGGTCGGACCGGCGCGAGGATTTCCGCACCGAAGTCCTGGGCCTGGTGAAGGCGCAGCAGGTCAAGAATGCGGTGATCGTGCCGGTGGGCGCCAAGGGTGGCTTTTTCCCCAAGCGGATGCCCGCCAACCCGACCCGCGAACAGTTCATGGAAACCGGCATTGCCGCCTACAAGACCTTCGTCAACGCGCTGCTGGATGTCACCGACAATCTGGACAGGAACGGCCATATCGTGCCGCCCGCCGATGTGCTGCGCCCCGATGGCGATGATCCCTATCTGGTGGTGGCGGCCGACAAGGGCACCGCGACCTTCTCCGACATCGCCAACTCCATTGCCCTGGAGCGCGGCTTCTGGCTGGGCGATGCCTTCGCCAGCGGCGGCAGCGTCGGTTACGATCACAAGAAGATGGGCATCACCGCCCGCGGCGCCTGGGAAGCGGTGAAGCGCCATTTCCGCGAGCGGGGCACCGACATCCAGGCGTCCGATTTCACCGTGGTGGGCGTGGGCGACATGTCGGGCGATGTGTTCGGCAACGGCATGTTGTTGTCCCGGCATATCCGCCTGGTGGCGGCCTTCGACCATCGCCACATCTTCCTGGACCCCGATGCGGACGCGGCCACCGGCTTTGCCGAGCGCGAGCGGCTGTTCAACCTGCCCCGTTCCAGCTGGGACGACTATAACAGGGCGCTGATCGGCAAGGGCGGCGGCGTCTTCGCCCGCACCCTGAAGGAAATTCCCCTGTCGCCGGAGGTGAAGGCCCTGATCGGCAGCGATGCCGGCTCCTTATCGCCGCCGGACTTGATCAGCGCGCTGCTGAAGGCGCCGGTCGATCTTCTGTGGTTCGGCGGCATCGGCACCTATATCAAGGCAACCTCGCAATCCCATCTGGAGGTGGGCGACCGCGCCAATGACGCGGTGCGCATCAATGGCGGCGAGGTACGCGCCCATGTGGTGGGCGAAGGCGCCAATCTGGGCGTCACCCAACTGGGCCGCATCGAATACGCCAGGAGCGGTGGACGCATCGACACCGATGCGGTGGACAATTCCGCCGGCGTGGACACATCCGACCATGAGGTCAACCTCAAGATCCTGTTGGGCGGCCCGGTGATGCGGGGCGAGCTTAGCGAGGACAGGCGCAATGCCCTGCTGGCCTCGATGACCGACGATGTGGCCGCCCATGTGCTGGCCGACAATTATAACCAGACGCTGGCTTTGTCGGTGGCGCAGATGGCCGGGCTTCGCGATCTGGACGCCCATGGCCGGCTGATCCGCGATCTGGAAGCCCGCGGCAAGCTGGATCGGGCGGTGGAATTCCTGCCCACCGACGCCCAGCTCAAGCTGCTGGCCAAGGATGGCAAGGGCCTGACCCGTCCCGAACTCTGCGTGCTTCTGGCCTATGCCAAGCTCGACCTGGATGCGGACGTGCTGGCCAGTTCCCTGCCAGACGATCCCGCATTCACCGCGCTGCTGGCGGGCTATTTCCCGCCGCCCGCGGTCGCGGCCTTCCCCACCGAGCCGGAACGCCATCGCCTGAAGCGCGAGATCATCTCCACCGTGCTGATCAATACCATCGTCAATCTGGCCGGGCCTGTCTTTGTGTTACGCACCCGCGAGGTTTCTGGCCTGACAGGCGCGGCCGTGGCGCGCGGCTTTGTCCTCAGCGATGGTGCCTTTGGCCTGTCGGCGCTCAAGACGCGCATCGATGCGCTGGATTTGAAGGTTGAGGCATCCGTACAGACCGGGCTTTACGCCGACATCGCCGACCAGTTCCGCCGCGCCACGCGCTGGTTCCTGGCGCATGTCGCCCTGGATGCGCCGATCGCCGACACGGTGATGCTCTATCGCGCCGGCGTCGAGGGGCTGCGCCAGGGCTACAATCTGACTGAAGACGACAATGCCAGCATTGCCGAACTGACAAAGGCCGGCGTGCCGGACGATCTGGCCCGCGACATGGCGCTGCTGGCACCGCTGGCGATGGCGCTGGATGTGGCGCTGCTGGCGCATGAGGCCGGCAAGGATCAGACCAGGGTTGCGCCGCTCTACCTTGCGCTGGGCGAAAAGCTCGGGCTGGACCGCCTGCGCAATCTGGCCGGCCGTTTTCAGCCGCCGGAGCATTGGGACCGGCTGGCGCTGCGGCGTTTGCTGGATGATCTCTCGCAATCCCAGCGCGGCATTGCCAAAAAGCTTCTGGCTGCTGGCACAAGCGTGGAGGAATGGGCGCAAAACCAGGGCGAGGCGTTGGAGCGCACGCGAAGCTTCCTGGGCGCCCTGGAAGCCAGCGGTGAGCTCAGCGTTGCCAAGCTGATGCTGGCGTCCAGCCAGATTCAGAATCTGAACTGAAAATGCGCGCGGCAACTTCCCCACACGCCCGACATCGCATAGGATGTTGGCAACGCTCACAAACTCGACATTATAGGAGCGGCCTTTGGGGGGATCGCCGGTCCTGTCTGGCGCGCTGGTTGCTTGGCAGGGCCTGTTCAATGATGCGGAGCTGGACGCCATCGCGCGGCTTGGCGACGGCTTGGCTTTGGAGAAAGCCGAACTGTCCGTGGGCGGCCAGGGCCGTGAAGACATCCGCCGCACGCTGGTGGCCTGGATGGAACGCGGACCCCAGACCGAACCGCTCTACCGGCGGATGGAAGAGGCCGTGCTGGCGCTCAATGCCCGCTTCTTCCGCTTCGATCTTTCCGGCCTCGCCAGCTTCCAATACGCGCTTTATGGCGGCGCGGATGGCGGCCATTTCGACTGGCACAAGGATTATGGCCGCGATCCCGCCGATCCGGCGCGCGAGCCGCGCAAGCTGACCTTAAGTCTGCAGTTGAGCGAGCCATCCAGCTATGAAGGCTGTGAGCTGCAGGTGCGCGCCGGCAACCAGATCGATATCGCGCCGCGGGCGCGCGGCACCCTGGTCGCCTTTCCCGCCAATGTGCTGCATCAGGTCACGCCCATCCGCGCGGGCGTGCGCAAGGCGCTGGTGGTATGGGCGGTAGGTCCGGAATTCCGCTGAGCCTCAGCGCAGGCCCGCCTTGTCGATCAGGTAAAGGTCAATCAGCGCCGCAAACCATTTCTCGAAACGATCGCGCTGGGCGCGTTCCTTCGCACCATTGCCCTGCCTGAGCCTGGGTCCGATCACCGCATCGCCAAAAGCGGCGAGCGTGGTGAGATGGATCACCGCGCGGGTATCCTCGATGTCGGGCACCGTGCCGGGCTGGGCGAATTTGAGCCGCACCGCCTGTAGGGCTTCCACGACCTCGTCAAAGAATTTCAGGCCGACAGGCGCCGACGGCTCGCTGGACTGGATCAGCCACAGGACGCGCTGCGCCATGCCGTCGCGATAGGCGGCGAAGGCGCGATGGATGCTGTCGCCGCCGGGCTCGTCCGATCCCAACTGTGCGAGGACGCTGGCGCGCAAGGCTTCCAGGCTGCGCTGGTTCAAGGCGCGCACCAGGCCCTCGCGGCTGCCGAAGTGATGCAGGATGGTGGGATGGGAGACGCCGGCGGCGCGCGCCACATCCTGCAGCCTGAGGCCGGCCGGCCCGTCCACCGTCATCTGCGCCTCGGCCGCGTCCAGGATCAGGGCGCGTGCGTCTTCCGGCCGCCGACGGATGCGTTTTTCTTTCTGGGCCAAAGGTTTATCTCACTATTGACAATTTTGTATATAGTAGATAGGGTCGTTGCATCGTTGCAAGGAATTGAACCATGCAGGCGCAAGTCCCGATAGATACCCGTCTTCGCCCTTTCCTGGCCGTTCGCGCCGTGCGCCGGCTGATGGCCGACCCGCAAGACACATCCCAGGTCTTCACCATCTTCCGCGCCCTGCGCGGCAAATCCGGCCTCAAGGCCTTCCGGCGCTTTTCGGCCAGCCCCATGGGCGCCCGGGTGATCCGTGAAAAACGCCAGCTGCTGGACACGCTGTCGGATCGCGCGCGGCTTCGCGCGCTGCCGCAGGAGAGCCTTGGACGCCGCTATTTCGAATTCATGGAAGCGGAAAATCTCACCGCCGAAGGTCTGGTCCAGGCTTCGCAGGGCTGGGAGAGCGATCCGGTACCCGCCGAAGTGGAGCTGTTCCGGACGCGCATGCGCGACGCCCATGATCTCACCCATGTGCTGACCGGCTATGGCCGCGACGGCCTGGGGGAAGCCTGCCTGCTTGCCTTCATGTATGCCCATAACCGCAATCGCGGCGCCCTGCTTATCCTGCTGATGGGCTTGCGGCGCATGCCACGCGCGGCCCGGCGTGCCGTGTTCGAGGCCTTTCGCAATGGCAGGAAGGCATGCTGGTTGCAGGATCAGGATTATGAAGCCCTGCTGGCGCGTCCGCTCGCCGACATACGCCGCGAGCTCAACATCGCTTATCCCGCCGCCTATCGCGCGGTGATGCCGTGAAGGATCTGCTCCACGCCGCCAAATTCCTGGTCTTCGACCTGGCCTCGACCCTGTTCTTCTTTGCGCTTTATGGCGCCACCCACAACATCGCGCTTTCGGTCATCGCCGGCCTCGCGCTGGCCTTCGGCCAGGTCGGCTGGGAGCTGGCGCGCAAGCGGCGCGTGGATGCGTTACAATGGGTCAGCCTGGTGGCGGTGGCGGCGAGCGGCCTTTCCACGCTGCATTCCGGCAATCCCCTTTATGTGATGCTGCAGCCCAGTGCGCTCTACGCCCTGGCCGGCCTTGCCATGCTCCAGCGCGGCTGGATGAACCGCTATCTGCCGCCCAGAGCCCTGCAATATCTGCCCGATCTGGGCATCGCCTTCGGCTATGTCTGGGCCGGGCTGATGTTTGTTTCCGCCGCCGTGAATATAGGGCTGGCGCTGAGCCTGGAGATGAAAGCCTGGGGCGCGGCCATCGCGATCTGGGGCCTGGCCAGCAAGGCCACCCTGCTGCTCATCCAGTTCGGCGTGATGAAATCCGTGGGCCACCGGCGGCATGACCGCCGCGCGGCACTGGCCTGATCAGCCGCGAACGATATTGATCTGTGGCGCGGGCTGCCCGCCGGCCTTTTCCTGGCCGACGAACTCGATGCCGATGCCATCGGCGTGATGACGGACGACGCGGCCCGCGATCTGGGCGATCAGCACGAACTCGCCGATCGGCGGCTTCACATCCGTCTTCAGCGAAACACCGCCCACCGAAATGTCCATCACTTCGCAACTCACGATCTGGCCGTCGGCGCGGGTGAATTTGGCGAAGCCCTTCTGGCTGGCGCGCTCATGGCGGCGCAGAACGCTGTCGTCCACCAGCGCCTTGTTGAGAAACAGGATCAGCTGTTCGGCGATGCGTTCGCGTTTGGAGGGGGTGCAGACAAAAGCGACGCCGAAGCCATAGCCGTCGCGGCGCACCACAGTGCCTTCAAAGCGGCCGAAATTGTCGACATAGAGAATGACGGCGGTGCCGGCTTCCGGCACGGTCTCGCAGGCGATGGCCGCGCCGCCCGGTGACAGATCGGTAACGGTGCAACGCGCTTCATGGCTGTCGGCCGGAATAAAGAGGCGGCCAGGCAAGTCTACCCGTACCCGGCGGAAGCGCCGGCGTTCGGCGCCTGCCTTGGCGACGACCGGTTCGGCGTCTTTCATGGCCATCGCCAAGCCCTGCATGGGCCTGTCCCAATTCTTAAAGCCTCACCCATTTGTAACCTGCGGCTGGTCAACGGAACGTTACCGCACGCCCCTAAAGATCAACCAAACCGCCCCTTTCCGCCAGCGGCCATCCCCAGGACCGGGTGCGACCGAGGCAACCGATTTGAAACAAGGGCCTTTTTCGCTTCTTTGGGCCGCGCTATACGGGTGGCGGGTTATTTCGCGGTGTTGGCAGGGCTGGGGCCCGAAGATCAAGCCGCCAGTGGGGATTTACAGACATGCACACGATTGCAGCTTCCAGCGGCAAGGGCCGCCGTTTGGCCATGCTCGCCGCCGCCAGCATTCTGGCCATTGGCCTGGCCGCCTGCTCCAGCGACGAGGACGCCACTTCCGGCTCGCCTTTCACCCAGGCGCTCCAGAAAGATTATAGCGACCTGTCCAGCCAGGCGTCCGCCCTGCCGGCCGATCCCGCCACCGAGAGCTCCTTCTGGGATTCGCTCAATCCCTTCTCCGACAGCAGCAGTTCGAGCGACATGCTGGCCAAGGCCTTCTCCGCCAAGGCCGATCTGGCCAATGACGGCACCGAGCCGGAACCCGAGGCCGCCAACGGCCCGGCCCAGGCCACCATCCGCGCCCGTCTGGTGCGCGCCGTCGCCGCCGGCAAGGACCAGTTCCCCGAACAGGCCGCCCGCGCCCAGGCCGATTATGATTGCTGGGTGATCTACGGCACCGTGCCCAGCGCCGGCGCCGCCAGCCAGGCCTGCAAGACCGCACTGGATTCCTCGCTGGTGCGTCTGGAAACCTCGGCGCGTCCGGCCCCGCCGCCGCCCCCGCCGGCCCCGGCGCCTGCGCCCGCTCCGGCGCCCGCGCCGGCCGCCCAGGTCAGCAACAATTTCACCGTCTATTTCGACTTCGATTCCTGGACGCTGAAGGCCGAACAGCTGAAGGTGCTGACCGATGTGATCAACACCGCCCGGTCCGGCGGTCAGTCCAACATCACCATTGTCGGCCACACCGACACCTCCGGCCCCGCCGATTACAACCAGAAGCTTTCGGTCAAGCGCGCCAATGTGGTTGTGGAGGCACTGGTGGACATGGGTGCGCGCCGTCAGGCGCTCCATGCCAGCGGCGTGGGTGAAACCGACCTTGCGGTCGAGACCGGCGACAATGTGAAGGAAGCCAAGAACCGCCGCACGGTCATCACCCTGCAGCCCTGAGCGGCACTGTCGAAAAGATAATGGCCCCGTATCCATGATGGATGCGGGGCCTTTCTTTTGGCGGACCTGTTACCTTTTTGCGCCTATCGCGGGGGCAACAAAGCGCCTAAATTCGCGTTATGAACATGATGGCGATCCGCATTCTTGCAGCTGTGGCGCTGGCGACCGTCGCTGTCGCGACGCAGGTCGAGGCGCAAACTTCGCGCGGCGGCAATTATCCCGTTCAGGAAATGAATTTCGATCTGTGGTGCCAGGAGGAAGCCGGCCTTCCCCCGGAACGCTGCGACAAGCGCACGGACCAGGATGAAGCGACGTTTGAAGCCTATCGCGCCAAGGTCGAAGCTTACGAGATTCCCTATCTGCAGCAGAAGAGCAATGCGGCGCGCCTGGATGCCGATATTCTGCGCAACGATCCGGTCGACCGTCCCATCACCCAGTTGCCACCGCAGAACCGTCCCGACATCGACGCGCCTTCGACCACCACGCCGCCAAGGCCGTAAGCGCCGCGGCCGGGCCCGGATCTCCTTTCCGGATCTCCCTTAGAGCGTGTGACTGTGATCCTGCTGCCCCGTGGAACGCCAGCGGCCGATCGCGTCGAACATCTTCTGCAAAATGTCGCCGGTACCAAAATGCAGCAGATTGGGATTGTCCTGTGATACCACCAGCCTGAGATAGGGCGCCTTGGGATGGGCGCGCAGCGGCGGCGCGGGTGGCGGTGGCGGCGGGGGATTCTGTTCGTAAGCCGGCAGGGGCTCGTTTTCCTGAACGAGCTGCGAACCGACCAGGCGCTCATAGGCGATGGAACGGCCCAGAAGAGGCGTGGGATCGCTCAGCATCTGCACCGTGCCGAAAAGGCGAGTCGGACCGCCGCCATTGAAGGAAATGGGGGTGAGAACCGTTTCCAGCTCCACCATGCCATTGTCGGCGGTGGCGGCGATGGAAGACAGACAGACCGGCTGACGGGTCTTCAGCGCCTGGCGCAGCAGCGAGGCGAGTGCAAGACCGGACTGGGATTCCCAATGGGCCAGGAAGCTGGTGCCCTTGAGTTCGAAACCGAAACGCTCACAGAGCGCGGTGCCGGCCAGGCGGTAGACCGGACGGGCCGGATTCTCGCAATCGAGAATGAAGGTATAGGACAAAAGCCGCTTGATGGCGCGTGGATCGATATCGGTCTGGTCCGGTACATCGCGTCCCTTGCGCAGGCGGCTCCAATATCCAACCAGCAGGTGGGAGTTCTTGTGTTTCATGGCCCCGTTTCATCCTAACCAAGTCGTTGTTCACGGGAGATGGCGCGGGGGTGATCCGTTACGGAACGTCCATTGCCTCTCTTGCCGGTAACAGAGCGAAAGCCGTGCCAGCCGTACCAATGGGACGAGACGTGGACGGACTTGGGGAAAAGCGGAAAACATCAGCAAAACGGGGCCTTTCGGCGCATGTATCGTTCCGCCTGTTTCCGCCCGGGACATCTTCATCTTGTTTTGAGACAGTGGCCACATTGCGGGCGCGTGACAGGCAAAAACATGACCGGCAAAATGGAAAAGGGGCCGCGACAGATCGCGGCCCCTTCGCGTCGATAGAAACCAATATTGTGTCAGTAGCTGCCGGAGCTCATGCCGCGCAGCGTGTCCTGGCTGTAGCCATAGTCACGTGAGACATAACTGGATTCACGGGACTCCCCACCCACCAGCTCCCGGCCCTGATCCAGGCACACTTTCGAGACATAGGAGAAGAACATGTCGCCGGTGCCGAACTTGCGCAGATTGGTGCGTTCGGTGCAGTCGGGCACCCGCACGGCGATGGCGCATTTCAACATGCCGTCCTTGAAATGGCGCAGCGCCTCATGCGGAGCACAGGACAGCGTTTCGCCATGCACCGTGTTGACGGCGGCGCCCTGGGCCGACTGGACCACCGACCCGATCATCACCTTCAGCGCCGAGCCCGGCAGGCAGCGGGCAATCTCGCCTTCATAGCCGGCGCTGATCCAGGTGTCGCCCACCATGTGGGAAGCGGGGAATTCATGACCGTCGGCGGAAAGACAGATGGCATGGATCGCCTTGATCACGGTGGCGCTGGTGAAGGAGCAGGGCGCGCTGGCCTCCACCACAGGCGCCGGCGCGGCGGTCTCGACCGACAAGGGGCCACCCTCGCCGAAACCACCGCCGCTGCCGCCGCCGATGGCCGTGGCGCCGCTTTCGATGGAGACGATCGTGCTGCCGCCCCCGCCCGTGGTCGCGCTGGCATTCGCCATTGCGCTCGAGCGCAACGAGACGGAAAGCTGGGAGATCGCCGCCGCCAGCGCCAACGCCACCGCATCGGAGGTGCTGGAGCTGCTGGCTGTCGCGATGGCCGTGGCGCTGCCGCCCTTGTTGATGGTGATCGACTTGTTGATCTCGATGGTCTTCGACGCGTTGATGTTGTTGGTGATGTCGATGTTCTTGGAATTGTCGATGGTCTTGTTGATCGTCACCGGCTTGTAGATGTCGATGTTCTTGGAATTGTCGATGTTGTTGTTGATCGTGACAGGCTTGTAGACATTGATGTCGTTATTGATCGTGGTCGGCTTGTAGACGTTGATGTTGTTCTGCACCGACGTCGATTTGTAGATGTTCAGCGTGTTGTTGATGTTGGTGGTCACCGGCCGGATGGTTACCGGATGCCCCAGGGAGGTACCTTGCGGGCAGTGCACGCCGGCGCTCCCGCCTGTGCCAGAATAACCCGCCTGACCGGCTTGTGCGGCAATGGGACTGGCCACCAGCGCCGCGCTGACAAGCGCGGAAACAAGAAACCTCGTGGATTTACGCGGCATGGGGCGACTCCTTGTGCCTTCCATCTGAAACTGATTGGTGGGATGGCTTCATGTTCCATGCCAGAATTCAGGGCCCTGACCGGCCGCGGGCGTCCCGCTTCGGGACGGCTGGCAGGCGGGCCGTGCGCGAGACCGCGGGACTGGCGCCAAGGCTTACGCAAGTCCCCGGCCAATCCTCCCAGGCGCGGAAAGCGGCATTTGACGCCGAAATAGCGCTGTTTTTGGCCCAAAGCGGTCCATTGCCGCGTTGCACCGAAACCTTGCCCTGCTATTGTGCGCCCCGATTTCTTTTCCCATTTTCGGGGCTAACTCCATGAATATACACGAATATCAGGCCAAAGAGGTGCTGCGCGGATTCGGCGTGCCGGTTCCCAGGGGCAAAGCCGCCTTCACGGTGGCGGAAGCCGTGAAGGCCGCGGAAGAGCTGGGCGGCCCCGTCTGGGTGGTGAAAGCCCAGATCCATGCCGGCGGCCGCGGCAAGGGCGGCGGCGTCAAGGTGGTCAAGTCCATCGAGGATGTGAAGAAGGAAGCCGAGCGCATGCTGGGCATGACGCTGGTCACGCACCAGACCGGTCCGCATGGCCGCCTGGTCAAGCGCCTGTATATCGAAGACGGCTCGGCGATCGACCGCGAGCTCTATCTGTCGGCGCTGGTCGACCGCGCCACCAGCCGCATCGCCTTCATCGTCTCCACCGAAGGCGGCATGGACATCGAGGAGGTGGCGCACAAGACGCCGGAGAAGATCCACACCTTCCAGATCGAGCCGGCCGCGGGTTATTCGCCCTATGTCGGCAATGAGATTGCCGTGGCGCTGGGACTCAAGGGTGACCAGGCCAAGCAGATCGGCAAGGTGGTCAAGGCACTGTATGAGGCGTTCCTGGCCAAGGACATGAGCCTGTTGGAAATCAATCCGCTGGTCGTCACCAAGGACGGCAACATCATCTGCCTGGATGCCAAGCTGAACTTTGACGACAACTCGCTATGGCGTCACAAGGACATCCAGGAACTGCGCGACCTGGACGAGGAAGATCCCGCCGAAGTCGAGGCCAGCAAGTACGACCTTTCCTACATCAAGCTCGATGGCGAGATCGGCTGCATGGTGAACGGCGCAGGGCTTGCCATGGCGACCATGGACATCATCAAGCTCTATGGCAGCGAACCCGCCAACTTCCTGGATGTCGGTGGCGGCGCCTCCAAGGAAAAGGTGACGGCGGCCTTCAAGATCATCGTGCGCGACCCGAACGTGAAGGGCATCCTGGTCAATATCTTCGGCGGCATCATGAAATGCGACATCATCGCGGAAGGCATCGTCGCCGCGGCGCGCGAGATCTCGCTGTCGGTACCGCTGGTGGTGCGTCTGGAAGGCACCAATGTCGAGCTGGGCAAGAAAATCCTGGCGGACTCGGGCCTTGCCATCACCTCCGCCGACAATCTCGCCGACGCCGCCGACAAGGTGGTCAAGGCCGTGAAGGGTTCGAAATAATGTCCATTCTCGTCGACAAGAACACCAAGGTCATCTGCCAGGGCTTCACCGGCAACCAGGGCACCTTCCACTCCGAACAGGCCATTGCCTATGGCACCAGGATGGTGGGCGGCACCACGCCGGGCAAGGGCGGCACCACCCATCTGGGCCTGCCGGTGTTCGACACCGTGCGCGAGGCCAAGGAGAAAGTAGGCGCCGACGCATCCGCCATCTATGTGCCGCCGCCGTTCGCCGCCGACGCCATCCTGGAAGCGATCGACGCGGAAGTGCCGCTGATCGTCTGCATCACCGAGGGCATTCCGGTGCTGGACATGGTGAAGGTCAAGCGCGCGCTGTCGGGCTCCAAGTCGCGTCTGATCGGACCCAACTGCCCCGGCGTGATCACGCCCGGTGAGTGCAAGATCGGCATCATGCCCGGCCATATCCACCGCCGCGGCAGCGTGGGCATCGTCTCTCGCTCCGGCACCCTGACCTATGAAGCGGTGGCGCAGACCACCGCCGTCGGCCTGGGCCAGACCACCTGCGTGGGCATCGGCGGCGATCCGGTGAAGGGTACCGAGCATATCGACGTGCTGGAGATGCTGCTGGCCGATCCTGAAACCAAATCCATCATCATGATCGGCGAAATCGGCGGCAGCGCCGAGGAAGACGCCGCCGACTTCATCAAGCACTCCAAGGTGAAGAAGCCGATGGTCGGTTTCATCGCCGGCGTCACCGCGCCTCCGGGTCGCCGCATGGGCCATGCCGGCGCCATCATTTCCGGCGGCAAAGGTGGCGCCGACAGCAAGATCGAAGCGATGAAGGCGGCGGGTATCCGCGTCTCGCCCAATCCGGCGGCGCTGGGCACCACCATGCTGGACCTGCTGAACGGCAAGTAAGTTTCATCGTTCAATGTGATGAGGGGGCGCGCGGTATACAGCCGGGCGCCCCTTTCATTTTCAGCTTCGCCATCAATTCATTTTCGGCATCATCAAAACGTCATTGCATTGCCCAAAAATCAGGCGTCGAAAAACGCGGCCGCGACATGCATTCAGGGCCTGTCCGTTGCCCCGATTTTGCCGTGCAAATAGGGCTTATTGAGCCCATATTAACCGCATTGAACGTTGAATCGGCCCGAAGAAGGCGTTACCACCCCACCCCACACGCGCAACACCGCAACGAGCGGCACCAGGAAGGGGCAGGCCCAACAAGCCGCCCTATAAGCGTCTGAAATGACAGAACAATCCCCCGCAGACAAACTGAATCGCGCCTCGAATGAAATCTTCGAAGCGACATCCTTCCTCAACGGCACCAATGCCGCCTTCGTGGAGCAGATGTACAGCCAATGGCTGGCCAACCCTGCCTCGGTGGATCAGGACTGGCAGTCCTATTTCTCCCAGCTGGGCGAACAGGGTCTTTCCCCTACCCAGCTCGGCCGTGGCCCCGCCTGGAAGCGCGACGCCAAACCCCAAATTCCCGCGAGCGACCTGATCGCCGCCCTCACCGGCCAGGAGCCGCCGGCCGCACCGGCCAAGCCGGGTAAAGGCAAGCCCGCGACCGCCGCGCCTGCGGCTGACGCCGAAGCGCCCAAACATTCCATCCATGCCGTCCAGATGATCCGCGCCTATCGCATGATCGGACATCTGGAAGCCGACCTCGATCCCCTGGGCATCACGCCGCGCAATCCCCAGCCGACCCTGGACCCCAAACATTATCAATTCGAGGGCCCGACCCTAGACCTGCCGATCTATGTCGATGGCATTCTGGGTTTTCAGACCGCCACGCCGCGCCAGTTGCTGGACAGGCTGCGCAGCACCTATTGCGGCCGCATCGGCTATGAGTTCATGCACATCAACGATGCGGAGCAGAGGACCTGGCTGCAGCGCCGCATCGAGGGCGACGAGGTCAGCTTCACGCCGGAAGGCAAGAAGGCCATCCTCAACAAACTGATCGAGGCGGAAGGCTTCGAGAAATTCGCCTCCAACCGCTTCGTCGGCACCAAGCGCTTCGGCCTGGACGGCGCCGAGGCCACCATCCCCGCGCTGGAGCAGATCATCAAGCGCGGCGGCCAGCTGGGCGTCAGCGAGATCGTGATGGGCATGGCCCATCGCGGACGCCTGAACGTGCTGGTCAATGTGATGGGCAAGCCCTATCGCCAGCTGTTCCACGAATTCCAGGGCGGCAGCGCCAACCCCGACGATGTCGAAGGTTCGGGCGACGTGAAGTACCATCTGGGCGCCTCGTCGGACCGCGAATTCGACGGCCACAAGGTGCATCTGTCGCTGACCCCCAACCCATCGCATCTGGAGATCGTCGATCCGGTGGTGCTGGGCAAGGCACGCGCCAAGCAATGGCAGCTGCGCGACATCGATGCGCGCACATCCGTGCTGCCTGTGCTGATCCATGGCGACGCCGCCTTTGCCGGCCAGGGCGTGGTGGCGGAATGCTTTGCCATGTCGGGCATCAAGGGCTTCCGCACCGGCGGCACCGTCCATTTCGTCATCAACAACCAGATCGGCTTCACCACCGCGCCGATCTTCTCCCGCTCCTCGCCCTATGCCACCGACATCGCCCTGATGGTGCAGGCCCCGATCTTCCATGTGAATGGCGACGATCCCGAAGCCGTGGTGCATGCGGCGCGCATCGCCATCGAATTCCGCCAGAAATTCAAGAAGGACGTGGTGCTCGACATGATCTGCTATCGCAGATTCGGGCATAACGAGACCGACGAGCC
>DASZVQ010000141.1:0-27285 GCA_035547275.1 Rhizomicrobium sp.
TTCCGTAAAACTCCTCCATGGCCGGGCAGCCCGAAGGGCGCGACCCGGCCATCCAAATGTGGTCACTCTTTCGTTTTCGGTTTTTCTGCTTTCGGTGGCTGCAGCAGCAGCGCCACCTTGCTCATGAAACCCGCATCGTCGTCCCTGGCCAGCAGCGGCGCGGCTTCGACCATCGCCTTCACCAGCGGCTCCAGCCAGGCAATGTCATCCTTGCTGAAATTCTGCAGCACATGGCCGCTGACCCGGCTTTTTTCGCCGGGATGGCCGATGCCCAGCCGCACCCGGCGATAATCCGGGCCCAGGGCCGCGGTGATGGAGCGCAACCCGTTCTGGCCGGCATCGCCGCCGCCGGTCTTCACTTTCAACTTGCCCGCGGCCAGGTCGATCTCGTCATGAATCACCACCAGCGCGTCCAGCGGCAGCCTGAAGAAACGCAGCGCCGGGCCGATCGAGTCGCCCGACAGGTTCATATAGGTCTGGGGTTTCAGCAGGTATGTCTTGCGGCCGCCCAGCGCGCCTTCGGATAACAGGCCCTCGAACTTGGCCTTCCAGGGGGCGAAGCGGTAATGGGCGTGCAGTTCGTCCACGACAATGAAGCCGGCATTGTGCCGGTTCCTTGCGTATTGCGGCCCGGGATTGCCCAGTCCCGCAACAAGAAGCGGCGTCTCCATGCCGCCCCCTGTGGCGCAGGACTACTTCTTGGCCGGAGCAGCGGCCGGCTTGGCGCCGGCGGCGGGCGCGGCGGCGGCAGCGGCAGGTGCGGCGCCTTCGGCAGGCGCGGCAGCGGCGGCGGGCGCGGCGGCAGCAGCCGCGGCGGCGCGCTGCTCTTCGATCACGCTGGTCGGCGCGACGATGGAGCAGACGGTGAAGTCACGGCCACGGATCACCGGCTTCACGCCCTCAGGCAAGGTCAGCGCGCTGATGTGAATGGATTCGTTGATGTCGAGCTTGGAGATGTCGACATCGATGGTGTTGGGAATATTCTCGGCCGGGCAGACCAGCGCCATGGAGTGACGCACGATATTGAGCACGCCGCCCTTCTTCAGGCCGGGCGAGACTTCCTGGCCCTGAAAATGCACCGGAATTTCAAGGCGCACGGTGGCGCCTTCAGCCAGGCGCATGAAATCGACATGCACGGGGCGGTCGCTGACCGGGTCCAGCTGGACTTCGCGCGGGATCACGCGGGTCTTCTTGCCGGCCATGTCCAGCATGAACAGGGTGGTGAGGAAGTGGCCCGCCTCGACGTGACGCTCCAGGGTGCGGCCGTCCACGGCCACATTCTCCGGTTCGCCCTGGCCACCATAGATGACGCCCGGGATCAAGCCCTTGACGCGTGCCTGAAAGGCCGGGCCCTTGCCCGTACCCGCACGCGCTTCCACCTTAAGCTCTTGAACCTGCGCCATTTTCCTGATCCTTCGTCACCCGGGAAAGCCCAAAAGGCCCCGGAAAGGCGAGGCTTGTAGCGGAAGGCGGCTTTTCGCGCAACCGGGCGCTTCCGGGTTGCACGACCCATGCTAGCCTGCCCCAAAAAGGGAGGACGGCATGCACAATCCGATACTTGCGATCCTGGTGGCCGGCCTGGCCGGCTGGATCTTCGGGGCCATCTGGTACACGGCATTGGGGACGGCCTGGCAGCGGGCGCAGGGCCTGGACCCGCAAGCCTGCAAGGGCAAGAAAATGCCGCTGGCGCCCATGGTGGTGTCTTTTGTGGCGGCCCTGGTGATGTCGGCGGTGCTGTATCAGCTTCTGTCCAACCTGGGCGTATTCGGGGTCGGGCCGGCGGCGCTGGCGGGCCTGACCATCGGCCTGGGCTTCCTTGCCACCTCCACCCTGGTCAACAACATGTTCCAGCAGAAGTCTTTCATCATGACCCTAATCGACGGCGGCCATTGGGTGCTGGTGGTGATCGTGGAGGCGGTGGTGCTGTCGCTGCTGGCCTAGCGCGTCTTTTCGCAGAATCCAGTCGGCGGCGGCCAGCTCGGCAACCACGCCGTGGGCGAACACGCGCTTTCACGCCCGCCGCCGCTGCTGGCCGAAGGAGCCCGGACTGGCATGCGTTTCCGCATCAGTCGAACAGGCTGGAAACCGACGCCTCATTGTTGATCCGGCGCATTGCCTCGCCCAGCAGCGGGGCGATGGTGATGGTGCGCAGGTTGGCGCAGTTCTTCATCCCCGGCGTCGCCTCGATGGAATCGGTCACCACCATGGATTTGAGCCTGGAATTGCTGATGCGCTCCACCGCCTTGCCCGACAGCACGCCATGGGTGGCATAGGCATAGACCTCGGTGGCGCCGTTCTTGAGCAGGGCATCGGCGGCGTTGCACAGCGTACCGCCGGAATCCACGATATCGTCGATCAGGATGCAGGTGCGTCCCTCGACATCGCCGATGATGTTCATGACCTCGGACACGCCCGCCTTTTCGCGGCGCTTGTCGACAATGGCCAGATCGGTGTTGAGGCGGGTGGCAAGCGCGCGGGCGCGCACCACGCCGCCCACGTCGGGCGACACCACCATGGGCTCCTTGCTGCCAAGATTGTCGGCGATGTCTTTGACGATCACCGGCATGGCGAAGAGATTGTCGGTGGGGATGTCGAAAAAGCCCTGGATCTGGCCGGCATGCAGATCCACCGTCAAGACGCGGTTGGCGCCGGCCTCGGTGATCAAGTTGGCGACCAGCTTGGCGGAAATGGGCGTGCGCGGTCCGACTTTGCGGTCCTGGCGGGCATAGCCGAAATAGGGGATCACGGCGGTGATGCGGCGCGCGCTGGCGCGGCGCAACGCATCGATCATGATCAGCAGTTCCATCAGATTGTCGTTGGCCGGCGCGCTGGTCGACTGGATCAGGAACATGTCCTCGCCACGGACATTCTCCTGGACCTCGACAAAGACTTCGTCGTCCGAGAAGCGGCGTACCGCGGCCTTGACGGGAATGAGATCGAGATATTTGCCGATGGCCTCGGCGAGGGGACGGTTGGAGTTGCCGGCGATGAGGCGCATGCCCCGCGATCCGTTCAGATCCGTCATGCGACACCCCCACACATCCCGTGAACCTTTGATGACGGGCTTTTAGCGGCTGGACCGCGTCACCGCAACCACCCGCTTGTCCCCCGCGCGCGCCACCGTCACCCGGTCAATACAATCGCGGAAATCTGCCGGCCGTAATCGGGTTCGTTTCTGTGGGTCGCACGGCGAAAACTGAAATAACCATTCTCGTCCGGATAGGTGCACACGCCTGAAATTTCCACGGTTCCGGCCCCGGCCATGGTCAGGCGATGCGCCACATAGCCGGGCAGGTCGAAGCGGTAATGTCCCTCCCTGTCGGACGGCACAAAGAAGCGGCGGTTTCTGAGGCCCAGCTCCAGAAAGCGGTCGCGGAAGTCGAAACCAACCTCGTAATTGGCTTGGGAGATGCAGGGACCGATCACGGCGGTAATCCGATCCCTCAGTCCGCCCAGCTTTTCCATCGCATCCAATGTCGCTTCCAGGATGCCGCGGCCGCCCTGGCCCAGCGCGCCCTTCCAGCCGGCATGGGCGGCGCCGATCACCTTGGCGTAGGCGTCGGCCAGCAATACCGGGGCGCAATCGGCGGTCAGGATGCCCAGCGCCAGGCCTGGCGTGGCGCTGACCATGGCATCGCCTTCTGGCCTGCTTTGATCGCCCCATGCGGGAAAGCTGAGGACATTGGCGCTATGAATCTGCGACAGGCTGATCAGCTGCGCCCCCGGCGCAAGCGCGGCGGTGACGCGGCGGCGGTTTTCGTTCACGGCGTCGGGCGCGTCTTTCGAGCCTGGGCCGCAATTCAGGGATTCATAGATGCCGGTCGAGACACCGCCTTCACGGCCGAAGAAACCATGTACGACGCCGGGGGATTTGAGACTGCCGATCTCCAGCCGGTTCATGGCGCAAAGCCCGCCATGCCAGAGATTGAGGGCGGTGCGAAGGCCAGAACCTTGAACAGCCTGCCCATCTGGTCGTTGCCGATCAACCGTTCGACCGCCGCCAGCAAGGTCTGGGCTTCGCCCGCATTGGCCTTCATCAACTGTTCGGCGCGCTCGGTGATGCCGATGTTGGCCAGAAACAGCCCCTGGGTCACCGGCCCGAACACGGCGGCGCCGCCGCGCGCACCGGCCTGGGCCAGCGCCGCGAAGTCCACATGGGCCGAGATGTCGTCTTCGCCTGGCGCGCCTAGCGCGTCGGCAAAGCGATGGCCGCTCACCGCCTGCAGGGTCTCGGAAAAACCGCTCGTCTCGCCATAACCATAATCGATCATCAGGGCGGCGCCGCCGCGCGTGGCGATGATGCGGGCAATGTCTTCGGCCAATGCGGCCGCGGCCGGAGAGGTTTCATAGACGCCGCCATCGGGCGCATTGGCGCGATCAGATGGAATGGCCGAGGACGGCACCGGCACGGGCGCCAGCGCAAAACCCAGCTCGCCATTCTCGACGGTCACCATGCGTTCGCACCAGCCGCGCCCGGTCTTCACATATTGGCGCAGCGGCAGCGCGTCGAAGAATTCATTGGCGACCAGAAACAGCGGCCGGTCGGCCAGGCTGTCATCGAACTGGGCCTGCCAGGAGATGTCGGCACCCAGCCCCCGCAGCTTCTCGGCCTGGACTTCCTGCAGCGCCGGACTGGCTTCCACCAGCACAACGTCCAGGTCGGCGGTGAATTCGGGCGCCACCTGCGCCACGCGCAGAATGTCGGCCATCAGGGTGCCGCGTCCGGGACCCAGCTCCACCAGCCGGGGGTTTGGCGGCGCGCCCTGATCGGCCCAGGCCTGCACCAGCCACAGCCCCACCATCTCGCCGAACATCTGGCTGATTTCCGGTGCGGTGGTGAAGTCGCCACCGGCGCCGAAGGGATCGCGGGTGGCGTAATAGCCCTCCCTGGGGTCCAGCAGCGCCATGGTCATGAACTGCGCCACTGATACCGGACCTTGCGCCTCGATCAGGTCGGCGATGCGGGATTTGAGGCTCATACTGTTTTCGGCTTGCGATAGGCGACCCAGAACAGCGCCGCCGCGCCCAGCCATACCGGGATGGACAGGGCCATGCCCATCGAGATAGGGCCGATGAACTGGGTATCGGGCTCGCGGAAGAATTCGCAGATGAAGCGGAAGGTGCCATAGCCCAGAAAGAATAGCGCCGCGAGCAGCCCGGGCCGTTGATGGGCACGAAACACCCGAAGCGCGATCTGCAGAATCACGAACAGCACTACGCCTTCCAGCGCCGCCTCGTACAATTGACTGGGATGGCGCGGAATCGGACCGCCGCGGGGGAAGATCATCGCCCAGGCCACATTGCTGGGGCGCCCCCACAACTCGCCGTTCACGAAATTGGCCAGCCGTCCGAAGAACAGACCGATGGGCGCGAAAGCACAGGCCAGGTCCGCGATCGGCAGCATCTTCAGCTTGCGGCGGCGGCAGAACAGCCAGACCGCGATGACGACACCCAAGAGCCCGCCGTGAAAGGACATGCCGCCCTCCCAGGCGGCGATGATGCGCACGGGATCATTGAGGAACCCCATCGGCAGCCCGTCGCAGAAGGCGGCATAGTCAGGCGTAACGCTGCACAGGAGGGTGCCATAGATCAGCACCCAGCCCAGCCGGCCGCCCACGATCACGCCCAGCGTGGCCCATACCACCAGATCGCCGATATCGTCTTCGGTGGCGGGCGGGCGCCCATTGAAGGGCGGATGCGCCCACAACGCTTTCTGCCGCAGGATGCGCAAGACGCCCCACCAGCCCAGCACGATACCCGCGATATAGGCCAGGGCGTACCAGCGGATCGCCAGCGGCCCCAGACTCACCAGGACAGGATTTATATGGGGAAAAGGCAGAAGAGCTTGGACCATTGAGATGGTAGACGCCGGTGCTTCGCGGCTTGTGTCAAGGGAGCGCGGAGGTCATATAGGTGGGGAAAGTGGAGGTTTTGATGGCACAGACCGACAATCCGTTCCTGGACGGCATGGCGAAGGCCTTCACCGACGCCGCCGGCATGGCCCAGAGCGTGCGGGCCGAGATCGACACCTTCGTGCGCCAGCGGCTGGAGCGGCTGGTGGCTGATATGGACTTCGTGCCGCGCGAGGAGTTCGAAGCGGTCAAGGCGATGGCCGCCAAGGCCCGCGCCGAAAACGAAGCGCTCGCGGCCCGTGTGGCCGCTTTGGAATCCAAATCAGGCACTTAGACGTCGCTGGGACGTCCCTGGGGCGTTTTTCGAGACTCCATGCACATGTTTCGCCTGGCTTCGCCAAAGCTGTGGAATCTTTCCACCGCCGGGGGATGAGGACTCGCAGACTCTTGTTTTCTCAAAATCTTGTGCCAGTTTGGACCGCAGCTGCTTCGTTTAGTGGCCGACAAAGCCTTGGAGTTGTTGCCCATGACCATCACCCATCTGGACGACGAGCCGCTGGATGACCTGCATCCGCTGGATCTCTTGGAGCGGGCGGTCGAGGCCAATGGCTGGGCGTTCGAGCGCGCCGGCCGGGACGAGTTGAATCTGTCGGTGGCCGGTAAGTGGAGCGACCATCATTTCAACTTTTCCTGGCGCGAAGACCTGCAGTCGCTGCATCTGTCCAGCGCCTTCGACATGCGCATCAGCGAAGGCGTGCGCCGGCAGAATGTCGCGGACCTGCTGATGCTGGTGAACGCCAAGCTGTGGCTGGGTCATTTCGATCTGTGGCCGCAGGACGGCACCATCATCTTCCGTCATGCCATGATCTTTCCCGATGCCGAGGCCAGCGCCGCTCAATGCGAAGCGCTGCTCAATCTGGCGCTGGAAGCCTGCGAGCATTACTACCCGGCCTTCCAGTTCGTGCTATGGGGCGGCAAGTCGGCGGAAGACGCCATTGCGGCCGCGGTGCTGGAGTGCGCCGGCCAGGCCTGAGGATATGAGGCCGTGAACCTTCTTCTGATCGGTGCTGGCAGAATGGGCGGTGCCCTGCTCAAGGGCTGGCTCGCGCGCGGCGTCAAATCCATCATGGTTGTCGAGCCCAAGCCATCGGCGACGCTGCGCAAGCTGGCGCGGGCGAAAAAGATCGCGCTGTTCGCCACGCCGTCCGAGGTGAAACGCAAGCCTTCGGTCTGTGTGGTGGCGATCAAGCCCCAGGTGCTGAAAGGCGAGGCGCAGGCCCTGGCGGATTTCGCGCAATCCGGCGCCTTGATGATTTCCATCGCCGCCGGCACTTCGGTCGCGGCGATGAAGGCGGCCTGGGGCAAGAATGCGCGCATCATCCGCGCCATGCCCAACACGCCGGGCGCCATCGGCTTTGGGATCACCGGCATTTACGCTGCCAAGGGCGTGACGGCGGCGGACCGGACGCGCGCCGTCCGTTTGCTGTCGGCGCTGGGTCAGACCGAATGGGTTGCCAGGGAAGCGCTGATCGACAGCGTCACCGCGGTCTCGGGCTCCGGTCCGGCCTATCTGTTCCTGATGGCGGAAGTACTGGCCGAAGCAGGCATGGCCGAAGGCCTGTCCCGCGTCCAGGCAGAAGTCTTCGCCCGCGCCACGGTGGCCGGCGCCGGCGCGCTGCTGGCGGCGGACAAATCACCGGCGCGCGCCTTGCGTGAAGCTGTGACCAGTCCCGGCGGGACTACGGCGGCGGCGCTTTCGGTACTGATGGCCGATGATGGTCTGGCGCAGTTGATGAAGCGGGCGGTCCATGCTGCGCGCAAGCGGGCGGAAGAGTTGGCCTGACCCTTACCCGCGGTCGCTGCGCTCCCTTTGCCCTCTCCCCGGAGAGGGAGAGCCTGCGCAACATGTTGCGCAGGCGAGGGGGAGGGGGGCAACCTCAAACCGGCAGCCGCACGATCGCCTTCAATCCGCCCATCGCGCTTTTATCCAGCACGATATCGCCGCCATGCGCGCGGGCGATGTCGCGGGCGATGGCGAGCCCTAGGCCCGAGCCGCCCGATTGCAGATTGCGGCCCTGGTCCAGGCGGTGAAAGGGGCGGAAGGCTTCCTCGCGCCGGGATTCCGGAATGCCAGGGCCATCGTCTTCCACAACGATCTCTGCCAGCCGCTCGTCCTGGGTCAAGGTTACGGCCACATGCGCGCCATGCTTCAAGGCGTTGTCGACCAGATTGGTCAGCACCCGGCGAAGCCCCGCGCGCTTGACGCTGACCATCACGCGGCCAGGTGTCTGGACGGTAACATCGTCGCGCTGGCGCGCCTTGGCCGCGGCGTTGGCGGTATCGCGCACCAACTCGCTGAGATCGGTGGTTTGCGATACCTCGCCGCCCTCGCCCCGGGCGAAGGCCAGATATTCATCCAGCATATGCTCCATCTCGGCAATGTCGTTGCGCATGGGGCCGGTATCGGCGTCATCTGGCAGCATGGCCAGCGCCAGCCGCAAGCGGGTCAGCGGGGTCTTGAGGTCGTGGCTCACCCCGGCCAGCATTTCGGTGCGCTGGGTGATGTGGCGCTCGATGCGCTCGCGCATGGTGATGAAAGCCTGGGCGGCGCGGCGCACTTCGGTGGCGCCATAGGGCTTGAAGTCGGGCACGGCGCGGCCCTTGCCGAAACTGTCGGCGGCGCGCGCCAGCCGCTCGATCGGCCGCACCTGGTTGCGCAGGAAGATGATAGCGATGCCCATCAGGAGCGATGCCGACAGCACCATCCAGAGGATAAAGATGTCCGGCTTGGAAACCGTGACGCGCTCGCGCGGCACCAGGACGGCCAGCACGCCGTCATGCACATCCACCTTGATTTCGAAATCATCGCCCATGCGCGTGGCGCTGAAATCGCGGGAAGGACCGATGCGTTGTTCCAGAATATCGTCCAGCGCGATGTCGATATTGCTGGTCAGGGCGCCTTGATGGGGTGGCAGGTCCTGGCCGGGCAGGAAACGGATGCGATAATCGAGCTGGCGCGCCGCCAGCGCCCGCAACCGTTCGCGATCGGGGCTGTGATTGTTGTCCTCCAGCGCCACCAGCATCGCCATGTCGGCGGCGACATCGCGCGCCAGCCGCCGGGTGGTGGTGTCGACATCGCGCTCGAAAAAGACATAGGCGACGATCGTCTGCAGCAGCACGATGGGGGCGATGATGATGATCAGGGATCGCCCGAACAGGCCGCGCGGCAGGAAGCGCTTGAGGGACAAGCCCTCACCCACGATCCGGAACCAGCATATAACCCACGCCCCGCACCGTCTGAAGATACAGCGGCAGCTTGGGATCTTCCTCGATCTTGCGGCGCAGGCGCGTCACCTGCACGTCGATGGAGCGCTCCAGCGCCACGTTCAGCCGCTTGCACAATTCGCCCCGCGAAAAGGGCCGCCCCGCATGGCTGGCGAAGAGTTGCAGCAGCGCGGCTTCCGCGCCGGTCAGCTTCACCGGCCGGCCCGCGCGCGTCAGCCGCGCGGTCGAAGGATCGAACACCGCCTCGCCCATGCGCACCGGGCCGGTGGCAGGGCTTTCCGCCGGCGTGGCGCGGCGCAGCAGGGAATTGACCCGAAGCAGCAGCTCGCGCGGCTCGAACGGCTTGGGCAGATAATCGTCGGCGCCCTGTTCCAGGCCGGCGATGCGGTCGGCCGGGTCGCCCCGGGCGGTCAGCATCAGGATGGGCACGGCGGATTCCTTGCGCACGCTCTGGGTCAGGTCCAGGCCGGATTCGCCGGGCATCATCACATCCAGGATCAGAAGGTCGAATTCCATGCTCTTCATCAGGGCGCGGGCTTCGGCCGCTCCTGGCGCCGCGCTCACCCGATAGCCATTGCTGGAGAGATAGCGCTGCAAGAGGGCGCGCAGACGCTCGTCGTCATCGACCACCAGAAGGTGCGGTTCGCCCGCCAGAGTCATGGAAGCCTCATGGCTGCCATGCCCGGCCGGGGGGCGAAAAAGTCCTTGTCACCCTTGCGGTTTTCGCGTCGGCCATGCTGCAATACATCATAGAAAAACTAGGCCCTCCCAGCGAGGCGGGCAAGCCCGGCAGGACAGGTACGATGGCAGACGTGATCCCTTTCGACCAGCGCGATGGCTCGCTTTGGTATGACGGCCGGCTGGTGCCCTGGAAGGACGCCAAGACCCATGTGCTGACTCATGGTCTGCATTATGGCTCTTGTGTGTTCGAGGGGCAGCGCATCTATGGCGGCAAGATTTACAAGTTGCAGGAACATACCGACCGGCTGTTCCGCTCCGCCGAAACCCTGGGCATGAAGATCCCCTTCACCAAGGATGAGATCAACCAGGCCTGCATCGATGCCGCTTCGGTTCAGAACATCAAGGACGGTTACCTGCGTCCGGTGGCGTTCCGGGGCAGCGAGATGATGGCGGTGTCGGCGCAGAACACCACCATCCATGTCGCGGTCGCCTGCTGGCCCTGGCCGTCCTATTTCAGTCCGGCGGAAAAGTTGAAAGGCATCCGGCTGGATATTTCGCGCTATCGCCGGCCCGCGCCCGATACCGCGCCGGTTCATGCCAAGGCCGCCGGTCTCTACATGATCTGCACCATCTCCAAGCATGAGGCCGAGGCCAAGGGCTATGCCGATGCGCTGATGTTCGACTATCGCGGCTATGTCGCGGAAGCCACCGGCGCCAACGTTTTCTTCGTGCAGGATGGCATGCTGCACACCCCGATCCCGGATTGCTTCCTCAATGGCCTGACCCGCCAGTCGGTGATCGCCATCGCCAAGGCGCGCGGCGTCAAGGTGGTGGAACGGCATATCCAGCCGGAGGAGATGAGCAACTTCAGCGAATGCTTCCTCACCGGTTCGGCGGCGGAAGTCACGCCGGTGTCGGAGATCGGGCCTTACCGCTTCAAGCCCGGCGCGCTGACGGAGACCTTGATGAACGCGTATGCGGATGAAGTCCGCGGCGTCGCCACGGTTTCGGCTTAGGCTGAACGCCCGCCGCTCGAATTGGCCCGCTGGGTCAATTCGTTTGCCTTCGGCAAATCGCTTCTCACCCTTTCGGATTCATCCATACGATCAGCGCCGCGCCGGCCAGCAGCAGGACGATGCCGGCGGCCTCGCGCATGGTGGTCTTCTGGCGGAAGACAAAACGCGTCACGCCTTGCGCGAACAGCACTTCCACCAGCGCCAGGGTGCGCACGCTGGCGGCGGTGGCCAACGCAAAGGCCAGGAACCAGAATTCCGACGCGGCGGCGCCGGCGAAGCCCGCCAGCAGGCTGGGCCGCCATAGCCGGACCAGTGCGGCCAGTGTCCTGCGGTTGAATAGCAGCAGCCAGGCCAGCAGCAATAGGGTCTGCAGGGTCAGTCCCGCGGTCAGGGAAAAGGTTGCGCCCAGCACGAAGCCTGTGTGATGCAAGGACAGGATGGCGCCGCGATAGCCGACGGCCGAGGCCGCGAACAGCGCCGCCGACGACAGCCCCAGCAGCGCCGGCTTCATGCCGCCGGTCAGGGCTTCGGGCTTGACCGAGATCAGCGCCACGCCCGCCAGCGCCACGACAATCGCCAGCGCCATGGCCACTGTCAGCGGGTCGCCCAGGAACAAAAGACCCATCAGCGCCACCAGCACCGGTTCGGTCTTCAGATAGGCCACGGTGACGACAAAGGAGCGCCGTTCCATGGTCATCAGCATCAGGGCGGTGCCGCCGATCTGGGTGAAGGCGCCGAGCAGGGTCCAGAGCGCGAAGTCGCGGTTCATGGCGGGCAGTGCCGCATGGGTGATTGCCAGCACCGC
Organism: Rhizomicrobium sp.; assembly: GCA_035547275.1. Classification (GTDB taxonomy): domain Bacteria; phylum Pseudomonadota; class Alphaproteobacteria; order Micropepsales; family Micropepsaceae; genus Rhizomicrobium. The sequence continues at coordinate 11,640 of DASZVQ010000141.1, forward strand.
CGCCAGGAACATTAACGCGAAGGGAAAGCCGAACAGAAAACGCACCAATGTGGCGCCCAGCGCGCCCAGCCTGGGGGTCAGCTCGCGCTGCATGGCATTGCGCGCGGTCTGGCCGGCCGCGCCCAGCAGGGTGAAAATGACCCAGAGAAAATTCACGCCTTCACGCCGTCTCGCGCATCCGCGTGTCGGGCGTGGGGCCGGGGCGCAGATGCGCCATGCCGTTGCGGAAATAGATCACGCCGGTATAGACGGTCAGCGCCGCCGCCACCCACAACAGCAGATAAGCGATGGCCGCATAGGTGAGGGACGGAATGCCCGGCACCAGCACATCGGCCAGCGGCGTCAGGATCATGGCGCCGATAGCGATCATCTGTACCGCGGTCTTGAACTTGGCCACGGCGGTGACCGGCACGCTGACGCGGGTGCCGGCCAGGAATTCGCGCAGGCCCGAAACCAGGATCTCGCGCGACAGGATGATCAGGGCCGGCACCAGGCGCAGCAGGCTCAACATGCCATTAGGCTTGATCTGGGTGAAGGTGCCCTCGGCCACCAGCATCATCAAGGCCACCCCCACCAGCACCTTGTCGGCGATGGGGTCCAGCATGCGGCCGAAATCCGAGCCGGCCTTGAGCTTGCGGGCGGCGAAACCGTCCAGCCAATCGCTGATCCCGGCCAGGGCAAAAACGGCAAAGGCCACCAGCCGCGCCACCTCGCCCGGGATGACATAGGCGACGACAAACACCGGCACCAGCAGGATGCGCATGATGGTCAGGGCGTTGGGCAGGGCGAACATGGAGGGAGTTTAGAACCCCTCTACCGGCAGGTCATCCTTTACTTTGGTCGCTCCGGCTCGCGCCGGCGCTCAGGTTGGATGGAAGAAATCGAAGATTTTCTTGGCCAGGGTCGCGCTGACCCCATCCACGGCGGACAGATCGGCCAAGCTGGCCCCGGCCACGGCGCGGGCGGAACCGAAGTGCTGCAGCAGGGCGCGCTTGCGGCTGGCGCCCACGCCGGCGATCTCGTCTAGCGGATTGGCGCCGATGGCGGCGCTGCGCTTCTTGCGATGGCCGCCAATGACGAAACGGTGCGCCTCGTCACGCAACCGTTGCAGGTAATAAAGGACCGGGCTCTTGAGATCGAGGCGGAACGGCTCCTTGCCGGGCAGATAGAAATGCTCGCGGCCCGCGTCGCGGTCGGGTCCCTTGGAAATGCCCACCAGCGCCACGTCTTCCACGCCCAGATCGGCGAAGACCTGGCAGGCGACGGAGAGCTGGCCCGGCCCGCCATCGATCAGCACCAGGTCCGGACGCTTCCATTTGCCATTCGCCGGTTCCTCAGCCTCTTCCTTCACCATGCGGGCGAAGCGCCGGGTCAGTACTTCGCGCATCATGGCGTAGTCATCGCCGGGCGTCAGTTCCTCGGCCTTGATGTTGAATTTGCGGTACTGGCCTTTCTCAAAGCCTTCCGGGCCGGCCACGATGAAGGCGCCCAGCGCATAGGCGCCCTGGATATGGGAATTGTCATAAACCTCGATGCGGCGCGGCGGCTGTTCCAGGCCGAAGACATCGGCGACGCCTTCCAAAAGCTGGGTCTGGGCGCTGTTCTCGGCCATGCGGCGGCCCAGCTGTTCGCGGGCATTGGCCAGGGCGCGTTCCATGATCTCGCGCTTTTCGCCACGCTGGGGCGTGGAGATTTCCACCCTGTGCTCGGCGCGCAGGCCCAGGGCTTCCGACAGCAGGTCCTTGCCCGCCAGTTCTTCGCTGGTCAGGATCAGCTTAGGCGCCGGCCGCTCGTCATAGAACTGGCCGACAAAGCTTTCCAAGACTTCAGCCAGCGGCAGGTCGCCGGCATGGCGCGGGAAATAGGGCCGGTTGCCCCAATTCTGTCCGGCGCGGAAGAAAAACACCTGAATGCAGGTTTGACCTCCCTCTGCATAAGCTGCGAAAAGATCGGCTTCCTCGAAGGTCGACGGATTGACGCCCTGGGATGCCTGGATGTGGCTCATGGCGCGCAGCCGGTCGCGCAGCTTGGCGGCGGCCTCGAAGTCCATGGCGTCGGAGGCCTTGGTCATCTCGGCCTTGAGCAGGTCCTGCACCGCCTGGCTCTTGCCGCGCAGGAAATCCTCGGCTTCCTCGACCAGCGCATTATAGCCGGCCAGATCGATGCGGTTCACGCACGGCCCCGAGCAGCGTTTGATCTGGAACAGAAGGCAGGGCCGGGTGCGGCTCTCGAACACCGAATCCGAGCAGGAGCGCAGCAGGAAGGCGCGCTGCAGGGTGTTGAGGGTGCGATTGACGGCGCCGGCCGAAGCGAAAGGGCCGAAATAGACGCCCTTGGTGGTCTTGGCGCCGCGATGCTTCAGCAATTGCGGAAAAGGGTGATCCTCGCGCAACAGGATGTTCGGAAAACTTTTGTCGTCACGATAGCTGACATTGTAGCGGGGCTTCAGCCGCTTGATCAGGTTGGATTCCAGCAGCAGCGCTTCGGTCTCGCTGGCGGTGGTGACGAAAAGCATTTCGGCGGTTTCCGCCACCATGCGGGTCAGCCGGTCCGCATGCACGCCACCGCGGGCGTAAGCCGTGACACGCTTCTTCAGGCTCTTGGCCTTGCCGACATAAAGCACATCGCCGGCCGCGTTCAGCATGCGATAGACGCCAGGCGCGTCGGGCAGGGTCTTGAGATAGGCGGCGATCAGGTCCGCGCCCTTCAGGGGCGGTTCGGGGGAATCCATACCGTCGAATATATTAGCGGGTGCGCTCGATTTCTATTCCGACGCTTTCGGCGTGGGTCAGGGCTTCCAGTTTCTCAACCCTGACGCGGACGGTGCGCACCCTTGCATCCTCGAAACAAGCCGCGGCGATGCGCTCGGCCAGGGTTTCCGCCAGCCGGACATGGCCTTCGGCGATGATGGCGCGGATGCGCTTTTCGATCACGTGATAGTCCACGACATTTTCCAGCATGTCCTGGGCGTCGGCGATATCATCGGTGGCCAGATCCACATTGATGCGCACCGGTTGGGTGCGACCCTCCTCCTGGCGGTAGACACCGATATGGGCCGGCAGTTCCAGGTTGCGGATGAAGACATGACGGATGCCGCCGGTGGCGCTGGCGAAACGCGGCGGATCGAGTCGGCTCATTCGCCCACCTGCACATCGGGGGTCTGCCAGATCAGATGCTGGCCGCCATCCACCGCCAGCATCTGGCCGGTGACAGCCGCGGCCTCCAGCAGATAGCGCACGGCCTGGCAGATGTCGGCGGGATCGGCGCCGCGCTTCAGGATGGTGGCGTCGCGCTGGCGGGAGAAATCCTCTTGCGACTGGCGCGGATTGCGAAGCGTGGGGCCGGGTCCCACCGCATTGACGCGGATGCGCGGGCCCATGCCCTGGGCCAAGGTGGTGGTCAGCCAGTGAAGCCCGGCCTTGCTGACGCTGTAGGACAAAAACTGCGGCGTGGGTTTCAGCACCCGCTGGTCGATGATGTTGACGATGTTGCCATGTTCGCCGTCCGGCAGCTGTTTGGCGAACATCTGCGACAGCAGCAAAGGGGCACGCAGATTGGTTTCGATATGATCGTCCCAGGTCTTGCGGGTGGCGCTTTCCCAGTCATCATTTTCGAATAGCGAAGCGGAATTGATGAGCGCCGTGAGCGGTCCCATTTCCCCGGTCACGGCGGGAATCAATTTCGCGGTTTCTTCTTCCCGCGCAAAATTGGCGTTAAAGGTGGCGCATGCCATGCCCTTGGCGCGGATCTCATCGGCCACCGCTTCGGCGTCCGTGGCAGAGCCGTGATAATGCACGGCCACATTCCAGCCGGCGCCCGCCAGATCCAGGGCGATGGCGCGGCCCAGCCGCTTGGCCGCGCCGGTGACAAGAACGGTTTTCGTCATTTGACTCATTTGATGGTCGCACGGCCAACGCCTTCGCTTTGTTCGGCGGGCCGGTGCTCCTAGTGATATCCCGTGTCGGCGCGCACCTTGCCCCGGAACACCCAATAAGACCAGCCGGTATAGACAAGGATCACCGGCAGCAGGAACAGGGTGCCCACGCCCAGGAAAATCTGGGTATCGGGCGAGGATGCCGCCTGCCATAGCGAATAATGATGCGGCACGATCATGGGAAACAGGCTGATGGCGATGCCGAGGTAAGACAGGCAGAACAGCAGCACAGCATAGACGAAGGGCGCGAGTTCCGATTTGGGATTGGCGATCGCCCGCCATTCCAGAATGCCGAACAGCGCCGTCAGCACCGGCACGGGCGCCAGGAACGCCATATTGGGCCAGGAGAACCAGCGCTGGGCAATGTCGTGATCCAGGAATGGCGTCCACAGACTGACAATACCGACCGCCGCCAGGGTGCCCAGAAAACAAGTGCGCGCATGATGGCGCATGGCGTCCTGCAGCGCAGCCTCGGTTTTCAGGATCAGCCAGCCCGCGCCCAACAGGCCATAGCCGAACATCAGCGCCACGCCCGTGAAACAGGAAAAGAGCGTGAAGCAATCGAAACTGCCGCCGGTGAAATGCCGGCCGTCCACCTGGAAGCCCTGGATGAAGGCGCCCAGCACCACGCCCTGCGCGAAAGTGGCGATGGCCGATCCATAGCCGAAGGCATGATCCCAGAACGTGCGGTGCTCGGCATCGCGGAAGCGGAATTCAAAGGCCACGCCGCGGAAGATCAGCGCCAGCAGCATCACCAGAATGGGGAAGTAGACCGCCGGCAGGATGATGGCGAAGGCCAGCGGAAAGGCGGCCAGCAGGCCGATGCCGCCCAGCACCAGCCAGGTCTCATTGCCGTCCCAGATGGGAGCGATGGAATTCATCAGCAGATTGCGGTCGGCCGCGGTGGTGGCGAAATTGTAGAGAATGCCCACGCCCAGATCGAAGCCGTCCAGCAGCACATAGAAGAACACCGCCAGGCCCAGGATCAGCGTCCATATCGGCACGAAGTCGAAAATGATCATGGCGCCGCCTTCGGAGCCGTTTCGGGCACCGGCTTGACGGGCGCTTTGGGCCGGCCCGCCTCGACGGGCGTGGCTTCCTCGGCCGCCACGCCGCCACGCACGATCCGCAGCACAAACCACAGGCCGGTGGGGAACATCACGCAATAAACCGCGACATAGCCCGCCAGCGACAACAGCACATCGACGCCGGTCAGCGACGGTGTCACCGATTGGGCGGTGCGCAGCACGCCATAGACCGTCCAGGGCTGGCGGCCGACTTCGGTGGTGGTCCAGCCGGCGACCACGGCAATGAAGCCCAGCGGAGTGGACCACATCAAGGCTTTCAGGAACCAGTTGGTGTTGTACAGCCTGTTCCTCAGACGCAGCCACAGGCCAACGGCCACCAACGCCAGCATCAGAAGGCCGATCCCCACCATGATGCGAAAGGCGAAGAAGGGGATGATGACCGGCGCGCGGTCCTGGGCGGGGAAATCCTTCAGACCCGGCACCACGCCATTGATGTCATGAGTCAGGATCAGGCTGCCCAGGAGCGGAATCTCGACGGTGTTGCGATTGGTCTGGGCCCGCTGGTCGGGGATGGCGAACAGGGTCAGTGGCGCGCGCGCTTCCCGGTTCCAATGGGCTTCGATCGCGGCCAGCTTGGCGGGCTGATAATGCAGGGTGTTCAGGCCCTGCAGGTCGCCCAGGAAGATCTGCAAGGGCACCAGCACGGTCAGGAGCCACAAAGTCATGGACAGCATCCGCCGCGCTTCGTCGCGCGACTTTCCCTTCCACAGCAGCGCCGCGCCCACGCCCAGCACCACAAAGCCGGTGGTGACATAGAAGCCCGCCACCGTGTGCATGAAGCGGTAGGGGAAGGAGGCGCTGAAGATGATCTGCGACCAACTGGTGGGATAGAAGATGCCGTTGACGATTCTGTAGCCGGCGGGCGTCTGCATCCAGCTGTTGGTCACCAGAATCCAGAAGGTCGAGAACAGGGTTCCCATGGCCACCAGCACGGCCGAGGCGAAATGGGCCCAGCGCGGCACCAGATGGCGCCCGAACAGCATCACGCCCAGAAAACCTGCTTCCAGGGTGAAAGCCATCAGCCCTTCATAGGCCAGCATGGGGGAGATGATATTGGCGGTGGCGTCGGAAAAACGGCTCCAGTTGGTGCCGAACTGAAACGGCATCACCACGCCCGACACCACGCCCATGCCGAAAGCGACGGCGAAGATGCGGGTCCAGAAACCGGAAATGCGAAACCAGATGTCCTTGCCGCTGAAGAACCAGATGCCTTCCAGCAGGGCAATATAGGAGGCAAGCCCCACAGTCAGCGCCGGCAGAAGAATGTGCCAGGCGACAACCCAGGCGAACTGCAATCGCGACAGGACAAGCGGGTCCAGCGTCATGCCCGCGAGCATACGCCCGTCCGCGGCGATTTCAGGCGCGGCAAACGCGCCCAACAGGGCCGCTAGGAGATGAAACCGACGCGACGTTTCACCTCATCCATCACCGGCGTGGCAATGCTGCGGGCGCTCACTGCGCCCTGTTTGAGGATGCGATCGATCTCCGCCGGATCGGCCAGAAGCGCGCGCATCTTCTGGTTGATCGGCGCCAGTCTGGCGACGGTCAGGTCGGCCAGCGCGGTCTTGAAACCGGAGAATTGCTGACCAGCAAACTGGGCGATCACCGCGTCACGATCCTGATCCGCCAGGGCGGCGTAGATGTTGAGCAGGTTTTCGGCTTCGGGCCGGTCCTTCAACTCCTCCTTGCTGGCGGGCAAGGGCAGGGGATCGGTCTTGGCGCGCTTGATCTTGTTGGCGATGGTGTCGGCATCGTCGGTCAGATTGATGCGGCTCATGTCGCTTTCATCAGACTTGGACATCTTCTTGCTGCCGTCGCGCAGGCTCATCACCCGCGTCGCCGCGCCAGTGATCACCGGTTCGGGCAGGGGAAAGAAATCCGGCGCGTTGAAATCGTTGTTGAACTTCTGGGCGATGTCGCGGGCCAGCTCCAGATGCTGTTTCTGATCCTCGCCCACCGGCACATGGGTCGCCTTGTAGATCAGGATGTCGGCCGCCATCAGCACGGGATAGGTGTAGAGGCCCACGCTGGCGCGTTCCTTGTGCTTGCCCGTCTTTTCCTTGAACTGGGTCATGCGGTCCATCCAGCCCAGCCGCGCCACGCAGTTCAGCACCCAGGCCAGCTCGCCATGCTCGGGCACCTGGCCCTGATTGAAGATGGGCGAGCGCCGCGGATCGACGCCCGCGGCGATATAGGCGGCGGTGACTTCCCGCGTCGCCTGGGTCAGCTCGGCCGGCTTGCCATAGCCCACGTCCTGGGTGATGGCGTGCATGTCCACCACACAGAACAGGCAGGGCATCTCGTCCTGTATGCGCACCCAATTCTTCAGCGCACCCAGATAATTGCCCAGATGCAGCGTGTTGGTGGGCTGCATGCCCGAAAGAACAAGAGGTTTATGGCTCATGGCGAGGTTATGCCTTGGCGGGTACGGGCGCTTCAAGGGCCGCCTTCAGCCGTTTTTCCACCGCCTCCAGCCGAGACGGATGCACGATCTTGTGGCCGAAGCCGTCGCGCACATAGAAGACGTCCACCGCCCGTTCGCCATAGGTCGCCACCATGGAGGTGGAGATGGAAAGCCCCGCCTCGAAGATCGCCTGGGTGATGTCATAGAGCAGGCCGGGCCGGTCCAGACATTCCACCTCGATCACGGTGGCGATGCGCGAGGCTTCATTGTCGAAATGCACCTTGGGCCGGATGGAGAAGGCGCTGGCGCGATTGCGGAAGACCTTGCGGGCCAGTTCGCGGCGGGGCCTGAGTTCGCCGCGCAGGGTCTTTTCGATGGTCTGGCGCAGGCGCGCCAGCCGTTCGGGATCGCTGAAGGCCTCGCCTTCCGCATCCTGCACCGAAAACACGTCCAGCGCGAAGCCATCGGAGGTGGTGAAGGCCTTGGCATCCACGATCGAGCCGCCCGCCATGGCGATGGCGCCGGCGAATTGCGAGAACAGGCCGGCATTGTCGGGGGTGTAGAGAATGATCTCGGTGATGGCGCGGAAGGCGTTGGTCGAAGTGTCCAGCACCAGCAGCTGGTTTCCGGCGTCCGCCTTGGCGGTCAGCCGGGCATGGCGTTCCAGCTCGTCGGTGTCGAAGGCCAGCCAGTAATTGTCGTAATGGCGGTTCATTTCCCGCTCGCGCTGGGCGGGGGTGAAATCGCCCAGCCGCTCTTCCAGCAGGGCCTTGGCGGCGGCGACACGGCTGGAGCGCGACGGCACCTGGTCGCCGCCCATCATCATATTCTCGGCCGCGTAATAGAGTTCGCGCAGCAGCTGGCCCTTCCAGCCATTCCACACGCCCGGGCCCACGGCGCGAATATCGGCGACGGTCAATATCAGCAGCAGTCGCAGCATTTCCGGCGATTGCACCAGATCGACGAAATCGCGCACCGTCTTCATATCGGTGACATCGCGGCGCTGGGCGGTGTCGCTCATCACCAGATGGTTCTTGACCAGCCAGGCCACCGCGGCGGTGTCATTGGCCGACAGGCCCAGGCGCGGACACAGGCTCTGGGCGATGGCCGCGCCCACATCGCTGTGATCCCCGGGCAGGCCCTTGGCCACGTCGTGCAGCAGGATCGCGCAATAAAGAACATTGCGCGACTGGATGCGTTTGACGATGTCGCTGGATACCGGACTTTCCTGTTTCAGCTCGCCGCGCTCGATCGCCGCCACATTGCCCACGGCGCGGATCAGATGCTCGTCCACCGTATAGTGGTGGTACATGTTGAATTGCATCAGCCCCACGGCATGGCCGAATTCCGGCACAAAACGGCCCAGCACGCCGGCCTCGTTCATCAGGCGCAGGGCGCGCTCGGGGTCCAGGCGCGAGGTCAGCACTTCCAGGAAAGCCTGGTTGGCGTCCGGATTGTTGCGGACATCGTCGGTGATCAGGTCCAGCGAGCGGGTGACAGTGCGCAGCGCATGGGGATGGATGTCCACGCCCTTGGCATCGGCCATATGGAACAGGCGCAGGATGTTGGCGGGATCGCTGCGGAAGATGGCGGGATTGGCGTTCAGCCGGCCATTCTCGACATAGAAATCGTCGGATGCGCTGCGCGGCTTCAAAAATCCCGGCAACATGCGCGACAGGGACGGGCGCGGCTTCCTGTGCTGTTCCTCCAGCGCGGCGCAGAAGATGCGGGTCAGATCGCCCACATCCTTGGCCACCAGGAAGTAGGCGCGCATGAAGGCTTCCACGGCGCGGCGCGGCTTTTCGGGATCGACATAACCCAGCTCGGTGGCCAGCCCCGGCTGCACATCGAAGCTCAGCCGTTCCTCGGCGCGCGCCATCAGATAATGCAGATGCACGCGCACATTCCACAGAAAGGCTTCCGCCTTCTGGAAGGTCTTGTATTCGTCCTTGGTGAAGACGCCATGCTCGACCAGGTCGGCGGCGTCTTCCACATGATAGAGATACTTGCCGATCCAGTAGAGGGTCTGCAGGTCGCGAAGCCCACCCTTGCCTTCCTTGATATTGGGTTCGACCAGATAACGGCTTTCGCCTTGGCGCTCGTGCCGGATGCTGCGTTCCAACAGCTTGGCCTCGACAAAGTCGCGGCCATTGCCGGTGGCGACCTCGCTCCAGAATTTCCTGCGCAGTTCTTCATAAAGCGCCTTGTCGCCCCAGATGAAGCGCGTCTCCAGAATAGCGGTGCGGATGGTGACATCCAGCTTGGCCAGGCGCACGCTTTCGGCCAGGCTGCGGGTGGCGTGGCCCACCTTCAGCCCCAGATCCCACAGCATGTAGAGAATGAATTCGATGACGCTTTCGCCCCAGGCGCTCTGCTTGAACGGGCGCAGGAACAGAAGGTCGATGTCGGAACCGGGCGCCAGCTCGCCACGACCATAACCGCCGGTCGCCACCACGGCGATGCGTTCGGCGCTGGACGGGTTCTGGGCGTAATAGACGTGCTTGACCGCGAAGTCGTAGATCACCTGGATCACGCTGTCCTGCAGCTGCGACAGCGCGCGGGCCGCGGCCTGGCCGGGCAGGCCTTCCTTCTCGACCGCGTATTTCACTTTCTCGCGTCCGGCGGTGAAGGCGTTCTTGATCAGGGTCAGGCCCAGCTGGCGCAAGCTGCCCGGATCGCCGGTGTCCCGGGCCAGCGCCGTCAGGTCGCGGCGCAGGGCGTCGGCGTCGATCAGATCGCGCAGGGCAAGCGATTGCGGCTTTTCCAGTCCCATGGTGACGCGAATATGTCATGGCGGTCCCGGGGTTGCCACCCGCCCGGAACCCGCTCGGCCTAGGGTTTGACGGGCTTTTTGTGCCGCGCCTTGGGGCCGGCGGTGCGGATGACCACGCCACAAGCGATGCGGTCGCCGGCATTGCCCAGGGGCTGGGTGCGGTAATCGTCGCCGCGCGCGTCCACGATGATGGCGACGCCGTCATGGTCGAAGATCGAGCGCTTGCCATTGCCCAGGCTGAAGCCGTTGGCGATCACGCTGGCGTGCAGATGGCCGTCGGCGCCGGCGAACTGGTTGGGCAGGTCGCCGGCCTCCGGGCCGCCTTCGGCCAGATAGCCATGCTGCTTGCCCGGGACCAGGGTCAGGATAGGGCCGGCCGCGGTGAAGCCGCTCTTGGCGTCACAATTGCCGCTGGTATGCAGATGGATGGCATGGGCGCCGGGCGGCAGGTCGTGCAGGTCGAAGGTGACCAGCACGCCGCGATTGACCGCGGCGAAATCGACCGACCCCACCGGCTTGCCCGCCAGGTCTTTCAGATGGGCGATGGCATGGGCTTTTTGCGCGGCGCTGGCCGGCGCCATGGCGGCCAGCAGGCCAAGCGCCGCCGCGATGCCGTGATGTCTGATCATGGTCCCCCCAAAGGACGGCCAGCCTGCCATGGAACCGGGGGAACCCGAAAGCCGTCCGCGCGCTTTTCAGCCAGGGGCAAAGAAGATTTCGGCAAGGAGATTTCGGATGCGATTTTTCCTGATCACCACCGTCACCGCATTTTCGGCACTCGGGGCCCTGATGGCCGGCCAGGCGCTGGCCGTGCAGGATACGCCCACCAGCATCAACGGCATCGACACCGTGTGCACCGGCGTCGGCTCCGCCAAGGATGATCCGCGCTGGAAGGCTTATCCGGTCAAGATCGTGCTGGCCACGACCAGCGGCGCCGATCTGGCCAATGCCCATGTCGCCTTGGCCAAGGGCGGCCAGACCTTGGTGGAGACCGATTGTGACGCGCCCTGGGTCTTGTTCAAGGCGCCGCCCGGCAAATACACCGCGACCGCGACCTTGATCGGCGGCAGCGGCCACAGTGTCAGCTTCACCAGCGGCACCGTGCAGAAGGAAGTGACCATCCTGTTCAAGCCGGCGGCCCAACCGCCGACCCAGTGAGCGGCCGATAGCGGCCAAAGAAAAAGGGCCGGTGGAGAAATCCACCGGCCCTCTTCGCGAAACTTCGAAACCGTTAGACGGGCTTCAGGTTCGCGGCCTTGGCGCCACGGGCGTCCGGCACGATGTCGAACGAGACCTTCTGGCCTTCGTTCAGGGTGCGCATGCCCGCCGCTTCCACAGCGGTGGCATGGACGAACACATCCTTGCCGCCGCCTTCCGGCGCGATGAAACCAAAGCCCTTGGAGGTGTTGAAGAATTTCACGGTTCCGATAGTCATTTAACAGTTCCTGCAAAGATTTCCGCGCCGGCGGTATGCCGATGCGGAACGGGGGCTCGGGGTTGCAGGGAAGGAAGTTCAACCGTCGTCCAGGCGCACTCTAAAAGTGGGCAGGGATAGTCTAGGTGCGCTTCTCTGTAACGGGCCGTAACTCCACGTGTCCGCGACAATACGCCCGGGCGCAGGCGATGGCAACCTGCTCCGCCTGTGCCGATCAGAAACGAGTTGCATACAGCGCGGCTGGCGGTGGCTCCCCAGATGTCATGGCCGGCCTTCGAGCCGCCATCCGCGAGCCGATCGCGGCGCTGGGTTCCGTGGTGCCGTCGCGGCGTCCGAGGCATAATCTGTGCCTGGGAGAAGGCCCATGGAAGTAACGATCTACCACAACCCCAACTGCTCCAACTCGCGCAAAGCGCTGGAAGTCATCCGCGCCCACGGCATCGAGCCGCACATCGTCGAATATCTGAAGACGCCATTGAACCCGCACCAGCTGCGCCATCTGATCAAGGATCAGATGAAGGCGAAGGTCTCCGACGTGATCCGCACCAAGGAGCCGGTCTATGCCGAGATGGGGCTTGAGGGACGCGACGATGACTGCCTGCTGGCGGCGATGAGCGCCCACCCGATCCTGATGAACCGGCCGATCGTGGTGACACCCAAGGGCGCGCTGCTGTGCCGGCCGGGGGAGATGGTCGCACAGCTTCTGTGATATCGGACTATCTCGCCATGATGACTTCTATCTCTCCCAACGGCTCCGGCGCTTCGATGATGTCGCCGGGGCGGGCGCCGAGGATGGCCTGCGCGATGGGCGCGCGGAAGCTGATCAGGCCTTTGCTGGCATCGGCTTCATCGACTCCGACAATGCGGAAGGTCTGGCTGCGGCCCTTGCGCTGGATGGTGACGGTCGAGCCGAAGGCCACGGTGCCGTCGGTTGATGGGCTGACAACCTTGGCCGTGCTTTTGCGGATTTCCCAATAGCGCAGGTCGCGCGCCAGGGTCTCGCGCAGCAGCACGTTGGTTTCGGCCTTCATGCTCGCTTCAATGCGGGCGATATGGGCTTCGATCTGGGCCAGGCCCTCGGGTGTGACCAGGTTGGGGCCGTCATCGACCATCCTCTCGGGTGGCGCGGCGGATTCAGCGGTTTCCTTCACAAAGGCGCGAGACATGATGGGAGTTTAACGCGCCACGAGCCGGCTTGTCGCGTCAGCCGTGTTTCAGGGTCAAAACCAGGATGGTGCCGGTCAGCGCCAGGGATATGGCGTTGGCGCCGATGACCGGCCAGTCCATCACCATGATTCCATAGGCCAGCCATAGGGCGGTGCCTGTCGCCATGATGGCGAACATGTGGGGAGAGATGTCGCCCGCCGAGCGGGTGCGCCAGGTCTTGACCACTTGGGGAATATAGGCGCCGGTGGTGCAACAGGCCGCCGCGGTGCCGATCAGGCCGACAAGATGCATGGCGAAGCGATTACGGGCCAGGCGCCTCGCTTGGCGGGTCGCGGCGCTTGGTGTGGGAGACGGCGCTCATCACGCCCAGGCCCAGCATGATCAGGCCGCTGACCAGCACCCAGGTCTGGGGCACATGCAGCAGATGCTCGGCATAAAGCACGCCAGCCACGAAAACGACAAAACCAACGACATAAAGGGCAAAGGCGGACATGGTCTGTCCTGTTTTGGCTCCGCTACAGCAACGGGCGGCGGCCAGGCGGGTTCCGTGCGACCAACCACTGTCATCCCTGGCCGAGCGTCATGTAACGGCGCGAGGGGAAGGGGACGCAGGTGGAAAGACCCCGGCGTGATCCATTCACCTAGGTTCCCTTCCCTCGGCGCTGAACGCGCCTCGCCGGGAATGACAATTGAGCTTTACGAGCGAAAGCGGCCCAACAGGGGTCACCGAGCACGGGAGCCGAAAGTCTTGGGCCGGCCGGGGCGGTCCAGACGCTTGCCGCGGCCTTTCCGGGGTGCGGGGATCGGCTTCGATGGGCCTTCCTCCGTCGAATAGGTGATCTCGGCGTCAAAGCTGGCCTTGGCCACGTCCGACTGCCGCGCAAAGGGATCGTCCGCAATCGCCAGCGCCGTGGCCTGCAGCCGTTTCAGCTCGTCGCGCAGGCGCGCGGCCTCCTCGAATTCCAGATCGGCGGCGGCGGCGCGCATCTTCTTTTCGATATCGGCGATCACCGCCTTGATATTGTGGCCTACGAATTCCTCGCCATCCTCGGCCATGCCGGCGGCCACCGTCACATGGTCCTTCTCATACATCGAGCCCATGATGTCGGCGATATTGCGTTTCACGCTGGCCGGCGTGATGCCATGTTCCTTGTTGTACGCTTCCTGCTTGGCGCGGCGGCGGTTCGTCTCCGCCATCGCCCGCTCCATCGAGCCGGTGATCTTGTCGGCATAGAGGATCACCTTGCCGTCCACATTGCGCGCGGCGCGGCCGATGGTCTGGATCAGCGACGTCTCGCTGCGCAGGAAGCCTTCCTTGTCGGCGTCCAGGATCGCGACCAGGCCGCATTCGGGAATGTCCAGGCCCTCGCGCAGCAGGTTGATGCCGATCAGCACATCGAACGCGCCCAGCCGCAGGTCACGGATGATCTCGATGCGCTCCAGCGTCTCCACATCGCTATGCATGTAGCGCACGCGGATGCCCTGTTCGTGCATATATTCGGTCAGGTCTTCCGCCATCTTCTTGGTCAGGGTGGTGACCAGGGCGCGATAGCCGCGCTTGGCGATGTCGTGGCATTCCGCGATCAAATCGTCGACCTGGCTTTCCACCGGGCGCACCTCCACCGGCGGATCGATCAGCCCGGTGGGCCGGATCACCTGTTCGGTGAAGACGCCACCGGTGCGCTCCAGCTCCCAGTTGCCGGGCGTGGCGCTGACATAGATCGATTGCGGCCGCATCGCGTCCCATTCCTCGAACTTGAGAGGACGGTTGTCGATGCAGCTGGGCAAGCGGAAGCCATATTCGGCCAACGTCGCCTTGCGGCGATAGTCGCCGCGATACATGCCGCCGATCTGGGGCACGCTGACATGGCTTTCGTCGGCAAAGACGATGGCATTGTCGGGCAGATATTCGAACAGGGTCGGCGGCGGCTCGCCGGCCTTGCGCCCCGTCAGCCAGCGGGAATAATTCTCGATGCCGGCGCAGCTGCCGGTGGCCTCGATCATCTCCAGGTCGAAATTGGTGCGCTGTTCCAGCCGCTGGGCCTCGAGCAGCTTGCCGGTGGCGCGGAATTCCGCCAGCCGGTGAATCAGCTCGGCCTTGATGCCCTTCATCGCCTGCTGCAGCGTGGGCCGCGGCGTCACATAATGCGAATTGGCATAGACCTTGATCGCATCCAGGTCGCCGGCCTTGCGTCCGGTCAGGGGATCGAATTCGGTGATGCTGTCCACCACATCGCCGAACAGCTCCACCCGCCAGGCGCGATCTTCATAATGCGCCGGGAAGATGTCGATGATGTCGCCGCGCACGCGGAAGGAGCCGCGCACGAAATTGTCGTCATTGCGCTTGTACTGCAGCGCCACCAGATTCTGGATCGCGGCGTTGCGGTCTATTTTGTCGCCGCTGGTGATGCCGACCGCGGTGCCGGAATAGGTCTCTACCGAGCCGATGCCGTAAATGCAGGACACCGACGCCACGATGATGACGTCATCGCGCTCCAGGATCGCCCGCGTCGCCGAATGGCGCATGCGGTCGATCTCCTCATTCACCGAGGAATCCTTTTCGATATAAGTGTCGGAGCGGGGGATATAGGCTTCCGGCTGGTAATAGTCGTAATAGCTGACGAAATATTCCACCGCGTTTTCGGGAAAGAAGGCCTTGAACTCGCTGTAGAGCTGGGCGGCCAGGGTCTTGTTGGGGGCCAGGATCAGGGCGGGGCGCTGGGTCGCCTCGATGATCTTGGCCATGGTGAAGGTCTTGCCCGAACCGGTGACGCCCAGAAGCACCTGGTCGCGTTCGTTGGCCTTCACCCCCGCCACCAGCTCCGCGATGGCGGTGGGCTGGTCG
>DASZVQ010000142.1:0-19546 GCA_035547275.1 Rhizomicrobium sp.
AATGCGCCGCCGCCCGACCTGTCGCGCTGGCAGAATGTGGTCGACCGGGTGAAGAATCCCGAAGGCGAGGTGCGCATCGCCGTGGTCGGCAAATACATGCAGGTCAAGGACAGCTACAAGTCGCTGTCCGAGGCGCTGACCCATGGCGGATTGGCCAACAATGTGAAGGTCCATCTGGACTGGATCGACAGCGAAGTGTTCGAGCGCGAGGACGCCGCCGTTTTCCTTGAGAATGTGCATGGCATCCTGGTGCCGGGCGGCTTTGGCGAGCGCGGCACCGAAGGCAAGATCGGCGCGGTCAAGTTCGCGCGCGAGCGCAAGGTGCCGTTTTTCGGCATCTGCTATGGCCTGCACATGGCGGTGATCGAGGCGGCGCGCGATCTGGCGGGGCTGGAAGGCGCGGGCACCACCGAGATCGGTCAGCCCAAGCATCCGGTCATCGGCCTGATGACCGAATGGGTGAAGGGCAATGAGGTCGAGACCCGCGCTGCTGACGGCGATATGGGCGGCACCATGCGGCTGGGGGCGTATCCCGCGACCCTAACGCCGGGCTCGCGCGTGGCGGAAGTCTATGGCACGACCGAGATCAGCGAGCGCCATCGCCACCGTTATGAAGTGAACACCAACTATGCCAGGGACCTGGCCAAGCATGGCATGGAAGTGTCGGGCTGGTCGCCGGATGGGCGGCTGCCGGAGATTATGGAGATTCCCGAACATCCCTGGTTCATCGGCGTGCAGTTCCATCCCGAGCTGAAGTCGCGCCCGCTGGAGCCGCATCCGCTGTTCACGTCATTTATCGCGGCGGCTGTTCAAAAGAGCCGGCTGGTTTGAGGATTCTTCCCTCTCCCCTTGTGGGAGAGGGTGCCGCATTCCTTCAGGAATGCGGCGGGTGAGGGGTTTCGTCTGGAGGCGTAAGTGCAATCTGACGAACACGCCATCGCATCGGCTCTGAACCTGCTGCGGCAAGGCGATGGCGCCGCGGCCGAACGCGCGCTGAGAGCGCTGGAAGCGAGCGGCGATCCCCGCGTGCTGCAGGCGCTGGGCACCATCCGCATGCGTCAGCGCCGTTTCCCCGAGGCCGAAAACCTGTTGGTGCGCGCCCGCGCCGCCGCGCCGGGGCAGCCGCAGATCGCGCTGGCCTTGGGCCGGGCGTTGGCGGAGCAGGGGCGCGATGATGAGGCGATCGCTATATTCCAGTCCGCCACGGCGCTGACCGATGCGCGCTATGAGTTGGGCAGCGCATTGCAACGGCTTGGCCGGCTGGACGAGGCCGAGCGCGCCTTCCGCGATCTGTTGGCCATCGCGCCCGATCACGTGCCGGCGCATCTGGCGCTGGGCGGGGTGCTGATCGAGGCCAGGCGGCCCACGGAAGCGGAAGCCGTGCTGCGCGCGGGGCTTTCACATCCGGCGCCACCGCGGCTGGCCGCCATGCTGCACACCAATCTGGGCCTTTCGCTGCGGCACCAGCGCCGCGATGCCGAGGCGCTGGCCGCCTATGACCGGGCCGCCGCGCTGGAGCCGGCATTGCCTGGTCTCGATATCCACCGCGCCGAAGCGCTGCAAAATCTGCGGCGCTATGACGAGGCGCTCGATACTTATCGCAAGGCCATCGCCGCGCGGCCTGAGGATAGCGAGGCCCATCGTCTTTATAACGATCTGCTCTATCGCCTGAGACGCGACGATTATTTGAAATCCTATGCGAACGCGCCGCCGACCCGGGCGCTGCTGCTGGGCAAGGCGCGGTTCCTGGCCGAAGAAAAGCGTGGCGAGGAATGTCTGGCCATTTATCGCGAACTCCTGTCGCGCGACGCCAGTGATCCGCATGCCGCGCTGGGTGCGGCGGAAGCCCTGATCCTGATGAATCGCCCACAAGAGGCCGTCAGCGCCTATGACGCCCTGCTGTCGCGTCATCGCGGCGATGCGCCGCTTCATGCCCGCGCCGCCCAGGCGGCGCTGCTGGCCGGCGACCCCGAACGCGCGCTGCGGCTGACGGGGCGGGGACTTGAAACATCGCCACACGATCAGGCCTGTCTGGCGATGACGGGGCTGGCGCTGCGCCTGTTGCAGGACGAACGCGACGAAGTGCTGAACGGCTATGACAGCCTTATCCGTGTCTTCGACCTGGAGCCGCCGCGGGGCTTCTCCCGCATGGATGATTTCAATGCCGAGCTGAACGCCTGGCTCGACCGGCTGCATCCCGACACCCGCGAATTCGTCAACCAGTCGCTGCGCGGCGGCACCCAGACCCCCGACCATGTCTTTGGCGCCGGCCATGTGCTGATCGACAGGCTGGAGCAACGCATCCGCGAAGCGGTGGCACGCTATGTCACCGAGTTGAAGGAAGACGCCGCGCATCCCTTCCTGTCGCGGCGGGCGCGCGGTTTTCGTTACGCCGGCTCCTGGTCGTCACGGCTCCGGGACTGCGGCTTCCACGTCAATCACATCCATCCCGATGGCTGGATCAGCAGTTGCTATTATATCGCCGTGCCCGATGCGGCGAAGGACGAGACCGCGCGCCAGGGCTGGATCAAGTTCGGCGAGCCGGGCTTTGATGTGGGCTTGCGCGCGCGTCGCGCGGTTCAGCCGATGCCCGGCCGGCTGGTGCTGTTTCCCTCTTATATGTGGCACGGCACCATCCCGTTTCATGACGCGGCGGCGCGCACCACCATCGCCTTCGACGCGGTGCCGGCATAAACAGGCTTAACGGTTCCTTAAATTCATCCCGCACGACGCTAGGAAATCGGTAAGGGGCAAGGGCTTAAGCTTGAGCCCATGGGCCGGACGGTTTCCCTGTTTCTGACGCGCGCGGCGGGCATCCTGCTGGCCGGTATGCTGCTGTTCGCCGCGTTCAATCATGCGCATGCGCAGACATCAAATTCATCGGGCGGCAGCCAGACCGTCGGCAACCAGGCCGGCGACGATTATGGCCTGAAGCGCTTCTCCGGCGACAATTACGACATCCTGCCACCGGGCGCGGGCATCGCGCCGCCGCCGTCGCCTCAGGGCTATGCGCCGGTGGCCGGCTCCAGTGTGTCGGCGAACGGCTATTATTCCACCCTCAGCACCAATCCGGCGCAGGCGCAGCAGCAGCCGCAGGCCGCGCCGCCGCAGCAGGCCTATCAGCCGGCGCCGCAAGCGCCGATGCCGCAGCAACAGCAGGCCGCCGCGCCGGCGCCGGAAGACCGTTTCGGCTACAAGCCGCTGCCGCCGCCGGTCCAGGCCGCGCCAGCCTATCAACCTACCGCTGCCGGTCCGGCAATGGCCGTGCCGCAACAGCAGCAGCCGGCGGCGCCGGACGATCGTTATGGCTATCGGCCGCTGCCGCCCGTGGTGCCGACAGCGCCGCAATATCCGCAAGGCCGTACCGCCGCGGCCAATCCCAATATTCCGCCTCAGCCTTCTTATGCGGCGCGCCCCGGCTATGACTATGTGCTGGGCGCCGGCGACAAGCTGCGGCTCACCGTCTATGGCGAGCCCGATCTGTCGGGCGATTTCGCCATCGATGGTTCGGGCTTCGCGCGGCTGCCGCTGATCGGCCAGGTGCGCGCCGCCGGCTATACCAGCCAGCAGCTGGAAAGCGTAATCACCAGCGCGCTGGCGCGGGGCTATCTGCGCCAGCCGCGCGTGTCGGTGGAAGTCACTACCTATCGGCCGTTCTATATCATTGGCGCAGTCAACCGGCCGGGCCAGTATCCCTATGTCGATCACATGACCGCGTTGAACGCGGTTGCGCTGGCGGGCGGCTTTACTTCCGGCGCGGTGGAAAGCGTGGTGTTCGTGCGCCGCGAGGGCAGCAACCGGGAAGAGGAACTGCCCGCCGACCGCACTACCCAGATCTATCCCGGCGATGTGGTCCGGGTGCACAACACCATCTTCACCGATGCGATGAATCTGTTCGCGCCCTTCTCCGGCGTGGCGGCATCGGCCGCGACAGCGGCGGTGATTCAATAACCGGCGGCGATGGCCGCGGTTATCCGATAGATTACCCCTCACCCGTCCGGCTGCGCCGAACTCCCTCTCCCACAAGGGGAGAAGGCATCTTTTCCTTCTCCCCTTGTGGGGTCAGAAGGACGGACGCGCAGCCAAAGCGCGCCCTATCGAAGGTGGCGAGCGAAAGCGAGCCGGATGAGGGGTATGCAGCCCATGACATGCAGACGGGTTTGGCTTAAAACAACCGCATGACCACCCACCACGCCCTCAAGCCCGCTTCCGTCGTCAAGCTCGGCTCCGTCGAGATCGGCAATGCCAAAAAGCTCAGCATCATCGCCGGTCCCTGCCAGTTGGAAAGCCGCGCCCACGCTTTCGACATGGCCGGCGCGCTGAAGGAGGCCTGCGACAAGCTTGGCGTCGGCCTGATCTACAAGACCAGCTTCGACAAGGCCAACCGCACCAGCGCGTCATCGGCGCGTGGCGTGGGGCTGGAAGTGGCGCTGCCCATTTTCGCCGACCTGCGCAAGCAGCTGGGCGTTCCTGTGCTGACCGATGTGCATGAACGCGACCAGTGCGCGGCGGTGGCGCAAGCCGTGGATGTGCTGCAGATCCCCGCCTTCCTGTCGCGTCAGACCGATCTTCTGGTCGCCGCCGCCCATACCGGCAAATGCGTGAATGTGAAGAAGGGCCAGTTCCTTTCGCCCTGGGACATGAAGAATGTGATCGCCAAGATCACTGGCGCGGGCAATCCGCATGTGCTGGTGACCGAGCGCGGCGTCTCCTTCGGTTACAACACACTGGTCACGGACATCCGGGCGCTGCCGATCATGGCGGGCTTTGGCGCGCCGGTGGTGTTCGATGCCACCCATTCGGTGCAGCAGCCGGGCGGGCAGGGCGACCGTTCGGGCGGCGACCGCACCATGGTGCCCTATCTGGCGCGCGCCGCGGTGGCGGCCGGCGTGGCGGCGGTGTTCATGGAAGTGCATCAGGACCCCGACCATGCCCCCAGCGACGGGCCCAACATGGTCAGGCTGAAGGATTTCTCCGGACTGCTCGAACAGCTCGTTGAAATAGACGAGATTGTGAAGCGGTAGTTTTGGCAGTCAGCCCGCCGTCATCCAGGCTTCAACGATTTCGACCGCCGCCAGCACGATCAGCGCCAGTGTCGAAAGCATGCTGATGAAAAAGCCTGGCTCGCGCGCGCCCGGCTTTTCCGCCCGATAGCCCAGGGCATAGAGAACCCGGCCCAGGCACCATAGAAATCCCAGCACGCCCGGTATCCAGCCTTGGAAATACAGCGCCGCCAGCCACAGCGACGGCAGGAAGATGATGAACTGCTCCACCGTGTTGGCCTGCACGCGCAGGGCGCATTCCAGATCGGGCGAGCCGGTGGTGGCGGGCGGCGCGATCTTCACCCGGCCACGCACCCGCGCCACCTGGATCGCGGTCCAGAGCGCGACCAGCACCGCCAGCAAGGTGACAGCGGCGGTCAGAAGCGTGGCGGGCGCGGAAAGGATCATCGTCTCACCTGTTTCGTTCGTGACGGATGTTCAGTTTGGTCGTCATCGCGGCGCAAGCGCGTGAGGTGATGATAGCGCTGTCATGTTTGTTCGCATACGCAGTACCGGTAATTTTACCTGGTTGGGCGGATTTCACTCGCACCGACTCGTTAACTCTATTAAACAGCGGCTCCGGCGACGGCGTGGAGCCCGAGTCGGTCTTGAGAGTTATCGCAACCAGAAGGGTAAAGCCCGTAGCCGGACGATTGTCGAGATCCGGCGGGCATCAGGGAGTTTGGCATGGTGATCGTGTTTCCGGATAACAAGCGTGCGGTGCCCAGGTCGCGGGCCGCGGAGCATCCATCCTTCCTGCAGGCCCTGCTTCTGGCGATGGCGCTCAGCGCGATCATGTGGTGCGGCCTGTTGGCGCTCGCTCGCCTCTAAGTCCTTATTCCATCCGTCATTTTTATCTTCCCGGCGGTCCCGCCGGGCGGTCTTTCTTGCCCCGGACACGGCTCTCGCCTAGAAGGCGAACCCACCCCGGAGACACCATCATGACCGCCATTCTCGACATCACCGGCCGCGAGATCCTGGACAGCCGCGGCAATCCCACCGTGGAAGTCGATGTGCTGCTGGAGGATGGCAGCTTCGGGCGCGCCGCGGTGCCATCGGGCGCCTCCACCGGCGCGCATGAGGCGGTGGAGCTGCGCGACGGCGGCAAACGCTATGGCGGCAAGGGCGTGGAGAAGGCGGTCGCCGCCGTCAATGGCGAGATCTTCGACGCCCTGGCGGGCCTGGACGCGCAAGAGCAGATCAAGATCGACCGCGCCATGATCGCGCTGGATGGCACCCCCAACAAGGCGCGGCTGGGCGCCAATGCCATCCTGGGCGTGTCGCTGGCGGTGGCCAAGGCCGCGGCCGATGCGGCGAACCTGCCGCTCTATCGCTATGTCGGCGGGCCCAAGGCCAACCTTCTGCCGGTGCCAATGATGAACATCATCAATGGCGGCGTGCATGCCGACAATCCCATCGACTTCCAGGAATTCATGATCATGCCGGTGGGCGCGTCCAGCTTCCGCGAGGGCCTGCGCATGGGGGCGGAGATCTTCCACACGCTGAAGAAGGCGCTGCATGACGACGGCCACAACACCAATGTGGGCGACGAGGGCGGTTTCGCCCCCAATCTGAAATCACCGGACGAGGCGCTGAGCTATATTTCCAAATCCGTCGAGAAGGCGGGCTACAAATTGGGCGAGGACATCTTCTTCGCGCTGGACCCGGCCTCGACCGAATTCTTCAAGGACGGCAAGTATGTGCTGGAAGGTGCTGGCCAAACGCTGTCGCCGGATGAGATGGTCAAACTCTATGCTGACTTGTGCAAGCGCTATCCCATCGTCTCCATCGAGGACGGCATGGCGGAAGACGACTGGGACGGCTGGAAGGCGCTGACCGACACCATTGGCAAGACCGTCAATCTGGTGGGCGACGATCTGTTCGTCACCAATGTGAAGCGGCTGGCCCAGGGCATCCAGAAACACACCGCCAACGCCATCCTGATCAAGGTCAACCAGATCGGCTCATTGACCGAAACGCTGGAGACCGTCGAGATGGCGCACAAGGCGGCCTATAAAGCCGTAATGAGCCATCGCTCGGGCGAGACGGAAGACAACACCATTGCCGATCTGGCGGTCGCCACCAACTGCGGCCAGATCAAGACGGGTTCGCTGGCGCGCTCGGACCGCCTGGCCAAGTACAACCAGCTGCTGCGCATCGAGGAACAGCTGGGCGACGCGGCGCAGTATGCGGGGCGCTCGATCCTTCGCGGCCGGTAACACCGCAGTCATGGCCGGCCCCGACCCGCGCGGAGCGCGGTCGAGGGTAAACTCACGACCCGCCATCCATTTAGCAAGCGGCGGGCCCGCTGCCCGGTCTCGCCGATGGCCGGCTTGGAGGCCGGCCATGACAGTGTTGCTTGTTATTACGCCCGATCCATTCCCGCCGGCGCCATGGGGAAGTGGCCTGGCCTAGCCGGGCTCTGCGGCACCTTGTGGCAACGCGCCGCCTTGAAGCAGCGGTCGATCACATTGGTCCCGGTGATCTCCTGCACGATCGCCTCCAGCACCGGATTGGGCGCGATCGCCAGATAGATCGCCACCCCCGTCGCGAAGGAGATCAGAAACCAGATCAGGAGGGCGAACCACTTCATCGCCCCACTCTAATGAGGAGCGGACGAGGCCGCTGCAAGTATTAACGCGCGCGTGCTCAAGTTCCTGGAATCCTTAACCGAATCCCTGTTGACACCACGAATCAGTGTGTGATTCGTTGAGGGGATGCGAATCAAGCGTTCGGTCTCGCGCATTTTCGGCGTTCTGGTGGTGCCGGCGATCACTTTGGCGGTGGTCGCCTATTTCGGCGCCTATACCATCTGGGGCAATCGCGGTGTGCTGGCGCTGGAAGACACCCAGGCCCAGCTTGGCATCCAGCAGCAGCAGCTTGCCCAGCTTCAGGACAGCCGCGCCAAGCTCCAGCATCGCATCGCCTTGATGGAAAACAATCCCGACCCCGACCTGGTGGAAGAGCTGGCCCGCGGCCAGCTCATGGATGGCGCGCCCAATCAGGTCGCCGTGCCGCGCAACGGGCACTGACGCGCGCTTACCAAGCGTCGCACTACCGCAATCTTGCGCCTCTAACCTCGCTTCGCGCATCAAGATTGCTGCCTTCCGAACAGTGTTCGCGCGTGCAGCGCAATAAAATAACAATGTTCTTGCCAAGTCTCTTCGGGCTTGCAACAACGCTGTATTCAAGCTTTTCCCCGAACCAGAAACGGCCCCCCGAACCCATGCCAGAAGCCGCAAAAAGCAACTCGGAATCCCAGAAAAAACTCTATCACGACATGCTTCTCATACGCCGCTTTGAAGAGCGGGCCGGCCAGCTTTACGGCATGGGCCTGATCGGCGGCTTCTGTCACCTCTATATCGGCCAGGAGGCCGTGGTGGTCGGCCTGATGGGCGCGGCCCAGCAGGGCGATCAGCAGGTCACTTCCTATCGCGATCACGGCCACATGCTGGCCCAGGGCATCGACCCCAAGGCGGTGATGGCCGAACTGACGGGCCGTTCCACCGGCCTGTCGCGCGGCAAGGGCGGCTCGATGCACATGTTCTCCAGTGAAAAGAAATTCTATGGCGGCCATGGCATCGTCGGCGCGCAGGTGCCGATCGGCACGGGCCTGGCCTTCGCCAACAAGTATCGCGGCAGCAAGGCCGTGACCCTGACCTATTTCGGCGACGGCGCCGCCAATCAGGGCCAGGTCTATGAGAGTTTCAACATGGCCGAGCTGTGGAAGCTGCCTGTCATCTATGTGATTGAGAACAACCAGTATGCCATGGGCACCTCGGTCGCCCGTTCCAGCGCGGTGTCGGATTTCTCCAAGCGCGGTTCCTCCTTCGGCATCCCCGGCGTCAATGTCGACGGCATGGATGTGGAAGCGGTGCAGGCCGCGGGCCTTGAGGCGATGGAATATTGCCGCTCGGGCAAGGGCCCGATCATCCTGTCGGTCAACACCTACCGCTACCGCGGTCATTCCATGTCCGATCCCGCCAAGTACCGCGCCAAGGAAGAGGTGACGGAAATGCGCGAGAAGCACGACCCCATCGAGAATTTCGGCAAGAAGCTGATCGAGCGCGGCCTGATGAACGAGCAGGACCTCAAGCAGATGGATGCCGATGTGAAACGCATCGTGGTGGAGGCGGCCGAATTCGCCACCGAAAGCCCCGAACCCGCCCTGAGCGAACTCTATACGGACGTGTACGCCTGATGAGCACCGAAATTCTGATGCCCGCGCTTTCCCCGACCATGGAGGAAGGCAAACTCGCCAAGTGGCTGGTCAAGGAAGGCGATGTCGTGAAATCCGGCACCATCCTGGCCGAGATCGAAACCGACAAGGCCACGATGGAATTCGAGGCCGTGGACGAAGGCAAGATCGGCCAGATCCTGGTGGCGGAAGGCACCGAAGGCGTGAAGGTCAATTCGCCCATCGCCACGCTTCTGGCCGATGGCGAGGCCCCGGGTGCCGCGCCGGCCAGAAAGCCCGAAGCGCCGAAACCGGCGGAAAGCCTGCCGGCGTCGGAAGACCATAAAGCGGTTGCCGACAAGGGCGAGAAGACCGCCGAAGCCGCCGGCCGCGCGCCCAAGGTCGAAGTCGCCAACGATCCGGAAGTCCCCGCCGGCACCGAATTCGTCACCCAGACCGTGCGCGACGCGCTGCGCGACGCCATGGCCGAGGAGCTGCGCCGCGATCCCGACGTCTTCCTGATGGGCGAGGAAGTCGCCGAATATCAGGGCGCCTATAAGATCAGCCAGGGACTTCTGCAGGAGTTTGGCGCCAACAGGATTATCGACACGCCCATCACCGAGCATGGCTTTACCGGCCTTGCGGTGGGCGCAGCGTTCGACGGCCTGAAACCCATCGTCGAATTCATGACCTGGAATTTCGCCATGCAGGCGATGGACCAGATCATCAATTCCGCCGCCAAGACCCGCTACATGTCGGGCGGCCAGATGAGCTGTCCCATCGTGTTCCGCGGGCCCAATGGCGCGGCCGCCCGCGTCGCCGCCCAGCACAGCCAGGATTACAGCGCCTGGTATGCATCCGTGCCGGGCATGAAGGTGATCGCGCCCTATTTCGCCGCCGACGCCAAGGGTCTGCTCAAGGCCGCGATCCGCGATCCCAATCCTGTGATCTTCCTGGAAAATGAAATCGTCTATGGTCGCAGCTTCCCGGTGCCCAAGCTGGACGATTTCGTGCTGCCCATCGGCAAGGCGCGCATCTGCCGCCCCGGCAAGGATGTCACCATCGTCGCCTACTCCATCACGGTGGGCCAGGCGCTGGAAGCGGCCGAGAAGCTGGCCGCCGACGGCATCGACGCGGAAGTGATCGACCTGCGCAGCCTGCGTCCGCTCGACATGGACACGGTGCTGGAGAGCGTGAAAAAGACCAACCGCATCGTCACCATGGAACAGGCCTGGCCGGTCTGCTCGGTCGGTTCGGAAATCTGCGCCCGCGTGGCGCTGGAGGCGTTCGATTATCTCGATGCGCCGCCCACCAAGGTCGCGGGCAGGGACGTGCCCATGCCCTATGCCGCCAATCTGGAAAAGCTGGCGCTGCCCACGGTCGACGACCTGATCGAGGCGGTGAAGGCCGTCACGTATAAGGCGTAACTCATGGCCACAAACATTCTGATGCCCGCGCTTTCCCCGACGATGGAGGAGGGCAAGCTCGCCAAGTGGCTGGTGAAGGAAGGCGACACCGTCAAGTCCGGCACCATCCTGGCCGAGATCGAGACCGACAAGGCCACGATGGAATTCGAGGCGGTGGATGAAGGCCGGATCGGCAAGATCCTGGTGCCGGAAGGCAGCGAAGGGGTGAAGGTCAATGCGCCCATCGCCGTGCTTTTGGCCGAGGGTGAAAGCGCGGATGCGGCGCCGGCAGCGAGCGCTGCCAAGCACGACATTCCCGCTGCGATGAAAGACATTGGCGAGGCGGTGAAGAAGGAAGTCCCCCTCACCCCCGGCTCTGCTGGTGGCAAGAGTGGCGCTTCTGTTCCCCTCTCCCCCAAGGGGGGAGAGGGTGGTGCAGCGAAAGCTGCGCCGGGTGAGGGGGCGCGCATCTTCGCCTCGCCCCTGGCCCGGCGCATCGCCGCCCAGAAGGGCCTGGACCTGTCCGGCATCGCCGGCACCGGGCCGCGTGGACGCATCGTCAAGTCGGACGTGGAAAACGCCAAACCCGGTGCGGCCAAGCCGGCCGCGGCTGGCGCGCCGGCTGCTGCTGGCGCCGGCATCCCCGGCATCGCGCCGCTTCCAGATGCGCGGCTGCTCTATCCAGCGGGTTCGTACGAGGAAATCCCGCACGACAATATGCGCAAGGCCATCGCCAAGCGCCTGACCAGCGCCAAGACGCTGATCCCGCATTACTACCTGACCATCGACTGCAACCTGGATGCGCTGATGGCGGTGCGCGAGAAGATGAATGCGGCCGCGCCGAAAGGGAAGGATAAGGTTCCGGCCTACAAGCTGTCGGTCAACGACTTCATCATGAAGGCCTCGGCCATGGCGCTGATGAAGCATCCGGCGGTGAACGCGTCCTGGACCGACACCGCGATCCTGCGCCACAAGGATGCCGATGTCGGCGTCGCCGTGGCGCTGGACTTTGGTCTGATCACGCCGATCATCTTCAAGGCCCAGATCAAGGGGCTGATCGAAATCAGCAACGAGGTCAAGGAGCTGGCCGCGCTGGCCAAGGAAAAGAAGCTCAAGCCCAACCAGTATGAAGGCGGCGGTTTCTCGGTCTCCAACCTGGGCATGTATGGCATCAAGAACTTCACCTCCATCATCAACCCACCGCAGAGCTGCATCATCGCGGTTGGCGCGGGCGAGGAGCGGCCGGTGGTGCGTGATGGCAAGGTCGAAATCTCCACCATCATGACCGTCACCATGTCGGCCGATCACCGGGTGGTGGACGGCGGCACCGGCGCGAAATTCCTGGCAACCCTGAAGCAGTTCATCGAAGAACCTGCTTCGATGCTGTTGTAGGGAGCGGACGTCATGGCTGACTCATATGATGTGATTGTGGTGGGCGGCGGACCGGGCGGCTATGTCTGCGCCATCCGCTGCGCCCAGCTGGGGCTCAAGACCGCGGTGGTCGAGCGCGACCGCATGGGCGGCATCTGCCTGAACTGGGGCTGCATCCCGACCAAGGCGCTGCTGCGTTCCAGCGAAATCTGGCATCTGATGCATCGGCTGAACGAGTTCGGCTTCAGCGCCGACAATTTCAAGTTCGACATCGAGAAGATCGTGGCGCGCAGCCGCGCCGTCTCCAAGCAGCTGTCGGACGGCGTCAGCTTCCTGATGAAGAAGCACAAGATCACCGTCATTCCGGGCGAGGCCAAGCTGACGGGCAAGGGCAAGCTGACCGTCACCAAGGACGGCAAGATGGCGGATTACACTGCCAGGAATATCGTGCTGGCCACCGGCGCGCGCGCCCGCACGCTGCCGGGGCTGGAGCCCGATGGCAAGCTGGTGTGGACCTATCGCGAGGCGATGATCCCGCCGTCTTTCCCCAAATCGCTTCTGGTGGTGGGTTCGGGCGCCATCGGCATCGAATTCGCCAGCTTTTATCGCACGCTCGGCGCCGAGGTGACCGTGGTCGAAGTGCTGGACCGCGTGCTGCCGGTGGAAGACGAGGAGATCTCCGCCTTCGCCGCCAAGGCCTTCACCAAACAGGGCATGAAGCTGAAGGTCGGTACCACCGTGACCGAACTGAAAAAAGGCGCCGACAATGTCACCTGTACCCTGAAGGACAAGGCCGGCAAGACCGAGCAGGTCACCGTCGATCGCGTGATCCTGGCCATGGGCATTGTCGGCAATGTCGAGAATATCGGGCTGGAGGCTGTGGGCATCAAGGTCGAGAAGACCCATGTCGTGGCCGGCAAGTATGGCGAGACCGGCGTGGAGGGCGTCTGGGCCATCGGCGATCTGGTCGGCGCGCCCTGGCTGGCGCACAAGGCCATGCATGAAGGCGTGATCGTGGCCGAGAAGATCGCGGGCGTGAAGGGCGTGCATCCGCTCAATACGTCGAACGTGCCGGGCTGCACCTATTGCTGGCCGCAGGTCGCCAGCGTCGGCCTGACTGAGGCCAAGGCGAAAGAGACCGGCAAGAAGATCAAGGTGGGCAAATTCCCCTTCATCGGCAATGGCAAGGCCATCGCGCTGGGCGAGCCGGAGGGGCTGATCAAGACCGTGTTCGACGCGGAGACGGGCGAGCTTCTGGGGGCGCATATGGTGGGCGCGGAAGTGACCGAACTGATCCAGGGTTATGTCGTCGCCAAGACCGGCGAGCTGACCGATCAGGAGCTGGGCCACACCATCTTCCCGCATCCGACCCTGTCGGAGATGATGCATGAAGCGGTGCTGGCGGCCGATGGGGCGGCGCTTCACATTTAGTCCAAAATGTCATGGCCGGGCTTGACCTGGCCATCCATCTCACAAGCGCTACCATGGATGGCCGGCTCAAGGCCGGCCATGACATGCGTTACTGCAACAGCCGCTTCACGTCCTTGGCCATCGCGGCGGTATCGGTCGTATCGGTGGTGACAAGGCG
Organism: Rhizomicrobium sp.; assembly: GCA_035547275.1. Taxonomy (GTDB): domain Bacteria; phylum Pseudomonadota; class Alphaproteobacteria; order Micropepsales; family Micropepsaceae; genus Rhizomicrobium. The sequence goes on from DASZVQ010000142.1 coordinate 13,585, forward strand.
GGCGCGGCCGTCGCGGTCGAAAAAGAACACCGCATTGGAATGCGTCACCTGATAGGGCGGGCCCTTGGTCACGGTGTAGGCGACACGGTAGCGGCGGGCGAGACCCGCCAGTTCATTGGCGCTGCCCCGCAGGCCCACCATCTGGGGCGAAAAGGCCCTGGCATAATCCGCCAGCACGGCATCGGTGTCGCGGTCCGGATCGACCGTGACGAACAGGATGCGCAGGTCGGGGGAATTCACCTTGCCGGCCATGTCGGCCAGGTTGGCCAGGGTGGCGGGGCAGACATCGGGACAGTGGCTGTAGCCGAAATAGAGCGCCACCACCTTGCCCCGGAAATCATCCGCCGTGACCGGCTTGCCGTCCGCCGTCATGTGGAAGGAAAGCCGCGGCATGCCATCTGTAATGTCGGTCATGTGCCAGGCCGGCTTGGAACATCCGGCCAGCAGCAGCACGCAAAGGAGGGCCAAGATCCGCATGGGTGCCGCGTCCTTATCACGCTTTTGCGCGGGCGCGCGAGGCGCATAGTATCGCGCCCCGATGTACATTCCCGATCCTTTCCGCGAAGTCCGGCCCGAGGTGCTGCATGATGCCATGCGGCAAATCGGCTTTGCCACGCTGGTGACCCAGAATCTGGAAGCCAACCATCTGCCGATGCTGCTGGAGGGCAATGTGTTGCGCGGTCACGTGGCGCGCGCCAACACGGTGTGGAAGTCCGGCGAGGGCGAGGCACTGGCGATCTTCCTGGGCCCGCACGCCTATGTCTCGCCCAGCTGGTATCCGTCCAAGACGGAGACCGGCAAGGCCGTGCCGACCTGGAACTACATCGCCGTCCATGCGAAGGGCCGCATCCGCTGGCTGCAGGATGGCGACTGGCTGCGCGCCCATGTCACCGCATTGAGCAATGCCCATGAGCGCGCGCGCGCCAAGCCCTGGACCATCGACGAGGCGCCCGAAAGTTATATCGCCGCCATGCTGAAAGGCATTGTCGGCTTCGAGCTGGAAATCACCCGGCTCGACGGCAAGGTCAAGCTGACCCAGAACCGCGATACGGCCGACCGCGCGGCGGTCGCGGCGGCTTATGAACGCGAAGGCCGCGCCGACATGGCCCGGCTGATGGGCTTGACGAAAGTAAAGGGGCCGTGACGCGCATTCCACTTTGGTATGTGGCGGTGCTGCTGCTGGGCGCGGCGCTGTATGTCATCTGCGGCTTCTATCCCGCCGACCTGCCGGTGTTTCTGCCCTGGGAATTCTCCTGGCCGGAATATCTGGCCACCGCGCTGACCTTCATCTGGTTCGCACGCGGGCTGAAGCTTTTGCCGAAAGACCGGCACCCGCCGCTGTGGCGGCTGATCTGTTTCGTCACTGGCGTGGCCAGCTTTTATATCGTGCTGCAGACCCGCATCGACTATTTCGCCCAGCACATGTTCTTCGTGCATCGCTGGGCGCATTTCGTGCTGCATCATGCCGGGGCTTTCCTGATCGCCATGGGCATGTGCGGTGAGGTGGTGTGGGCGGGCCTGCCCGACTTCCTCAAGCCCGTCGTGATGGCGCGGCCGGTGCAGGGAACACTGTCGTTCCTTCAGCATCCGGTGATGGCGCCATTTCTGTTCGTGGGGCTGCTTTATTTCTGGCTGATCCCCGCCATTCATACCCGCGTGATGCTGGACGCCAATCTCTATGAACTGATGAACTGGACCATGGCGGTCAATGGCGTGATGTTCTGGTCGCTGATCCTGGACTCGCGGCCCAAGCCGCCGGCGCGCCTGTCGCATCTGATGCGCGCCGCGCTGATCCTGGTGATCGAGCTGCCGCAGATGGTGTTGGGCGCGATCCTGTCGCTCAGCACCCATGACTTCTATCCGGTCTACACCATCTGCGGGCGGGTGCTGGACATGACGGCCCTGAACGACCAACATTATGGCGGGCTGATCATCTGGCTGCCGGGCACCCTGACCAGTTTCACCGCCATGATCGTGGTGCTGGTGACCATGCGGCTGAATGAGGAGAAAGCGGAACGTGAAGGTGAAGCGGCTTAGTGTTGCGATCCTGCTGGCGATGACGGGCGTGGCGCGTGCCGCGCCTTTTGAGGTCAGCGACGGCTGGTTCCGAGCGCTTCCGGGCAAGCTGCCGGCCGGCGGCTATTTCACCGCCACCAACGGCACCGGCCGCGAAGTCGCCATCGTCAGCGCCAGTTCCGATGCCTGCGGCATGTTGATGATGCACCAGTCGTCCAACAAGGGCGGGATGAGCGGCATGGACATGGTCGATCGCGTGATCGTGCCCGCCGGCGGGACGGTGCGTTTCGCGCCCGGCGGCTATCATCTGATGTGCGAGAATCCCAACGCGAAAATGAAAGTGGGATCGAAGGTCAGTGTGCTGCTGAAATTGTCGGACGGCAGTTCCGTCGCCGCCGGCTTTGCCGTGAAGAACGCCGCGGGCCGATAAGCCTTCCGCGCGGCTTTCCGTACATCATTTAATCTTCAATGGCGGAACGCTCCGCGGTTCCCGGGCTTCCCCAACCGGGGGACCGAGAGGATGTGTAAATGAAGTTCGCCACAGTTCTGACATTGGGATTAATGCTGTCTGCGCCGCAGGCCTTCGCCGATACGGCCGGCGCGCCGCTTGCGCCGGGCAAGCCGGCCGGTGTGCGCAAGGCGCAGTTTTGGGAAGGCAGCAACGGCATCATGCTGGTGGCGGGCGCCGCCCTGATCGGCATCACCGTTGGCCTGGCGACCGCCGACAATGGCGTGTCGGCCACGGGCACCGGGTCGGGTTCGGGCACATCGACGTCGACTTCGACATCGACGACCACGCCTTAAGACAGGTCGTGGAATGCGGATCGTCATGGCCGGCATGCGACCGGCCATGACGAAGCCTGCTAGCGGGCGTCTTCCGCCTGAAGCTCCGCATACGAGACATGGCAATGCCCGCCATGCTTCTCGAAATAGCGCTGGTGATAGTCCTCGGCCTTCCAGAAGGTGGGGGCCGGCTCGATCTGGGTGACCACCGGCTGCTTCCATTTGCCGGACGCCGCGACCCTGGCCTTGATCTCCGCGGCGATGCGGGCCTGTTCGGGCCCATGGGTGAAGATCACCGAACGGTACTGGGTGCCGAAGTCCGGTCCCTGGCGGTTCTTCTGGGTGGGGTTGTGCATGCGGAAGAACAGCTCCACCAGGGTGGCGTAGCTGACCTGGGCCGGGTCGAACGTCACCTCAACCACTTCGGCATGATAGGTGTCGTCATTGCAGACCTGCTTGTAGGTCGGGTTCTCGGTGGTGCCGCCGGCATAGCCGGACACGGCCTCGGTCACGCCCGGCACCTGGCGGAAGAAATCCTCCACGCCCCAGAAACAGCCGGCGCCGAAAAGTGCCTTTTCCATGACCTGAACCTCTCGAAAACTGCCCCCATAATACGTTCGATAGGTGCCATCGTTACATCTCTCTTATGTCATGGCCGGCCTCGAGCCGGCCATCCATGAGGCCGCTCGAAGGATGGATGGCCGGGGCAAGCCCGGCCATGACATGAGGGCGGGACTGTGACCGCGGCCCTGCTGGCTGTACCTGCCAGCACAAGCCGCTATAGAGGCGGTATGAGCTTTCCCTGTTCCGCCGCCGGGCGCGGCGATGTTTCTGCTGTCATGGCGGCGATCCCGGCTGCGGCCTTGTTGTGGAATCACTTTAGCCTCTCCAGATACCTCATTGTTTGGCCAATTATTTTTCTGCTGGATGAGGGGGTGCTGTGAACATTGTCATCATCGGCGCCGGCGTGGCCGGTCTGAGCATCGGCTGGCGCCTGCTGCAGGCCGGCTGCAAGGTCACCATCCTGGAACGGTCGCAGCCGGCGATGGGCGCCAGCTGGGCGGCGGCCGGCATGTTGGCCGTCACCGCCGAACTGGAAGATGCCGCCGAGCCGGAGCGGCAGCTGGCGATGCGCGCCCACGCACTGTGGCCCGCCTTTGCCGAAGAGCTGGAAGAGATCAGCGGCCGGGCGATCCATCTGTCGGCCAGCGGATCGCTGTTGCTGGCCGCCGACGGTGCCGCTTTGGAAGCGATGCGCCCCCGGGCCGGGGGCGAACTGCGGATCGTGGACGCTGATGAAGTCCATGACCTGGTTCCGCTGCTGGCGCCGGCGGTCGGCGGATTGTGGTCGCCGCGCGAGGCCCATGTCGACAATCGCGCCCTGGGCGAGGCGCTGGCCATCGCTTTCCTGAAGGCGGGCGGCACCCTCTATCCCAATGAGGCGGCGGTCCGCTTCGAGGCCGCGCGCGGCGGCAAGATCACCGGGGTGCAAAGTCCCTACCGGCGCTATCACGCCGATGCGGTGCTGATCGCGGCCGGGGCCTGGACCGGCCTGCTCGACAATATCCCCATCCAGCCGGTGAAGGGCGAGATGATCGCGCTGACCCCGCCCGATCCCGCCCGGTTGCCCGGTCCGGTCGTCTGGGGCGAGGGCGTCTATTGCGTGCCGCGCCATGGCCGGTTGCTGGTTGGGGCGACTGTGCAGGAAGCCGGTTTCGATACGACGCCGACCGATGCGGCGCGTGAACATCTGTGGTCGCGCGCCGCCAGGCTGATGCCGGCGGTGGCGGACTGGACCCTGGCCGATCACTGGGCGGGGTTGCGTCCCAAAAGCCCCGATGGCCTGCCGTTGCTGGGACCGGCGCGCGACGAAGGCCTGTTTGTGGCGGGCGGCCAGTATCGCAACGGCATCCTGTTCACCCCCGCCATCGCCCAGGAGATGGCCGAGCTGATCCTGGGCAGGGGACAGGCCGTTGCCGCATTCGATCCGCGCCGCTTTTCATAAGGAGCATTCCATGGCCGACTTCACTGTCGATCCCGTCATCGCATCTTTGACCGTGACCCTGGCCGACTGGCCGCTCTCGCGGCTCTTCCTCTATAACGACAGCCGTTATCACTGGGGCCTTTTGGTGCCGCGCCGCCAGGGCGTGGTGGAGATCGCGGACCTTTCGCCCGACGACCAGGCCCAGCTGATGCGGGAGATCGTGCAGCTCTCCGGTCTGGTGCGCGCGCTGCCTGGCGTGGAAAAGCTCAATGTCGGCGCGCTGGGCAATATGGTGCCCCAGCTGCATGTCCATGTGATCGGCCGCTTCAAGGGCGATGCGGCCTGGCCCGGCCCGGTCTGGGGCCACAGTAATCCCGTGCCCTGGCCCGCGCCCGCCGAGGCGCCGCTGGCCAAGGCCGTGCAACTTCACGCCCGGTAAGCGATCGTTAACCATAAGAGGGCAAAACGGGACGGCGTCGGGCGGCAGAAGGCCAAGGCCCGCGCAATCGTTAGAGACCATGCAGGCAGAAGCCGCATCCGCCCAGAGCGTCGACCGCTCTTCCGTTGTTACCGCGCTGCGCAATGCCGCCGCCGCGACGGGATCGGATTTCCATTATCTGCTCGGCACCGCGATGCGGGAATCGAGCCTGCGCCCCAACGCCCAGTCGCACTCCTCCTCGGCTTTGGGCCTGTTCCAGTTCGTCGACCAGACCTGGCTCGGGCTGGTCAAGCAATATGGCTCCCAATACGGCCTCGGGGATTACGCCTCCGCCATCACCCGGGACGCCGAAGGCCGCTATCACGCGCCCGCGTCGGAGCGGCACGAAATCCTGGACCTGCGCAAGGACCCCGATGTCTGCGCCCTGATGGCGGGCGAATATGCCAAATCCACGCAAGACCAGATGCGCGCCAGCCTGGGCCGCAATGTCTGCGGCGGCGAACTCTATGCCGCCCATTTCCTGGGACCGGAAGCAGCCTGCCGGCTGATCCGCCTGGTGGGCAGCGATCCTTCGGCCAGCGCCGCGGACCAGTTTCCGCAAGCCGCGGCCTCGAACCGGACCGTCTTCTATCATGGCGATGGCACGCCCAAATCGGTGCGCGACGTCTATGACTGGGCGATGCGCCAGCCGGGCGGCGAAGGCACGGTGCGGGTGTCGCAGCTTGCCGATATCACGCCCA
>DASZVQ010000143.1:0-1985 GCA_035547275.1 Rhizomicrobium sp.
CATATCACCCATCCGGGGCTTGGCCTGGCGGTCAGCCTGAAAAACAGCGCGGCGGTGGCCGACTATGCCCAGCGCGCCGCCCATGATGGCGTGGTGGCGCATATCCTGGCGATCATCCCGGCGACCTTCGCCGATGCCTTCGTCAAGGGTGATCTGCTGCAGGTGCTGCTGGTCTCGATCCTGTTCGGCGTGGCGCTGGGGCAGCTGGGTGACGCGGGTGCCCGCATCTCCCGCGCGATCGATCAGGTCAGCCATGTGTTCTTCCGCATCATCGGGTTGATCATTCATCTGGCGCCGCTGGGCGCCTTTGGCGCGATGGCCTATACCGTTGGCGCGTTTGGCGCCGGCGCGCTGGTCAACCTGGGCGAGCTGGTGCTGGTCTTCTATGCCACCAGCGCCTTTTTCGTCTTTGTCGTGCTGGGCCTGATCGCGCGCGCCATCGGCTTTTCCATCCTGCGCTTCATCGTCTATGTCCGCGAGGAGCTTCTGATCGTGATCGGCACGGCCTCCTCCGAACCCGTGCTGCCCAACCTCATGCGCAAGCTGGAAAAGCTGGGCGCGCCCGAGCCGGTGGTGGGTTTGGTGGTGCCGATGGGCTACAGCTTCAACCTGGATGGCACCAACATCTACATGACCCTGGGCATCCTGTTCCTTGCCCAGGCCACCAACACCCATCTGAGCTGGTCGCAGGAACTGCTGATCCTGGCCATTTCGATGCTGACCTCCAAGGGCGCCGCGGGCGTGACGGGGGCGGGTTTCGTCACCCTGGCCGCCACGCTTGCCATCGTACCCGACATTCCGATGGCCTCGCTGGGGCTACTGCTGGGGGTGGACCGTTTCATGAGCCAGTGTCGCGCCACCACCAATTTCCTCAGCAATGGGATCGTGGCGCTGGCGGTGGCGGGCTGGGAAAAGGAACTGAGCCGCTCCAAGCTGCAATCCGCATTTGCGGTGGCTGCCCCAGCCGAGGCAGTCTTGCGATAAAAGACGGGGAGGGGACGGATGAGGCCATTTCACCACGGGTGCGCGATCGCGGCGCTTGCTTTATCGCTGATCCCGGCCGCCGCCCAGATCGACAATGCCACCGCCCCCGGCAAGGTGGTGGTCGAGGCGCCAACCCTGCATGCGATCGGGCTGGAATGGAAGATCGCCGGCGACGACAACCGCAACGCCAAGGTCGACGTCAGCTATCGCCGCAAGGGCGAAAGCGGCTGGCATCCGGCACTGCCCCTGCTGCGCATCCATCACGAGATCATCAATGGCGGTTCGGCGCCGTTCGAGGTCACCGGCGTTTCAGCCGAGAACAAGTCGGGCAATCGCGAGAATCCCTGGCATTACGATACCGGCAACATGTTTGCGGGCTCGGTGCTGGGGCTTACCCCGGATACCGATTACGAATGCCGCCTGGTGTTGAGCGATCCTGATGGGGTGCGCGGGGAAAGCGAAAAGATCGTCACCGTCCATACCCGCAAGGAGCCCCAGCCGGCGGCGGGCGGACGCGTCTTCCATGTCTATCCCTGGACTTGGACTGGCCCCAAGCAGCAGCCGGCCTTCCTGGGGTTGCTGCGCGCCTACTATATGGGCGCGTCCTCGTCGGATCATGGCGGCACCTTCCCGGCGCGAGTGCATCCGGGCGACACCATCCTGGTCCACGCCGGTACCTATCAAACCGATCGCTATCACTATCTCAACGGCATTCCGCGCCCTGGAAACAATGCCTATGCCTCGGTGATCGACGGCACCTATTACCTGACGGCCAGCGGCACTCCCGACAAGCCGATTGTCATCAGGTCAGCCGGCGACGGCGAGGTGATCTTCGATGGCGCTGGCAATGGCACGCTGTTCAACCTGCTGCGCGCCAATTACAACTATTTCGAGGGCATCACGGTGCGCAACACCGATATCGCCTTCCTGCTGGGCTGGAAAGATATCGGCGGCTCCAGCGGCTTCACCCTGAAACGAAGCCGCATCTATGACGTTGCCCG
>DASZVQ010000144.1:0-1582 GCA_035547275.1 Rhizomicrobium sp.
CTCGCCGCCGCTGCCGGCCTCCTTCAAGCTCAATGGCGGGCTTGTTCAAGGTTGGGTCGAGGCGCTGCAGCTGATGCGCGAAGGCGATCGCTGGCTGCTGGTGATCCCGCCCAACCTCGGCTATGGCGCGCGCGGCGCCGGCGATGGCCTGATCCCGCCCAACCAGACGCTGATCTTCGACATCAAGCTCCTGGAAACCACGCCCGCCCCCAGGAAAGGGGAAAAGGGCTATGTCCCCGATCCCAGCGACAAAGACGACCAGGATCAGTAGCAACGGTGCGTGACGTCCTGGCCCGGTTGTGGACCGCGCGTCATCTGGGCGGCGGCCGTCTGCGCATCGTGGTGGCGCTGGCCATGGTGGTGGGCGCCAGCGCGCTGTTCTGGGCCAGCCGCGACTACACGATCAAGGCGCCGGAATGGGACGGGCAGGTGCGCGGCATCGCCTACAATCCCAGCCACATCTTCACCATGCGCCAGAACAAGGACATCTCGCCCGAGCGGATCGATGCCGACCTGGCGCAACTCTCCAAGCTCACCGGCCATATTCGCACCTATACGGTGGATGGCGGCATGGACAAGGTGCCCGAGATCGCACGCCGCTACGGCATGACCGTGTCGATGGGCATCTGGATCAGCCCCGATCTGGAGCAGAATGAGAAGAGCATCCAGCTGGGCATTCGCACCGCGCTGGCCAATCGCCGCACCATCGATCGGGTGATCGTGGGCAACGAGACCCAGCTGGTGGGTTTTGTCTCGGCCGATCAGCTCAATGCGTATATTCGTGAGGTGCGCGCCGCGCTGCCCAATCGCATCAAGGTGACGACCGCCGAACCCTGGTCGACCTGGATGATGACGCCGGAGATCGGCCAGTATGTCGACATCGTCTTTGTCCATCTGCTGCCCTATTGGGAGGGCACGGACATCCGTGGCAGCCTGAAGGCGAGTGAAGGTTTCTACAACCACATCCAGGCGGAATTCCCCGACAAGCAGATCGTGGTGGGCGAGGCGGGCTGGCCCTCGGAAGGCCGTACCCGCGGCGGCGCCGAAGCCTCCACCGCCAACGAAGGCTATTTCCTGCGCAACTTCGTGCAGTTCGCGCAGGAGAAGGGCTGGGACTATTACCTGTTCGAAGCCTATGACCAGCCCTGGAAGAGCCAGGGCGAAGAGGGGGTCGGTGCCTATTGGGGCATGTTCGATGCCTCGGGGCGGCCGAAGTTCGCCTTTACCGGCCTGCTGCGCACCTTCCCGGAATGGCGCGGTTATGCGCTGATGGCGGCGGTGCTGAGCCTGCTGCTGGGCCTTCTGGTGCTGGGCCGCATGCCGAAAGTGCGCCAGTCGGGATATCTGGTGATGGGCGCGATGATCATCATGGTCTCGACCGGCCTGTTGATGCTGATCGACGCCACCGCGCTGGAATATGTCGATTCCACCGACATCGTCGCCATGATCGCCATGTCGCCTTTGGTGCTGCTGGCCTGCGCCGTCATCCTGACCGAAGGCATTGAGCTGGCGGCCAGCCTGTGGCGGGTGGATCGCCGGGTGGTGAAGGTCGGCATTCCGGAAACCGCGCCGCGCGTTTCCA
>DASZVQ010000145.1:0-4246 GCA_035547275.1 Rhizomicrobium sp.
GTCGGGCACCTTGGAACAGCCGACGCCCTGATCCACCCAGCGCACCACATAGCCCAGAATGCCCTGGGCATTGTTGTCCAACTCCTGCTGCACTTCTTCCGGGCTCCAGTTGGGGCGATCGGCGAGCGGGATGGTCAGGATATCGCTCAGCTTGGCGCGCGGCCGCGCCTTCAGTTCATCCTGCCGCGCCTTCACGCTGACCTGGTGATAGTGCAGGGCATGCAGCGTCGCCGCGGTGGGCGACGGCACCCAGGCGCAACTGGCGCCCGCCATGGGATGGCCGATCTTGGCCTTCAGCATGTCGGCCATCTTGTCGGGCATGGCCCACATGCCCTTGCCGATCTGCGCCTTGCCCTGGAAGCCGCAGGCCAGGCCGATATCGACATTCTGGTCTTCGTAAGCCGCCAGCCATTTCGACGTCTTCATGTCGCCTTTGCGCACCATGGCGCCGGCATACATGGAGGTGTGCATCTCATCGCCGGTCCGGTCCAGGAAGCCGGTATTGATGAAGACGATGCGGTCGCGTGCCGCGCGGATGCATTCCTTCAGGTTGGTGCTGGTGCGGCGCTCCTCGTCCATCACCCCCATCTTGATAGTGTTGCGCTTGAGCCCCAGCACGTCCTCGATGCCATCGAACATGGTGTTGGTGAAGGCGACTTCCTTCGGGCCGTGCATCTTGGGCTTGACGATATAGATGCCGCCCTTGCGGCTGTTGGTACCCTTGTCGTGCATCGCGACCAGGCTGGTGACCACGCCATCCATCAGGCCTTCGCCGATCTCGCTGCCATCCGGCAGCAGGATGGCGTCACTGGTCATCAGATGGCCGACATCGCGGATGAACAGCAGCGAGCGGCCGGGCAGGGAAACCTTGCCGCCATCGGCGCCGGTATAGCTGCGGTCGGGATTGGCCTTGCGCACCAGCGTTTTGCCGCTCTTCTCGAAACTGGCCGACAGCGTGCCGTTCATCAGCCCCAGCCAGTTGCGATAGGCCTGCGTCTTGTCCTCGGCATCCACCACCGCGACGCTGTCTTCGCAGTCCATGATGGTGGTGATGGCCGATTCCAACACCACGTCGCTGATGCCGGCCTTGTCGCTTTTGCCGATGGGCGTCGAACGGTCCAGATGCACTTCGATATGCAGGCCATTATGGGCCAGCAGGATCAGCGAGGGGTTGGCGGCATCACCCACATAGCCCTTGAACTGCGACGGGTCCTTCAGTGCCGGCGACAGCTTGCCGCCTTCCACTTTCAGTCCGCTCACATCTGTCCATGAACCGCTCGCCAGCGGTGCGGCCTGGTCCAGCACGCCGCGCGCAAAGGCGATCACTGCCGCGCCGCGCTTTTCGTTATAGCCCTTGCCGGGCGCCAGCTCGCCCGCCTGGTCGATGGCGTCGGTGCCATAGAGCGCGTCATACAGGCTGCCCCAGCGCGCATTGACCGCGTTCAGGGCAAAGCGCGCATTGGTCAGCGGCACCACCAGTTGCGGCCCGGCGATGGTGGCGATCTCCGGATCGACATTCTGGGTGCCTATCTGGAAGTCGCCGCCTTCCGGCACCAGATAGCCGATCTCTTTCAGGAAAGCGGTATACACCGCCTGGTCGATCGGCCGCGCCGGGTTCTTCCGGTGCCAGTCATCGATGGCGGCCTGGAGCCGGTCGCGCTCGGCCAGCAGTTCACGGTTGACCGGCATCAGCCGCGTGGCGAGTTCGGCAAAGCCTTTCCAGAACCGGTCGGGATCCAGACCGGTGCCGGGCAGCGCCTCCTTCTCGATGAAGTCGTGCAGGGGGCGGGCGACTTTCAGGCCGTGCTTTTCAACGCGATCAGACATGCAATCAGCTTTCCTGGGAAACGGCGCGCACCCTAAATCCGCGCTGTCCGCGGGTCAAAATGAAAAGGCCGGACCTTGCGGCCCGGCCTTCCCCATCATCTGTATGCAGCCTCAATGCGGCGGGATCATCCAGGTCCAGACATGCTGCTGCAGGAAGACCAGGATGCCCAGCAGCACCGTCAACACCAGGCTGTGAATGAAGGTGCGCGAGAAGATCTTGCCCTCCTGGCCGCGCAGCCCGGCGATCGACACGCCGGTGGCGATGTTCTGGGGCGAGATCATCTTGGCGAAGACGCCGCCCGAGGAGTTGGTGGCGGCCATCAGCACCGGATCGAAGCTCAGCTTGTTGGCGGCCACAACCTGCAGGTTGCCGAACAGAGCGTTACCAGAGGAGTCGCTGCCCGACAGGAACACCGCCAGCCAGCCCAGGAAGGCCGACAGGAGCGGGAACAGCACCCCGGCCGAAGCGACGCCCAGGCCCAGGGTATAGTTCATGCCGGAATAGTTCATCAGGAAGGCCAGGCCCACAATGCACACTACCGTCAGGGTGGGCAGCGCGATCTGCCGCACCGCCTCGCCGACCGCCTTGATGAAACCCGAGACGCCGGCGCCCACGAACAGCGCGGTCAGGATCGCGGTCAGCAGCACGGCGGTGCCGGTCGCCAGGGGCTGGAACGACCAGACCGCGGCATAGGGCTTTTCATACAGGGTGATGAAGACCTGGTTGTGCAGGCCAGGCCACTGGACATTGATCTGGCCCATGGCGGCGACCTTGAAGATGGTCCACAGGATCACCACCGCGCACATGATCAGCCACGGCACCCAGCCCTGCCAGGGCGCGATGGCGCCATGGTCGGTATGGACCTCGGTGCCCGGCCCAACGCCGACCGCGAATTCGGGATCAGGCTTGGGCTTCCACATCTTCAGGAAGCCCACGGTGACGACAAGGCAGCTCAACGCCGCCAGCACGTCGGTCAGGGTATAGCTGATGAAGTTGGAGCAGACGAACTGCACCCCGGCAAAGGTGCCACCGGCCACCAGGATGACCGGAAACAGCGCTTTCACCGAACGCAGGCCGCCATACAGCGCGATGACGTAGAAGGGCAGCAGGAAGGCGAAGAACGGAAGCTGGCGGCCCACCATCGCGCCCAGCGAGTCGGCGGGAAGGGCGGTCACGCCGGACAGGGTGGTGATCGGGATGCCCAGCGAGCCGAACGCCACCGGGGCGGTGTTGAACAGAAGGGCATAGACCACCGCGTCGGCGGCGCCGAAGCCCAGCATGATCAAGAGAGAGGCACAGATCGCGACAGGAGCGCCGAAGCCGGTCACGCCCTCCAGCAGCGAACCGAAGCCATAGCCGATCACGATCAGGATGATGCGCCGGTCATTGGGCAGATGCGCCAGCACCCAGCGGCGGAAGGCGTCGAAGCGCCCCGACTGCACCGCGATGTTGTAGAGGATCAGGGCAGCGAACACGATCCACATGATCGGCCACAGCGCGAAGGTCACGCCATTGGCGACGCTGGCCGCCGCCAGGTTGACGGGGAGCTGCCACACGGCAATGGCGATCACCACGCCGCTCACCAGGCCGGCCAGCGAGGCCTGCCAGGCCGGGCGTTTCAACAGCCCCAGCATCAGCAGCACCACGGCGATCGGGATCGCTGCCACAACAAAAGACAGCACAAGGCTGCCGCTGACCGGCGTCAAAAGCTGATGGAACATCTCTCCCCTCCATTGGTCGGCTTGCAGCCGCTGTCAGGGGCGAGCACCGGCCGGCGCGGCTGCGCCGTCTGGCCCTTTCGGGAAGCCCCTTTTCTCCCGCTATCGGATTTGTTAGAGCAAAAAAAGCGCGAACGGCCAAGCGATTAAGACGATGCACTGCACCATTTGAGGTCGCGCGGAAGTGTCACAAACCTTCCCCGCGCGCGCGTCAGCGCGTTGGCACGGGCAGCAGCCGGAGCGACGCCCAGGCGGGCAGAATTGCGAAATGGATCAGATGTTCCAGGTCGAGGCGATGTGCGTCTCATCTTTTTGGGATGAACGTTCCGACGTCAGGAAATCCCAATAGCCGCAGGAGCCGCCGGGGTATTCCCGGCAGATGGTGGGCCGGGCGGTATAGATGGTGCAGCGGCGCTTCTCGGTATCGAAGAATTGGCAGATCTTGCCGAAATGCTCGTCCTTCTTGCGCCGCATGGCATATTTGGCTTCGGGATCGACCTTGGTGAACTTCTTGCGGGCGGTCTCGAAGTCCAGGCCGAAATGACGGGCCAGCCGTTCCACATCGCGCTTGGTCAGCTGGATCAGCGGATAGGAGCAGCAATAGCCGGGACACTTCGCACAGTTGTAGGACGCCACGTGTTTACCGCCAGAATCAATACCGGCCCTGACTAGCACCGAACGCGCCTGCTTGGCAGACGAT
>DASZVQ010000146.1:0-58388 GCA_035547275.1 Rhizomicrobium sp.
TTTGTGGCCTGGTACTTCGCCGCGCCTTTCCTGTTGCTGCGTTCATTGTCTTTCGCGGTCAAAAATGGCGACCGCGACACAATCGCCGCCGATGTGGATTTCCCCACCGTCCGCGATGGCCTGAAGCAGCAGCTCGAGACCTATGTACAAGGCCGCGCACCGAAGAAGCACAACCCGTTTTCCAATCTGATATTGCAGCTTGCGCCCTCCATCGGCGACCAGGTGATCGATGCCATCGTCACCCCGGATGGCGTGGCCACCATCCTGCGCCAACATGCGCCCCAGACCGCTAGCGGCCGCACATCAAGGCCGTCGCTCTGGCATGGCGACTTCGCCTGGATCGGTCCCGATCGCCTGCGCGCCACCTATGCCAATGCGCACCATCCTGATCAACCGGTCTCGCTGGACCTTGAACGCCGGGGCCTGTTCGGCTGGCAAGTGACGGGTCTGACCCTGCCCCTCAAGGCGTTTATCGGGCATAATTGATGCTGGGGCGAGACTTCAGGAGTGCCATATGACCAGAACAAGCATGCGGGCCGCGCGGCTGGGGCTTGTCCTTGCGGCCGTCATCCTTTCCGCCTTCACACTTTCCGTCGACGCACAGATCCGCACGCCCGGCAATTCCTATCCGCCAACGCCGCGGGAACGGGCCGAGACCGCGGATCTGAATCGCGATGCCGCAGACAATGGCTATCGGGCGCCGGATGAAGACTATCGCCGCCGCATGGAGCAATACCGGCGAGCGCAGGAAGCCTATAGCGGGCAGATGTGGGCCTATCAGAGAGCCCAGCGCGAATATTGGTATCGCCTGCACGCCATGGGCGACTGGGAACGCGACCGCGCCAGATACCGTCCGACGCCCGCTTCGCTGGAACGCGACCGCGAGCGCCAGACCGATGGTGGCATCGTCGGCCAGCAAATTCAGGTCCTGACCGGCGATTATGTCGGCCGCGTGGTCCGCGTCGATCGCGATATGGCGCGCAAGATCGATGGCCTTTATGTGCAGCTGGATGGCGGCAAGGTGGTCTGGATCGATGTCAGCGATGTCCGCTACGACAGCCCCTATGGGGTAATCTATACCGACCTGGCGCCGGGCGCGTTCCGTCACATGCCCGACGAACGGAACTGAGCGCCCGGAGCTATGGCTTGGGCATCTTGATCTGCTGGTCGGCCATTTCCCGGTAGCAGCGCGCGATCTGCAGCCATTCCGCCTTGATGTCGGCGTCCTTCGATCTGTCGGCGGCGGCCTCGGCCTGTCTGGCTTTGGTGACCAGCTCCGACCAGCTAAGCGACTCCAAACGCACGGACACGTCTTGCCGCCCTCCCAGCGGAATCAACAGACCAATGCAGTTTGCGCCCCCGCGCCGACCGCACGCAAGCTTCAGTAAAGACCGGGAATCAGCCGCCAGGTCCGGGCGCGATAGGCTTCATATTCGGCGCCGAATTGTGAAGCCAGCAACCGCTCTTCGGCATGGATGCGGGCGATCAGGGGCGGGATCATCAGGGCCGCCAGGATCACCCCGATGACAGAGCGAAAAGCCAGTGCCCAGGCGAAAGACGACAGCAGCAGGCCGACATAGCTGGGATTGCGCACCACACGATAAATGCCCGTCGTCACCAGACTATGACCTGGCTGGATCGCGACCAGACCGGAAAATCTGTTGCCCAGCACATAGACGGGCCAGAGCCGGATGACCCCGCCAGGCACCATCAGCGCCACGCCGATCCAGCGCATGGCGTCACCATCCAGTACCCAGACATCCCTGCGATCGCACCAGGCCGACAGATAGGCGGCCAGGATGCTCAGAACGCCAAAGGCCCATAGCACCCAACGATTGCCGCGGTCCTCGCGCGTGCCCGTGCTAAGATTTCCGCGCGTCAACATCGCGGCGAAGGTAAGCGCAAAGAAGATGACGGTGACGGCGATGCGCGCCGGATGGGCGAAGAACGGCCCGAACCCGTCCCAACCCCAGATCGCCAGCGCCAGATAAAAGCAGGTGCCGATCACCGCGCTTAGTCTGAGTTTCAAGCCTGCGGCCATGGGGACCTTGCCTTGCCCGAACGGATGTCATTCTAGACCCGGAGAGCCGGCGAAGCCATCCGGCGCGGGCAAGCTGGAATCTGCCGCTTTGCCCGTTTGAATTGAGCCCCCCACTGCCATCGGCGGGCGGATGCATTATCTGATGGCATGCCCAATGAAGGAAAAAGCCATGACCAAAACCCATGTCTGCAAGACCATGTCCTCGCCGGTGGGCGAATTGAAACTGGTGGCCAGCGACATCGGCCTGGCCGCAATCTTGTGGGAGAATGACGATCCCAGGCGGGTACGGCTGAACATCGTGGGCGAAGACAATCGTCATCCCATTCTGCTGGAGACCGAGCGCCAGCTGCGGGAATATTTCGCCGGCAAGCGCAAGCGCTTCGACGTGAAGATGGACTTCGTCGGAACCGACTTTCAACGCAAAGTGTGGCGGGCTCTGCTCGCCATTCCCTTTGGCGAAACCCGCAGCTATCGTGACATCGCCCGGCAGGTGGGCAATCCGGCCGCGGTACGCGCCGTGGGCGCGGCCAATGGCCGGAATCCAATTTCCATCATCGCGCCCTGCCACCGCGTCGTCGGTTCGACCGGCAAGCTCACCGGCTTTGCCGGGGGTTTGGAGGTCAAGGCCCGGCTGCTGGCGCTGGAGGGCGCACGCGTCTAGGCATCAAGGCTGATATGTCCGCGGTCAACAATGCCCGCGAAGCGCGCGGTATTCGGCACTGGGACTCAAGGCATATTTCAGTCTTTCCGTCGCCAGGATCGCGGTGATGGTGTTGGGGCGCAGGCCATATCTTGCGGCGAGCTCGGCGATACTGACGCCCGACTGGAACGCCGTGAGAATCTCCCGGTTCCTTGCTCCCGTTCTTGGTCGTCCCACTGGCAATCTCTTTCGACTATGTTGGGAAAATCGCGCTGGCGCGGGGATCAGACAAGCTTCACCAGCATGTACAGCGCCATCGCGATCAGTCCCCACAAGGCCGCGCTCGCGAATATGATAAACAGCAGCGCCTTGCGTCTGCTCCATTTCCTGGGCGCCAGTTTGTCGGCCGGTGCATCCGCCGGCCGCCAGACATCCAACAAGCGATAGAAGTGATCGCTCACCAGCGGTTGGAGCTGTCCCGCGGGTGAGACAGTCGTTTCATTCAATCTTTCAGCGCCCATTGCCAACTGCCATTCGCTAGAAACTGTGACGCGACCTTTCTGGGAATAAGAAGGATGCGCTCATGAATTGCTGTCCCGGCCACAAGACGCCGGATGGAGAATCTCAAGATCGTTGCGACGGCATAATTCGCCGTGAATTTGCGCCTTGAGGTTCCCGAAGACCCAAGCCAGCTGGTCGTCGTAGGTCCGACGGTATTGCGGCAGGACTGTTTCAGCTTGCGTTTGCGGGAGAAGAAGCCGCAATTGCCGGTCGAGCGGCGTGTCATGCGCCAAGACCGGCGAAAGCAGGACAAAGCCGGCAGCGCTCAGCACGCAGAAGTTAACTGCTCGGATCAACAAGCCCAACAAGCTCCCCATCCGGGCAGCATAGTGGAAGCTCGTATACCAAGGGCGGTTATCGCCGCCATTGCGGCTTCGAATGGTTGCACAATGATCCTTAATGACGTCATTCAATTCGATTTCGCATTGAAACCATTCATTATCGATGTGGAACCGATTTTGGTTCTAAATGCTGCCAAACGGGTAATGTGGGTTCCACGCAACAAGGTTCGGTTTCCAAATATCCGCGGAGACGCAGTGACGGAATCAGCTTCCGTTTTCTATCCGGCTGACATTTTCGAAAGCAGCATCCTGCTGATCGGAAACGATCAGAATATTCCGAACGGTTATTTCGGGGCGCTGATCGCGCAGGGTTATCACATTGTCCGCGCCCGCGATGCCTACGACGCCTTGGCTATTTTGAAGCAAGCCCGCGATGTGGGGCTGGTCATTGTTGATTGCGGTCCCGATGGAGCGTCCATCGCGCGACAGATCCACCAGACAGCGACCGATCGCTCCTGGATCGAATATCTGGTGGTCTGCGCAAACACCCCCAACCCTGCGGACCCGATATATCTCTCGGAAGGACAGGTCGCCTGGCCCGTCACCGTGCAAGACAAGGCCGAATTTCTTTCATCCATATCGGAAGCTTACAACCTGTCGCGCATGCAGCGCTTTCAGACCACGGAGATGCAATTCCTGGAGACCGCGCTTCAGGAATTCAGGATGCGGACGGATGAAGCGGCCACACAACTGCTGATGCGCACACGACGGCGGTTCCGGCCGATCGACGCGGTTTCCCCGTCAGATAGCAACCCCATGCCGACCCTCGACAGCGAGGAGATGGGCCGCGTCGTGAAGACAGAGCGCGCGCGCGCGCATTTGCGGGAACGGATATTCGCCAGCCTCGGATTGGGCAATGCCGGCTGGATGCTCATCCTCACGCTGGCGGACGCCTACAGCGCCGGCACCGAACTGACGGTCAAGAGCGCGGCATACGGGGCCGGCATCCCGCTTTCATCGGCTTTGCGCAAGATAAACGAACTGTGCGAGAAGGGATTTCTGATCCGCCGGCATGACCCCACTGACAGCCGCAGATCGTTTGTCATTCTGGCGCAGCAGACCCAGAAGCTGCTGGTGGAGTATTTGTCCGCATTGAAGCATGCCGGCTGATCAAGACTGCAACTTGCCTTAGGTCTTGCATCACGGCATTTCACAGGACAGTGATAGAGCCGGGCCGTCTGGCGGCCGCGGCGCCGCCGCAACCCGGCCAAACACGTCCTTCTGACCACAAACGAAGACCAAAGCGCCGCTCATGCCGCTTTTCTCCAGCCTGTCCCGGCCTGGCGCCGCTTTACGGCACCAGGCGGCGGTGGAACGGGATCATCACCGTCCGTTTCCGTGCCGGCGTCCAGGCGCAGGCGCGCATCCATGATGGATGAGTATGTCACCGGGAATGGAGTTCCCGGCAAATGCCGCAATGTTGGAAATGATTCCACGGCATGCACGTCGGACGCCCAGGCGGCGAGAATGGCGCGCTTTTCATCAAGCCCCAGTTTCGGGTCGCTGACAAGTTGATGCGGATAACTGAAGCTCCAGGACGGGCGCCCCGGCTTCGCGGCGCCCTTGTCGATTGAAACTACGTTGTTGCGGTTCTCCATGATGCATACTCCACTTGGCTCTGGCGGTCCTCCATCGCCGCCGGCGCCATCCTGGACGCGCGTCTTTGCCGCCATTCGTCACAGGCCAGGCGCGCCAGCGTGAAGCCAAAGCCCAGGATCTGAATGCCAGCGATCAGGATCAGCCAGACCATGATTGCCTCCGCCAATGGGGGAGCCCGCTTGGATCAGCCGGGCTCCCCATCCGGCCTCAGAAGTCCATGTCGCCGGCGCCGGCGGGCATGGCAGGCGCCTTTTCCCGCTTGGGCTTTTCGGCGATCAGCGCCTCGGTGGTGATCAGCAGCGACGCCACGGAGGCTGCATCCTGCAGCGCCGTGCGCACCACCTTGGCGGGGTCGATAATGCCGGCCCTGACCAGATCCTGATACTCGCCGGTCGCTGCATTGTAGCCCCAGGTATAGTCTGTCTTCTCCAGGAGCTTGCCGACCACAACCGAGCCATCGTCCCCAGCGTTCTGGGCGATCTGGCGCGCGGGCGCCTGAATGGCGCGGCGCACGATCTCGACACCCGCCTTCTGGTCGGCGTTCGCGGGCTGGACCTTCTCCAGCGCTTTTAAGGCGCGGAGCAAGGCAATGCCGCCGCCCGGCAGAATGCCCTCTTCAACCGCGGCGCGGGTGGCATGAAGCGCGTCATCGACGCGATCCTTGCGCTCCTTGACTTCGACTTCGGTCGAGCCACCGACGCGGATGACCGCAACGCCGCCGGCGAGCTTGGCCAGCCGCTCCTGCAGCTTCTCGCGGTCATAATCGCTGGTGGTTTCCTCGATCTGCTGACGGATCTGGCCGGTGCGGGCCTGGATGTCGCTCTTTTTGCCGGAGCCATCGACAATGGTGGTGTTGTCCTTGTCGATGGAGACCTTCTTGGCCCGGCCCAGCATGTTGAGGGTGACATTCTCCAGCTTGGTGCCCAATTCCTCCGAGATGACATTGCCGCCGGTGAGGATGGCGATATCTTCGAGCATGGCCTTGCGACGGTCACCGAAACCGGGCGCCTTGACGGCGGCGATCTTGAGGCCGCCGCGCAGCTTGTTGACCACCAGGGTGGCCAGCGCCTCGCCTTCCACTTCCTCGGCGATGATCAGCAGCGGCTTGCCCGACTGCACCACGGCTTCCAGCACCGGCAACATGGGCTGCAGGTTGGAGAGCTTCTTCTCATGGATGAGGATGTAGGGATCTTCCAGCTCGACCCGCATCTTCTCGGCATTGGTCACGAAATAGGGCGAGACGAAACCGCGGTCGAACTGCATGCCTTCGACCACTTCCAGCTCGCTGTCCAGGCTCTTGGCCTCTTCGACCGTGATCACGCCTTCGTTGCCCACCTTGGCCATGGCATCGGCCAGGAAACGGCCGATCTCCTTGTCGCCATTGGCGCTGATGGTGCCGATCTGGGCGATTTCATCGTTGTTGGCCACCTTCTTGGCGTGGCTCTTGAGGTCGGCGACCACGGCCTCGACCGCCAGATCGATGCCGCGTTTCAGGTCCATCGGGTTCATTCCGGCGGCGACGCTCTTGGCGCCTTCCTTGACAATGGCCTGCGCCAGCACCGTGGCGGTGGTGGTGCCGTCGCCGGCGAGGTCGTTGGTCTTGCTGGCAACCTCGCGCACCATCTGGGCGCCCATGTTCTCGAACTTGTCTTCCAGCTCGATCTCCTTGGCGACAGTGACGCCATCCTTGGTGATGCGCGGCGCGCCGAATGACTTGTCGATCACGACATTGCGGCCTTTGGGACCCAGCGTGACCTTCACGGCGTTGGCGAGAATATCGACGCCGCGCAGCATCTTCTCACGCGCGTCGGACGAAAATTTGACTTCCTTGGCAGCCATTTCAATCTCCTCTCGATGGCTCGGTTGACCTAATAAAGGCCCTGTCAGGCGGCTTTCTTGAGCGTATTCGTCTTTTCGAGCACGCCCATGACGTCGGATTCCTTCATGATCAGAAGGTCCTCGCCGTCGATTTTGACCTCGGTGCCCGACCATTTGCCGAACAGCACGCGGTCGCCGGCTTTCAGCTCGGTCGGGACCAGTTCGCCGCGGTCATTGCGCGCGCCAGGTCCCACGGAAACCACTTCGCCTTCCTGGGGTTTTTCCTGCGCGGTGTCGGGAATGATGATGCCGCCGGCGGTCTTCTGGTCAGCATCGATGCGGCGCACGACCACGCGGTCGTGCAATGGGCGGAAATGCATGCAAATCCTCCTTATGCAGATCAACGGTGTCTAAGGCCCGGCTCCCCGCCGGACGGAAAATGACCTAGTTTGCCCCGTGGCAGCTTCAAGAGGGGAGTGCCAAAAATTTTTGTAAGCCGCCAAATATTTGAAAAATAACTATTTTTTTAGAACCGGCCGCGCCACAAGCCGGTGCCTGCCCCAAAGGTAAAAATGCTGTTGCCGGAAGCCAGCCAGCGACCTTAGCGTTGCATGAGAAGCAGGATGCTTCGAACGAGGTGCATGGTGGTCAACAAGGATTTACAGATTCGCTTGCATGGTTATGGCCTGACCACGGCGGAGATCCACTATCATATTCCCGACCATCCCAGCTTGCTCCAGCTCTTTATCTGGCAGGAATATGACCTGGCTCCGCTTTTTCCCGGGCTGAAGGCATTTTTGGAACACTGGCAGCGCGAACTCGAAGGCGCGTTACATTCCGTTCGCGTTGCCCACAACCACCTTGTCCAGCCTTCCGAGTGGAAGGCTGTCGACGGTATTTTCCGTTTGCATTAACCGCCTGGGCGGTGCGGCCAGCCCAATCCTGAATGTTGGCCTTGAAACAATCAGGCCTACGGGCGGCCTCGCGCGCGAAGCAACCCGGAACTCCGGTACGCCACCCCCTTTATGCGTCAAGCGCAAGTACCCCCTGGAAGGCCTTCGCCTTCCAGGGGTGATCGTCTAGCGGTCACGCCAGCCTTCGCGGGATGCCTGACTGTGGCCTTGGGGATCTCCGAACCAACCGCCATGGCCGCGCCCACCGCGAGACCCGCGATCGTCATCGTCATAGTCGCGGCTGCGGCTGGAACGGCTGCCGGAACGGCCACGATCATCCCAACCTTCCCGCGAGGCCTGGGAATGACCTTGTGGATCTCCGTACCAGCCGCTGCCCTCGTGGCTGGAATGGCGCCAGCCCTCGCGGGACGCCTGGCTATGCCCTTCCGGATCGCCATACCAGCCGCTTCCTTCATGGCTCGAATGACGCCAGCCTTCACGGGAAGCCTGACTGTGGCCTTGCGGATCGCCGAACCAGCCGCCATGGCCGCGCCCACCGCGAGACCCGCGGTCATTGTCATCATAGTCACGCGACCGGCTGCCGCCTTCATTACCGCGTTCCTGTGCGGCACGGGAATGGCCTTCGCTGTCGCCATACCAGCCGCCATGGCCGCGCCCGCGGGAACCGCCGCGCTCGTCATCGTCGCTGACAAAGCGGCCCTGGTCGTCCCGGTCCCGATAGTTGCCCTGGCTGCGGGACTGATAGCCGCGATCATCGTCATCGCGATAGCCGCCCCGGCCGCGCGACTGATATCCGCGATCATCGTCGCTGATGAAGCGTCCGTTTTCGTCCCGATCGCGGTCATTGGAATGTCTTGCCATGCTATTCTCCTGGAGGTTGCCTTGAGGGTGGAGGGAAAAAGAGCGAGGTTGAGGCGGTCTGGAACTCAAGGCCTCGCTTTGCGCCGTGAGTTCCGCTTTCCGCGCCTGGATCTTTTCGCCGAGCGCGGCCATGTCGACCCCCGCCTTGAGGGCCTTCGCGAAGATGCCGGATCGCGGCTTCTCCTCTTCAGTGACATGATGCTTTATATATTCCGATAGGGTCTTGACCTTGGCCTCATAGAATTGGTCGCCGCTGCTGTCCTGCAGCAGGTCGCCAATCAGCACCTTGGCGCCATCGTGTTCCACCTGCGCCTCGTCGAGATTCTCGTCATCGACCTTCTTTTCGCGGCAAGCGGGATAGAAAAGTTCCTCTTCGATTATCGTGTGGATGATGAGTTCCAGACATACCTGCTTGCAGATCGTCTGCTTCTTCTCGTCTTCATCCGCCTCCTCGAATTGTGCAAAGAGCTGTTCAACCTTGCGGTGATCCGCCTTCAGCAAGGAAACGGCATCCGTCTTGGTGGCCTTGCTCGCGGCGGTGCTCGCGGTTCTCATGCGTTTCTCCCAGTTGGTTGTGTCCGCGCGCGATGCGCAGCGGACAATGGGACAAAGCATGAGCGTCAGGCTCGTTCCGAAGAATGCGCGCGTCAGAGAATTAAAGTCGCCTGGGAAGTTGTCCGGACGATCGAAAGCGGTGTTGTTACCGCCGGCCGGTCACCGCATGTTGACGAAGTGTTTGGGGATATCGCTAGGACATGGCGGCATCAGCGCGGCACGCCGCAGATTCCGGCATTTGGTGGGAAATCGCACAAAGCATCCGGCATTGGTGTCGCGACGCCCGACCGGAGCGCTGCCCGCGTCATGAAACCTGGCGAATGAAATGTCGCGAGCCGATCTGTCGGAAATCGAACAAAGCTCGATCGTGGAACAGCCGTGCCTGCTGCATTACCGGGTAGGTCCCACACAATTTGAAGGAAACGCCGTGGCCGGGCTTGATCGCAGGAACTTTCTGCGGGCCGCGGGTTGCTCCAATCCGCACCCGGTTTTACGGACGATGCAACGGCCGCCGACATTACTGCGGAAACCCTTGCGCAAAAGACAGGACCGGCTGACCTATTTTGGCGTGCGGCATGAGGAAGTCGCCACCTTCATGGCTCGTGGCTTGGCTAAGCACAGCGGCCAGCTCGGCGTCTGCATTTGGGCGATCGGCCCAGACGCCGTCCATCTTCTGAATGCCTTTACGACGCCACATGGACGGCGCATCGGTCCTGGCCGTTACCGGAACGACCTTTCACGATCTGATCGGAATGCGCCATCAGCAGGGCTTCGACACCACGAAATTGATACAGGATGTGGCCCATTACAACGTGGAGGTCTCCGGACCGCAGTACGCCGTTTTGGCCGCCGACGAGGCTTGCCGCGCCGCGCTGGGCGAAATGGCGTGGCACATCTTACCGTCGCCAAAGACACCAGCTCGTCAAGCAGCTCGAGGCGACCGCGCATTCCCCTTGCATTCACAGATGGCGGCGGGCGTCCTCGGCGCGCTTCTTGCCGATGATGCCATCATCTCGTTGGACTGCCGCGCCAACACATACTTTGCCGCCTGGCACATCCAGCTTCGGGCCAATCAGAACCTCACAGGGACCGGCACTGGTCGAAGCCGTTGTGGATGCGAATGCGAAGCCATCCACGCCCGACGCGCTGAAGCTTTGAGGGTCGTCATGCACCCTCGGACCGGGTGACACTGCAAGGCGCGTGACCGCACATTCTGCACCGTCACGCCCCTCGTAAGCCTCTGCAGCACCTGGGCGTAACGCGCTGCGCCTACCGCACATCAGGAACTTCCGCCCGGTCCGCGTTTTGCTTATGTCGGGAATCCCAAATAAGCACCTGATTATATTGAAGAAATTGGAGCGGGCGAGGCGAATCGAACGCCCGACCCTAACCTTGGCAAGGTTATGCTCTACCCCTGAGCTACGCCCGCACTCCAAGAGGGCGGGTTATGACCTATCACCGGCGGGGATTCAAGCAGCAATTCCCGAGGTTTCGGTTGCGCCGGAACCGGCGATTTCCCAACAATCGCCCTTTCAGGGGAGCAGGGTGGCAAACAAGGGTCATAATTCGGGCGAGGGCTATGCCCTTCTCTCCCCCGCCCTGACGGTGATGGGGCTGGCGCTGGCCGCGCCCTTGGTCCTGATGGCCCTGACCAGCCTGAAGAGCCAGCAGGGTCTGGGCTTCGCCGATGGCTGGACGTTTGCCCAATATGGCGCGGTCCTGGGCAAGGCGAGCTATCGCGCCCTTTTCATCCGCTCGGTTGCCATCTCGGGCCTGGTAACCCTGGCAACCGTGTGCCTGGCCTATCCCATGGCTTATTTCGTTGCTTTTCATGCACGGCGCAAATTCGCTTGGCTGGTGGCGCTGACCATTCCGTTCTGGACTTCATACCTGCTGCGCGTTTTCGCCTGGAAAATCATTCTCGGCTTTGACGGATTGATCAATTCCGGCCTGATACGGCTGCACCTGATCGGCCAGCCGCTGAGCTTCCTGCTCTACAATCCCTTTGCCGTGGTGGTGACCCTGGCCCATGCCTGGGCGGCCTTCGCCATCCTGCCCATCTATGTCAGCCTGGAAAAAATCGACCGCTCGCTGCTGGAGGCGGCCAGCGATCTAGGCGATGGGCGGTTGCGGCGGTTTCTGCGCATCACCCTGCCCCTGTCGCTGCCCGGGGTAATGGGCGCCGCCGTTCTGATCTTTGTGCCCACCACCGGCGATTATGTCACCCCGGCGCTGGTCGGCGGCACGGGGGGTACCATGCTCGCCAACCTGATCGAGGTGCAGTTCAACGGCGCGGGCAACTGGCCCCTGGGCGCGGCCCTGTCGCTGGTCGGCATGGCGATGGTGGCGGTGATCGCGGGTCTGTTCGTAACGTCAGCGCGAATCGCGGTGAGAGCCGCAAAATGAAAAACCGCGGCCTCCTGCTTTATGCCTTTGCCTATCTGGCTTTTCTCTATGTGCCGGTGCTGGTTCTGCCCGTCTTTTCCTTCAACAATTCCGCATTCATCGCCTTTCCGCTGTCGGGCTTCACCACCCGCTGGTATGCGGCGCTCGCGTCCGACACCGCCATGCTGCATGCGCTGGGCAACAGTTTGAAAGTGGGAATCGTCACCGCGATATTCGCGACCATCCTGGGGCTGACCGCGGCGCGGGCCGTCACGCGCTACCGGTTGCGCGGCGCCAGGGCCGCCTTGGGTTTCATCTCCCTGCCCCTGTTCATCCCCGACATAGTGCTGGGCCTGTCACTGCTTCTGTTGCTGGGCTCAGCCGGTTTGCCGCTGTCGCTGGTGGCGGTGGCGATCGGACATCTGCTGATCTGCGTCCCCTTCGCCCTGACGGTATTGATCGCCCGTTTCGACGGCTTCGATCCCAATCTGGAAGAGGCCAGCGCCGATCTGGGCGAAGACGAATGGATGACCTTCTGGCGCGTCACCATGCCCCTGATGCTGCCGGGTATTGTCGCCAGCCTGCTTCTGACCTTCATTACCTCTTTCGATGAATTCCTGCTGGCTTATTTCCTGTCCGGCACCCAGGCGACCTTGCCGGTTTATATCTGGGGCCAGCTGCGCTTTCCCGAGCGCCTGCCCATGGTGCTGGCGCTGGGCGCGATCATCCTGGCCGTTTCGGTAGGGCTGATCGCCCTGGCCGAATATGTCCGCAACCTTGGCGCGCGAAAGCCCATGGTGGGCGCATGAGCTTCCTGTCGCTGTCGGCCGTCCGCAAATCCTTTGGCGCGCTTACCGTGGTGAACGACGTGAGCCTGGAGGTGGCGCGCGGAGAATTCTTCGCCCTGCTGGGTCCATCAGGCTGCGGCAAGACCACCCTGCTCAGGATGATCGGAGGTTTTGAAACACCCGACAGCGGCGCGATCGCCATCGATGGCGAGGCGATGAACGCGGTGCCTCCGCATCAGCGGCCCACCAACATGGTGTTCCAGTCCTATGCGATTTTCCCGCATCTGAATGTGTTCGACAACATCGCCTATGGCTTGCGCAAGCAAAGGCTGCCAAAAGACACATTGCGCGCCAGGGTCGAGGCCATGCTGGCGACGGTGCGGCTGGAAGGATTGAGCAACCGCGCCGCCGACCAGCTGTCGGGCGGCCAGCGCCAGCGCGTGGCATTGGCGCGCGCGCTGGTGCGTGAGCCCAAGCTGTTGTTGCTGGACGAACCTTTGGGCGCGCTGGACAAGCGGTTGCGCGAAGCGATGCAGGTGGAACTGCGCGCCATTCAGCGTCAGGTCGGCATCACCTTCCTGCTGGTGACCCATGACCAGGAGGAAGCCCTGTCCCTGTCCGACCGCGTGGCGGTGATGGAATCGGGCCGCATCCTGCAGATCGCGAGCCCACGCAAACTGTATGAGCGGCCCAACTGCCGGGCGGTGGCCGACTTCATCGGCGAGATGAACTTCTTTCATGCCACCGTGCGCCAGATTGGCGAGACCGGTGCCGTGGTAAACGCCGGCATCCTGGGCATCATTACCCTCCCGCGCGCCAATCTGGCGCCAGGAATCAAGGTTGGTGAGCACATCCTGCTGGCGATCCGGCCCGAGCATGTCGGTTTTGCCGACCATGGCTTGGCGGGTGAAATCGCCGACGCCACCTTCCTGGGCGAGCGCAGCCATTTTCATGTGAAGATCGCCGGCCGCAGCGCTTCTGTCGCGGTCAGCGGCAACGCGGCGCCGGCTGGCCAGGCTGTATATCTGGCGTTTCCGCCGGAAAAGCTTGTTGGTCTGCCAACAGAATAAGCGCGCAGGATTTTGCGGCGTGAGCAGAAGTGCCGAGCGACGTGTACAAGACTACACGAGCGATGGCACGACGAACTCACGACGCCAAAGACAAGCGCTAGGCCAGCAACCGATTGAAGATGTCGCGAGTCCGGGTCTGCAGACCGGTCAGCCTCGCCTGGGCCTGGGCAAAGCTTCCAGCCTCCGCGGCCCGTGTTAGCAGCGCTTTCAGCCCCGGCGTGGCCTCTTCGATATTGGGCGTCTCGTCCAGGGCAATGCGCAGCACCTGCGTCAGCGCATGTTGAAGCCGGGCGGCATCAATCAGGACCTCGGCGTCGGCAGGCGCGAGAAAATCCGCCGCCCGCAACTTTTCCAGCGCCGCGATCGTGTTGGTGTCCAGCACCGTCGGATGCGACGGCCCATGCACCAGCTGCAAGGTCTGGGCGATGAATTCGATATCGACCAGCCCGCCCGGCGCATACTTCAGATCCCAGATATTGCGGCCGGGAAAGGTCTCGGCCATGCGCAGCCGCATGTCGTGCGCATCGACGATGATGGCGGCGGCTTCGCGCCTTTGGGTCAGGCGGCGGCGGATCTCATGTTCCACTCGCCCGCGCAAGGCTTCCGGTCCCGCCACCAGCCGCGCCCGCGTCAGCGCCATATGCTCCCAGGTCCAGCTTTCGGTGGCGTGGTAGTCGGTGAAGCTTTTCAAGGATACCGCGACAGGGCCCTTGTTGCCGGTGGGACGCAGCCGCATGTCCACGTCATACATGGTGCCTGCCGCCGTCGCGCTGGTCAGCGCCGCGATCAGGCGCTGGGCCAGGCGTGCGAAATAAAGCGTGGGTGACAGGGCTTTTCGTCCATCCGATGCCTCGATGCCCTCCGGTACGTCATAGACAAACACCAGGTCCAGGTCGGAGCTGGCGGTCATTTCCCGTCCGCCCAGCTTGCCCATCGCCACCACGACAAAACCGGCGCCGGAAATGCGCCCGGCACTGGCAGCCAACTCGGCTTCGACCCGGGGCAAAAGCCCGGCAATCACGCATTCGGCGATGTCGGCCAGCGCCGGGCCGGCTTGTTCGGCGCTGGCAGTGCCTTCCACGATCTGCACACCCACGCGGAAGATCGCCTCGCGGGCAAAACGGCGCGCGGCGTCCAGCATGTCTTCATAGCTGCCCACCACCAGACGGGCGAAGCTCGCATCCAGTTCGGCGCGCGATGGCAGGCGGCTGAGGAATTCCGCATCCAGCAGCGCGTCCAGCACGGCGGGATTGCGCGCCAGATAGCTGGCCAGCCGGGGCGTCGCGCCCACGATCTTGGCCAGCAGTTCCAGGAACTGCGGCCGCGCCAGGAACAGCGAGAACAGCTGCACGCCGGACGGCAGGCTGGAAAGAAAACGATCGAACTGGGTGAAGGCGACATCGGGATCGGCCGCGCCGGCCAGCGCCTTCAGGATCGTCGGGATCAGCTTGGTCAGCAATTCACGCGCCCGCTGCGAGCGCATGGCGCGGATGCGGCCATGATGCCAGCCGCGAATGGCGGCCGAGACATGGGCCGGGTCGCCGAATCCCATCGCGCCCAATGTCTTCAGGGTTTCCGGATCTTCCTCGACGCCGGTGAAAACCAGATTGCCTTTGGCCGATGTCAGGTCGGCGCCGCTTTCGAACAGCCGCGCATAATGACCCTGCACATTCTCCAGCACTTGTGTGAGTTCGGCGCGGAAATCCTCTGTCCGGTCATAGCCCATGAAACAGGCGATATGGGCGATGCCTGCCTCGCTTTGCGGCAGGGAGTGGGTCTGCTGGTCCTCGACCATCTGCAATCGATGTTCCAACCGCCGGAGGTAACGATAGTCGCGCTTCAAATCGTCGCCTACCGAGGCTTCGACACGGCCCTCCGCCACCAGCGCGTCTAACGCCCTCTGGGTCGCCGATGCGCGCAAACCGGGATGGCGCCCCCCCAGGATCAGCTGCTGGGTCTGGGCGAAAAATTCGATCTCGCGAATGCCGCCACGCCCCAGCTTGATATTGTGGCCGGCGACCGCGATCTCGCCATGACCGCCATGGGCATGGATCTGGCGCTTGATCGACTGAATGTCCTCGATCGCCGCGAAATCCAGATAACGCCGCCAGATGAAGGGCCGAAGCGCCGCCAGAAACTGCGCGCCCGTTTCGGGGTCGCCGGCGCAGGCCCGCGCCTTGATCATGGCGGCCCGCTCCCAGTTCTGGCCCATGGCCTCATAATAATCCAGCGCCGCGCCGGTCGAGATCGCAACCTGGGTGGCGCCCGCATCTGGCCTGAGCCGCAGATCCACCCGGAAGACATAACCGTCGCCGGTCGCCTCCGACAAAAGCTTCACCAGCCCGCGCACGATATCCACGGCGGCGCCGCGGGCATCGCCGCGCTTGGCGAAGGGGAATTTGGCCTCGTCGTAAAACACCACCAGATCGATATCGCTGGAATAGTTCAGCTCATGGGCGCCATATTTGCCCATCGCCAGCACGGTCAGGCCGCAATTTTCTTCCCGGACCGGCACCTGCCCGCCGCGCTGCGCCTCGGCGGCCAGCAGAAAGCGAAGCGCGCCCTGCACACAGGCATCGGCGAAGCGGGTCAGCTCGGCGGTGACTTTTTCCACCTCCCACACGCCCGCAATGTCGGCCATGGCGATGGCCAGGGCCGCACGCCGCTTGGCCGTGCGCAATTCCTTCATCGCCCGGGCTTCACTGTCGGCATGGGCCGCCGCATGGGCCAGCAGCACCGCCGCATTCACCACGGTTTCGGGACCGGCGGCGAAATATTCGCCCAGGGCGCCGATCTCGCGCTGCGCCATTCGCCCCAGAAACGGGCTGTTGCCGAACACCGCATCCAGCAGAGGATCGTCACTGGCAAACCCCTGTTCGGCCAGGCCGGCTTTCACCCGGGCGACGCGTTCGGGATCGCAGGCTTTGGGTGGTGTACGAAACTCGGCCATGCGGCCAGTTTAACGATCGGCCGCCGGCTGCAAAGCGCGACCTATTCAGCGGCACTCTTTATGGGCGCATCCGGCACCGCGCGGACCGCATTTTTGGGGAAGCGCAGCACCGCTTTCAGGCCGGTGGGCGTATTGTCTTCCAGCACCAGTTCGGCATTGTGGAAATGGGCCACGGCCGCCACCAATGAAAGCCCCAAACCGGTGCCAGGCGAATTGCGGCTGGCTTCCAGGCGCACGAAACGTTCCGTCACCCGCGAGCGGTCAGCCGGTGGAATACCTGGGCCGCTGTCGGCTACGGAAAGATCCACGCTGTCCTGGGTGATGGCAGTGCGAATACTGACCTTGCCCCCGGCCGGTGTGTATTTGATGGCATTGTCCACCAGATTGGCCAGCGCCTGGGCGATCAGGCTGCGATTGCCCTCGATGGCGACCGGACTGGCCGGTATCAGGGTCAGCGACACCTTTTTTTCATCGGCCAGCGGCTCATAAAGCTCCACCACATCGGACGCCACCGCGCCCAGTTCCAGCGGCGACATGGCGGCGCGGGTGGTGCCGGCGTCGGTTTCGGCGATCAGAAGCAGGGCGTTGAAGGTGGCGATCAGCTGATCGGTCTCGGCGATGGCGCGTTCGATCTCGCTGGCCTGGGCGCCGCTGGCGTGAAGGCGCGCCACCGATTCCTCCAGCCGGTTGCGCAACCGGTTGAGCGGCGTGCGCAGGTCGTGCGCCACCGAATCGGTGACCTCCCGCAGGCCTTTCATCAGCCGCTCGATACGATCCAGCATACGGTTGAGATTCTCGGCCAGGACATCGAACTCGTCGCCCGAACCGTTGAGCGGCACCCGCCGCGTCAGGTCGCCCTTGATGATATCGCCGCTGGTGCGATTGATGGTGTCCAGCCGCCGCAGCATGTTGCGGCTGAGCAGCGCGCCCCCCATCATGCCCAGAATCAGGATAAGCAGCACCGTCCAGGGTAGGGTGGTGGTGAACATCCGCTCGGTCAGATAGCGGTCATGCACATCCTGGGCGACCAGCAGCATGAAATCGGCCGGCAGGGGAAAGACGCGTCCGCGGGCGCGGCGGGTTTCCATCTTGCCGTTGACCAGCCGGTCATAGTCGAACTCGACCATGCCGGTCGTCGAGGTTTCCGAAATCTGCGGCCAGAATTCCAGATTGCCGGCGACGACATGGTGCAATCCATCCGCAACCAGATACAGCGCCTGGCCCTGGTGCAGGGTGCGCGAACGCACCGTCTCCACCAGGCCGGGCAGGCCGAATTGCTGATACTGCTCGCGCAGGCCGATGATATCGGCCTCTATGATCTGGTCGGTCTGCGCATCCAGGGTGCGGCGCGTGTTCCAGTAGGTGAAGAACAGCAGCGCCGCCACCGACAAGGCGAACAGCAGCGCATAGACAAGAACGATGCGGAAGGCCTGGGTTTGAAAAAGGCCGGTCTTAGTGCGCACGGATCATGTAGCCCGCCCCGCGCACGGTGTGCAGCAGCGGCGCTTCAAATCCCTTGTCGATCTTGGCCCTGAGGCGGGAGATATGCACATCGATCACATTGGTCTGGGGATCGAAGTGATATTCCCACACGCTTTCCAGCAGCATGGTGCGGGTCACCACCTGACCGGCATGGCGCATCAGATATTCCAGCAGGCGGAATTCACGCGGCTGCAGCTCGATATCGGTGCCGCTGCGCTTTGCGGCGCGGGTCAGAAGATCCAGCTCCAGATCGCCCACATCCAGCCTTGTCTTGATGCCGGCCGGCATGCGGCGGCGCATCAGCGCGTCGATGCGGGCCAGAAGCTCGACAAAGGCGTAAGGCTTGGTGAGATAGTCGTCGCCGCCGGCCTTGAGGCCCTTCACCCGGTCGTCCACTTCCGACAGGGCGGAGAGGAAAAGCACCGGCGTGGAATTGCCATGCTCGCGCATCTCGGCCACCACCGCCAAACCATCCAGCTTGGGCAGCATGCGGTCGATGATCGCCACGTCATAGGGCCGCGACAACGCCAGATTCAGCCCGGTTTCGCCGTCAGCGGCCTCATCCACCACATGGCCGGATTCCTTCAGCCCCTGCACCAGGTAACGCTGCGCTTCCAGGTCATCTTCGATTACGAGAATTCGCATGGATACTCCCACCCAAAACCGGTTTGAAAAATGGAAGAGCGCGGGCCTGTCATGCTTGCCACGAACAGGCCCGCGCCCGGATGCATCACGTCTTGTCGATATCGATGGCGACGAAGCCGGTGCCGCCCTGGTTATGGGCCACCAGCAGCAGCACGCTGCTGCGGCCGCCCTTCTTGGCATCGGCCACGCCGGCCTGGAAGTCGGCCGGATTGCGCACCACGCGGTTGCCCACGCGCAACACCACATCGCCAGGCTGCATGCCCTTGTCGGCGGCATCGCTGTCCGGATCGACCTTGGTGACAACGGCGCCGGTCACGACACTATCGGCGATGTTGAAGTTCCTCTTGCTTTCCGGCGTCAGCGACGACAGGCCAAGACCCGCCGCATTGGCGCTGGATGGCGCCATCATGTCCTTGCCGGCTCCGTTGGACGCCAGCTGCACCTGATCGGGCCGGGTGCCGATCGTGACCTTCACCTGCATCGGTTTGCCCTGGCGCGATACCGTGAAGGTCGCAGCCTGGCCGGCCGGCACGTTGGCGACCTTGCGGGTCAGGTCGGTGGCGTCTTCCACCGACTGGCCGTCGATCGCGGTGATAATATCACCCTGTTCGAAGCCGGCCTTGGCGGCGGGACCGTTCGGGACCACCTCCGCAACCATGGCGCCCTTGCTGTCCTTGATGCCCAGCGAAGAGGCGATATCCGGGGTCACGCTCTGGATGTTCACGCCCAGATAGCCGCGGGTGACATGGCCATGCGCCTTGAGCTGGGCCACCACGTCATGGATCAGGCTGGCTGGGATGGCGAAGCCGATACCCACGCTGCCGCCCGAGGGCGAGAAGATCATCGAGTTCATGCCCACCACCTGGCCGCGCAGGTCGAAGGTGGGGCCGCCGGAATTGCCGCGATTGATGGGAGCGTCGATCTGGATGAAGTTGGTATATTGCTGGCTGGATTCGATGTTGCGGCCCAGCGAGGAAACGATGCCCGCGGTCACCGAATTGGACAGGCCGAAGGGATTGCCCACCGCCACGACCCAGTCACCGACGCGTAGCTTCTTATCGTCGCCGAACTCGACCGTGGGCAGCGGCTTGTCGCTGTTGATCTTGAGGAGCGCGATGTCGGTGGCGGGATCGGTGCCGATCAGCTTGGCGGTGAAGCTGCGGCCGTCCGGCAGCTTGACGGTGATCTTCTTGCTGGCGTCGACCACATGATTGTTGGTGACGACAAAGCCGGCCTTGTCGATGATGAAGCCGGAGCCGGCGCTGAGCGCGCGATGCGGCTGGGGCTTCTGGCCATTGTTGAACTGGTTGAACAGGTCGCGGAACGGCGCGGGGATATTGTCGCTGTCCATGTCGCTGTCGGTGGTTGTGGTCTCGCTGGTGATGGTCACCACCGCCGGGCTCACCCGCTCCACCAAATCGGCGAAGCTGAAGGGCGCGCTGTTTTCCAGCATGCGCGGCGCGCGCGCGCCGCTTTCGGTGTCATTGGCGGCGACCATGGTGGGCTCGCCCGCGGTCTGAATGGCGCGCACGGGCGGAAGCAGCGCAAAGGCGCCCAGACCCACCACCACGATGGTTGCGGCAGTGCCCATGGCGAGCAGGCGGCGCTGGCGCAGGCTGGGCTTGGGAAGGCGGGAAAAGAGGCCGGCATCCGGCCCGGAATTCTTGGGATGGTCTTGCATGGGGGCTCCTTGGAGACGGCGTGTCAGGTCCGGCCGTCGCTGATGTACTAGCCTAACATGGCCAGAATATATCTCGAAGATTACAACGAGATAATCTTTTAAGCGCCTCGACGGGCTGCCTTTTTGACCGTCACCCAGGCAACGGTTCCCCCGGCCGCCAGCACCAAAAAGGGCGCCAGCCACAGGAGCCAGGTATCGGGCTGCAGCGGCGGCTTCATCAGGATGAAGTCGCCATAGCGCGCCACCAGGAAGTCTTCGATCTGCTGGTCGCTTCTGCCATCGGCGATCTGCTGGCGCACCAGATGGCGCACATCGGCGGCGAAGGGCGAACCGGACTCGTCAATGCTCTCGCCCTGGCAGACCAGACAGCGCAACTGCCGCTGCAGGTTACGGGCGCGTGTTTCCAGGGCGGGGTTGGAGAAAGTATCGGCAACCGGCGCGGCCAGCGCCGGAACCATCATCAACAGCAACGCGATGACAGTCTTCATTCCGCGGCCTGGGCCATGGCCGGCGCAGGCCTGGCGGGCTCAGTCTCTCGCGCGCGCAGGCGGCCCCACAGGCTCAGCAATCCACCCAGCGCCATGACCAGACCGCCCAGCCAGATCAGCGGGGCCAGCGGCGAAACATAGGCCCGCAGCGCGAAGCGCCCGCCGCCGCGATCATCACCCAGCGCCAGATAAAGATCGCGGAATCCGGTGGTGTGGATGGCGGTATCGTTCATGTCCTGGCCTTCGGCCGGATAGAAACGATGCTCGGGCAGAAGCGTGGTGCTGACCTGGCCGCCGTCCATCAGCGCGATATGGCCACGATCGGCGATGTAATTGGGGCCGCGTTCGCGCGTCACGCCGTCAAAGCGCAATGTGTAAGGACCCACGGTCATGGTCTGGCCCGGCGCCAGCACCGTCAGCGCCTCGCTGCGCCACAGCGTGGTGCCGGCCACGCCCATCAGGGTGACGCCAAGCCCGGCATGGGCCAACGCGGCGGCGAAAGCAGAGGCGCGCGCGCCCTTGCGCTTGCGGATATCCAGAAGGCTGGCGCCAATAAGCCAGCCTGCGACGGCGAAAGCGCCGGTGGCCGCGATGCTGCGCGGGCTGACCAGCGCCAGCACACTTACGGCGGCAATCCCCGCCAGTCCCAGAGCCGGATAAAGCGAACGCCAGGCCGCCTTGAGATCGCCACGCCGCCAGCCCATCCGCGGACCCAGCGGCACCAGCAGCAACAGCGCGAAGAAGATCGGCGCGAAGGTCAGCGCGAAATAGGGCGGCCCCACCGAAATCTTGGTGCCGTTGATGGCGTCCAGCACCAGCGGATAGAGCGTGCCGACAAAGACACAGGCGCAGGCCGCGACCAGGAACACATTGTTCAACAGCAGCATGGTCTCGCGGCTTTGGCCCTCGAAAGCCGCGCCGCCCTGCAAGCTGGGCGCGCGCCAGGCAAACAGCGCCAGCGCCCCGCCGATGGCCAGCGCGATCAGCACCAGGATGAAGAAGCCACGGGTGGGATCGGAAGCGAAAGCATGCACCGAAGACAGCACGCCCGAGCGCACCAGGAAGGTGCCGATCAGCGACAGCGAGAAACCGGCAATGGCCAGAAGCAGGGTCCAGGTGCGGAAGGCGCCGCTTTTCTCGGTGGCCAGCGCGGAATGCAGCAGGGCGGTGGCGATCAGCCAGGGCATCAGCGAGGCATTCTCGACCGGGTCCCAGAACCAGAAGCCGCCCCAGCCCAGTTCGTAATAGGCCCACCAGGACCCCAGCGCGATGCCGCAGGTCAGCGCGATCCAGGCGATCAGCATGAAGGGCCGCGCCGCGCGCGCCCAACCCTCCTCGCCCACCAGCAACGCCGCCGCCGCATAGGAAAAAGCCGCCGACAGTCCGACATAGCCCGCATAGAGCATGGGGGGATGCATGGCGAGGCCAGGGTCCTGCAGCAGCGGGTTAAGGCCCGCGCCCTCGAATGGCGCCGGATCAAGCCTGAGGAATGGATTGGAGGTGAAGATGATGAAGAGAATGAAAGCGGCCGCCAGCAGTCCCTGCACGCCCAGCGCGCCGCTGGTCAGACGCTCGCCGCCGCGCTGCAATCCCGCCACCAGCGCGGCATAGACCGACAGCACCAGCACCCATAAAAGCATCGAGCCTTCATGGTTCCCCCACACGCCGCTGATTTTATAGATCAGCGGTTTGGTCGTGTGGCTGTTGTTGGCCACATCGATGATGGAAAAATCGGAGGTGACGAAGGCATAGGTAAGCGTGCCGAAGGCCAGCGCCACAAAGACGAAAAGCCCCATCGCCGAGCCCGAGGCGATCCGCCGGGCCACCATGTCCGCGGGCCTGGTCCCCAGCAGGCCGAAAACCGCCATCACCAGCGACAGCGCCAGCGCGAAACACAGTGCCAGCTGGCCCAGTTCGCCGGTCACTGCACGCCGCCTTCCTGCCAGTGGCCGCTCTTCTTGAGCGCCGCCACCACTTCCGGCGGCATGTATTTCTCATCATGCTTGGCCAGCACTTCCGTGGCCACGAAGGTGCCGCTAGGATCGAGCGCGCCGGTGGCGACCACGCCCTGGCCCTCGCGGAACAGCGCGGGCAGCACGCCATTATAGTCGGCGGCAACGCTGCTCTTGCCGTCGGTGACGCGGAAATGCACGTCCGCGCCCATGCCGTGACGGACGCTGCCTTTTTCCACCAGCCCGCCCAGACGGAAGGCCACGCCTTCATTCACCTGCTTGTCCGCGACATCGGTGGGGCTGCGGAAATACATGGTGTTCTGGCCCAGACCATAGACGATCACACCGGCCAGCACGCCACCCGCCGCCAGCAGAGCGGCAACAAAGGCGAGACGGCGTTTCTTCTTGGCGTTCATCTAATGGTGGCTATGCATGTGCAGGATTTCATCGGCAATGCCGGTCTCATAGGCCACACCGTCCGGCGTCAGCGCGATAGCGTGCGGCCATTCGCATTTGACCAGGCCCTTGCGGGCCAGGGCGTTCCACACATTCTGGTTTTCCAGACCGGTGGCGTCGCTGGCGCGCACGGTTGCGTCGCCCAGATGGAAATGATCGCCATGGGCATGGGGAAATTGGGTGATGGCGGTGTCACCTTCCGGCGTGGAATTGGACGCACCGGGAATTTTCGCGATCGCCTGCAGCAAGGTCAGGGTGCGCAGCTGCAGCGGATTGAGCTTGGAAGGATTGGGCCTGGATGACGGCATGACGGTCCAAAAAAGAAAACGGCCGGGACCATACAGCCCCGGCCGCAGCAATCAAAGCTTGAAACCTCTGTCAGCGGTGGTGCCAGCCACCATGCCAACCATGCCCCCAGCCGAAACCGAAACTCACGCTGGGCCCGTAATAGGGCCCATAGTAGGGCCCGTAATAGTACGGGTAATAGGGATAAGGACCGTAGCCGTAATAATAGGGCGGTGGTGGCGGCGGCGGATAGCCGTAGCCAGGCGGCGGTGGCCCATATCCGGCAGCCTGCTGACCCGGATCTTCATGCATACAGGCGTAGTAGGCATCGGAATAGGCGGCGCGGACATCGCTGGCGGCATGGCGCGCATTGTCGGCGCCAACCGCGGTGCCCGCGATCAGCCCCGCGCCCGCACCCGCGGCGGCACCAAGACCCGGATTGCCGGCTGCCGCGCCCAGAATCGCGCCCAGCGCCGCACCACCCAGCGTACCGCCGACAGTACCGTTGGTCTGTTCATGGCTGGCGGCTTCATCTGGGGTGGTGTAGCCGGTGCGCGCCGCGGCATCGCGACGGCAGAACATGTCGCGATCGGCCTGGGCCTGCTGGGCCGACGGCGGCTGACCCTGTTGGGAACCGTTCTGATAGCCCGCCGGCGGCGGGCCATTGTCATCATCATAGTCCGGCGCAGTGCGTGCGCCATTGGACAGATTGGCCGGCGGCGAATTTGCCGGCTGCGCCAGCGCGGTTCCACCCAACAGGGCAACCGTCAAGGCAGCAATAAGCGGTGTGCGCAACATCAACGTCTCCATTTTCGCCCCTTCCGGCGAGGAACATAGGAGACGCCCGGGGCGGTTCAATGTCAAAGCTAAGATAAAGGTAATTTGCCGGCTGGGACCGACGCCATTCATGCGGCGTTCAGGAAGGATTTGAAAGGCTTTAAATGGATTCAAGCGGCCGTGGACTGCGCCGCGCGCTCCGGCGGCGGAGCCGCCCATCAAATCATGCGGGCGCGTTTAAAAAGATTTAGGCGGCCGCAGACTGCGCTGCGCGCCCGCGCCGGCGCAGCAGTTCTGCTTCTTCCTCGCTGAACAGAAGCGCGGTCAGTTCGGCGCAGAGTTGGAACTGTGCCGTGACGACCTCGTTGGCCGGATCGGCTTTCAACGCCTTCACCACATCCTCATTGTAGCGCTTGAGGAGCGTACCCAGATCGTCATAGGCAGCGCGCTGCTTGGCGGCGAAGGACGCCGCCGCCGCGAAGTTGCGGCTGCCCGACACCAGGCGCGCATAGCGCAGCGCCATGTCCCGCTTTTCGGCGCTGATATGCTTGCTGAAGTCGGCGCCGGTGGCTTTTTGCATCGGCAACGACGCGCCGACTTCACGGGGGGCGCGGTCCATGAACGTCTCCATCACCTTGCCGATCTCGACACGCTCGGCCAGCAGGCGCTTGCCCCACTCGCCCTGGCGCTTGAGCTCGATCTCCTTGACGATATTGCTGGAGAGATCGGCGAAGGTCTTGACCTCCTCCATCAGCTTTTCGGCGCTGAACAAAGGATGACGGGTGAGCTGGATGGATTGTTTCAGGCTCTCCATCCGCGCAAAAAGGATTTCGCCAACCAGCCCCATATCGGTCTTGGAAATCAGGGTCTCGTCGGTGTGACGCGTCACCAGCAGCGGCAGGCGCAGCGCCTCCCAGGGACGGCTCAGCCGGTTCATGGTGATGACCGGCACATAGGCGGCGGCGTCGGGATGGGTCTGGGTCAGCTGGCTGTAAATCTCGCGTACTTCCCAGACCAGCTGTTCGTTGAAGGAGGCGACAGGCGCGGGCAACAAGGCGCTTAGCCGTTCCATGGCCTCGCCCGCGGCCAGCAGCAACGCCATTTCGGCGGCGTCTTCCACTGCAAAGGCATCGCCCAGGCTTTTCCGCGCCGCCAGGCGGCCGGCTTCGGTGGCAAGCGCCCTGGTCATCGCTTCGGCCGCGAGCGGCCAGAACTGGGCGGCGCGCGCGATGGCGGTGTCGAGCCGCTGCTTCAGCACATGAACCTTGGTGTCATTGACATAGGCCTGCGCCTCGTCGGGGATCAGGGTCAGCGAAACCCAGTTCCACACCGGCACCAGGGTGCCGCGCGCGATCGCCGCTTTCTGTTTGGTCTTGCGCGGATGGCAGGTGAGCAGATCCTGGAACGGCCGGCAGAACAGGCGCAGCGGCGTGGGACGGCGATCATAATGCTCGCGGCGCAGCACCGGGCGCAGGCCCTCCAGAATGTCCTCATGCGGCAGGGCATGGCCATCCATCAGGCGATCGGTTTCAACCGCCGTGGCGAGACGTCCCGCCGCCGATCCGGGCAGACCGCCGAGAAACGCTTTCAACAGGCCTGTCTTCTCTTCAGGCAACATGGACGGCGCAGCCTCCCTGCTGCGGGTGGCTACATTAGGACCATCATTCTTAACGTCCTGTTTCTGGTAATGTTTTTAATGGATTGCGGGCAGCTCGAGCCGGGCCTGGAGGCCGCCCAGGGAACTTGCATCCAGCACGAAAAAACCCCCGTAAAGCTTAGAAATATCCCGAACGATGGCCAGCCCGAGCCCGGTTCCCGGTACGCTTTCGTCCAATCTTTCCCCGCGCTCCCCCACCTGGGAACGCTGTTCGGCCGACAGGCCCGGCCCGTCATCCTCGATCCGGAAGACCAGCCGCCCGCCGGCCTTTTCGCAACGAACCCGAACCCGCGACCGCGCCCATTTGCAGGCATTGTCGATCAGGTTGCCCAGCATCTCTTCCAGATCCTGACGCTCGCCGCGGAAATAATAGGCGTCGGGACATTGGGCATCGATGGTGATGCCGCGCGCGGCATGGATGCGGGCGATGACACGCGCAAGGTCGTCGATGACCACCGACACCTGGGTGCGGTTGCCCAATACATCCAGCGAGCCGGCGGCGCGCGCGCGCGACAGGTAATGATCGACCTGGCGGCGCATGGAGAAAACCTGGCGCTTGACCGCCTCCGCCAGCGGCGCGGCGCCGGGCTCCTTTTCATGGGCCTCGGCTTCCGCGGCCAGTACCGACAAGGGCGTCTTGAGGAAATGCGCCAGGTTGGAGACATGGGTGCGCGCCCGGCCCACCACTTCCTCGCTGTGCTGGATCAGCGAATTGAGTTCGCTGGCCAGCGGCGCGATCTCGGTGGGAAAGCGCCCGTCCAGCCGCCGCGCCTTTCCGTCGCGAATGCGGGTCAGCGCCTCGCTCACCCGCCGAAGCGGTAGAAGACCGATCCTGACCTGTACCAGGATGGCGCCGATCAGGCCGGCGCCCAGAAGCAGGAACGACCAGAACAAGGTGGTGTTGAATTCGCTGGTCTGGCGATCGACATCGGCCATGTCGCCGGCGACCAGAAACGTATAGCTGTCTGTTTTGTTATCGTCGGGCGTGAGATCCACCTTGCGCGACACCACGCGCAGGCGCTGGTTCTCCGGGCCCACCGCGCTGCCCCAGGTCAACTGACCTTTTCTGGTCTGGTTGGTCGGATTGATCTCCTTGTCAAAGAGCGAGCGCGAGATCTGGCCGCCGCCATTGCCCTGCTTGATCTGATAATAAAGCCCGGAATAGACACGGTCGAAATTATGGTTGAGGAAACGGTCGGCCAGCAGCACCCCGCCATTGGGATCGGGTTCGGCCGCCGCGATCAGCCCGTCCATATCGGCCTGCAGCGCATTGTCGAAATTGTTCTGCGCCGCCATGCGGAAGGCGTTGGACAGAACCGCCCCGCCCAGCAGCAGCCCCAGCAAGGTCCATATCGCCGCCGCCGCGATCAGGCGGGACGAAAGGGACTCAAGCCTCGGCCGCCGTGCCGCCCAGCTTGGGATCTTCAAGCGAATAGCCAAGTCCACGCACCGTCTGGATCAGCCCTGCGTCCAGTTTCTTGCGCAGGCGCCCGATAAAAACCTCGATCGTGTTGGAATCACGGTCGAAATCCTGATCGTACAGATGTTCCACCAATTCGGTGCGCGAAACCACCTTGCCGCGATGATGGGCCAGATAGGACAGAAGACGGTATTCCTGGCTGGTGAG
This sequence comes from Rhizomicrobium sp., assembly GCA_035547275.1. Classification (GTDB taxonomy): domain Bacteria; phylum Pseudomonadota; class Alphaproteobacteria; order Micropepsales; family Micropepsaceae; genus Rhizomicrobium. The sequence goes on from DASZVQ010000146.1 coordinate 27,574, forward strand.
CTTGACCGGATTGCCGTCAAAGGTCACACGGCTGGCGCGGGTATCGATCCGAAGCTTGCCAATCTCGATATCGGCGGTGGCAAGGCCGGCGGCGCGGCGCAGAAGCGCCCGCAGGCGGGCCAGCAGTTCCTCGGTATAGAAAGGCTTGGCGAGATAATCGTCGGCGCCAGCATCGAAGCCCGCCACCTTGTCGCTCCAGCGGTCGCGCGCGGTCAGGATCAGGACCGGCATGGTGCGGCCGGCGGCGCGCCACTTCTCCAGCACCGTGACGCCATCCATCTTGGGCAGGCCCAGGTCCAGCACCACCGCGTCATAAGGCTCGGTATCGCCCAGGAAGTGACCTTCCTCGCCGTCCAGCGCCGCATCGACCACATAGCCGGAATCGGCCAGCGCCTTTCTTAGAAGCCGCTGCAAGTCCTTGTCGTCTTCAACGAGCAGAATACGCATGGTGTCCTCTCAATGCCGCCAGCGCCCGCCGCCGCCACCCATGCGGCCGCCACCGAAAGACTGCGGCCTGGAATAGCGGGGCGCAAAGCGCGGGCCATAGGAATAACCGGGCGCGATGCCGCCCGGAGCAAAACGCCGCCCATAACCCGGCGGCGGGGGCGCTTCACGGGAATCAAAGCTGTCGCGACCGGGTGAGGAGCGCAGCACGCGGCCGTTGCGGGCATCGGTGTCGTACCAGATGACGCGCCCGTCAGGCGTCATCCATTTCAGATGATAATGCGGATCGCCCTCTGGCCCATAGGTGGGACCCTCGGCGTCATAGAAATCGCCGGGATGGGCGCGGCGGATGCCGGGCAGAAGACGGTCCAGCGGCTGTACTCCATCGCGCGGCCGGCCATAGCCGGGCGGCGGCCCATAATACTGGGCCAGGGCATATTGCGCCTGGGCAGCCTCCATCGGGGCTGCCGCAAGAAGGGTCGAAAGGCCCAGCAGAATTGCGGAGAAGATACGGGCGCGCATGGGTTTTTTGTACGTCTTAGCACATGAACCCCGAATGAACATCGCATCCAGACCCGGTTCAGTATCCCATCCGTAAGGTACGCCCCATGGACGGCATGTTTCCCACCCGTCAACCGGAGGAAAGATCACCGTTCAGATCTTGGCGCGTAAGGTCCTCTGGTATGCCCCTCCCCACAGGACCCCAAGCACAAGTGGAGCCCGCGCCGGGAGGCGCGGGCTTCTTGTTTTTTGGACTCGAGCCCGGCATTCCGCCGGGCGACCAGCAGCATCCGAAAGCTCCCTTCCCCCTTCGATGCGAAGCATCAAGAAGGGGGAAGGTGTCACAGCCAAGTGTCGGCGGAACGCCGACCTGAGCTGTGACGGATGGGGGGGTCATCAAACAGAAGCGGGCCCGCTGACATCATTGCCCGTGTAAGTGATCGTCGCCGGCTGGAAATCATAGGCCCGCAACAGCTTCACCACCGCTTCCAGCGCATCCTTCACCATGCCGCGGCGGATCGCGTCCAGCATCTCCTCGGTATTGAGCGATGCGGTGGCGGCCTGATGGCCAGGCGGTCCCGGCAGCGACAGAAACAGCGGCACCGAATTCATCACCCCCGTGACCACGAAATCCTGAAAATATTTCTGGCGCACGATCTTGAGCGGATGACCCACAAGCATCAGCCCGATGCCGGTGGACAGATCGAAATCCTCGGCAATGCCTTCGGTTTCCACATAGGGCATCACGCCGGACCGGTCCGGACGCCAGGCGTCATCGAAAATATCCACCGTGCGCCAGGCGCAGAAATACCCGCGGCAGACCGGCGGGCGGGTTTCGTAAATACCGCAACCGGTGGCCGTGCAATGGCGGCAGGCCGTGCCCGAAAGTTTCTGGATTTCCGGCTTGTTAATGGTGGGCCAGGTGCAGCAGACGGTGCAACCGCCGCAATCGCGGCCCGGAATCAAGGTCATACCGTCCCACATGGACTGACATTGCCATGTCACATGGGCGGCCGCACCTTGAATCCGCCGCAAATTTCGGTCAGCAATCAGCGCCCATGCCCACCCCGCAAAATCCCGAAGACGGCGGCGACTGGCAAAAGCTGGTCGAAACCGCGCGAGGCTATGCGCCGGCCTTCGCCATCGCCATGGCGGTGATCGCGGTGCCCCTGGCGCTGCTCTATCTGACCCCCTTGGTGCTGGGCCTGTTCGCCCCCAGGCTCGATCCCAATATCGACCTTTATGCCGTCAACCGGCCGCTGGCCTTCACCTTTCTGGATGTGAATGGCAATGAGGTCGGCCATCGCGGCGCCATCGTCGGGGAACGGTTGAGCCTGGACCAGATGCCCAAATATCTGCCGGCCGCTTTCATCGCCATGGAGGACCGGCGCTTCTATTCCCATAACGGCATCGATCCGCTGGGCCTGGCGCGCGCCTTCCTGCTGGATCTGAGGGCACGCAAATTCGTGGCGGGCGGTTCCACCATCAGCCAGCAGACCGCCAAGATCGTCTATACCAACCAGCAGCGCACCATGTCGCGCAAGCTGACCGAACTGGTCGATGCGGCGGGCCTGGAGAAATCACTGAGCAAGCAGCAGATCCTGCAGCTCTATCTCAACCGTATCTATCTGGGCAGCGGCGCCTATGGCGTGGACGGCGCCGCGCATGTCTATTTCGGCACCAGCGCGCGCAACCTGACCCTGGCCCAGGCCGCAATGTTGGCGACGTTGACCCGGGCGCCGTCGGTCTTCTCACCCCGCCGCGACCTTCTGCGCGCCCAGCAGCGCGCCAGCCTGGTGCTGGATTCCATGGTCGATGACGGCGCCATCACGCAAGGCGAGGCCGATGAAGCGCGTGCCCATCCCGCCGTGATCATCGACCGCGCCGCGACCGATGCGCGGAACTATTATCTGGACGCCGCCGCGGACGAAGCCATCAAGCGCGCCACTGTGAACGGCCATCCGCCCAGCGCCGACATGGTGGTGCACACCACCCTTGAGCCCAAGGTGCAGGAAGCCGCGCGGCTGGCGGCGCTGCGCACCATCAACAAATATGGCAGGAAGGACCGGGTCAGCGAAGCCGCGGTGGTGGTGATGAAGCTGGATGGCGCGATCAGCGCCATGATCGGCGGCGTGGACTATCAGGATTCGGTATTCAACCGCGTGCTGCAAGCCCATCGCCAGCCGGGCTCGGCCTTCAAGCCTTTCGTCTATCTGACGGCGCTGGAAGCCGGCCTCAGCCCCTGGGAAACCCGTGAGGACACTGCCGTGGACATTGGCGGCTACAAGCCGACCAATTTCGGCGGCGAGAGCTATGGCACACTGACGCTTGCCGATGCGCTGGCCCATAGCGTCAACACCATCACCGTGAACCTGGCGCAGGAAGTGGGCATGCGTAAGGTCGTGGCCGCCGCCAAGCGCGTGGGCATTACCTCGCCGCTCGAGCCCAATGCCTCGCTGGCGCTGGGCACCAGCGAGGTCACGCCGATCGAGCTGACCTCGGCCTATGCCGCTTTCGCCAATGGCGGCTATCGCGTCTATCCCTATATGGTCACCGAAGTCGATATCGGCGGCAAACCGGTCTATGTGCGCAAGGCGCCGCCGCCGGAACGGGTGATCGCCTCCAGCGTCGACCGCGACCTGACCGCGATGCTCTATGGCGTGGTGACGCACGGCACCGGCGGTTATGCCTCGCTGCATGGCCGCGAGGCCGCCGGCAAGACCGGCACCACCCAGGACAGCCATGACGCCTGGTTCGTGGGTTTCACCACCGACTATGTCGCCGCCGCCTGGGTGGGCAATGACGATTCCTCGCCCACGCGCGGCATCACCGGCGGCACCCTGCCCGCCTATATCTGGCGCGACACCATGCTGGCCGCCGAGCAGGGCAAGCCTTACAAGCCGCTGGACAAGTCGGTGCAGCCGCCGCCGGAGGATCAGGAACTGATCGCCTCGGGCGCGACCTGGGACGGCAGTGATGACGAACGGCTGAGCCAGACCCCTGATCTGCCGGCGGAACAGCAGCAGCAACAGCCCGAACATCATCATCGCGGCGGTCTGCTGGGCTGGCTGTTCGGCAATGATGACGATGACGACGACGCGCCGCCGTCTCCGCCGCGCGGCCCATCCGGCCATTAAGGCCATCGGCTTACCTCTAAAAAATCCTGCTATAAGGCGCAGATGATCCGTCGCCGCGCTTTCCTTGTTTCCGCCGCCTCCGCCGCGCTCGCCTCGCCCGCGCGGGCCGCGACCAGCATCCGCTTTGTCACTGACTGGAAGGCCCAGGCCGAACATGGCGGCTTCTATCAGGCGGTCGCCGAGGGGCTTTATGCCAAGCGTGGCCTGGACGTGAAGATCATCCAGGGCGGCCCCGATGTGAATGTGCCCCAGCTGCTGGCCGGCGGCGCGGCGGATTTCGGCATCGGCTCAAACAGCTTCATTGCGCTTAATCTGGTCAGGCAGAACATTCCGATCCGGGCGGTGATGGCGATCTTCCAGAAAGATCCGCAGGTGCTGATCACCCATCCGCGCCGCGACATCAATTCGCTGGCCGACATGCGCGGCAAGCCGGTGCTGATCTCGGCCGCCACCCTGACCGCCTTCTGGCCCTGGCTGCGGGCCAGGTTCGGCTTCACCGACAGCCAGATCCGCCGCTACACCTATAATCTAGCGCCGTTCATCGTCGATCCCAATGCCATTCAGGAAGGCTATCTCACCAGCGAGCCTTTCACCATCCAGCAGCAGGCGCATTTCACGCCCAAGGTCTTCCTGCTCGCCGATTACGGCTATCCCGGCTATGCCAATATGGTGCTGGTGCCACAGAAATGGATCGACACCAACCGCCAGGCGGTACAGCTGTTCGTCAATGCCACCCGCGACGGCTGGCTGAATTATCTGAATGATCCGGCCAAGGGCAATGTGCTGATCAAGCGCGACAATCCCGACATGACCGACGCCATCCTGGCGCAGGCGCTGGACAAGATGAAGCGCTATGAAATGGTGATCAGCGGCGACGGCCGCGCCTTCGGCCTGGGCAGCATGACCGACGTGCAATGGAAGCTGTTCTACGACACCATGTCGTCGGAAGGGCTTTATCCCAAGGGGCTGGATTATCGAAAGGCCTTCGATCTGACCTTCGCGCGCAGCACCCTGCAGAAGTTTCAATGATCAGCCTCACCGGTGTCGCCAAGCGGTTTGCCAGCGGTACCGAGGCGCTGCGCGATCTGTCCTTCAGCGTGGACGAAAAGGAGTTCGTTTCGCTGCTGGGCCCCAGCGGCTGCGGCAAGTCCACGGCGCTCAGGATCGTGGCCGGGCTGTTGATGCCGGACGCAGGCCGCATCGCCTATCCGGATGGCAAGCCGGAGATCGGCTTCGTCTTCCAGGAACCGACCCTGATGCCCTGGGCCGATGCCCTGACCAATGTGCGCCTGCCGCTGGACCTGAAGCACGTGCCGCGCGGCGAAGGCCAGGCCCGCGCCAGGGAAGCCCTGGCGCGTGTTGGCCTGAAAGGCTTCGCGCATGCCTATCCCCGCGAGCTTTCCGGTGGCATGAAGATGCGCGTCTCCATCGCCCGGGCGCTTTGTTCTTTCATTGGGGCGGCTCGGCCCAGGCTGTTGTTGCTGGACGAGCCGTTCGCGGCGCTGGATGAGATCACCCGCAATGCGCTGGGGGACGATCTCTTGCGGCTGTGGCGGGAAGATGGGCTGACGCTCCTGTTCGTCACGCACAGCGTCAGTGAAAGCAGCTATTTGTCTGAGCGCGTGCTGGTGATGACACCGCGTCCGGGCCATATCGCCGCCGACATCGCCTTGCCTTCGGGGCGCGACGACCGGCTGTCGCCCGCCACCATCGAAGCCCAGCGCAAGATCAATGCCGCCCTGAACCGCGAGGCGGTTTCATGAAGCGCGTCCTGGACATTATCTTGCCGCTCGCCGTCGCGATCCTGGTCATCGGCGCCTGGCAATGGTCGGTGGCCCATTGGCAGGTGCCCGTCTATGTCCTGCCCGCGCCATCCGCCATCGTCACGGCCTTCCGGGACAATTTCGCTTCGCTGATGAGGGCGCTGACCGCGACCTTCCTGATCACCATCGCAGGCTTTATCGGCGCCGTGGCGGCGGCGATCGGCCTGGCCATCCTGTTCAGTCAGAGCCGGCTGATCGAGCGCTCGCTCTATCCCTATGCCGTGATCCTGCAGGTGACGCCGGTGGTGGCGATCGCGCCCCTGATCCTGATCTGGATCGGGTTTGAGCGCATCAATCTGGCGCTGGCGCTGCTGGCCGGACTGATCGCCTTCTTCCCTGTCCTGACCAGCACCATGCTGGGATTGAAGTCGGTCGATTTCAATCTGATGGATCTGGCGCGGCTTTATGGCGCCTCACGCTGGCAGATGCTGTGGAAAGTGCAGCTGCCATCGGCGCTGCCGCATCTGCTCAGCGGCATGAAAACCGGCGGCGTCATCGCCCTGATCGGCGAGGTCACGGCGGAATTCGCCGCCGGCTCCGGCACCGCGACCGGTCTGGCCTGGCGTATCACCGAATCCAGCAACCGGCTGGAGATCGCCACCACCTTCGCGGCCCTGGCGCTGCTGGCGCTGTTGGGGGTGGCGATCTTCGCCGCCCTGTCCTTGCTGGAATGGTGGCTGCTCAGGCGCTGGCACGAGAGCGCGGCCGATATCTAGCCGGCGCGCTTTCCAGCATCGCCATGACGCCCAGAAGTCCCAGGATCACGGCCGCCGTCATGTACCAGGCCGGCGCCAGCGGCGATCCCGTCACATCGATCAGCCAGGTGACCACGAACTGGGCCGTGCCGCCGAAGCCGGAAATCGACAGCGCATAGACGATGCCAAGCCCGCCGGCGCGCAGCGACACCGGCATGCTTTCGGTGATGCTGATGACCACGCCAGCCGCCACCAATCCCACGCCAAGCGCCATGGCCGCGGTTCCTCCCAGCAGTGCCGTTATAGTGTGAAAGCGGACCATCATCGCAAAACAGGGGATCACGGAAACCACAAGAAAGAGGCTGCCGCCGATCATCACCGGCCTGCGTCCGAAACGGTCGCCCAGCACCCCGCCCAGCAGAGCGCCGATCATGGCCGCGCTGCCGGCGACAATGGTGGCGGCAAAAGCCGCGGCCGTGGAGTAGCCCAGGGTATGAGCGGCGAAGGTGGTCATATAATTCATCGTATAGGTGCCCACCGTGGCACTGGCGCACATCAGCAGACCCAGCAGCGCCAGCCACAACAGCCCGCCCATCGGCCCGCGATACCGGCCCGGCCGGGCGCGGGTTTCATGCAGGGTTTCGGGCAGGCGGGCGCGAATCCTGAGTGCAAACGGCACCACCCCCGCTCCCAACAGCATGGCGATGCGCCAGCCCCATTGATTCAATGCGGCGGAGGGCAAAAGACTGGCGAGCACAAAGCCAACCAGGCCGGCGCACAGGGTTGCGAAATACTGGGTGGCGTTCTGCAGCGAGACATAAAGACCGCGCCGGCCCACCGGCGCGCTTTCCAGCAGAAAAGCGGTTGTGGGTCCCACTTCCCCGCCCAGCGCAAAACCCTGCAACAGCCGGAACAGAACCGCGAACAGGGGCGCATACCAACCGATGGCGGCATAGGACGGCGTCAGCGCCAGCCCCACCACCGAAATGCCCATAAGGCCGAAGGAAAACAGCATGGCTGGCTTGCGCCCCCAGGTATCGCCCAGGGTGCCAATGATCACCCCGCCCAAGGGACGCGTGGCAAAGCCCACCCCGAAGGTGGCCAAGGTGAACAGAAGGCTGCTGGTCGTATCCTTGCCTGGGAAAAAGACCGAGCCGATCTGGATGGCAAAGAAGCTGAACGTCAGGAAATCGTAGAATTCCAGGGCGTTGCCGGCTACCACGGCGCCCAGTTGCATCAGGGTCAGTGGTTTGGGCGCTGCGCTCATGAATCCCCTGTTTTCCTGGGACTATGCCTGCTTCCGGGCCAACAATAATACAAATTTCTTTTGTTATTTTCAAAAAACTACAGCCGCGACGTGTTGAAGTCTTGATTTCGTCGCCTGACCGTGGTTTTTCCGCTGCCCATGGCACACCAAAATCACGGCCTTCAGATGCTGACCGCGAACCGTCTGCGCGACGGTGATGTCCTGTACCGGAAGGGCAACGGCTGGGTTCTGATGCTGGCCGACGGCGACGTCTATTCCGACCAATCCAGCGCCGATGCCGCGCTTGCCGCCGCCAATGCGGAACTGGTCCGCAATGAGTTCGTTGCTCCCTATCTGTTCGAGGTGCGCGAAGAAGGCGGCAAGATCCGGCCGGTGAAGGAGCGCGAGATCATTCGCGCCGCGGGCCCCACGGTGCACCCCAATACCGGCAAGCAGGCGGGCCAATTCCATGCTTAATACACTTGTCAAACCTGTCGCTCCCAACATGTACCGCTATGACGAATTCGATGCGCAATTCGTCAACCAGCGCGTGGAACAGTTCGCCGGCCAGGTGGCGCGGCGTCTGACGGGCGAGTTGACTGAAGACCAGTTCAAGCCGCTGCGCCTGATGAACGGCCTTTATCTGCAGCTGCACGCCTATATGCTGCGCATTGCCGTGCCTTACGGAACCCTGTCATCCAAACAGATGCGCAAGCTGGCCCATATCGCGCGCACCTATGACAAGGGCTTCGGCCATTTCACCACCCGCACCAATCTCCAGTTCCACTGGATTCGGCTGGTGGACGTGCCCCAGATCCTGCGCGAACTGGCCAGTGTGGAGATGCACTGCATCCAGACCTCCGGCAATTGCGTGCGCAACGTCACCGCCGACCAGTTCGCCGGCGCCACCGACGAAGAGATCGAGGACCCCCGCCCCCTGGCCGAAATCATCCGCCAATGGTCGTCGCTGCATCCGGAATTCGTGTTCCTGGCGCGCAAGTTCAAGATCGCGGTGGGCGCCACCGAGAAGGACCGCGCCGCCATGCAGTGGCATGACATGGCCGTGCAGGCGGTGAAGAATGCCGAGGGCCGTGTCGGTTACAAGGTGATTGCCGGCGGCGGCATGGGCCGCACGCCTTACATCGCCCATGTCATGAGCGAGTTCGTGGAGCGCGAGGATATCCTCGCCTATCTGGAAGCGGTGCTGCGCGTCTACAATCAGGACAGCCGCCGCGACAACATCCACAAGCAGCGCATCAAGATCCTGATCAACACCATCGGCCCTGAGGAAATGCGCAGGCGCGTGGCGCGGGAGTTCGAGGAACTCAAGCGCATGGGCACGTTGCAGCTGCCTCGGGAAGAGCTGGACCGCATCGCCGCCTATTTCGCGCCGCCCGCCTTTGAAACCGGCCTGTCCGACGCGATGCCCGATGCCGGTCCCGACTTCGCCAACTGGGTGAAGACCAATATCCACAAGCACAAGGCGCCGGGCTATGCCATCGCCACCATCACCCTGAAGACGCCGGGCCAGGTGCCGGGCGATTGCAGCGCGGAGCAGATGGAAGCCATCGCCGATCTGATGGACCAGTACAGCCTGGGCGAAGTGCGCGTCACCCATGACCAGAATCTGGTATTGCCGCATGTCCGCAAGAAGGACCTGCCGGCGATCTACGCCAAGCTGAAGGAACTGGACTTCGCCTCGCCCAATTCGGGCCTGATCACCGACATCATCGCCTGCCCGGGCCTGGACTATTGCGACCTGGCCAACGCGCGCTCCATTCCGATCGCGCAGAAGATCGCCAGGAAATTCGCGGATTTGGATCGCCAGCATGAGATCGGCGAACTCAAGATCAAGATTTCCGGCTGCATCAACGCCTGCGGCCATCATCATGCCGGCCATATCGGCATCCTGGGCGTGGACAAGAAGGGCGTGGAATTCTACCAGCTGGTTCTGGGCGGCTCGGGGGCGGAAGACGCCTCCATCGGCGAGATCATGGGTCCCGGTTTCGGCGAGCATGAGATCGCCGACGCGATGGAACGCGTGATCAATGTCTATCTGAAGGAGCGCAAGGACGGCGAGCGCTTCCTCGACACCTATCGCCGCCTGGGCATGGCGCCCTTCAAGGACGCGGCTTACGAGAAAGTCGCGGCGTGACCAGACTGATCAAGGCCGGCGCCTACGCCGAGGATGCTTATGCGCGCGTGGCCGATGATGCCGCCCTGCCCGACGGCGCGGTGATCGTGTCGCTGGCCCGTTTCCAGAAGGAGCGCGATGCGCTTCTGGCACGCAACACGCCTATCGGAATCCGGCTGCAGGCCAGCGAGAATCCGGAAAGCCTGGGCGCGGATGTGAATCACTTTTCCCTGATCGCGCTGGAATTTCCCAAATTCCGCGACGGCCGCGCCTTTTCCTGGGCGCGGATGCTGCGCACCCGCCTGGGTTTCACCGGCGAGATCCGCGCGGTGGGCGATTTCCTTTATGACCAGGTGAATTATCAGCACCGGGTCGGCTTTGACGCCTGGGAAGTGCCCGATCACTTCACTATCGAGATGTTCAACCGGGCGCTCTCGGAAATGACCAACGTTTATCAGCCTTCAACGGACGGCAAAAAGACCATCCGCGAGCTGCGCGCCAGCCGTTAAGGCGGGCGGCGGATCGGGCCGTTCATCGCCGGTTCATATAGATTACGCCTTATTCAGCGGCATGGAATTGCGGCGCCCGCTAGGCTCTGCTCGATTTTTACCCCGATTTGAAAAGGGATTTTCCCCATGCGCAAGGCTCTTCTTCCCATGTTCGCCTCGCTCGCGCTATGTGGCGCGGCGACGGCGGCGCTGATCGCCACCAACGCCCGCGCCGAACAGAGCGCCCGCAAGCCCGTGATGACGCTGGTCGGACAGGACCTGCTGGCGGGCGATGACACCGTCGCACCGGTGGCGGAAGGCGGCGCGCCCGCCATGATGCACGACGACAGTGCCCACCGCGCCCAGTTCTGCAAGGACATGTATGCGCACAAGGTGGGCGAGATGGCCTTCCTGGAAGCCAAGCTCTCGCTCACCGCCAGTCAGCAGCCGCTGTTCGATCATTGGAAACAGGCGAATCTGGATATCGCCAGGCGGCATGAAAGCGATTGCACCGGCCGCGAAGCGACGGCGCACAAACCTGGCGAGCGCCCCAGCCTGGTGGACCGCCTGAACAGGGAGGAGACGATGCTGAAGCGGCGTCTGGCTGATATCGATGCGGAAAAGCCGTCGCTGACCGCCTTCTATGCCTCCCTTTCCCAGCAGCAGCAGCAGGAATTCGGCCATGCCGCCATGTATCGCATGGCCGAGCGCATGCACATGATGAGGGATATGATGGGCGGCCCGCACCGTCCGGGCATGGGCGGTCCGATGGGGCATGGCCCGGGTCCGATGGATGGCCCGGGCGCGATGGGCGATGCGCCGCCACCGCCGCCGGCACAGTAACCGCCTATCGCCACGGAACTGTCATCAAGGACGCCTCTCATGAGGCGTCCTTTTTTCTTGCGCCCGCCATCCCAAAGCCGCAAAAGGCAGATCCATGAACGCACCTTCCCGCTTTGATCTGGGCCGCCTGGAAGCCCTGCCGCGTTTCGCCAACCCGCTGAAGGCCATCGAAAGCCTGAAGCCGTCGGAACCGTTGTATTTGATCCATCCCGACAAATTCGCCGCCGCCGCGCGCCAGTTCCTCGATGGCTTTCCCGGCGATGTGCTCTATGCGGTGAAATCCAATCCGCATCCCATCGCAATCACCAATCTGTGGAACGCCGGCATCCGCCATTTCGACACCGCCAGCCTGGGCGAGATCGAGATCGTGAAGGGGCTGTTCCCCGACGCCATCTGTCATTTCATGGCGCCGGTGCGGCTGGCCGGCCAGGCCAAGGCCGCGTTTGAGAAGCACGGCGTCACCGATTTCGTCATCGACAGCGGAGCCGAGCTGGACAAGCTTCTGACCGAAACCGGCAAGCCCGAAAAGCTGCGCGTGTTCGTGCGCCTGGTGGCGCAACTGGGCGGCGCGCTGCTGGAAATGTCGAGCAAATATGGCTGCCGGCCGGAAGAAGCCGCCAAGCTGCTGAAGCGGGTGAAGGCCGCGGGCGCGCAGCCCTGCCTGACCTTCCATGTCGGCTCGCAATGCCTGTCGCCCTTCTCCTATGCCCAGGCGATCGAGATCGCCCAGCGCACCATCACCATGGCGGGTGTCGAGATCGCGGCGCTGGATATCGGCGGCGGCTTCCCCGCCGCCTATTCGGGGCAGGAGCCGCCGCCCTATCACTGGTATTTCGACATGATCAAGGAGGCGCTGAATTCGCTGGGCCGTCCGGATCTGAAAGTCATGTGCGAGCCGGGCCGGGCCTTGTGCGCGCCAGGCCTTTCGCTGGTCACCCAGGTGGTGCTGCGCCGCGGCGACCGGCTTTACCTAAATGACGGCATCTATGGCAGCTTCGACGAACAGCGCTTTGCCAGCTTCGACGAGGATTATCCGCCCAGCGCTCTCACCCTGGACGGCAAGGGAAAGGCCAAGGCGCTGAGCGGCGAAACGCGGCCCTTCCGCGCCTTTGGTCCGACCTGCGATTCCGCCGACAAGCTGCCCAGGCCGCTGCTTTTGCCCGATAGTATCGCCAATGGCGATTATATCCTGTTCGACGCGATGGGCGCCTACACCGTATCGTCGCGTTCGCCGTTCAACGGCTATTATCCGGACAGTTGGGCCGTCATCGGCTGATCGACGGGCGGCAGCGGTCCACCGCCCGCCAACACTATTTTTTAAAGCGTGTTGCGCACCGTATGGAGCGCAGGCACAGGATAGTTGATCTGCTTCATGTCCGGATCGGCTGTTGGCGCAATGCTGTGCGCGCCCTGGCCGCAATCGCCGGAGGTCTGCGACACGACCTGCGGCTTGGCATCGCCGGCGCCCTGCGTGATCCGGGTCACATGGGTGCAGACGCCGTTGCTGGAGCTTTCAGACACCATCGAGAAGGTCGCGCCTTGCGGCACGCCATTCAGGGTGGCGCGGAAAAGCTGGTCCTGGGGCATGGCGGCCAGCATCTGGGCCTGATGCATCATCAGATTCATCTGCCGGTCCATCTGGGCGGAGATCTGGTCCAGCGCGGCGAAGGAGGGAAAGCCAATCGGCGCGAAGGCGATGGGGGAAGCATCGACCGGCCCGAAGACCGGGTTGGCCCGGAAGCTGACCTTGGGCGCGACCTTGCCGGAATACTCGATGGTTTCCACCCCGCCGCCCGGCAGCTGCACGGTCACGGTATGGCGGTCGAGCTCGCGCGCGATGGTCGGCGCGAGGCCGGCAAGACCGATCACAGTGGCGCCGGCGATGATGAGGGAAGTCGAGATACGCATGTCTGTCTCTCCTGAAGCTGTTGGAAGACAGCAAAAATTTAAAAGCCGCGCGCCGCGGTTCAAGAAAAGAAGAATGAATTCGGGTTAAACACCTCCGCCCGCAAGATTTACGAAACGTTAAGGTCCGCGCCCGATTTGCGCCGCATTTTATCGCGAACGAAACATTAAGCGGTTTGCGTCATCCTGTCCGCGCGTCAGGGAATACGCGCATGGCCGCCTCGCAAAAACTCTCGCATCTGCTGCAGCTGGCCGATCAGGGGCCCGCCCTGCGCGCCGCGCTGGCCGAGGAAGTGGCGGAACTTCTCACCAACTGGCCGCTGGACTATCCCGAAAGCATGCGCGGCGCCTGCGAGGCGTTGCTGGCCAAGGCGGCCCATGACGTGGACGCCGCGACGCGCGCGCGGCTGCGCGTACAGCTTTATTCCAATCCGACGCTCGCGGCCCGCGTGCTGCCGCGTGAATCCAGCACCCAGAGCCTGATCGAGATGGCGCGCCAGGGCGGCAACGTCACCGCGCTGCTGGCCGAGCTGCTGGGTGTGGACACCGGCGTGGCCACACAAATCCTGGACGATGAAACTGGCGCCACGCTGGCGATGGCTTGCAAGGGCGCCAGCCTGGATCGCGCCGCCTTTTCCGCGCTGGCGCTGATGGCGCGGCCGGGCCGCGACCGCGCCCATGCCTATGCCGTGCTGGATGCCTTCGACAAGGTGCCGGTCGGCGAAGCCACCCGTATGCTGCGCGGCTGGCGGGAAGGCCAGGCGGCCGCCTGATTGTCATTCCCGCAACGGGCATGACAATTCTATCGATCAATTCTCCGCATGGACTTCGTGCCGCTCCCGCGTCTTGAGCAGCTTCACATTCGGAAAGCGCTCCGCGACATAGCCGATTTCCCAGGCGCTTTTGGCCAGGAACACCGGCGCGCCGTCGCGGTCGGTGGCCATGCCGCCGCGATTGGCGGCGGAAAATTTCTCGATCTCGGCATCCGTCCCTTGCAGCCAGCGGGCGCTGTCATAGGGCGAGGTTTCCAGATCGGCATCCAGGTCATACTCGGCCACCAGCCGCGACTTGAGCACATCCAGCTGCAGCGCGCCTACCACGCCCACGATCCATTGGCTGCCGATGGCGGGCTTGAACACCTGGGTCACGCCTTCTTCCGCCAGGCTTTCCAGCGCCCGCGCCAGATGCTTCTGTTTCATGGGATCGGACAGACGCACCCGGCGCAGGATTTCCGGCGCGAAATTGGGAATGCCGGTAAAGACCACGCTGCCGGATTCCGACAGCGTATCGCCCACGCGCAGAACACCGTGGTTGGGAATGCCGATGATGTCGCCGGGCCAGGCCTCGTCCACCGTCTCGCGTTCCGACGCAAAGAACAGGATCGGATTGTGCACTCCGATGGTCTTGCCGGTGCCCGACTGTTTCAGCTTCATGTTGCGCTTGAATTCGCCCGACGCCAGCCGGAGGAACGCCACCCGGTCGCGGTGGTTGGGGTCCATATTGGCCTGCACCTTGAAGACAAAGCCGGTGACTTCCTTGTCGCCCGGCTGGGCGGCGCGGCCGACCGCGGCCTGGGCGCGCGGGCTGGGCGCATTCTTCGCCAGGGAATTCAAAAGCTCCGCCACCCCGAAATTCTTCAGCGCCGAGCCGAAATAGACCGGCGACAGGTGCCCCTCGCGATAGGTGGCGAGGTCGAATTTGGGCAGGCCGTCGCGCGCCAGCAGCACATCCTCTTCCAGCTTGGCTGCTTCCTCATCGCTGGGCACCGCACCGTTGAAGGCGATGAAGCTGCCGTTCGACAGGTCCTGAATGCCGCGGAAATTCAGGCCCATGCCGCAGGGCCACATCATCGGCGCGGTCTCGATCTGCAGCTGGTCGGAAATCTCGTCCAGCAACGCGAAGGGATCGCGCGCTTCCCGGTCCATCTTGTTGATGAAGGTCATGATCGGGATGTCGCGCAGGCGGCAGACCTCGAACAGCTTGCGGGTCTGGGCCTCGATACCCTTGGCGGCATCGATCACCATCACCGCGGAATCCGCCGCCGTCAGGGTGCGATAGGTGTCTTCGGAAAAGTCCTCATGGCCGGGCGTGTCCAGCAGGTTGAACACCGCGTCCTGATATTCAAAGGTCATCACCGCCGAGGTGACGGAAATACCGCGCTCCTGCTCGATCTTCATCCAGTCGGATTTGGCGCGGCGCGCCTCGCCCCGCGCCTTGACCCGGCCGGCGGCATGGATCGCCCCGCCCAGGAGCAGCAGATGCTCGGTCAGGGTGGTCTTGCCGGCGTCGGGATGGGAGATGATCGCGAAGGTGTGCCGCCGCCGCGCCTGCGCGGCGGGTGTATTCGATAATTGCACGGCTTCGCTGGCGGGGGACCTGGTCATGGGCTGCGGGGGTATCAAACCCCGTCCCCCGCGGCAACCGGAACTTAGACCACGGCCTTCAAGGCCATGACCCGCCGGGCCCTGAGGTACATTTCCACGCTGCGGGCGACATATAGCGCCGCGATGAAGACGATGGAGGCATCCGACACCAGCAGCATGTTGATGTGCCAGGCCTTGGCCTCCACCGACAGGCCGGCGCGCAGGCCCATCCGGAACAGGATCAGGATCACCAGCACCAGCATGGCCGCCTGGCCACCCTGTGTGATCAACGTGCCATTTTCGGGATGAACATCAATCGCCATGGTGCGGCCCATCTGCCAGCCCGCCATGGCGCCCAACGCGCCGGCCAGCGCCAGCCAGGCAAAATCCAGCGCCGCCAGCACCCGTTCGGGATGGTTATGTGGCGGCGGCGCCAGCAGCACCAGCGCGGTAATCGCCACGAAAATGGCCGGCCGAATCCACAGCCGGTCCAGCCTCAGCGGCTGCGCCCGCGTCATCCGGCGCATGCGGAAGTACAGCACCGGAACCAGGATCACGATGGGCAGGAAGAGCTGGAGAGCTTGTTGCTGGGTCATATGCGTATTTGGCCGCTGGAACCGCTGTCGGATGCAGGCAGCTTACACGATCGCTTCGTCCACGAAAGCGCGGCCCTCGCGGTCCTCGATCTCCACGATCCAGACATCGGGGTCGAATTTCACCTGTTTGTCACACCATGCCGTCGCGCGGGCCTCTTCCGACCAGCCCCCAAGGGCCTGGGCCCAGATCAGTTCGCCCTTGCCGTTGCGTGCCTGATTGAGCACCAGCACGGAACCGTCCAGCCTGGCCACTTTCAGGATGATGCTGCCGGCTTCTTCCGCGCCGCTGCGGATCACGAAGGCGGACGCGCCGGCCACCTGCACCCGCCGGATCAGGGCGCGCACGAAGATGCCGGCCTTCAGGCGGGGGGCCGTCATCAAGCCCCGGCCCAGGCAAAAGCGCGGGCCAATTCGGCGGCACCGTCACTTTCATACCAGCGGCCATGCGCGAGAATCACGCGGGAGGCATCCCAGGCCAGCATCCGCCGCACGCCCTTCCGCAACGCTTCCCGATGGCGCAAGAATGCCAACCGCATGTCGTAGGGCGCGCTGCCATGTGGATCGGCTGCATGACCCCAGCGGACAAGCCATCGCAGCAATGGCCGCTTCACGCGGGCCGGTTCAAAATTCTCGATCAGGTCTGTGAGGATGGCGGTGCGCGAGGCGCGATGAAAGAAATCGGCTTCGTGGAACCCATCGCCGGAGAAAAGCACTTGATCCATTTCGCCCGCCCAGGCGGTGTCGGGCTGATTGCCAAGCTCCACATCAACCGGAACCCTGCGCTTCGCCCTCCTGGCCAAACCCGGCACCGCATACACCACTGCACTGGGATAGTGGTCTTTCCAATCGGCCACCCACCAATAATGCAAGCTATTGGAAGCGATGAGATGGCGTACCGGGCCAAGGCGATTGATCGCCTCCATCATCGCCTTGTCCGGCGCGATGGGAGAATGCACGAATAGGCTGCCATCGCTCAGTCGAACCAGCGTCATGCGCGTGGGAAATGGAAATTTCAGGCCGAAAATACTGAAACCTATCTCGGGTCCATCAACAAGCCAGAGATTCTCGGCCACCTCTTTCAGCACGTGCAGAGGTGCATAGGGAACGAGCGCATCAGCCATTGCGCAACATAGAATGCGGACGAAAGCCTGTCACGCCGCGCGGAAGGGCAGGACCTTGGCAGTTGAAAGCCGCTCGCCCTTGGAATCAACGGCCGCAAAGGGCAGCCGCACCGTCACCATTGTTCCTTCGCCCAGCGCCGATTCCAGCACCGCTTCGCCGCCATGCATCTGGGCCAGCGACTTGACCAGCGCCAGACCGAGGCCGGTGCCTTCCTTGGCGCGGACTTCCGAACTCTCCACCTGCTCGAAGGGTTTGCCCAGCCGCTCCAGGTCGGCCTTGGAAATGCCGGTGCCGGTGTCACGCACTTCAATCTCGATGCCATGCCGGGCGCGCGCACGGACATGCACTTCACCGCCGGGCGGGGTGTATTTGACGCCATTGGATAGAAGATTGACCAGGATCTGCTTGATGGCGCGGCGGTCGGCGAATACCAGCCGGGCTTCCGGTGCGACCTCGAGATGCAGCATCACGCCGGCCCGCTCAGCCGGGATCTTCAGGAAGCGCACCGCGCTCTGCGCCACATCCTCCAGCTCGAACAGTTCCTCGCGCAGCTCGAACTTGCCCGCTTCGATCTTGGACATGTCCAGCACGCTGTTGATCAGCTCGAGCAGATGCGTGCCCGATTCATGGATCAGCCGGGCATAGTCCTGATAGCGCGGGCCGATCGGTCCGAACATCTCGCGCATGGTGATTTCGGAAAAGCCGATGACGGCGTTGAGCGGCGTGCGCAGTTCATGGCTCATATTGGCCAGGAAGCGGCTCTTGGCGCGGCTGGCGGCCAGCGCCTCGTCACGCGCCTCCACCAGGGCATGTTCCTGGGCCTTGGCCCGGGAGATATCGCGGGTCACCGCGACAATGTCGGCGGGCTCGCCCTGGCCGACCTGGGCCGGCCGGCAGCGGATTTCCGCCCATACATAATGGCCATCCTTGTGCCGGAGCCGGGCCTCGGCGGTGCCAGCGCGGCCGTAATAGCTGGCTTCCATCAGCGCGGCCTGCACCGCATCCACCTCATCGGAATGGGCGAGCGACGCCAGCGCCAAGCCATTGATCTCGTCCGGCAAGCGCCCGATCAGCGCCAGCGAGGCGGGACTGGCGAAACGGATGCAGCCATCGGGGGAATGGCGGGTGATCAGGTCCATCGCATTGTCCGCCAGGAACCGGTACATGGCCGCGCCTTCGGCGGCGGCGGCGTCGGCGGCGCGCTGGCGGTCCTGGGCCGCGGCCGCAATCAACACCGCCTGGACCAGCGCCGCCAGCACCGAGCAGACGTAAATTTCCCAGACCGGCATGGTGATGCGCGATTGCGGCAGGAGGCCCAAGGCCTCGACCGCCGCCACGGCCAGAACCGCGGCGGCCGCCGCAAAGCCCGCCCGCATCACCGCGGACCGCCCACCCACCAGAGCGGCTTCCGCCGGCACCAGGGCGAACCAGACCATCAGCGGTGACGTCATCCCCCCAGTCAGGATCGCCAGATAACCAATCAGGAAGGCAAAACCGGCCAGACCGATCTGCTCCAGAACCGAAAGCCTGATAGGGGTGAACCCCAGAAGCGCCAGTACGCCGGGCATCACAAGACCGGCCATGGCGATAAGTTCCAGCGTATCGGGACGGCCGACCATGCCGAAAAAGCCCAGGCCAAGCATCCCGCCCACCAGGGCCTTGGCCGCCTGGACCAGCATGAACATCCGCCGCTGCATCCGGGGATGACCCGGCGCCGCCGAAAGGAAATCGTTAACCGCCATCAGGAAGTATCCGCGCCGAAACACGCAATGCAGGGCCAGTCTGGCCAGTCAAGCTTAACGAAATCTGAAGCCCGCCCCAAGCCGTTCAATTCTCCACAAGGATTGGGGCGCAGAAATTCACCCGCTGCCGGCAAAGACGGCGCCGAGGGGCGCCTTAGGTAATAATCCGTACACGACGGCGGCGCGCGTCCCTAACCAAGTGGCAACGCAAACACGACATTATCTCAATCCGATCAGGCATAAGAGCAGAGAAAAGCCGTGGCCCATCAGGCAGTCAAATCGCGTGTGGAGGATCTCGAGGACGCCGCGGCGCTGCTGGGATCGCTTGATTCGCTGCGCGCGGCCATCACCATTTTCGATTCGCAAGGGCGCCTGGTCTATGCAAATGCGCATCTCAATTACCTGTTCCGCTCCTTTCCGCCGCGCGAAACCCTGATCGGCAAGACTTATCAGGAGCTGATCCGGCTGGAGATCGAGGGAGGCGAGATCGCGCCCGAAGCGCTGGCTGGCGGCATCAAGAGTTTCATGGTGCGCCGCCTGGCCCAGCTCAAGCCGGAGGAATTCGCGCCCCGCGACGTGGCGCTGGCCGGCCACCGGGTGGTGGAGATCAAGGCGCGGCGCGCCAGGGACGGACGCACGGTTCTGCTATGGACCGACGTCACCGCGGCGCGCGCGCAGCTGACCCGGCTTGAGGAAGCGGTGACTCTGTCGGCGGAAGCCTTCGCCTTCTTCGATGCGAGCGACCGGCTGATCCTGGCCAATGAGCTTTATGCCCATCTCTGCGGGGTGAAGAGCCTGGCCATGGTGATGGGCAAGACCTTTCCCGAAATCGCCGCCGCGGTGGCCTATAGCGGCCGCCTGCTGCTGGAGGAAACCCCCGATCAATGGCTGGAACGGCGGCTGAAAGGCCATCGCGATCCCACCGGCGCGATGACCCTGCGCACCAACTCCGGCGAGGCTTATCTGGTGCGCGACCGCGCCACATCCGATGGCGGCCGCGTCATGGTTTTCACCGACATCACCGACAAATTCCGCGCAGAAGCGGCGCTGGCCGAGCAGCAACATGCGCTGGCCGACGCCAACGCCCATGCCGAACGCCAACAGTCCTATCTCGCGGACCTGGCCACGCGGCTGGATGCGGCGCGCGCCAGTGTCGCCAGCGCCAAGACCACTCTGCTGCGCACCATGGGCCATGAGCTCAAGACGCCGCTAAACGCCATTCTGGGCTTCTCCGATCTGATGATGACCCTGGCCGACACCATGAACCCGGCGCAGATCCGCGAATATGCCGCGCTGGTGCACCAGGGCGGCAGCAATCTGCTCAAGATCATTAACCAGATCATGGACCTGACCAAAATCTCGGCCGGCCGCTACGACCTGCGCCGCACGCCGGTGGATGCGGGCGGCATTCTATGGCAGGCGCGCGAGGCATTTCTGACACGCGCCACCGCCCGCGGCCTGTCGATCGATGCCGATGGCTGCCCCATCGGGCTGATGGTGGACGCCGATGAGGCCGTGCTCACGGGCATCGTGCACAGTCTTTTGGACAATGCCGTCACCTTTACCACCGGCAGCCGCATCATCCTGTCGGCGGCGGCGAACGAGGCCGGCATTGCGCTGACGGTGGCCGATAACGGCCATGGCGTTGCGCCCGAGGATCTGATGCGCATCCAGGAACCGTTCGAGCATGCCGGCCGCAGCGAAGCCGCCCAGCATTCCAAGGGCGCGGGCCTAGGCCTGACCCTGGTGAAGGCCTTTGCCGAACTGCATGGCGGGTGGCTGGATCTGGAGAGCCGTCCGGGCGAAGGCTTTCGCGCCACAATCATGCTGCCCCAGCGTCAAACGGCGTCCTGATGTGAAGGGCGGCCCTCGAAAAGCTTGGCTTTTGCCGAAAATTTTAATCACAAGAAGATCAATCACGGCGCGTTTTTAAATCGAAGCCGAGCGATTGCGACAGCCTTGCATTGGCATTGGCGGGCGGAAGACAGAACTAGTTTCAAATTTAAAGAAACTGCTAAGCGCCCAACAACGGGGCGGCCCCCATGGTGCCCGCGTGGAAGCACAGATGGGCATGCCATGATTTTCCGGGCTGTATTCTGGATCGGTCTTGTGTCGCTGTTGGCGCCGCACGAGCCCGATCTCGGCCTGGGACGTCCGGGCGCCGGCACACCGCAACTCTCCCCTGCCATGATCCAGTCCGCTGCCGCCGGTCTCTCGCGGTCGGGCCAGGATTGTGACACCGCATGTGCCGGCGGCCTCGGCCTGTTCAAACTCTTTCACCTCAATACCGACGCCAGCGTGACCGCCGGCCTGGCCGATGTGAAGGCCCAGATCGAAGCGGATCAGCGGGCGCGGCGCCAGCGCACGAACGCGATTTAGCACACCCTGGATGGCTTCATCGGAAGACCAGGCGCGGAAGAAATCCGCGCCTGGTCCGAAGCCGATATTCAGACCGCGCCATGAAACCCACCCAAAACCGGCGAAAATCTGCGCATTTCCGTTTAAACCGCGGTAAAAGGGCCGGGTTAATATTGGATCGTCATGCGCCGGATTCTTCTTTTGCCGCTCATTGCGCCGCTTGCGGCGTGCGCCCTGTTCCCCAGCAAGCAGGAGCGGGCGCTTCGCCGCTCACCGGACTACAAGGCCGGCTATCAGGATGGCTGCAACAGTGCCTGGTCGCCCGACGCCAACAAGCGCCATGATGACACCATCGTGCGCGACGACCAGATGTATAAGAGCAGCAAGGCCTATCATGTCGGCTGGGACAAGGGCCTGAACGCCTGCCGCACCGCCACCTATAACGGCGGCGCCATGCCCGGCAGCGTGCCGAGCGGCCCCATCCCCGACCAGAATCCCGGCAACGGTGGCCTGCCGCGCGGGCTTTAACCCGCAGCCATGCGAACGCTTTTGCGCAAATAATCTCGCGGGCGCCGGTCGCGCCTTGCGAACATCGGTGCCGGGTTCCCCGCCCGGCACCGGCGTCATCAATCGGATGTCTATTCAGCGGCTGCGCGCACCGCCCGGTCTTCCTTGGTCAGGTTCTCGGCCGCGAATTCCCAGTTCAGGATCTTGCCCAGCACGGCTTCCAGATATTTCGGCCGCGCGTTCTGATAGTCGAGATAATAGGCATGTTCCCACACATCCACGGTGAGCAGGCAGTTGACGCCCTTGGCCATGGGGGTCTCGGCGTTGGGCGTCTTTTCGATCGAAAGCTTGCCCTCCTTGCTGACCAGCCAGGCCCAGCCGGAGCCGAACTGGGTCTTGCCGGCTTCCGCCAGCTGGGCGATCAGGTTCTCCTTGCTGCCAAAGGCAGCGGTAATGGCGCTGTCCAGCTTACCGCTGGGCTCAGTCTTGGAGGGTGTCAGGCTGCGCCAGTAGAAATCGTGATTCCATACCTGGGCGGCATTGTTGAAAATCGTCTTGTCCTTGGCCTCGCTGGCGCCGCTGGTCTTCTGCACAATCTCTTCCAGCTTCAGCTCGGCATATTTGGTGCCTTCGACCAGCTTGTTAAGCGTATCCACATAGGTCTGGTGGTGCTTGTGATAGTGGAACGCGATCGTATTGGCCGAGACGGTGGGGGCGAGGGCATCCTCATCCCAGGGCAATGGCGCAAGCTTGAAGGGGGCGGACATGGCAACTCCTTTAAAAAATGGGTATGAAAGCGGTTTCCCGGTAACGCACATAATATGGAAAAGCTCCTGACCAAGAGGCCAGGACGAAATTTCCGCGCACGATTCCGACGGCGCAGCCGTGAACTGTGCATCCGCAAAATACCATGAAAAGCGTGATGTCTGTAACCCAAATGTCATTCGACATTCGCGGGTCCGTCGCGCAAAAGGGGGAACAAGCGGGGTAGCTTTGTCTGAGCCGTTCGGAGGCAATGATGCCTGCATACGAAATCTGCTATCTCGATGAGGCCGGCGGCCTCACCTACAAATTCTCCGCCAATTGCGACGATGATCGGCGCGCCAAGATTCTGGCGCACGCCATGAAACTGCCCAGCGCCAAGAAGCTGGAAGTGTGGAGTGGCGAGACGCTGATCTATACCCGCCCCAGCCTGGTGCTGGAGCGTCAGATGTTGCGCGCCTCCTGACGCCTGCTGCGGTCAGAAAAGACCTTCCGCCTTCACCCAGTCCAATGTCTTGTCCAGGCCGCGGCTGAAGCGGTCGAACATCTCGTCGATCTCGCTTTCCTGGATCACCAGCGGCGGACAGAGCGCGATGCGGTCCGACAGTAGGGGACGCACGATCAGGCCTTCTTCCTGGCAGAACTGATTGCATCTGGCGGCCACGCCCTTCGACGCCTCGAAATTGCGCCGGCTTTTCTTGTCGGCACAAAGCTCGACCGATCCGATCAGGCCCACGCCATCGGCCTCGCCCACCAGGGGATGATCGCGCAAGCCGTGCAGCCGCCCAAGAAAACGCGGCGCCACCTTGCGCACATGGCCGAAGGTGTCGCGGCGCTCGTAAAGCTCCAGCGTCTTGAGCGCGACCGCGGCGGACACCGGATGGGCGCTGTAGGTGAAGGCATGCCACAGGCCGCCGATGCGCACCGCTTCCTCCTCGATGATGTCGACCAGCTCCGGCGACAGAAGCACGGCGGAAATCGGCAGATAGGCCGATGACAGCGCCTTGGCGATGGACATGGAATCGGGCTGGAAATTGTAGGTCTGACAGCCAAAGGCATTGCCGGTGCGGCCGAAGCCGCAGATCACTTCATCGTCAACCAGCTTGATGCCGTATTTGCGCAGCACCGGCGTGATGGCCTCGAAATAGCCTTTCGGCGGCAGCATGGCGCCACCAGCACCCATCACCGCCTCCACGAACATGGCGGCGATGGTGTCGGGGCCTTCGTGCAGGATCGTGGCTTCGAGATCGGCGGCCAGGCGCGCGGAATATTGCTCCTCGCTCTCGCCGTCGCGTCCGCCCCGGTAATAATGCGCGCATTCCGCCCGCACCGTGAAGTTGAACGGCAGATCGAAGCTTTTGTGGAAGGATTCGAGACCCGTCAGGCTGGCGCTGGCCAAGGTCACGCCATGATAGGCGCGGTCGCGGGCGATAATCTTCTTCCGCGCCGTCTGGCCGCGCGCATTGGCGGCATACCACATCAGCTTGATCTGGCTGTCATTGGCTTCCGAGCCGGAATTGGCGAAAAACACCTTGCCCACCGGAAAAGGCGCGATCTCCTTCAGCTTCTCGGCCAGCGCGATGCCCGGCTCATGGCTCTTGCCGCCGAAGATATGGGCGAAAGGCAGCTTGCGCATCTGCTCGGCCGCGGCTTCGACCAGTTCTTCCTCGCCCCAACCCAGCGCCGTGCACCATAGCCCGCCCATCGCTTCCAGATAGTCCCGGCCATCGGCGCCATAGACGAACACGCCTTTGCCCCGCTCCACCACCAGGGGCCCGGTCTGGCGCAGGACAGTGAGGTTGGTGAAGGGATGCAGCAGGCTGGCCATGTCGCGCGCCTGGGTGTTGGACAGAGCAGTGTTGGGCTGGGCGGTGTTGGACAATGTCGTAGGGGCTGCGGACATCAGGCTCTCACACTCGAAAGGCGGTGGAACTTACCTTATGGTATGCGCCGCATAAAATGCCCAAGGCCGGATTTCACCCATGCGTTTTCAACTGCTCGCCGCGCGGCTGGCCTTCGCGGCCCTGGCTCTGGGCGTCCTGACGGGCGCGGGCGCGGTTGCCGGCGTGCGGCTGGGGCAGTTGTCGGACAGGAGCGCCAGCACCCTGATGATTCCGGCCACCGCGTTGGGCGCGCTGGCCTTGGTGCTGGCCCTGATGTGGGCGCGCGCCGCGCTGGCCAGCAACCGGGGCGCGGGCAAACGGCTGGGCCTGATCGCCCTGATCGGCGCGCTGGTCTTTCTGTATCCGCCTTTGTCTTACGTCTATGCCGGCCTGGTCTCATTGCCCATCCATGACGCCACCACCGATCCGGAAGACCCGCCCCAGTTCGTGGCGCTGGCAAAAGTGCCGTCCGCCAATTCCCGCGCTTTCGACGGCGAACGTCACATCTCCTACAAGGGCCGCGACGTCACTATCGCCTATGCCCTGCATGAAAAATATCAGCTGCTGACCAAGCCGCACAAAGGCCTGCTGGTGCTGCCCGGCAAGGCCTATTGGCGGGCCTATGGCGCGGTCCAGAAACTGGGCTGGACCATCGTCGATGCCAGCGAAAAGGACCTGCGCATCGAGGCGACCTCCCAAAGCTTCTGGTTCGGCCGCACCTCCGACATCGTGATCCGGGTGCGCCAGGCCGGCACCATCGGCAGCTGGGTCGATATCCGTTCCGAAAGCCGCGAAGCCGGCAACGACCATGGCCGCAATGTGGCGCGGCTGAAAGCCTTCTTCAGCTATTTCAAACTGTAGGCGTCCCCGACACGCGCCACCGCATCCTGTTCCATCAGATGATCCAGATGCGCCTTGACCTGCTGGGCCGCGGCGGGACGCAAGGCCGGCGGAAGATCGGGATAGAGGCGCCCCACCAGCAGGACGATAGTGTCCGCGCCATCCCGCAAGCCCTTCAGGATCTGCGCCTCGCGCCCATGGCGATGGGCAATCAGTTGCCCGATCCAGTCGCGCGGATGGACGATGGGCGAACCATGGGTCGGATAAAGGATGCCGTCATCGCGCGCCTTCAACTTTTCAAGGCTGGCGAGATATTGCCCCATATTGCCATCGGGCGGCGCGATCACGCTGGTGGACCAGCCCATCACATGGTCGCCGCTGAACAGCGCCTTTTCTTCCACGAGCCCATAGCAGACATGATTGGCGGTATGGCCTGGTGTGACGACGCATTCCAGGGTGAAATCGTCACCGGCGATCCGCATCCCGTCTTCGACACGCATGTCGGGGACAAAATCATAGTCATGGGCTTCGTCCACCATGCCTTCGCCGGCTGTTGCAGCCGTCGCGAGCGGCAGACCATGGGTTCTCGCGCCGCTCCATGCCTTCAGCGCCGCCGCCGCCGGTGAATGATCGCGATGGGTATGGGTGACGAGAATGTGGCTCACCCGGCGCGATCCCAATGCCCTCTTCAAAGCTTCCAGATGCGCCGGCATGTCCGGCCCCGGATCGATTACCGCCACATTCGGCCCCGCCCCCACGATATGGACGCCGGTGCCCTTGAAGGTGAAGGACCCCGGATTGGGCGCCAGCAGGCGCGACACCAGGGGCGACAGCCGCACCTCCTGGCCAGCGGCCACATCCAGGGAACGATCGAAATTCACGCGCCATTAACCCGCAAAACCCAGCCGGAGCTTACGGCATGGCGGGCAGAGTAAGGCAATCCTTAAGGAGAAGCCTGTCATGCTTGTGTCTTATGACCAGGATCTTCGTGGGGGATTTCCCGTGTCCACCGACCGCACCGTCCGCTTTCTGAACGCCCTGGGTGGCGCCTCCACCAGCCGCGTACTGAATCTTTTCCGCATCGCGGCCGACAATGCGGACAATCCGGAATATCAGGAGAAGCCGCTTTTCCTGTCGCCGGTGATCAACAAGAGCTTCCTGCTCAAGCACCGCACCCGTTCGGACGAAACCTATCTCTTCGCCAGCCCCAAGGCGGTAGCGACCAAGATCATCATTCCCTTCGACCCGACCGACCTACGCGCCGGCGGCCGCTCGCTGTTCGTGGACCAGCGCGGCTATATCGACACGCTGCGCGCGGCCGGCAACTACAATCCCGAGAAGCTGGAGCGCGACATGGCGGTGTTGCGCCTGCTGAACGCGGTGCCCAGCCTGGACCCCTTCCTGCTGCGCGAGCATCTGCGCAACAATGATATCGACGTGTCATCCACCTATTTCGCCATCTCCGAGGGCGATCAGGAGCGGATGCACCAATTCGTCAGCCAGGAAATGTCGCAGCTGGTGGCGCTGGCCGGCAACAGCAGCAATAACGGCTCCAGCAACCGGCTAGTCACCGCGATGCTGTCCAACCAGATCGATGAAAAGCTGGAGCCGCTGCGCCTGACCCTGGGCCTGACCGGCAACGATTTCCGCGAAGGCGTGTTCAGCTGGCGCGGCTTTCTTTATTACAAATGGTCGATGGGCAAATTCTGGCCCGATGTGATGGGCGTGCTGCGCGAGATCAACGCCATCGCCCCGCATGGCCCGGTGTCGCCCGAACAGAAGGTCTTCCTGCAACAGGTCCGCCGCAACATCATCGAGATGGTGCGCGACAACGGCCAGCATGTGAACAAGTCGCTGTCGGTCTATGACGCCGCGTTCCGCGACCTGGTGGCCAACCAGACGCCCAAGACCTTCCGCGACTTCCTGCTGTCGGCGCCTTACATGTTCCTGGAGCTGGGCGAGAAGCTGGGCGGCATTTCCCACATTGTCAGCTTCTGGCGCTACCGCTTCCCGCCCGGCAGTCCCAAGACCATCGATGCCGAGGAACTGGCAGCCATCTTCCAGGACTTCTCCAGCGGGTTCGGCGAAAAGATCAAGGGCGAAAGCGCGCTGCTCAAGAAGCCGGTTGTCATCGATACGACCGCGGCCTGAAACATTTGCCAGGCATCGTCCCGGCCTCGCCTTTGCGATATGTGACTGTCCCTGAAGCGGGAACTTTCCCGCAAGGCCCTGCGTTTCCCAGTTCGCATTTCCCCAAAAAGGACCTCCAAAAATGCTGAAGCAATTTGTCAAACTGGCCTCGGCCACGGCGGTTGCCGCGATGATCCTGGCCCTTCCCGCCCAGGCCGAATCCGACAAGGCCGAGCTGCTGCATGACGCCAACCGCGTCGTGAACCATATGCGCCATGACCCGGCCTTCAGCCAGGCCCGCACGATGCTGGACGGCGCCCGCGCCGTGTATATCGTGCCCAAGCTGGTCAAGGGCGGCTTCATTTTCGGTGCCGAAGGGGGTGACGGTGTCTTGCTGCGGCGCACCGCGCATGGCTGGTCCACTCCGAAATTCTACGGCATGGGCTCGGCCAGTTTTGGCCTGCAGGCCGGCCTGGAACAGGCTGAGCTGGTCTTCATCATCAACAGCGAGCGCGCGCTGCGCGGCATCGAGGGCGGCAACTTCAAGCTGGGCGCCAATGCCGGCATCACGGTTGTCACCCTGTCGGGCGGCGCGGAAGGCGCCACCACCCCCCGCGGCGGCGACATCGTGGTCTGGACCTCGGCCACAGGCGCCTATGGCGGCCTGACCTTCAACGGCTCGGTGATCAAGGCCGACGAGGACGAAAATGCCGTTCCAGCCACCGGTCCCGAAGCCCAGGCGCTGCGCAAGAATCTGGCCAGCCTGTAGTCTTTCACCGGTTGCACTTGAGGAGTAGGGTTCGGGGCGTCCGGAAGTACCGGGCGCCCCAATTCTTTTGGCCACATTGATATAGAGGAACCCCATGAAGAAGATCGCCCTGCTTGCCGCCTGCGCGGCCCTGACCGCCACGCCCGTGCTGGCCGACACCGCCGCCGAACTTTCGATCGCCCAGACCCATGCCGGCATGGCCGCCAAGGCCACGGACATCGCCAAGGTGCAGATGCATCTGCATCACGCCGTGAACTGCCTGGTCGGCCCCAGCGGCCAGGGCTTTGACGCCGCCGCCGGCAATCCCTGCGGCAAGGCGGGCAATGGCGCGATTCCCGATTCCACCGATGCCGCCCAGAAGGCCAAGCTGCAATCCATCGCCACCGCCGCCGAACCCGGCCTGACCACCACCGACCTGGCCACCGCCCAGAAGGCGGCGCAGTCGACCGCGGATGCGATCGGCGCCGCGAAATAACCTATCCGCGGATTGAATAGCGAAAGGGCCGCCCCGCGCGGCCCTTTTGTTTTCTAAAGACCGGCCGGAGCCGGCGGCGTTGTCGGCCCGAACAGCCACAAGCGAATGGCGATATGCGGTCCCGGACTGCTTTGGCTGGCGCGGTTCATGGCGAGATTGATCTGGGTCTCGGCCTGGTTCAGCGCGGCGCTTACCTTTACATCCACCCGCGCGTCTTCCACGGCCCGATGAACCACCAGCGGGACCTGCGTTACGATCTGCCGCTCGATAACGACCTGCGGGCGGATTTGCACCATGCCTTGCGCGATGGCGGCAGGAACCTGCGGCGTCGCTTGTCGCACCGCCAGTTTGGCGCCATGGGTCCTCACGCTGACGTGATGATAGCGATGAACCGGCTTGGGTGATGGTGCGGGAGGCAGGGGGCGTGCTGCAGGCGCCGAAGCGGCCCGTGGCGCAGGCGGCGGCACGCCGTTGGCCCGCGCAATGGCGGGACGGGCAAGGGCAAGCGCCACGGCGGCAGCCAGGCCCAGCCAGACGATCTTGAAGGCATCCATCGCGCGCACGCCATCGCGCGACGCCTGTGTCGACAGAACCGACTTGACCCGCGCTTCCAGCGATGGTGCCGCCATGGCCATGGCGGGCAGGCGCAGGCTCTGTCCCGCCAGCTGCAACAGTTCGGCCGCATAGTCGGAGGCGCGGACGCCGCCCGCCAGTACGGCATTGTCGGCGGCGATCTCGGCCTGCTGGCGCATGTTCCGTGCCGACAGCCACAGCAGCGGATTGGGCCAGTAAAGAGCGCAGACAATCTGGGCCAGCAACTGGGTCAGGCTGTCACGACGGCGCAGATGGGCGCGTTCATGCGCCAGCACCGCCTCCAGCCGGCCCCGGGGCCATTGCGCGGCCTCGTGCGGCAACAGGATCAAGGGCCGCAAACAGCCGAAAGCCAGCGGACCATCATCGGCCAGCCGCACATCGGACATGCCATCGAGCCGCACACTGCCGGCACGCAAGCGCTGGAGGCCGAACAGGCCCAGCCCCAGCCGCGCCAGACAGAAGACCATGCCCGCAAACCAGGCCGGAAGCAGGATGCAAAGAACGTCCGCAATGCTCCAGCCATGGACGGCCGCAACCGGTGTGGACGGCGCCGCATCCATCGCGTCCGATAATTGAATCTGCGGCGGCAGAACCCAGGCCAGCACCGGCAACACCAGCAGCACCAGAAACAGCGCCAGCCAGACCAGATGGCGGGTGGCGGCGCAGCGTGGCAAAAGCGGCATCAGCGCCCAGGCAAACAGCGGCAGGAACAGAGACGCGGCAAAACACCAGCCCGCGATCAAAAGCATGTCGGTCATCGTCCTTCCTCCCGCGCCTTGTCGATCAGTTGGGCCAGGCGGTCGAGCTCTTCCTGGGTCACGTCCTCGCGCGACAACAGGGCGGCGACCACTTTTTCGATGGAATTGCCGTAGAAGGTCCTGAGCAGGCTTTCGACCGCGCGCTTGCCCATCTGTTCGCGCGCCACCAGCGGTTGATAGACATAGCGCGTCCCTTCGCTGCGATGGCGGATATGGCCCTTGCGCTCCAGGATGGTCAGGTGGGTGCGGATGGCGGTGTAGGTGGGCGGATCGGGGATCTCATCCAGGATCTGGGCGGCGGTGGCCTCGCCCAGCTTGTAAAGCGCCTCCATGATCTCGCGCTCGCGGCGGCTGAACTTGTCCTTGGGAGCCTGGCGCTGAAATTTTCTCTGGGCCATGCCAAAAATTTGGCGGACAGCGGGGAACCTGTCAACGGGTCGGCGACGCCGATTGCGGTATCGGCGGGTGCATAAAGCCGGTCGGCATCCTATATTGCGGCCATGGCCCACAATAACGGCATGGTTCCCCGCACAAGGAAGGCGCGCGCGCCAAAAGGCATGCGCGAGAACGCCGCCAAGTTCCAGGCGGCGGTGGATGCCATCGCCCTGAAACCCGAGGCCGACCCGGCCATCGATCCGGCCTATCAGACCGTGCCGATCAGCGAATTCGTCCCCCACCGTCCGGCCCGGCCCGAAAAGTC
>DASZVQ010000147.1:0-22007 GCA_035547275.1 Rhizomicrobium sp.
ATAGCGTGAAACAGCTGGGCTTTGCGGCTGGCCAGGCGACGCTGTTGATTTCCGCCTTTGGAGGTGCGGCGGCGGCCACCAAAATTCTCGCCGGCGTGCTGGCGGATCATGTCAACCAGCGCTTCTTGCTGATTGCCGCGGCCGCGTTCATGACGGTTTCGTGGCTAATCCTGAGCTTGTTGACCGATTATGACGCTCTGCTGGTCAGTTCTGCTTTTGCCGGCAGTGCGTTGGGATGTGCCCTGCCCACCGTGAGTGGAATGATCGCCGGCGCCTTTGGCGCAAACAATTTCGGCCGGGTGATGAGTTGGACGTATGTGCTGACCGGTGTCGTCGCTGTGGTGGCGCCGTATTTCGCGGGTTTCACGTATGACCGCTCAGGCGGCTATCATGCGGCGTTCGAATCGTTTGCCGCAGTGCAGGCCGCTCTGCTGGTTATGACCCTGCTCTTGGCGCCGAAAAAGCCGCTTCAGAAGACATGAGCGCCGCGGCACTGATCGCTGAATTGGAGAGCCGCGGCATTCTTCTGTCGCTCGAGGGCGATCAGATTCGTTATCGCTCACCCAAACAGGCGTTGACCGAGAGTGACCGCGAGGCCTTTCGCGCGCGCCGGGACGAAATCATCGAGTATCTGCGGACCCGCAATGCCGCGCGTGGCTTGCGGGCGGCAAGTCCCGTCACCGGCCCGCTGACGCCATCGGTGGCGCAGGAGATGTGGCGGGCTTTCGCCGGCGGCGCGGAAGAGGGCAAGCCCATTGCCCTCAATATCGGCATGGTGGGCCGTTTCAAGGCCGCGCCTGAAGCGGTGACGGCCGCTATTCGCCAGCTCATGACACGCTATGAGGCGTTGCGCGCCGGCTTTGACATGCGCGATGGCGTGTTGCGGGCTTTCCTCAATTCCATGGACACGTTCGAGATCGCGCAGGAAGATCTGCGCGGCCTGGGTGCGGATGCGGCGCGCGCCGCGGCCACGTCGGGGGCGCAGCAGTTTTGCGCCCTGTTGAACAAGATCGATGGGGGCTGGCTGACCCGCGCCAAGGTCTTCGCCCTGCCGGATGGCGAAAGTCTGGCCGCGATTTCCGCGGCCCATATGATCGCCGATGCCGGAACCCGGAACATTGTCCTGGATGAGCTGCATGACATTCTGGAAACCGGCGCGCCACGCGCGCCATCTCCTGTAATTTATAACGAATATTCTTTGGCCGAGCGGGACTTCCTCGCCAGCGCGCCGGGCGAGCAGCTGATCGCGCACTGGCGGCGTTGGTATCATGATCAGCCGACCATGCTGGCCCCGTCTGACGGCACGCCGCTCCTGTGGGGCAATGGCGTCCGCATTGTAAAGAACTTCGCCATTCCGGCGCGCGTCGCCGACAAGGTGCGTCAACTGTCTTCGGCGCTGAAGGTCACGCCGTTTCTGGTCTATCTGACGATCTTCTCCATCGCCATGGCGCGCTGGGCCAGGATGGAGCGCTTTCCCATCCGCATCCTGGGCGACAAGCGCGTTTCGCTGGAGCTGGGCAATACGGTCGGCCTGATGTTCTGCGCCGATGCGGTGGAAATAAACGTGCCGGCGGCCGCGGATTTCGAGCATGTGATGCGCGGCATCTTGGCGGAATATGACGCCACGCTTTCCCTGCGCATCCCGACCCTGCATTTCTGGGCGCCCCATTGCGTGCGCCCGGGCATCGAAGCGCCGGATTATCCCAACAGGATTCCCGCGGTATTCAATTATTATTCCCTGGGAACGGCACGGGAAAAGGCACAGAAGAGCGCCGGCGCCGATACCGGCGCGAACCTGCCCTGGCCGCCGGAAATGGTGACCTTGACCCAGACCTGGCCGCGCCGGTCCTCGCCTTTGTTCTGGCACCTGAACGATAGCGGGCAGGAAGTGCTGGCGTCGCTGCATTTCTTTCAGGGCGCCATCCCGCCTGCCGATCAAGACAGTTTCACGGCCATGCTGTTTCAGGTTTTTGCCGAAGCGGTTTGCATTTGACGGGCCTGCTGTCGCGGCTGCTTGTGCCAGGCCTTTCCGGGGCGGAAATCTGGGACGTGGGCCAACCGGTTGCCATCCACCCTTGCGAAGACATCCATGTGGCGCGGTCAGTGCCAAAGCGGCGGCGCGATTTCGGGCTTGGCCGTGCCTGCGCGCGCGCGGCTCTGGCGGGGTTGGGGCATGGCGCCGCCGTGATTGCGAAGGGCGAGAATGGCGCGCCGCTCTGGCCGACTGGCATTGCCGGCAGCATCACCCATACCCAGGATTATGCCGCGGCTTTGGTGGGCGAAAGCGGCCGCTTTGCCGGGATCGGCATCGACGCCGAGCAGGCGGGAGGCGTCACAAAGGATCTTTGGCCCCGGCTTTTTTCCGAGGCTGAACGGAAGATGCTGGGCACCCATTGCGATCCCCTGCTGGCCGCGACGCTGCTCTTCAGCGCCAAGGAGGCCAGCTACAAGGCCTGGGCGCTGAAAGGCGCGCCGGCCTTTCGGGAAATCGAGATCACGCTGGAGGAAGAAGGTTTTGCCGCTGTTCATGCGGGCGCCCAACTGCGCGGGCGCCATGCCGTGGAAAAGGGCGTGGTGCTGGTGGCGGCCTGGATTGCGCGTTAAAGGCTGCCCGTTTCCTCGCTGGGCGCCATCAGGCTTTCCAGATGGGCGGTGAAGGCGGCGAGGGTGGGGAATTCCAGCAGGTCTGACAACTTCAATTCTTCCTCGATTCCCGTCTTGGACTGGATCTCGGCGATCATTTTCACGCCCAGCAGGGAATGGCCGCCCATCGCGAAGAAATTATCCTCCGGCTCGACCTTCTTGACGCCCAGCGCGCGCGCCCAGATCGCGGCTACCTGTTCCTGAAGTTTGTCCGGCATGATCCTGTTCAAAAAGAGGCACGTCAAACCTTAAGATGTTTTCGCTGTCTTTGCCAGATGGCAGGGTGCGGACCCGGATTGTGGATGCGGGCGATTTGCGGGACAATGGCGCGGGAGCGGGCCTTTTGGAGGTCACATGAAAACGATCCTTGCAATCATTGCGCTTGTGGCGATGACCGCGGTTCCGGCCTCGGCCAACATGTGCATCCGCCAGCGCGATATCGAGGGCACCAATTCCAAGGACGGTAAGACTCTGACATTCCGGATGAATGACGGCCGCGTACTGGTGAATCATCTTCAGGGCACCTGCAGCGACCTGCGCTTCAACGGCTTTGTCTGGAACGTGCCAGGCACGCAGGACATTTGCGAATATCAGCAGAGCCTGCATGTGCTGCAGTCGGGCCAGATTTGCGTCCTGGGCAAATTCGATGTGATCAAGGACAGACCGGCTGCCCCAGCCCATTAGGGGCCGGTCGGCTTTTCCGAAACGACAGGCGCCGATTTCGCCAATGCGCGAATGGCGCTGGCGGCCGCGTCCACATCGGCTTTGCTGGTCAGGGCGGTGATCACCAGGTGCACGCGATGGCTTTCGCCGCCGGCCAGCCGGGGCACGCGGCCGGCGGCGCGCTCCACGGGCCGGGCATTGGGAAAGCCGGTTCCGGGTTCGAGCCCGGTGACATAGCCGCCTTTGGCGGTCACTTCATTCTTCCATAGCGACATGTAAGGCAGGCCGTTTGTGTCGAAGGTCATCAGCACGCCACGGCCGCCATCCGGGGATTTCAGCATCGCCTTCGTCTGGCCTTTGGCATCGGCATAAAGCTGCAGATTGAAGACTTTTGCCTTGTATCCGGCGCCATGTGGGCCGGTGTAACGATTCCAGCCTGTCATTCCCCCTTCCGCCGAGACCGGGTTCATCGGCGCCACCCGTTTGACCGGTGCCACGAACTCCGCTCCCGCGCCCAGGATCGGGGTACCGAAATTGGTGTGATAGAGCAGTTCGATTTCCTGCGGCGCATCCGACATGTTGGTGACCTGGTCGTCGAACTGGATTTCCGGCTTGCCGATGGGTGTGGAGATTTCCGAGATCAGCCGCAGTTGTGGCCCAAAGGTCTGAAAGTCGTCGACCATGCCGCGGAAGATCAGCCGGCCCGCCTCATAGCGCAGGCTGACATAGCTGGCTGGAATATAGTCGACATGGCCGTGCAGGGTCAGCTGCTGGTCGCCGTCCTGTACCGGCGCGCCGAAAGACGCCAGCCCTCCGCGCGCCATCAGCCCGCCGAAGCCCGCAACCCAGCCTTGGCCGCCATTGTCGGTCAGCCGGATATAGGAGGGATGAATGATGTCATGCACGGGCGAATCCCAGCCCAGCCGCAAGGCTCCGGCCTGGGCCTTCCACACTTCAAAGCCGCGCGTTGGAACGATGGTGAAGGTCATTGCGCCATTATCGACTTCGATGACCTGCACGCCTTCCTGCCGGCCGCCATGCAGGGTCTTGAGTTCGACCCGCCAGGCCGGGCCTCCTTTGGCCCATTCCATCGATGTTACCTTCCAATTGGCGGTGGCAAGGTTGGTGGAACTGTCGATCAGCACCTTGCTATGCTCGTCTGCGGCCCAGGCGGGCATGGAAAGCCCCATGACCGCGATCGCCGCCAGAATGTACCGCATGCCGTTTCCCCATCTTTGTTGTTTGCGCCATTCTGCGCGCGGTCGCGCTTGCCTTGTCAACCGCATGCGCACCCTCCCAGGGAGGCCCCGGGGGAAACGGCTGGCGCTGGTCAATGTGTGGGACGCCGGCATGATTGCGGCCGCCTTCATGGTGCTGCGCAAGGCTTGAGGGTCCGCGCGACTTGCGCGTAGGCTCACGCCAATGACACCGGCGGATAAGCCGGGCCAAAAGGGGAGAATACCGATGACCGGAAAAACCAATGTCCTGTCACGCCGCGGCATGATGGCCGCGTCGGGGGCCACGCTGCTGGCGGGCGCCGGCGGCGCATGGGCGGCGTCCGACACCAATGGCATGCCGCAGGAAGGGCCCGATACGCCCAAGCTCACCATGTACATTTCCGCCGATCCCACAGAATCGGAGATGAAGAAGATCAAGCAGATCGGCATCAATTGGGTAGACATGCCCGACATGCCGCCGCCGCCCTGGACGCAAGACTGGTTCCGCAAGCGCATGGACCTGCTGGCGACGCAAGGATTGAAACTCGGCATCGTGATGGTGCCCTGGTTCAAGAATGGCGCCATGGAGCCGGAATTCCTGAAGGTGGTGCATGGCCTTCCGGGGCGCGACGAGATGATCGACAAGCTCAAGGCGTCGATCGTTGCCGCCGGCAAGGCGGGTTTGCCGGTCATCGAATATGATTTCTTCCCGCACCGCGCCAACGAAGGCTATAAGGAAATTCCAGGCCGCGGCGGCTCGGGATTGCTGTCCTTCGACTATGACCGCATGAAGGACCTGCCGCCGATCCCGTCGGAAGGCGCCGTCAGCTACGACAAGGTGTGGGAGAATCTGACCCACTTCCTGAAGGAAGTGGTGCCGGTGGCCGAAAAGGCCGGCGTGCGGCTATGCGTGCATCCCAACGATCCACCGCCCAGGATGAGCCGTGGCTCGGGCCAGGTGCTCAACACCTTGAAAGACTGGAAGCGGCTGATCGAGACGGTGGATTCGCCCTCAAACGGCATCACTTTCGACTGCGGTGTCACGCGTGAACTGGGCGAGGACCCGGTAGCCGTGTGCCGGTATTTCGCCAGCCGCGATCGCATCAGCCAGGTGCATTTCCGTAATGTGAAGCTGATCAAGCCCAATGAGAAATATGTCGAGGTCTGGGATGATGAGGGCGACGACGATCTGCTTGCGGTGATGAAGGAGCTGATCCGAAACAATTACAAGCGCCTGATCATGCCGGAGCATCCCCGCACCACCGAGAATGACAAGGACCAGAAGAATGGCGGCTATACCGGTTGGGTTTATAATGTCGGCTATGCCCGGGCGATGATGCAGGTGGCGCTGATGGAACTGCGGAAATCCTGAGACTGGGGAACAGCGCGCATTCGGAAAAAGAAACGGACATGAAGATGATCGGCAAGCGGCAATTTCTGGCGGGGCTGGGCGTCATGGTGACGTCATCGGCTCTGGCGCAGATTCATTCAGCCACGCCGCCGGCGCGAAAGCCCGTGCCGCAGCGGCGCGCCAGGACCGTCAAGCTGTTCAAGGCGCCGGAATTCTATCCCAATGCCCTGGCCATTCCCGATCACAGCGATGCCGGCATCTGGGTGGCGCAGCAGAAACTCAAGGGCATCCAGGCGCAAGGCTCCGGCGTGCCCGAACAGCCGGGGCCTGAACAAGTCTGGCTGCTGGACTGGAACGGCAAGGTGCTCAAGACCTATTCCAGTCCCTCGGAAGTGACCAGCGGACTGGCGGTCAGCGATACCGCGCTCTACGTCGTCGCCAACAACGAGACTGACTATCCGCCGCCTTATACGGGCGTGCACAATCTGGACGTCAATACCGGCAGGCTGCGTTGGATCAAGCAGATCCCTCTGGGCGGCGGCGGCACCCATGGCGCACAGTGGCATGACGGCAAGCTCTGGATCATCGCCAATCGCCTGAACTGCATGATCCGGGTCGATCCCGGCAGCTGGACCTGCGATTACGCCATCCGCATCCGCAACGACACGCCCGGCACCATGCGCAGCCATGACATGACGTTCGACGATCAGGGCTTCATCTGGCTCGCCACCGCCAGCAATTCCAGAAGTTATGCCGAAGGCATTCAGGGCCTGTCCAAATACGACCCCTGGACCGGGGAAGTGCTGGAGCAGGTGACCCTGGAGCCCGGGTCCTGCGATCCGCACGGCCTGGGGTTCTACAAGGGCGCCTTCATCGGCTGTGACGCCGGCCATCATCCCGGCTGGCCTGACAAGGATGGTCCGGGCGCGGGCTGGATCTTCCGCATCGAACTGGTCTGAGGCGACATGCGCGCGGTCCTGATCGTGGCGGTGATGGCGATGCTCGTATCGCCGGCCCAGGCGGCTGAGGTTCAAGTCCGCTGTCCCGCACTCGTCCACGATGCGATGGAAGAGTTCGCCGCCGGCTTCCAGCGTCAGACCGGCGTCAAGGTCACCGTGATCAGCGGGCCGATGGGCAAGTTGGTGGATGCGATCCAGACCGCGGCGGCGCCACCCGATGTGGTGATTCTGCCGCCAGGTCTGATGGATCTGCTGGCCATGCGGAGCGGGGTGAAGACCGGCACGCGGGCGCCATTGGCCCGAGTCGAGATCGGCCTGGCCGTGGCATCGGGAGCACCCAAGCCCGACATCTCATCTGTTGAGAGGTTGCGGGCAGCATTGCTGACTGCAAAAGCAGTCACCTACACCAAACCGGGTCCGCCGCGCTTCAGCATGGAAGCGCAAATGATCGACGGGCTGCTGAAGCGGCCCGAATTCTCCGGCATCCACGCCTTGCCGGCGCCCAATGGTTCCGGCGTGGATTTTCTGGCGGCCGGCCATGCCGACATGGCGATGCAGGTGGTGCCCGAGATTCTGGCGACCAAGGGCGTCGTTCTGGTCGGGCCGTTGCCATCGGCCCTGGACATGCACATTGATGTCGTCGTGTCCGTTTTCGCGCATGCACGGGATGCATCGGACGCGTCCGCCTTCATCGCCTATATCACCCGTTCCGAAGCCGAACGGGTTTGGCGCATGCAGGGCATCGCGCGCGAATAGCGGCAGAGGCTCGCGCATTGTGCCTGTTGCATTTTCGTGTATAGTCCTGAAAAAAATTATAATCATCGAGGGGAAAATGCGCATTCTCATTTCCGTCGTTTTGGCGACGAGTCTGATTGCTTCCAATGCGTTTGCCGCCGACAACACAGCGCCGCTCGCTGCGGGCAAGCCCGCCGGTGTGCACAAGGCACAGGCCATGAGCACCACCACCTGGGCTCTGATCGGCATCGGTGCGCTGACCGCTATTGCGGTTGGCGTGGCTTCGGGCTCCAACGGCAGCAACGCAGCGACCCCGCCCCCTGTTGCGGTCACCACCACAACCGCCTAGCCCGCTTTCCATTTCCAGCCTGAAACCGCTCGGTGCGCGTCATGAGCAGGTTGGCGTTGTGGAGTTGCAATGGGGCATTGCGCCAAGGCGCGAAATTCCACGTCAGGCTCCAACCGCGCATCAGGGAGTTTGCCGCATGAGGATTGTCGGGCTCCGTCCGCATCGGGTTCTCTGGCTGCTTTCCAGTGCCATGATTGTGGCGGGCTGGGCCGGTCTGGCGCACAGCCAGGATGAGGCGCCCGAAGCGCCCGCCAAGCCGGCGGTTTCCTATCAGATGCGCCCGGTCACCGGCGATGTCGCCAATACCGATGCGCAAAGGAACAATGCCGATGCCGATCAGGACAATTGGCGCCTGCATGGCAGAACCTATGACAATCAGCGGTTTTCGCCGCTGACCGAGATCAATGCCGCCAATGTGAAACAGCTGAAGCCGGTGGCGATGATCCAGACCGGCGTCGCCAACGCCATGGAAGCGACGCCGCTGGAAATCGATGGCGTGCTGTTTGTGGAATCCGCCGGCGATGTGGTGCAGGCCTATGACGCGGTGACGGGCGAGGAATTGTGGTCCTATACGCCCATACTGGAATTCGCCAGCATGTGCTGCGGGCCGCAGGCGCGCGGCGTCGCCGTGGCTTATGGCAAGGTCTATGTTGCCCAGGTCGATGGCCATGTCGTGGCGCTGGACGCCAAGACGGGCGCGGTGGTGTGGAAGACTCGCCGTGAAGACATCCTGCCCCAGCCTTATCACTGGTATACCTTCACCGGCGCGCCGCAGGTCTATGACGGACTTGTCGTGGTGGGCAATGGCGGCGCGGAATGGCCGACGCGCGGATTTGTCGAGGCGCTGGATGCCGAGACCGGCAAGCTGGTGTGGCGCTTCAACGATACCGCCGGCCCCGGCGATCCCAACTTCAAGGGCGCCTGGGAGGGCGATTCCTGGAAGATCGGCGGCGGCTCGATGTGGGATGCGGTGGCGGTCGATCCCAAGCGCGACCTGATGATGTTCGGCATCGGCAATCCCAATCCCGATCTTTATGGCGGCTTCCGCAAGGGCAACAATCTCTACACCGCTTCGATTGTCGCGGTGCATGCCAAGACCGGCAAGGTGGCCTGGTATTACCAGCAGGTGCCGCATGATGTGTGGGACTGGGATTCGGCCGCGCCCACGGTTCTGTTCGATGTCCCGGACAAAAACGGCAAGATGGTGCCGGCCGCGGCCGAGGCCAACAAGAACGGTTTCCTCTACATCGTCAACCGCGACAATGG
This sequence comes from Rhizomicrobium sp., assembly GCA_035547275.1. Lineage (GTDB taxonomy): Bacteria > Pseudomonadota > Alphaproteobacteria > Micropepsales > Micropepsaceae > Rhizomicrobium. The sequence goes on from DASZVQ010000147.1 coordinate 9,184, forward strand.
AAAACTGATCCGCCGCAGCGAGGCTTTCGTGAAACAGAGCCCCTCGGTGGTGAACATGATACCGCCGGACGAAACCGCCAGGGTCTATTATCCCGGCAATCACGGCGGCGCGATGTGGCAGCCGCCGGCCTATTCGCCGCTAACCCGTTATTTCTACACGATGGGGATCAACGAGCCCCATATCTACAAGGTCAAGGCGTCCAAGCCCTGGGTGCCGGGGTCCGCCGAGGTCGGCCAGCAATTCGGCAATGCCGCGCCCACCGATGAAGAACGCAAGGCATTGGCGTCACAAATGATCCCCAACTCCGGCAATCTTTCGGCCATCGATGTCACCAACGGAAAGATCGCCTGGCAATATCCCAGCGATCACCTGATGTTTGGCGGCGTGCTGGCCACGGCTTCCAACCTCGTCTTTGCCGGCGAGGTGAACGGCAATATCATGGCCTTCGACGCCAAAAGCGGCGAGAAGCTCTGGTCTTATCACATGGGCATTGGCGTCTGCACGCCGCCCATCACCTATCGCGTCAAGGGCGTGCAGTATCTGGCGGTGGGCGCCACCGGTTGCCACAGTCAGGAAAGCCAGATGCATCGGGAAGGACGCCCGGTGTTCGGTGACACTATTGCGATATTCGCGGTTCCGCGTTAGCCTTCGCACAAGGATAAGTCTCAGCATAGAGACACCGGGAACGACAATAGGGGAAAATCCATGCCTTTCGATCTGAAGGCAGGTGGCGTGAAGCGCCGCCTGGCGTTGTCCAGCAGCACAGCTGTTCTGGCGGTCATGATGGCTGCGCCCGCGGTGGCGCAAGAGCAGCAGGCCCAGAACATCGAGTCGGTGACGGTCTCATCCACCCGCATCACCACTGGTGGCTTCGACGCGCCAACGCCCACCACGGTGATCGGCGCCGATGACATTCAGAAGCAGGCCAATTCCAACGTCTTCACCACCATCACGCAGCTGCCTTCCTTGATGGGTTCGACCGGCACCACGGTCGGCAACGGCGGCTCGTCCAACGGCGTCAATGGCCTTTCCGCGTTGAACATTCGCGGTGTCGGCACTCAGCGCAACCTGATCCTGATCGATGGCGAGCGCGTCGTTCCGACCTCGCCGCAAGGCGTGATCGACATCAGCCAATTTCCGCAGATGCTGCTGCAGCGTGTCGATGTGGTGACGGGCGGCGCGTCGGCCTCCTGGGGTTCCGATGCCGTGTCCGGTGTCGTCAACTTTGTCTTCGACAAGAAATTCGAAGGCTTCAAGCTGAACGTGAATGGCGGCATCTCCAACTATGCCGACGATCCCAAGGCCCAGCTTCAGTTCGCGGCCGGCACCGCTTTTGCGGGCGGCCGCGCCCATATCGAATTCTCCGGCGAATTCACCAGTGAGGCCGGCATCAACAGCCTGCAAGGCGCGCGCAAGTGGTGGCAGTTCCCCCAGCAGCTGCAGCAGTTTTCCGTCAGCCAATGCCAGCCCAATGGCTGCCCCGGCGGGTCGCCCATGTGGATCAACGTCAACCAGGGCGTGAACGTGCTGTGGGCCTATGGCGGACTTATCACGCGTGGTCCGCTGCAGGGCACCCAGTTCGGCGCCAATGGCGTGCCGTCCCAGTTCAATTACGGCTTTGGCTATAACGGCCTGCCCGCAACGCCCAACCGCACCGCCGCCGGCGGCACCAGCAACTGCTCGCCGGGCGGTTATTGCTATGGTGGCGATCTCTCCGGCGCCCAGGGCCCCTACAATTCGATCGTGGCGCGTCTGGTGCGTGGCAACACCTTTGCCCGCGCATCCTATGACCTGACACCCGATATCGAAGTTTACGCCACCGCGATGTACAGCGAAGTGGTGACCTGGGACAAGCCGACCGAGTCCTTCTTCAAGTCGGACAATCTCCAGATCGGTTGCGACAACCCGTTCCTTCCGTCGGGGATCGCGCAGCAGTGCCTGGCCAACAACGGCCAGACCGCGGCCTATAACAGCCAGTTCACCAACATCCCACAGCCCGCGGGCGGCATTTCGGGTCTGGGGGGCACCGCTTACGCGCCGACCGCTGCCAATCTGGCGAATGGGCCCGGCGGGGCTCCGGTCTCCAACGGCTTTGTCAACGGTTTCACTGCCGGCGCGATGAACTTCGGCACGCAGAACTCGATCCTGCAGAATGTCGAAAATTACAACAATCGCGTCACGCAGCGTTACGTGCTGGGCACGGACGGCACCTTCAACTTTTTCAACACGGATTGGAATTTCAAGGCCTATTTCCAGCACGGTCAGCTGGACTATCACAACACGCTCGAAAACATCCTGATCACGCCCTATTACGATGCGGCGATTGATGCGGTGCAGGTCACCGCCAATAACCAGTCCGCTTTCCCGGGCGTTCCGATCGGCAGCATCATCTGCCGTTCGGCCGCCGCCCGTTCGGTCGGCTGTCAGCCGCTGAATATCATCGGTACCACAGGCGCGACCGCGGCAGCGCGCAGTTTCGTGCAGGGGCTCAATGCGGATGGCAGCTCGACCGGCGCCAATGGCCGCGATCCCTGGCAGATCGTCAATCAGCGCCAGGATGTGCTCGATTACGGCATGTCCGGCACGCCCTTCGAGGATTGGGCCGGCAAGATTTCCATCGCGACCGGCTTCCAGTATCGCGAGGAAGCGTTCCGCGAACGCACCGACTGCGCCTCGCAGGGCAATTGCGCCAACCAGACGTTCGGTGGAGTGCAGTATGGCCCGGCCGGCGATCCGCTGCTGAACCCGGCGGGCGTCGGCCCCAATGGCCAGGTGCTGCCGCCGATCGCGCCCAACTGGTATGCGGGCAACTTCCAGCCCGCGCGCGGCAACTTCCACGAATGGGAAGTGTTCGCCGAAACCAACGTGCCGCTTTTGAACGACCAGGCCTGGGGCGTGGTCAATGCCAACCTGGCCGGCCGTTATACCCACTATACCACCTCGGGCGATGTCGAGACCTGGAAGGTCGGCTTGACCTGGGACACGCCGCTTGATGGCCTGCGTGTGCGCGCCCTGCAGTCGCGCGACGTGCGTGCGCCCAACCTGGCCGAGCTTTATGCCGGCGCCCGCGTCAACAATGGTTCGGTCACCGATCCCTTCACCTGCTGCTCCGGCGTGGCGAACGCCCCAGGCGACACCGCAAACAAGACCATCAGCCCGCTGCCCAATCCCATCACCGCCAACCCCAATCTGAAGCCGGAAAAAGGCCAGACGACGGAAGCCGGCCTGGTGTGGTCGCCGACGGAGGTGCCGGGCCTGAACCTGTCGGCCACCTACTGGCGCCTGGGGATCAAGGGCATCATCACCACCCTGAGCCAGAGCCAGCAGATCAATCTCTGCTTCAACGGCAATGCCTTCCAGTGCTCCTTCATTACCAGCGCGGGCGGGGCCTGGGCGACCAACGGCACGATCAACCAGTCCCTGATCCATACCAGCCCGATCTCGCAGACCACGCCGCAGATCAATATCGCCTCGGTGGTCACCGACGGTATCGACTATGAGGCGAGCTACCGCTTCGCAGTGGACGATGTGATCGATTGGGGCCTGGGCGGCGATGTTACCGTCCGCATGTTGGCCACCAATACGATGAAGTATGCTTCCTTCTCCGGCCTCCCAGGAGACGTGATCAATGAATATGCCGGTGCCAATGGCAACAGCGCTCCCGCCACGCCGCACTGGAAGGTCTTCTACACCCAGGCTTATGACACCGACCGCTGGGGCCTGTTCCTGAACGAGCGCTGGTTCAGCGAGGGCTTTATCAACGACAATTGGTATACCTGCGCCGCCAACTGCCCGGCGCCGGTGGACGCCAATCATCCTACCGTTTCCAGCAACTACATGCCGGGCGAACTCTATTTCGATATCGGCGGTCACTATGATCTGAGCGAACATTCATCGCTTTATTTCAAGATCGACAATCTGACCAACCAGAATCCGGGCAACGCAAATCCGTATACGCCGCTCAATCAGAGCTCGAATACCAATTCGGCCCTGTATGACGTGATTGGCCGTTACTATACGATCGGCTTCCGCATCACCGAGTGAGCGGACAGGGATTGAAGAAGCGCGGCGGCCATTTCACGATGGCCGCCTCTTTTTCTTGGCGCCTGCGGGGCTGGCCAGCATGAGGTTGAGATGACTTGGACAATGCCTGGGACAATGCCTGCCCATTTGGCCGCCTTTTTCCTGCTGCTGGCGGCGGAGCCGGCCCTGGCGGCCACGACTTATCAGGCCAATCTGGGGCCCATGCCATTGGATGCGGCCAACAGGGCGAACATGCTGGGACGTGGCGAGGCCACTGCCGCCTGGGACGGCAAGACCCTGACGGTGATCGGCACGTTTACCGGCCTGCCGTCGCCGGCCACCGATGCTCATCTCATGATCGGACTGGGTATCGGCGTGCCGGGGACGGAAAGCCTGGACCTCACTGTTTCGCAGGCGCAGGACGGCACTGTTTCGGGCAGCTTGCCGCTCAGCACCAGGCAGCAGGCGGCTTTCCGCACCGGCAAGATGTATGTGCAGATCGACAGCCAGAAGGCGCCCACGGGCAATCTGTGGGGCTGGCTGCTGCCCCAGCATCAGGATGCGCCACCGGACGTGCCGCAGGCCGGCCCCTGGTTCCTGCCCCAGCTTGATACGCCGACCCATTGAGCAAGGAACGCATCATGCAGGTCAAAGCTCTGAAGCTGGGCATAATGGCAGCCTTGGTAGCCGTGCCGGCGCTGGCCCAGGCGCCCGGTCCCTTCACGGCCGCCCAGGCAACCGCCGGTCATGCCGCCTTTCTGGACAATTGCGCGTCCTGCCATGGCAAGGCGCTGGGCGGGGGCGGCGAAGCACCGCCACTGACGGGGACAGCCTTCATGAACAGCTGGGGCAATCGCGGCGCTGACGCGCTTTATGGCGTGATCAAAGGCTCCATGCCGATGGGCAGCGCCAATTCGCTGCCGCCGGAGACCTATCAGCAGATCCTGGCTTTCCTCTTCCAGGCCAATGGCGCTGTGCCCGGTGCGGCGCCTTTCACCGGCGATAGCAAGCAGAAGATCGCCAGCTTCGCCACCGGCAGGATGCCGTCAGGACTTTCAGACGCGCCGGTCGCGGCCTCGCCCGCATCGCCCCGCCGCGCCCCGGCGCAACAGATGGGGCTGGTGGTGACGGGCACGGTGAAGAATTACACGCCCGTGACCGACGAAATGCTCGTCCATCCGTCCGATAACGACTGGTTGATGCATCGCGGCAATTACCAAGCCTGGGATTTCAGCCGCCTGAAGCAGATCAACACGTCCAATGTCGGCGGCCTGCAGCTGCGTTGGGTCTGGGCGATGGATGACGGTGGCCGCCAGCAGTTCAATCCGCTGGTGCATGACGGGGTGATGTTCCTGTCCAACAACCGCACCAATACGGTGCAGGCCGTGAACGCCAAAACCGGAGACCTGATCTGGGAAAACCGCATCGGCCCGGTGGTGGACAATCTGCAGAACGCCACCCGCACCATGGCGCTCTATGGCAACCTGCTGTTCTATGGCGCCACCAGCGCCACCATTCATGCGTTGGACGCGCGCACCGGCAAGGAAGTCTGGCACACCGTCATCTCCACCTACAAGGATGACAAGGTCGGCGGCATGACCGTGATCCATGGCAAGCTGCTGGTGGGGCTGACACGCTGCGACGACCGTTCGGTACAGGATCACTGCTGGATCGCAGCCTATGACACCCAGACCGGAAAGCAGTTGTGGAAGACGCTGACCATCGCCGACAAGGGCACCCAAGGCGGTGACAGCTGGGGCAATCTGTCCGACGATCAGCGCGCCGGCGCCGACGCCTGGATCACGGGCAGCTACGATCCCGAACTCAATCTCACTTATTGGGGTACCGGCCAGGCCAAGCCGTCGCGCCGCGATCAGCGCGGCACCGATGGCGATGCGCTGTTCTCCAACACCACACTGGCGCTCAATCCCGATACCGGCAAGCTGCAATGGTATTACCAGAACGCGCCTGGGGAATCGCTGGACCTGGACGAGGTCTATGAACGCGTGCTGATCGACCATGGTGCCGAGAAATCGGTGCTGGAAGTGGGCAAGACCGGCATCCTCTGGAAACTGGATCGCACCAACGGCAAGTTCCTGGATCTGGCGCAGACGGTTTTCCAGAATGTCTGGGTCAAGTTCGACAGGAAGACCGGCCGACCGACCTATCGCGACGATATCATCCATCAGAAACCGGGCGTGGCGATCGCCTCATGCCCCAGCCCCGAAGGCGGGCATGACTGGCCGGCCACCAGCTATGACCAGCCGGACGATCTGTTCCTGATCCCACTGAGCCAGACCTGCGCCATGTATGGTTCGGGAGGCCAGGAATTTTATGAAATGCCGGGATCGAACGGGAATCTGGGGCGCATCTCGGCCTACAATGCCCAGACATTGAAGCCGGTCTGGACCTTCCAGCAGCGCGCGCCGTTCCTCACCAGCATCATCTCCACCGCCGGCGGCGTCGGTTTTGTCGGCGATTTCGACCGCGTCTTCCGCGCTTTCGACGTGAAGACCGGCAAGACCTTGTGGGAGACGCGGCTGGGTACGGGCGTGCAGGGCTTCCCCGTCACCTTCAGCGTGGATGGCGAGCAGTTCGTCGCCGTCACCACCGGCACGCAGGGCGGCAGCCCGGTGCAGAAACCTTCGACCATGCTGCAGGAAGTGCACCGTCCCCAGACCGGACAGGCGGTTTATGTCTTCGCGCTGCCAAGACAGTATTAAACCGCACGGGTTTTGGCCTATCATGACATGGACAGCGTCTGGCAACGGGGCATGGCGTGGCTGACCGGCTGATTTCGATTTTTCCCACCACCATCATGCATCGCCGGCTGGAAGGCATGGAGGAAACCAACCGCCAGCTTCAGGCGCTGGTCGCCCAGATTGCCGCGAGCGAACCCAACGCCATCACCGGCACCACCACCGAGGGCGGTTTCCAGACCAGGGAGGATCTGTTTCAACGCGACAATCCCGGCATCGGGATTTTGAAGCGGCATGTCTTCAGCGCGGTACAGGACTATGCCGCCCAGATGATCCGCCAGGAGGTGACGCGGCCGCCCAGCCGGATCGATTTTGTGCTGTGGGGATGGGCGGTTTCCTATCGCGCCGGCCATACCCAGGGCCTGCATGTCCATCCCAACGCCAATGTCAGCGGCGTCTATTATGTTGCGGCGCCGCCCCAGACACTGGAGCAGGGCGATGCCGGAAAGATTTCTTTCTACGATCCCAGGCCGCGCGCCACCATGGCCCAGCTTCCGTTCCAGGCCACGCGCCACCGTATCGCGCCGGTGCCGGGCGACATGTATCTGTTTCCATCCTGGCTGGAACATGCGGTCTCCGCTTTCCAAGGCGAGGGCGAACGGCTCTGCATCGCCTTCAACGGCAAGCTGGTTCTGGAATAAGCGCCGCCATGAACAGCGGCGGCATGCTGGAGGAACTGCGCAGCCAGGCGCGGGCCCATCATGGCGCCGGGCGGCTTGAAGACGCCGAACAGATTTATCGCCGCATTCTGGGGATCGCGCCCGGCGATCCGGAAGCGCATTACATGACGGGCGTGCTGCGGCTGCAGCAGGGACGGCCCGCCGAGGCGCTTCAGATTTTCGCGGTCCTGCTGGATGAAGCGCCGGGCAGCGCCGACATCCGCACCCAGCATGGGCTGGCCTTGCAGATGCTGGGCCGCGGCGAGGAGGCACTGGCGGATTTCGATCGCGCGCTGGCCATCCGCCCCGACAATATTCTGAGTTTGCTCTATCGGGGCAATCTGTTGCTGGAAGCCGGTCAATGGCAGGCGGCGCTGGCAAGCTATGACCGGCTCCTGAGTGTCGCGCCCGGTTATGATGAAGCCTGGTTTCGCCGCGGCAGTGTGTTGTGGCAGATGGAGCGGTTCGAGGACGCGCTGGCCAGCTATCGCAAGGCGCTGGCGATCAATCCGGGCCGCTTTGGCGCGGCTTTCAACAGCGGCACCGCCTTGCTGAAGCTGGAGCGCTATGACGAAGCATTGGTTGCATTCGAGGCCGCGGCAAACTTGGCGCCCGGCCATCCCTATGTGCTGGGCGCCATTGCCGGGGTGGTCTCGGGAGCCTGCGCTTTCATGCGTTGGGATGACACGCGCGCGCGGGTGGTCGAAGCAGTTGGGAAACGTGCGAGCGTCATTGCGCCGCTGACCTTCCTGCCCTTCTGTGACGACGGCAAATTGCGGCGGGCCTGCAGCGAAGCCTTTATCGCCGATCGGGTGCCGCAGCCGGATACGCCGCTGTGGCGTGGTGAATGTTATACGCACGATCGCATCCGCATCGCCTATCTGTCGTCCGACTTTCACCAACATGCCACCGCCGAACTGATCGCAGGGCTGATCGAAAATCATGACCGCGCGCGGTTCGAGATCACGGGTATTTCCTTCAGCCGCGACGATGGCAGTCCGATGCGGGCGCGGATCGCCAAGGCTTTCGACCGTTTCGAGGATGTCCGCGCCGCAGGCGACGGCGATGTCGCACGCCTGTTGCGGGCGCGCGAGATTGATATCGCCATCGACCTGAAAGGCCATACCGAAGGAGCCCGTGCCGGCATTTTGGCGCATCGCCCCTGTCCGGTGCAGGTGAATTATCTGGGTTATCCAGGCACCATTGGCGCGCCCTGGCTGGACTACATCATCGGAGACAGCGTCGTTCTGCCGTTCAGCGATCAGGATTTTTACAGCGAGCGGATCGTCCATCTGCCGCACTGCTATCAGGCCAATGATGCGCGGCGCGCCATTGCCGAAACCGGTCCCAGCCGCCACGAGGCCGGATTGCCTGGTAATGGCTTTGTCTTCTGTTGCTTCAATGCGGCCTGGAAGATCACCCCGGCGATATTCGACGTCTGGATGCGGCTGTTAAAGGCGTTACCCGCCAGCGTGCTTTGGCTGCTGGAAGACAATGCTGCCATGCCGCGGAATTTGCAGGCTGCGGCCTGTGCGCGGGGGATCGATCCATCGCGGCTGGTCTTTGCGCCCCGCATGGCGCCGGCACTTCATCTCGCGCGTCATCGCCTGGCCGATCTGTTTCTTGACACGCTGCCTTATGGCGCCCACACCACCGCCAGCGATGCGCTGTGGGCGGGGTTGCCGCTTCTGACTTGCAAGGGGCGGCAATTCGATGGGCGCGTGGCGGCCAGCCTGCTTCAGGCCATCGGGTTGCCCGATCTCGTTACGGCTTCGCTGGAAGCATATGAAACATTGGCGCTGGCCCTGGCGCGCGATCCCGAACGGCTTGCGGAGCTGCGCGCGCGGCTTGCCGCCAATCGTCTGTCCAGCCCGCTCTATGATGTGAAGCGGTTTACAAAGGCGATGGAAGCGGCCTATGGGCAGATGATGGAGATTTCACGCGAGGGTGGCCGGCCCCACAGCTTTGCCGTGCCGGACTGATCCGGTTGCTCCGGAGGCGCGTTTTTGTTTCAATCGGACAAAGGGTGGCAAAGAACCGCCAGGTTTCAAGGGGAAATCATGCGTCATTTCTGCTGGGCCTTGATGCTGGGGATGGCGATTTTTGCCGTCCCGCCGGCCCAGGCGCGCCCGCGCGATGAGGCGCTATCGGGCGCTTTCCGCTGCGCCGTGATTGCGGACTCGCGTCAATGGCTGGATTGTTATTATGGCGCCGCCCAGCCGGTGCGCGCATCGCTGGGCATGCCGGCCGCGCTGGCGGCCCAGGTCAAGCTTGCCATGTCGCCGCCTGCGGGCGGCGTGCCGCGCGATGAAGCCGTACGTGACGATGTGATGGCGGGCGCGGCAGCCTGCAACCGCGTGGCGGGCGACCGGCCATGGCTGGATTGTTATTATGCGGCCGCCATGCCGATGCGGTCCCAATTGGGCCTGTCCGTGCCGGCACAGATCCCGCCCAGGCCCGCGCCGCCGGTCATGGCCTATGCCCCTCCACCCGCGCCCGCAAAGCCGGCCGGCCCACCGCCCATGCCCCGCAGCACCGGCCTGTTCAACGGCATGTTCAACAGTGTCAAACCGGTTGTGCGCAACATGCCGATGCAGTCGGTGACGTTCGACCGCAATGGCGCCTTCACCGTCACCCTGTCGGATGGCGAAGTGTGGGCACAGGCCGCGGAAGACGAAGTCTATCATCCGGCGCGCTGGCGCGATCCTGGTCCCAGCCTGCTGGTCACCATCGCACCTGACGCGATGCATACTTTCAGCATGACCGTGGCGGGCGAAAACCACTTCTACAAGGTCAGGCGTATTCGCTAGCCGGTCTTGCGCCTTTCAGATCTTGGCGCGGGGATCGTGCCTGGCCAGGCGCGCCAGCAGATAATCCACTTCGGATTTTGTCTCGGGCGAGAAGGCGGGCGCGGGCTTGCGCATGGCCCAGGACGACAGCACGCCACGCTTCATCAGCACATATTTGCGCACCGCCAGGCCCACGCCGGGCTGCTGGTCATAGCGCAGCAGCGGCAGATGGGCATCGAACAGATCGTGCGCCTCGTCGCGCTTGCCGGCCTTGGACAGGTTGACCGTCTCCACCAGCATGTCGGGAAAGGCATAGCCGGTATTGGCGCCATCGACACCGCGGTCCAGCTCGAAATCCAGGAACAGGCCGTTATTGCCGATCAGGATGGAGATGTGACGCATCGAGCCGTCTTTTTCCCAATTGCGCAGGGCGGTGATCTTGTCCAACCCGGGCCAGTCCTCATGCTTGAGCACCACCAGCGATGGATGTTCCATCACCACCTTGCGCACCATGCTGTTCGACATCACCACGCCGGTGGAATGGGGATAATCCTGCAGTACCCAGGGCACATCGCTGCCCACCGCGTCCACGGCATTGCGGAAATAGGCGGCGATCTGATCATCGGTCTTGAGGCCCGCAGCCGGCGCGATCATCACCGCCGCCGCGCCCAAATCCATCACCTTGCGCGCCAGCGAACGCATGGCGGCGAAGCCTGGCGCCGACACGCCCACAATGATGGGCTTGCCGCCTGCGCGCTTGATCACCCGCTCGGCCAGGGCCAGCGCCTCTTCGGCGTCCATCTTGGAGGCTTCGCCCAGCACGCCTAGAATGGTGAAGCCGTTGCAGCCTGCTTCGAAATAAAAATCAGTCATGCGGTCGACCGATTTCCAGTCGATGCTTCCGTCTTCGGCAAAAGGGGTGGGGGCGATGGAATAGACCCCGGTGGCGCTGGTGTCGAGCTTCATGGCTTTCCCCATTATTTTTTTGAACATCAAACTAGCTTGCCGCGGCGGGCAGCGCCAACGCCACTTTGTCGCCTTCCCATTTGGCCACGCTGGCGGCGGCAATGGCGGTGGCAACCGTGTTGGTGCAGGTGCGGCCCATGTCCATGAAATGATCCACGCCCAGGATCAGCAGGGCGCCGGCTTCGGGCAGATGGAAATAGGGAAGCAGCGAAACCACCACCACCAGCGAGGCGCGGGGCACATTGGCGATGCCCTTGCTGGCGATAAAGATCAGGAACAGAAGTTGCGCGATCTCGGCGGGCGAAAGCGCAATGTCATAGGCCTGAGCCACGAACAGCGCGGCGAAGATGCAATAGCACATCGAGCCGATCAGGTTGAAGGAATAGCCCAGCGGCAGCACGAAGCTGGCGATGCGATTGGAAACACCGACCTGTTCCAGCTTGTAGAGCAGCACGGGGTAGGCCGATTCCGAGCTGGTGGTGGCGAGCGCGATCAGGGCGGGCTCGCGGATCGCTTTCATCAGCGACTTTTGTTGCGTCATGCCCAGGACAAGTGCGCCTGCGGCCATCAGCGCCACCCAGAGCAGCGCCAGGGTCAGATAGAAGCCGCCGACATAAGAGGCATATTTGCCGATCACCTCGACGCCGCCTTGCGCGAGCGCCGAGGCCACGGCGGCGAACACGGCGATGGGGGCCAGATTCATCACGAACATCGCCATCTGCAGCACCAGATTGGCCAGCTGTTCGGTGATCGCGAGCAGCTGTTTGCCTTTCTCACCCAATCTGGTCAGGGCCAAGCCCGCCAGAAGCGAAAAGACCACGATCTGCAGAACCTCGTTGCGCGCCATGGCGTCGAAGATCGACGTTGGCACCAGGTTGGTGAGGAACAGGGTCAGGCTGGTGGGCGGCGCCTTCAACCCGCTTGTGGCGGCATTGGCGTCGGTCGCCAGATGCAGGCCTGCACCTGGCGCAATGGTTTCGACCATCACCAGGCCCAGCAGCAGCGACACCAGCGAGGCGGCGATGAACCAGCTCATCACTTTCAGGGCGACGCGGCCGATATCGCCGGCATCGCCCATCCGGCCTACTCCGCTGACCAGGGTTGCCAGCACCAGGGGCGCGATCAGCATTTTCACCGCGCGCAGGAACAGGGATGTGATCAGGCCCAGCCCGATTTGCAGCGAAGCCAGATCGGCCGGGTCATGGATCAGCGCATGGCATCCAAGGCCGAATAAGGCACCCAAAAGGGTTGCCAAAAATACCAGCAAAGTCAGGCCTTTGCGCATGGGTCCCAATTTTGGGCGGTTTGTCCGACTGTCCTTTTGAACCGACTCTAGCGGTGCGGGCCGCCCCCGCCTAGACTTTGCACCGAATGGCGGCAAACGACCGCCGGTAGAAGAACAAAGAGGGGAATGATCATGCAATCGGCTGGGCCGCGTCTTGGCATGGCGCTATTTCTGTCATCGGCATTGTACGCGCTTTTATCCAGCTCCGCCGCCGGCCAAAGCAGCCCGGAAAATCGTCAGGCCGATGTGCTGATCACTGGGGGCACCGTTTACGATGGGTCCACCGCCAGGCCCTTCACCGGCGATGTCGCTATCACCGGCGACAAGATCGTTTACGTCGGG
>DASZVQ010000148.1:0-21939 GCA_035547275.1 Rhizomicrobium sp.
CCACCGCTTCGGCCACGATCGCCACCTGGTTCAAGATCCATGGCGTGAACTATTCCATCTCGTCGGCCTGCTCGACATCGGCGCATTGCATCGGCAACGCGGCGGAACTGATCCAGTGGGGCAAGCAGGACCGCATGTTCGCCGGCGGCCATGAGGATCTCGACTGGACGATGTCGGACCTGTTCGACGCGATGGGCGCGATGTCGTCCAAGTTCAACGCCACGCCGCAGAAGGCCTCCCGCGCCTATGACCGGGACCGCGACGGCTTCGTGATCTCGGGCGGCGGCGGCATCCTGGTGCTGGAAGAGCTGGAGCACGCCAGGCGCCGCAACGCCCGGATCCATGCCGAGATTGTCGGCTATGGCGCCACCGCCGACGGCGCCGACATGGTGGCGCCTTCCGGCGAGGGCGCGGTGCGCTGCATGCAGATGGCGCTTGAGAATGTGAAGGCGCCGATCGACTACATCAACCCGCATGCCACCTCCACGCCGGTGGGCGACGTGCCCGAGATCAACGCCATCAAAAAGGTGTTCGGCGAAAAGACGCCCTATATCAGCGCCACCAAGTCGCTGACCGGCCACAGCCAGGGCGCCGCGGGCGTGCATGAGGCGATCTACACGCTGCTGATGATGCAGCACAATTTCATCTGCGAAAGCGCCAACATCGAAGATCTCGATCCGGCCGTGGAGGGCGCCAATATCGTGCGCCACCGCATCGACAATGCGCGCATCGACACCGCCATGTCCAACAGCTTCGGATTTGGCGGCACCAATGCCTCGCTGGTGTTCCAGCGCTACCAGGACTGATGTGCCGATATGGAACAGACAACGCCGCATGAGGCATTAATGGCCGTGACCGGTTCGGGACTGATGACGGGCAAGCGCGGGCTGGTGATGGGCGTGGCCAACGACCATTCCATCGCCTCGGGCATTGCCCAGATGCTGTCCCACCATGGCGCCGAGGTCGGCTTCACTTATCAGGGCGACGCGCAGAAGAAGCGGCTGGCGCCGCTGGCCCAATCCATCGCCAGCACCATCATGCTGCCCGCCGATGTGGAAAGCGACGAACAGCTCGACGCCGCCTTCGCCCATCTGAAGCAGCAATGGGGCACGCTGGATTTCCTGGTTCATTCCCTGGCCTTCAGCGACCGCGACGAGCTCAAGGGCCGCTATGTGGACACCTCCCGCGCCAATTTCGCCAGAAGCCTCGATATTTCCTGCTATTCCTTCACCGCCGTGGCCCAGCGCGCCGCGCGCCTGATGACGGGCGGCGGCAGCCTGGTGACCCTGACCTATCTGGGGGCGCAGCGGGTGATGCCCAATTACAATGTGATGGGCGTGGCCAAGGCGGCGCTGGAGGCATCCGTCCGCTATCTGGCGGCCGATCTGGGCAAGGATGGTATACGGGTGAACGCCATCTCGGCCGGGCCGATGCGCACCCTGGCCGGCGCCGCGGTGGGCGATGCCCGCATGGTGTTCAAATGGAACAAGAGCCATTCGCCGCTGAAGAAAACCGTCGAACTTAACCATGTCGGCGGGGCGGCACTGTATTTGCTTAGCGACCTGGCAGGTGGTGTCACCGGCGAAGTGCACTTCGTCGACGCCGGCTTCAACGTGATCGGCATGCCGCCGACCGCGGATCTGAAGGGGTGGACGCCACTGGAGAACGGCCACGAAGGTGGCCCGAATCCAAATGGCCAGGAGCATCCCGATGGGCGGGCAGACAGTTAAGGCATTTTTGGCGCTGGCTTTGTCGCTGGCTTCCACACCCGTTTTCGCGGGCTGGAAAGATGAAGCGTCTTCCGCCGATATCGACCGGCTGACCCAGTTGCCCCAGGTCCGCAGTCAGGCGCTTCAGGATGCCCAGCATGGCCAGGGCCGTGGCGATGAACGCGTCATCCGCCGGGTGATGGGCCCGGAAGGGCATGCCATTCCGCCCCATGCGCTGATCGGCAGCTGGCGCTGTCGTGAACTCAAGCTGGGCGGCATGACCTCTTACATGGTCTATGACGCCTGGTTCCGCTGCAGCATCCGCCCCGTGCGCGGCGGCCTGATGCTGCAGAAGATGAACGGCAGCCAGCGTTTCATGGGCTTCCTCTATCCCGAAAACGGGGCCTGGGTTTATCTGGGTGCGTCCAGCGCGCGGGGTGAGCCCTATCACCGCTATTCCGGCCGCTCGCCGTCGGTGGGGGCCGAGGTCACGCCCGACGACCAGATCGGGCTTCTGACCGGCATTGGCGACAATCATCTGCGGCTGGAGATGCCGGCGGTGCAGGAGTCGCTGCTCGATGTCGTGGAGTTCGTCCGCTAAAGGCGCGGTCCTTTTGCGCCGTGGGTTCGTCGGCCGTGCTCACGTACGCTGGGTACGCTCCGCGCGGCCTCCTGCCCACGACGCAAAATTCCTCGCGCCTACGGATACTCACTAAACGGTAACTGGATGTTGTGTTCGCCAAGTACCGCTTTGTAGTGAGTTAGATATTCCCATAAAGCGTTCCGCAATTTGTTCAACTCATCATATTTTTCCGACTCCCGACCTGTTCAATGGGCATGTCCTCACGCCCTTCTCAGATTTTGCCAAGCCCTGGATTGTCACGGCCCACCGGAGTGTGGGCCATCCAGTTGAAGCAGTCTTATATCGCAACGAGATGTACAGGCCCAGCACCGCACGAATGCGGTTTCATCACTTGCGTGAAGTGCTGCTCGGTCTTCCGCAACTGTCCGACAGCGTTTTCAAATCCGCGACATCGTTCTGGCTCAGCGCGAGGTCCTTGGTGACGATCAGCGGCGCCATAAGCGATTGCGGATTCTTGTTGTGGTTCAGGCCCAGCGCATGACCCATCTCATGCGTCAGCACCAGCAACAGGTCTGTGCGGTCCCTGAATTCGAATATGTCGATCCGCCTTGTGCCGTCTTCCTCGGCATAGTGGCCGGCGGTCAGTTCGATGCCGGTTTTTCCGCTGTCTGACAGCGCCTTCAGCTCGGCATTCGCCGATTCCACCAGCGCGTCATATTGCTCGATCTGGGCATTGATTTGCGCGTTCAGCCGGTCGAGCTCCAGCTTCTTCTTCTGCAAGTCCGCCATGCGGGCATTCACTGCGGTTCCGGCGCCGCCAAGGGCCTGGATGTCCTTGACCCGGTCGAATGCGGCGAGCTGGCTGGAATAGGATTGTTCGGAATCTTTCAGCGCGGCCTGCAGCGGCTTCAGCCCATTCAATATGAGCGTCGCTTTCTGGGCGATGGCCTGGATATGTCCCTGCGCCTCCACATAGCGCTTGGCGGTTTCCTGCCGTTCGTCATAGATGAGATTGACGGCGACATCCCCTTTGGGATCATAGGCAAAAAGTGGCCGGTGCGCCGCGGCGCTCCACAAATTGGCGGCCTGTTCAATCGCGCTTTTGACATCCGCCTGCGACACGCCAAATCCGGGATCGATCACCTCGATCCTCAGCCTGATGGGCGCGTCGCAGATCGCGGGCGGTTCGTCCGGTAACGCGGGGCGGGCCGCGATCATGGAAATAGTGAACACCACGGCCGGTACAACCGTCCGTGCGTAACTTGCCATGGGGCGTCTGGGGCGATGCGGCATCATTCAGGAACCGATTGCGGCGGCGGCCGACGATAGCCGGGCATCGGCACCCGATCTTGCACGCTTCCGCGACGTGCGCCGGTTTCAGGCCCGCTTGCGGGCGGCCTCGGCAAAGCGCTCGAACAGATAATGGCTGTCCATCGGGCCTGGCGAGGCTTCCGGATGGTACTGGACGCCGAACACATCCTTGCCCTTCAAGGCGATGCCGCAATTGGTGCCGTCGAACAGCGAGATATGGGTCTCGGTAACGCCTTCGGGCAGGCTGTCGCGGTCCACCGTGAAGCCGTGGTTCATCGACACGATCTCGACCTTGCCGGTGGTCAGATCCTTGACCGGATGATTGGCGCCATGATGGCCCTGCGCCATCTTCTTGGTCTTGGCGCCCAACGCCAGGCCCAGCATCTGATGGCCCAGGCAGATGCCGAACACCGGCGTGCCGGTATCGATCACGCCCTTGATGGTGGGAATGGCATATGCGCCCGTCGCCGCCGGATCGCCGGGACCGTTGGACAGAAGCACACCATGGGGCTTGTGGCGCATCACCTCTTCGGTGGTGGCGTCGGCCGGCACCACGGTGATGTCGGCGCCCATGCCTGCGAGCAGGCGCAGGATGTTGCGCTTGACGCCATAGTCGATGACGGTGACGCGGAAGGCGGGCTTGCCCTCCTTGCCGTACCCTTCATTCCACACCCAGGGCGTTTCGTCCCATTTATAGGTCTGGCGCGAGGTCACATCCTTGGCCAGATCCAGGCCTTCCAGCCCCGCGAAGGACTTGGCCTGGGCGATCAGCGCCGCACGATCCAATTCCGCGGCCCCAAGATTGACCACCACGCCATGCGGCATGCCCTTTTCGCGGATCAGCGCGGTCAGGGCGCGGGTGTCCAGGCCCGCCACCGCCGGGATATTGTGTTTCTTCAGCCAGGCATCCAAGGCCAGCAGATTGCGGTAGTTGGAGGGATGTTCGGCGTCGGCGCGCACCACCAGACCGCGCACCACCGGCGTGGTGGTTTCCAGGTCTTCGCCATTGGTGCCGACAATGCCGATATGGGGGAAGGTGAAGGCCACGATCTGGCCGGCATAGGAAGGATCGCTGAGGATCTCCTGATAGCCGGTCATGGCGGTGTTGAAGCAGACCTCGCCTATGCCAGCGCCCGCCGCGCCGAAGCCGGTGCCCTCGAAGAAGGTACCATCGGCCAGCATCAGGCCTCCTTTGTTAAAAGGGGCGCGCGAAAATACGGTCTCCGCGCTGGCGGAGGGGGCAGGGGATGGATCGCTCATGGGAGACCTCGAATTTTGGCGAAAATAGGTATGCGGGCCCTGCGCGTCAACCAGAACTTATTGTGGTATTTCAAGGGGTTGGAAATATTCTCCAATTCCCGCTAGGTTCCCGCACCCGAAAAGGAAACAGACTCATGTCGCTTCGCGCCCAGCTCAATGACGCCATGAAAGAGGCGATGAAGACCAAGGACGCCAAGCGGCTGGCCACCGTGCGGCTGGTGCTGGCGGCGCTGAAGGACAAGGACATTGCCGCGCGCAGCGAAACCAGCCGCGATCTTCTGGGCGATGACGAAATCCTGGGTCTGATGGCCAAGATGATCAAGCAGCGCGAGGAATCCGCCGCCGTCTATCGCCAGGGCGGGCGTCCCGAACTGGCCGAGAATGAAGAGGCCGAGATCGCCATCATCCGTTCCTTCATGCCGGCGCAGATGGACGACGCGGCGATGAAGGAGGCCGTGGCCAAGACCATTACCGAGGTTGGCGCGTCTTCGATCAAGGATATGGGCAAGGTGATGGCGATTTTGAAAGAGCGCTATGCCGGGCAGATGGATTTCAGCAAGGCAAGCGCGGCGACCAAGGACGCGCTGTCAGGCAAGTAGCGCTCAGGGCGCAAAAAATGCGCCTATTTGTCCAGAAGATCGGACAGCGCCTTGCCGACAAGGGCGCTGAACGTCTTTACCGTCATGATCTCCAGATCGCTGAAGCGGCGCCTGTCTTTCCAATAGGCGCCGATGGCGGCGACATTCCTGTCGCCCATGGGCGTCATGATCAGGCTTTTCACAAAGGTCGGCAGATAGGCGTCATAGGGGATGCGCGGGTCTTCGAACACATCCTCGATCACCGCGGTTTCGCCATGCTCCATCGTCCAGCCGGAAATGCAGGCATTCAGGGGGAAGCGCTGCCCTTTCCACAAGGGACCGATGGCGTCCTCCTCGACGTAATGACACATCTCGCCCTCGCGCAGGATGAAGCTGATGCCATCGCTCTTGCAGATGCCCCGCGCGGTCTGGCGCACGGTCTCGATCACCGCGGCGCGATGCTCCGCCAGGGCCAGCTTGCGCTCGAGTTTGGTGAGAAGATCGCTGCGGATGGCGTAGGATTGTTCGAAACCGGACATTCAGTAAATCTAGCGGCAATCAGGCCGCAGCTCTAGTGCGGCGCATGGCATCGCCAATCATGGCGGCGATCTTCTCGATGATGGCCACCTCGCGCGCACGGATGATGGATTTGTCGCGCCAATAGACACCGATGGCGGCGACCGGACTATCCCAGCCCACCGGCGCCATCACCAGGCTCTTCACAAAGGTCTTGCGATAGATGTCGTGGGGAATGCGGGGATCGGCAAATACGTCGGGGATCACTGCGGTCTTGCCGTTCATCATGGCCCAGCCGGAAATGCAGCTGGTCATGGGGAATTTCTGACCCTTCCACAGGGGTCTTATGGCGTCCTCTTCGACATAATGGCAAAGGCTTTGTTCGCGCAGCACGAAGGTGACCCCGTCCGCAAGGGTGATCCCACGGGCAATGCCGCGGACGATCTCGATGATCTGGTCGTGGCTTTCGGCCTGGCCCAGCCTGAAACCCGCCATTTCCAACAGCTTTGCCCGCAAATCGTCTTTGAACTCGAAAAGCCCGTCCATACGGTTTCCATCGCCAAGGCCAATCCAGGATAAAGCCCCGGCGGTTAAGGAAATCATGCACAGGCAAGGGGGCGCGCCGCCGGACAGCCCATCCCCAAAAGCCCGGAATTGAGCCTACAATGCCGCCATGCGCTATGGCGAAGGATTGCTGGAGGAAATCCGGCGGCGGACCGATCTGGTCGCGCTGGTGGGCCGCCGCGTCAAGCTGGTGCGCAAGGGGCGGGTGATGTGGGGCTGCTGCCCCTTTCATCAGGAAAAGTCGCCCAGCTTCAAGGTCGAGAATGAGCGCCGTCTGTACAAATGCTTCGGCTGCGGCAAGGGCGGCGATGCCTTTCGCTGGCTGGTGGAGACCGAAGGCCTGTCCTTCCGCGAGGCGGTGGAGAAGCTGGCCGGCGAGGCTGGCGTGGAACTGCCGAAATGGTCGCCGGAAGACGAAGCGCGGGAGCAAAAGAAGAAATCGCTCTATGACATCGTGGAGCTGGCGGCGAAATTCTATGAGGCCCAGCTGTTTGAGGCGTGCGGCCGCGAGGCGCGGGACTATCTGAAAGGCCGGGGGCTGGATGGCGCCGCCGCCCGGCAGTTCCGCCTGGGCTACGCGCCGGGGGGAAATGGCGCGCTGATCGCCCATCTCACCGGCCACAACGTCACCCAGGACGACATCATCGCCGTCGGCCTGGCGCGGCCCGCCGAGGGTGCTAGCGGCAGCGTAGCACGGCCGATGCGGGATTTCTTCTTCAACCGGGTGATGTTTCCCATCAGCGACGGGCGTGGCCGCATCATCGCCTTTGGCGCGCGCGCGCTGGAGGCCGATGCCAAGCCCAAATATATCAATACCGGCGAGACGCCGCTCTTCTCCAAGGGGACACAACTTTACAATTTCGCCACCGCCCGTGCCGCCGCGATCAAGGCCGGCACCATCATCCTGGCGGAAGGCTATATGGATGTGATCGCGCTGGTGCGCGCGGGCTTCGCCCATAGCGTGGCGCCGTTGGGCACCGCGCTCACCGAAGACCAGCTGCAGCTTCTATGGCGCACTGCGCCCGAACCGATCCTGGCTTTTGACGGCGACGCCGCCGGCTTGAAAGCCGCCCACCGCGCCGCCCACCTGGCCTTGCCGCATCTCAAGCCCGCCCATTCCCTGCGGTTCGCCTTTTTGCCGTCCGGCGAGGACCCCGACAGCTTCATCGCCGCCAATGGCGCGGGCGCCATGACCGTCTTGTTGGAAAATGCGCTGCCCCTGTCACAGCTGTTGTGGCGGGCCGAGACCGAGGGCAAGGACCTGTCCACGCCCGAGCGCCGGGCCGGGCTGGAGCACAACCTGAAGGAGATCACCGACCGCATCACCGATCCCAGCATCGCGGATTATTATCGCCGCGATTTCCAGCAGCTGGTGTTCGAGAATTTTAAACGGCGGGCCCCTGCGCCCAACATGGCCCGGGGGGCGGGCCCGGCACGACCGGCCGGGAGCCAGGATGGTAAATTCCGGGGCGCGGGTTTTCGGCCCCGTCCCATGCCGGGGACGCCGGAAGCGGTTTCCGCCAGCGTTCAGGGGTCGGCCCTGGTCCGGTCCGGCCAGACCGGGGCCAAGGCCGCCAAGGAACTGGAACTGGGCCGCCTGCTGCTGGAAGCCCCCGAAATCGCCCTGGCGGAGGCAGAATCGCTGGCTGTGCTGGATCTGACAGACCCTTCGCTTGACAGGCTGCGCCACGAGCTTCTAAACCTCGCCGCCTCCGGCTCCAGCCTTGAAAAAGCTGGGGTTCAAACCCATTTGTCGCGTAAGGGAATGACCGATTTGCTGGCGCGCTTTGCCGGTCCTGCGGTCGAAGACCCGCTCTCCAGTTTTCAGCGCGCCGTCCGGGATTTGCGCGAACTGGCGGGGCAACAGACCGATGCGCGGCGCCTGTTGGAGCGTCGCAAACAGCGCTTCGACCGGCCTTCGGATGGGCGCGGTCACTAGTTAGGGTAGATCACGCGTGACGAAAGCCTCCTCCAAGAAACCGGCAAAGGCCAGCAAGACTACGCCGGTCCACAGGCCGCGCACGGCCGCAAAAGCCGCCGCTTCCAAGTCGGTGCCGGCCAAGAAGGCTCCCAAGCCTGTCGCCAAGCCTCATGCCAAGCCGGTGAAGGCGGCCGCCAAATCGGTGGCCAAGCCTGCCGCCAAGGTTGAAGCCAAAAAGGGCAAGCAGCCTGAAAAGCTGACCAAGGCGCAAGCCGCGGCCCAGGCCAAGGAAGAAAAGCTGAAAGCCAAGGCCGCCGCCAAAGGCGGCAAGCCCGATCCCAAGGCCGCCGCCGTGGTGCCGCCGGCCAAGCCGGGCGCCAAGCCGCTGGCCAAGAAGCCGGGCGAGAATGAGACGCCGGGCGACGCGGATTCGCCCTTGCTGGACATGTCGGATGTCGGCGTCCGCAAGATGATCGCCAAGGCGAAGGCGCGCGGCTATGTCACCTATGACGAACTGAACAAGGTGCTGCCGTCGGACAAGACCTCGTCCGAGCAGATCGAAGACACGATGGCGATGCTCAATGAAATGGGCATCAATGTCATCGAAAGCGAGGAAGCCGAGGAAGGCGAGGAAGGCGGCGCGCTGGTTGCTGAAGGCACCGGCAAGGCGCTGGCCACAACGCCCAAGTCCGGCGAGCAGTATGACCGCACCGACGATCCGGTGCGCATGTATCTGCGCGAGATGGGCTCGGTCGAGCTTCTGTCGCGCGAAGGCGAAATCGCCATCGCCAAGCGCATTGAGGCCGGCCGCGAGCTGATGATCGGCGCCTTGTGCGAAAGCCCCCTGACCTTTGAAGCGCTCACCGTTTGGCGCGACGAGCTGAACGAAGGCAAGGTTCTGCTGCGCGACATCATCGACCTGGAAGCCATGTATGGCGCCGGTCCCGATGGCCAGCCCAATGTGCCGCCGCCGGTGGGCCCGGATGGCCAGCCCCTGAACAATGGCGCCGCCGCCAATGGCAGCGCTCCCGCCCCAGCCGAATTCAAGAAACCCACGCCGCCGCCCGCGCCCAAGCCGGCGCCCGCCCCCAAGACGGAAGGCGAGGATGGCGCTGAAGGCGAGGCGGCCGCCGCCGCCGACAGCCAGGAAGAGGATTTCGACGACGAGGGCAATCTGCCCTTGTCGGCGATGGAAGCCGCGCTGAAGCCGCAGGTGCTGGCGGCGCTGGATGCGATTGCCGGCCTCTACAAGAAGCTGGGCAAGCTGCAGGATGCCAGCGTGGAAGCCGCGCTTGCCAGCGACGAACTGTCCACCGGCCAGGAACGCCGTTTCAAGAAGCTGCGCAACGAGACCATGGACCTGGTCAAGTCGCTCAAGCTCAACAACAACCGCATCGAAGCCCTGGTCGACCAGATGTACGGCATCAACCGCCGCCTGGTGGGACTGGAAGGCAAACTCCTGCGCCTGGCCGAAAGCCATGGCGTCGACCGTGCCGAATTCCTCAAGCAGTATTTCGGCAACGAGCTTGATCCCAACTGGGCGCGCCGTGTCGGCCGGCTGACCGGCATCGGCTGGCATGATTTCGTCACCGACGAGCGCGACAAGATCAAGCTGATCCGCGACGAGATCCAGCAGCTGGCCCAGGAAACCCGCCAGTCGGTTTCCGAATTCCGCCGCAACGTGCAGACGGTGCAGAAGGGCGAGCGCGAATCCGGTGTCGCCAAGAAGGAAATGATCGAGGCCAATCTGCGCCTGGTCATCTCCATCGCCAAGAAATACACCAACCGCGGTCTGCAGTTCCTTGACCTGATCCAGGAAGGCAACATCGGCCTGATGAAGGCGGTCGACAAGTTCGAATACCGCCGCGGCTATAAATTCTCGACCTATGCCACCTGGTGGATCAGGCAGGCCATCACCCGCTCGATCGCCGACCAGGCGCGCACCATCCGCATTCCGGTGCATATGATCGAGACCATCAACAAGCTGGTGCGCACCTCGCGCCAGATGCTGCACGAGATAGGCCGCGAGCCCACCCCGGAAGAGCTGGCCGAGCGCCTGGCCATGCCGCTGGAAAAGGTGCGCAAGGTCCTCAAGATCGCCAAGGAGCCGATCTCGCTGGAAACCCCCATCGGCGACGAGGAAGACAGCCATCTGGGCGATTTCATCCAGGACCCCAATGTCGTCCTGCCGATCGACGCGGCCATCCAGGCCAATCTGCGCGAGACCACCACGCGCGTGCTGGCCACGCTGACCCCGCGCGAGGAACGCGTGCTGCGCATGCGCTTCGGCATCGGCATGAACACCGATCACACGCTGGAAGAAGTGGGTCAGCAGTTCAGCGTGACGCGCGAGCGTATTCGCCAGATCGAGGCGAAGGCGCTGCGCAAGCTCAAGCACCCCAGCCGGAGCCGGAAGCTCAGAAGCTTCTTGGACAATTGATGCAGCTCACCTTGCTCAAGGGCAAAATCCACCGCGCCGCGGTGACCCAGTGCGATCTTCATTATGAAGGTTCCATCTCGGTGGACGCCACCTTGATGGAGCGCGCCGGCATCCTGCCCAACGAGCAGGTCGATGTGCTCAACATCAACAACGGCCAGCGCTTTACGACTTATGCAATCCCGGCCCCTGCCGGGTCCGGCACCATCGGCGTCAATGGCGCCGCCGCGCGCCTGGCCCAGAAAGGCGATCTTGTCATCATCGTCGCCTATGCTCGGATGGAGGAGGCGGAAGCCAAATCCTTCCAGCCGCGGGTGGTGCTGGTGGACCAAGCCAACCGCCCGCTGCCGCCGGCGTTGCGCGTTCTTGAAACCTGAAGATCTTTTGACGCTCTGAGACATATGCCCCGCCAAGACGACGAAAAATTCTCCAATCGCCTCGACACGGCCGCCAAGGCGCGCGCCGAAATGCTGGCCAAGGCCAAGGCTCGCGCCGAAGCCGCCAAGGCGACCGCCGAGGAACGCGCCAGGGAACGGTTGGCCATCGCCAAGGCCCGCGAAGAGCGTCAGGCCGCCCGCGCCGAGGAAAAGCGCCTGGCCGCCGAGGCGCTTGCGCGCGCCGCCCGCGAAGAGGAAGAGCGCAAGCGCCGCGAAGAGGAAGAGGCCAAGGCCGCTGCCGAAGCCAAGAAGCGCGAGGAAGCCGAGAAGCTGGTCCAGCTTCTGGCCGAACAGAAGGCCGCGCGGGATGCGCGCTATGCGGCCCGCAAGGAACGCCAGAGAAAAGGCCGGCGTTAATCAGCGCGGCTCTTTTTCGTCGTGAGTTCGTCGCGTCCTTACACGGCTGCTAAGGACCGCTCATGGGCTTTTCGCCACTTCGCTCTTGCTCCTGCCCGCGCCGAAAATTCCTCGCGCTGACGGTGGCTTTCGGGGAACTGTGAGTTTCCCCTGAGGATTTCTGTTCACGCGACGTGCAAGGCGACGCGTGCCTGGGACCGGACGCAAGCGGTCTTCAAGCGGCTGCGTAATTGAAGCTCACCGAGATGCGGGGCGCGCGCGCGCCATTGGCTTCCACGCCATGCCGCAGCCAACTTTCCCACAACAGCAACATGCCGGTTTGGGGCACGACGTCCACAAATAGCCGGTTTTCCGGGCGTGCCTTGGGCTTTCGGGGCGGGGCCGCCATCATCATCGAAAGCCTGGGGTCCTCGAAGCGGAGTACGCCTGATTTCGGCGGCACGCTGACATAGTAAGTGCCGCTGATCACCGAATGGGGATGGATATGCGGCGCATGGATTGCCGCCTTGTTCATCACATTGATCCAGAGACTATCCAAGATCAGCCTGCGGCCGCCCAGATCGAACTGAAGCTCGCGCGCGAATGTCTTCACATGGGCGGAGATCTTGCGCTCCAGCGCGTCGAACAGGCTGGCGCGCGCGGTGAGGTCATTGAGCGAGGCGTAAGAGGTATAGCCGCCATAGCCGTGATCGCGCGACCAGCGCTGACCGGCCACATCTTCGGCCGCCACGCCCAGGCAAGTTTTGCCCAGCGCGGGATCGGGCGCGATGCGCCCTTTGTAGAGTCTGGTGGCGAAGAGAATCTGCGACATGCGGGATATATGGTTAGCGAACTTTTGACCATTGGGCGGTTAACCTTGCGGCCTGTCAATCATCAGAATGGATTTCGGGCCATGGAGAGCTTCACGCGCGTTCCGGTCACGCTGGCGGCGATCGTCGCCATGACCGTGGTTCTGTCCGGCTGCATCGCCGTGGATGCCGCCGGCGATGTGGTGGATGCCGGCGCCGGCGTGGTCACCACGGCAGGCGATATCGTGACCTCACCCTTTGACGGCGACGACGCCAGCAAAAAATCCCATTAAAACCCACGATAATCCTCTCCCCTTGAGGGAGAGGACGCAAAATCTTGCACTTGGCGAAGCAGGAGCGAAGCCAAGTGCTTAGATTTTGCTGGTGAGGGGGCGCGCCAGCTCACCCCTCACCTGAAAAACCAGCGGATTGAGCGTCGCTCACGCTCCGCTAACCCGATGATTTTTCTTCCTCTCCCTCAAGGGGAGAGGAAATCCGCGCGACGGCTCAGAACTTGTCCTTCCGCGCCCGGATCTCGCCGAACGCGGCGACGGTGCCGGCTTTTTCCATGCCCAGCGTCTTGCGGATCTCCGCATTGTCGGGCCTGAGGAAGGGATTGGTCTGTTTCTCCAGGCCCAGGGTGGCGGGCACGGTCGGTTCCCCTTTGGCGCGTGCGACCTTGACCTTCGCCATGCGGGCCTGAAGCGCGGCATTGCCCGGCTCCAGCGTCAGGGCGAAGCGGCCGTTGCTTTCGGTATATTCATGGCCGCACCAGACCTTCGTGTCATCGGGCAAGGTCATCAGCTTGGACAGGCTGGTCCACATCATGGCGGGATCGCCCTCGAACAGCCGGCCACAGCCCATCAGAAACAGGGTATCGCCGGTAAAGGCGTTGCCATCGATCACAAAGGTGATGGCGCCCCTGGTATGAGCTGGCACTTCCAGCACCGCGACCTTGCGGCCATCGAATTCCCAGCCCGTCTCCTCATCCACGCCCACGTCCAGGCCGGGAATGCGCGCCGCATCCTTGGCCGGCCCCACCACCTGGGCGCCGGTCGCCTGTTTCAGCTCCAGATTGCCGCCGCAATGATCCAGATGATGATGGGTGTTCAGAATGTGGGTCAGCCGCCAGCCGCGCCGCTGCAGCGCCGCCTGCACGGGGGCGGCTTCCGACGGATCGACCACGGCGCAGGATGAGCCCGATTTCACCAGATAGGCGTAATTGTCGCTCAGGCAGGGAACGACGTCGATCTCTGTGGCCATGGTGTCTCCTCGATAGAGAAGGTTAGCAAAAGCGGCTCCTTGAACAAATGCTTGGCTTTGAACAAGCGTTTTGCCAGCCTATTGTCGCCTCATGCCGCAGGATGTCCGTGACCTTGCCGCCTTTTACGAATCCCCGCTGGGCCAGTTGGCGCGGCGGGCGATCCTGCGCGAGATCCAGCGGCTGTGGCCCGATGTGCGGAATTATCGCCTGCTGGGCTACGGCTTTGCGCTGCCCTATATGACGGCCTTTCGCGGCATGGAACGGGCCATCGCCGCCATGCCCGCGCCGCTGGGCGTGATCGCCTGGCCGGACGACAAAAATGCCGCCCTGTTGTGCGAGGAAGACGCGCTGCCTTTTCCCGACGTCTTCTTCGATCGCATCCTGATCGTGCATGGGCTGGAATCGTCGGAAAGCCTGCGCGCGCTGCTGCGGCAGCTGTGGCGGGTGCTGGCGCCGGAAGGCCGCATCCTGCTGGTGGCGCCCAACCGCGCCAGCCTGTGGGCCCAGGTACAGACATCCCCCTTCGGCCACGGCCGGCCTTTCTCCCGGATGGAGCTGGAAGGATTGATGAAGGACGCTCTTTTCGAGCCTGGCCGCTGGGCGCGCGCGCTTTATGCCCCGCCATTTGAAAGCGTCACAGGCTCCGGCAACAATTGGGAGAAGGTGGGCCGCCGGCTGTTCGGCGGCATTGGCGGGGTGCATGTGGTGGAAGCCGCCAAGTCGCTTTACGCACCCGCCAAGCCCGCGCTGCTCAAGGGCGCGCGGGTGGCGCTGACGCCGTCGTCCTAGGCTTCAGCCTTTCTTGAGCAGAAACACGCCGCCCTGGGCGAACAGGTTGGGGCCCAGCACGCCATTGGCCAGGCTGGCGGGGTTCATCCGCGCGGCCTGGCCATTGTCGTTCAGGGCATGGGCCTCCACGATGGAAGCGCCGCAGTCTCGCGCCAGATCGACAAAGTCGGCCAGGGTGCACAGATGGATGTTGGGCGTCGCCCACCAGGAATAGTCCAGCGTATGGGTGCGCGGCATGCGCCCGCCGGCCAGAAGCGACAGCCGTACCTTCCAATAGCCGAAATTGGGCAGTGAGATCGCCACCCGCCGGCCGATGCGGAGCAGATGCTCCATCACCACGCGTGGCTTTTCCGTCGCCTGGATGGTCTGGGACAGGATCACCGCATCGAACACCTGGGCGGGATAATCCACCAGGTCGGTATCGGCGTCGCCCTGCACCACCGCCAGGCCGCGCGCCACACAGGCATTCACATTGGCCTGGGAAATCTCGATGCCGCGGCCATCCACATTCTTGGCTTTCAGATGTTCCAGCAGCGCGCCATCGCCGCAGCCAACATCCAGTACCCGCGCGCCGGGACGGATCATGGCCGCGATGGCGGCCAGGTCGGGACGAAGCTCGCTCATGCCAGATCCGTGGCCGCGTGATTGAGGAAGCCGCGCACGGTCGAGAACATTTCCGGCTCATCCAGCAGGAAGGCGTCATGGCCCTTGTCGCTCTTGATCTCGACAAAGCTGACCTGGGCGGCGACCGCGTTCAGGGCATGGGCGATGCGCTTGTTCTCCACGGGCGGAAACAGCCAGTCGCTGGTGAAGGAAATGATGCAGAAGCGCGCCGAATTCAGGCGGAACACATCCGACAGCTGGCCGCCATGCTCCTCCGCCAGGTCGAAATAGTCCATGGCGCGGGTGATATAGAGATATGCGTTCGCGTCAAAGCGGTCGACAAAGGTCGCGCCCTGGTGATGCAGATAGGATTCGATCTGAAAATCCGGCGCGAACTGGAAGCTCAGCGCCGCGCGGTTCTGCAGATTGCGGCCGAACTTGCGCTGCAGCGCCATTTCCGAGACATAGGTGATATGCGCGGCCATGCGCGCCACCGCCAGCCCCTTGGAGGGCTTGGTGCCATGCAGCTGATATTCCCCGCCCTTCCAGTCGGGATCGGCCATGATCGCCTGGCGGCCGACTTCATGGAAGGCGATGTTCTGGGCGCTGTGGCGGGCGGCGCAGGCAATCGGCACGATGGCGCGCACGCAATCGGGATAGGACGCCGCCCATTGCAGGGTCTGCATCCCGCCCATCGAACCGCCGATCACCGCCAGCAATTTGTCGATGCCCAGATGCTCGACCAGCCGCTTTTGCGCCCTCACCATGTCGCGGATGGTGACGATGGGAAAATCCAGGCCCCAGGGTTTGCCGGTTTCCGGATTGATCTCGGCGGGCCCGGTCGAGCCCATGCAGCCGCCGATGACATTGGCGCAGATGACAAAGAAGCGGTCGGTGTCGATCGGTTTGCCCGGACCCACCATGGTGATCCACCAGCCCGGCTTGCCCGTGAGGGGATGATCCGACGCCGCGAACTGGTCGCCGGTCAAGGCATGGCAGATCAGGACGGCATTGCTCTTGGCCGCGTTCAGCGTGCCATAGGTCATATAGGCGACCGTGAACGGCGCCAGCTCGCGGCCGCAGTCCAGCGGCAGCGGCGTCTGGAAGGTGACCGCCATCCCGACATTGGCCGATGGCTGGGTCACCGGGCGCAGGAAACGAGGGGCCTCAGTCATGTAACGGGGGCATCCTAAATCCTTAGGGTAACGCCGTAGCTAAGGCTGGCCCAGGATGAAGTCAACGAAAGTCAAATGTAATAGCTGCCCTGCTTTGCTTTTGTGACGGGCCGGCCCTATCAATACCGGGCTTTTTGGGGGCGGTCGTCCATACGCTGCCGCTACGGACTTCGCCTAACACCCTGGTTAACCGCATGAGCATCGAGCCCAAACCCGGCATCCTGGACATAGCGCTTTATGTCGGCGGCCGTTCTTCCGTGCCGGGCGTGGAGCGGGTGTTCAAACTCTCCTCCAATGAATCGCCCATCGGGCCCAGTCCCAAGGCGATGGAGGCGCTGAGCGCCGCCGCCCATCATCTGGAGCTTTATCCTGACGGCAGTTCCCGCCAGTTGCGGGAGGCGATCGCGCAAGTACACGGCCTGGATGCGGACCGCATCGTGGTGGGCGGCGAGGGCTCGGGCCCGTTGCTGAGTATGCTGGCCAATGCCTATCTGCAGCCCGGCGACGAGGCGGTGTTCAGCAAGCACGCATTTCTGGTCTATGAGATCATCACCCGGGCCAACAGCGCCAGGCCGGTGATGGTGGCGGAAAAGGAAAGCAATCACGGCATCCGGGTGGATGTCGATGCCATGCTGGCGGCGGTGACCCCAAAGACCCGCATCGTCTATATTGCCAATCCCAACAATCCCACCGGCTCCATGCTGAACCGCGAGGAGATGGCGCGGCTGCATGCCGGCCTGCCAAAGGACGTGCTGCTGGTGATCGATGCGGCCTATGCCGAATATGTCACCGCCAAGGATTATGAGGCCGGGATCGAACTGGTCACGCGTCACGACAATGTCGTGATGACCCGCACCTTCTCCAAGCTATATGGCCTGGCGGGTCTCAGGCTGGGCTGGCTTTATGCGCCATCCGCGATCTGTGACGTGCTGAACCGCATCCGGGGGCCTTTCAACACCTCAACCATCCAGCAGCAGGTGGGCGCGGCCGCGATCCGGGACCGCGAGCATTTCTGGGCGGCGGTGAAGCACAACAGCCAATGGCTGCCCTGGATCACGGACGAGATCCGCAAAACCGGCCTTCGGGTCGACGACAGCATGGCCAATTTCGTGTTGATCCATTTCCCGGCGGACGGCGAGAAGACGGCGGCCAAGGCGGACGTCTTCCTCAGCCGCAATGGCGTGATCCTGCGCGCGGTGACCAGCTATGGCCTGCCCAATTGCCTGCGCATGACCGTGGGTACGGAAGAACAGAACCGTGTAGCGGTCTCGCTGATCCAGCAGTTCATGGCTCAGTAAAAGGGCGACAGGATTTCTTTCGGATCAAGCCCGGGCGCCACGACCTGGGACAGGTTCGCCACCCCGCCCTGGGCGCGCCAGCTGGCGTCCGCTGCCGGCCAGGAGGTTTCGCCTTTGAGCAATGGGCTCAGCGACCCGGCGCGGGTCAGGGTGGCATAGGCTTGCACCAGCTTGCGGGTTCCCGCGCTTTCCGCCTTCAGCATCAGGTCCAGATCGGCGCCGTCGGGATCGCGCCGCATGTGAAGCTGAAAGCGGCCGATGGTGAAATCCCTGCCGCCCATATCGACGATCTGCAGATCGGCGCGCGCCAGGCCATGCGCGTCCAAAATGCTGCTGGCACGCAGCGAACCGGGCAGAAAGCTGGCTTGATGAGCGTGGCCGGCGCCGTCCGTCCAGGAAAGCTGTTGCTGGCCGGCGGCCTCATACACGGTCTTGGCGCGGCCATAGGTCAGGGCATGCAGGGCGAATTTTTCGGTGCGCCAGTTGAAGGGCCCATGCGCGGCCGTGCCCGTGACGCGGAAATTCACGAAATCGGCATCCAGGCGGAAGGGAAAACCGCCGACATCGGCCTTGTCCCAGTCCAGCATCACGCCGGGCACCGCCTGATGGCCTTTCAGCGCCGCCAGCTTTTTCTCAAAAGCGCCGGCCACAATCCACCAATGCGCCGCGGCGATGGCGGCCAGGGTCATGAAGGTACAGAAAGGCGCATAAAGCCAGAAACGGCTGGAATAGTTCATGCCCCGCAATCTAGCTGCACTTGGAATAGCCGCAAGACAGGCAGGAGTCGCAGCCTTCCAGCTTGACGAAGCTGGCGTCGCCGCAGCGCGGACAGAAACGGGCGCGCGCGCCCTCCGCCGGAATGTGATGGGCGCTGGGCAGTCCCGACAGGCTGGTCAGCCGCTGGCCCATGAAGCCGATTTCGATCATGTGACGCTCGATGATCTCGCCGATGGCGGCCAGGAGCGAGGGGATATAGCGGCCGTTCATCCACTGGCCGCCACGGGGATCGAAGATCGCCTTCAGCTCGTCCACCACGAAGGAAACGTCGCCGCCGCGCCGGAAGACCGCCGAGATCATGCGGGTCAGCGCCAGCGCCCAGGCATAGGCCTCCATGTTCTTGGAGTTGATGAAGACCTCGAACGGCCGGCGGCGGCCATCCTTCTCGATGTCATTGATGGTGATGTAGAAGGCATGGTCGCTGTCCAGCCATTTGATCTTGTAAGTGCTGCCCAAGAGCTCCTCGGGCCGGTCCAGCGGTCGGCTCATATAGATCACGTCGCCGGTGCGCGGTTCCGGCGGGGGCAGGGGCAGCTCCGGCTCCTGCGCGTCGCGGGTCAGCACGCTTTCGGCGGGAATGGCGTCTTTGGGCTCGTCCACCGACAGGACCGCGCCGGTCACCGTATTGGGCCGATAGGTCGTGCAGCCCTTGCAGCCCGATTCATAGGCCTCCAGATAGACATGGGCGAAATCCCCGAAGGATATGCCGGCCGGAACATTGATGGTCTTGGAGATGGCGCTGTCGATATAAGGCTGGGCCGCGGCCTGCACCGCCAGATGGTCCGAGGGCGACAGGGTCTGGGCGTTGACGAAATAGTCGGGCAAGGCGGTGTCGTCGCCGAACATCTGGCGGAAGACACGCACGGCATGGTCGCTGACCAGCTCTTCGCGTTTGCTGCCGTCGGGCTGCAGGACCTTGCGGGTATAGCTGAAGGCAAAGACCGGCTCGATGCCGCTGGAGACATTGTCGGCGAACAGTGAGATGGTGCCGGTGGGCGCGATCGAGGTCAGCAGCGCATTGCGGATGCCGTGGCTCGCAATGGCGTTATAGATGTCGGGCGGCAGCGCCTGGATGTGCGGCCGCGCCAGATAGGGATTCATGTCGTAAAGCGGGAAGGGGCCCTTCTCCTTGGCCAATTCCACGCTGGCGCGATAGGCGGCATGGCTCATCGCGGCCAGCCAGGTCCGGATCAGCTCCAGGCTGCGGGGCGAGCCGTAGCGAACCTTGCAGAAGATCAGCGCATCGGCCAGGCCGGTCACGCCCAGCCCGATACGGCGCTTGGCGCGGGCTTCCTGGGCCTGGGCATCCAGCGGAAAGCGCGACACGTCGATGGCATCGTCCAACATCCGCACCGCGGTCGCGGTCAGCTTTTCCAGCGCGGCGATGTCGAGCGCGGCTTCGTCGGTGAACGGGTTCTTCACCAGGGTGGCGAGATTGATCGAACCCAGCAGGCAGGCGCCATAGGGCGGCAGAGGCTGCTCGCCGCAAGGATTGGTGGCGGCGATGGTTTCGCAATAGCCCAGATTGTTCTGTTGGTTGATGCGGTCGATGAAGATCACGCCGGGCTCGGCATAATCATAGGTCGAACGCATGATGGTGTCCCACAGCGCCCTGGCCTTGAGCGTGCGATAGACCTTGCCGCCGAATTCCAGGCGCCATTCGGCATCGGCCTTCACCGCCGCCATGAAGGCGTCGCTGACCAGGACCGACAGGTTGAAGTTGGACAGCCGCCCGGGCGTGCGCTTGGCGGCGATGAAATCCTCGATGTCGGGGTGATCGACCCGCAGGGTCGCCATCATGGCGCCACGGCGCGATCCGGCGCTCATGATGGTGCGGCACATCGCATCCCACACCTCCATGAAGGAGACAGGCCCCGA
This sequence comes from Rhizomicrobium sp., assembly GCA_035547275.1. Lineage (GTDB taxonomy): Bacteria > Pseudomonadota > Alphaproteobacteria > Micropepsales > Micropepsaceae > Rhizomicrobium. The sequence goes on from DASZVQ010000148.1 coordinate 20,246, forward strand.
CGCATCCGCGCCCACGCCGGCGACGCTGGCGCCCTTGGGCCGCAAGGTGGAGAAGTCATAGCCGATGCCGCCGCCCTGCTGCAGGGTCAGCGCCGCCTCGCGCAGAGCCGAGAAGATTCCATCCATGGAATCCGGAATCGTTCCCATCACGAAACAGTTGAACAAGGTGACGTTGCGGCCGGTGCCGGCGCCAGCCAGAATTCGGCCGGCCGGTAGGAATTTGTAACCCGCAAGGGCGCGCGCAAAACCTAGCGCCCGGCCCACACGCTGATCCGGTGCTTCCGCCTGGGCCAGGGCCAGCGCCACGCGCGACCAGCTGTCCGCCACATCGTGATCGATGGGCGTGCCGTCCGGCGCCTTCAGCCGGTATTTCATGTCCCAGATCTGGTGGGAGATGTCGCTCATGCCGCTCGTACCAATCACATTGACCCGGATTGTGCCACCCTGGCCTGAACCCTGCCTAATATGGTGTTGTAACAGCTATAGTCCAGCCTATTAACAGACTGATTTTATTGGAATTTCTGCCGCTGGCGATCGAGCTGCAGCCGGTAGAGGGGGGGGTAGCCGCTTCCACAGGCTGCGGCCGAAGCGGGCGGCATGCAACAGGGCATACAGCTCAGCCAGCCGGGTCTTCAGGACGGCGGGATCGACGCCCGGCGCGATATGCGCATTCAGCAGGATGTAAGGCGAAGCGGCCGACAGGAAGACGGGAATGTTCCGGGCCAGGCACTGCGCCACATAGCGGACAAAGGCGGGCCGCATGATGGCCTCTTCGCCGCCGATTACCACCAGATGCACGCCATAGGGCGCATGACGCCACCCTGCCGGCAATTCGGCGGGCGCCTTGCGCATCACCATCACGCCACTTCGGTCGGGTCGCCAGTCATCGCCCAATTCCTCGAACAGCCGCCAGCCGCAAAGAAATTGCCGACACACACCTGGCCGCGTCGCATAGATGCCGCACCCGCCTTGGCTCAGATGCCGGCAAGGCACGCGCGCCTTCTTGCGCAACGCGGGCGCGGCGATCTCCAGCACGATGCAGCAGGCGTGACAGGGACCGCAACGCCGCTTGTCGAGCGCGGTCATGGGGCAAGCAGCCGGCTGGTCGCGGTCTCGATCCGCTCTTGCAGAAGCGCCATGAAGGCCGGGCGCTTCATGCCGGGGGCGATGGGTTCGAGGAATTCCAGCACAATGGTGCCGGGCCGCTTGCGAAAGCCGGTCCAATAGACGCCCGAGTTCAGCGCCACCGGCACGCATTCCACGTCCAGCATGGAATAGAGGCCGGCCACGCCCGGTTTGTAGTCCGGCTGCGCACCCGGCTTTTTGCGCGTGCCTTCCGGAAAGATCAGGATGGGCCGGCCTTCGCCCAGCACGGCCTGGGCGGCATTCGACATCTTGCGCAGCGCGCTGGCGCCGGCGCTGCGGTCAATGGCGATGGCGGTCGCCTTCCACAGAAACCAGCCGTAAAAGGGAATGCGCAGCAACTCGCGCTTGAGCACGGTGGCGGGCGCATCCAGCGCCAGGTACAGCGCCATCGTGTCCCACATGCTCATATGCTTGGCGGCGACCAGCACCGCGCCCTTGGGTGGGGTTCCACGGATCTCCCAGTCGATGCCGGCAAACACTTTCAGGCCCCAGAAGGTGATGCGCGCCCACAGCCTGGCCAGCCATACGGTGGCGCCGCGCGGCAGGAT
>DASZVQ010000149.1:0-2048 GCA_035547275.1 Rhizomicrobium sp.
AATCAGCGGTCCCAGCTCCGGATTCAGAAAAACCTTGGTCGGCACGCCAGCCAGCGACAGCCATAGCGGCGTCGCCGCCGCGATATAGCCGCATAGCTTGTTCAGCACCTCCGGCGAGGCGAGCGCGGTTCTGGAAGCCAATTGCACCTTGTAGCCCAGAGCCGCATATCCCGGCTTCGTGTTGGGCTCCGGGATCAGCAGGACACCGCTGCGATCCGGGCGCCAGCTGTCATCCAGTTCCGGCTGCAGGCGCCAGCCGCACATCCAGCTGCGGCAGATCGCGTAGCGGGTCTGGTAGATGGTACAGCCCTGCTGGCCGAGATGGCGGCATGGCTCGCCTGCCGGCTTCTTGAGGCCGGGATCGTCCACGCGCAGCGCCACGCAGCAGACTGTGCAGTTGCCGCATTCGCGGTCCGGCACCAGGGCAAGTCCCGCCCCGTTTTCCACCATGTCGAGCGCGTCATCCATGAAACAAGTTTAGGCCCTGGCGCCCGGGCTGAGAAGACGCCCGGTTTTCCCGGCCCTCCGAAAGGCGTATGATCCGGTCCTGGGAGAAGAAATGCTGCGCACGCCAGCCCGTATTCTGCTTGTGCTCGCCGCCCTGCTGTTCGCGGCGCCGGCGCGCGCGACAACCGTTGCAGGAGAACAATCCTACCACATCGCCTATTCCGACCGGCTGGTGACGGATGTCTTCGTCAACGGCCGCGGTCCCTTCACCTTCCTGATCGACACCGCGTCCAGCCGTACCGTGATCTTCGAGCATGTGCGCAAGGCGATCGGTCTTGGCTATTCCAGTCCTGATCCCATCACGGTCTATGGAATCAATGACGCGGTTTCTGCACGCGCCGCCAGGCCAGACACCATTCATGTCGCGGGGATCGACGTCAAAGGCATTACCATTGGGGTCCTGCCCGACATCGCCCAGCGCGGCGATCCCGACGGCGTGCTGGGAACCGATATCTTGGCCCGTTATTTCGTGGTGCTGGACCGCAAGACAATGAAGCTTCGCCTTCTGAACCGCGACAGCGACCAGGCGCGAGCCTATGCGAACTGGAGCAGCGTCCCGCTGCAGTTGCGCCCGCTCAAGACACTACCGGTGCAATTTTGGTTCATGACGGTGCGGTACAACGATCACCCGGTTTCGACGCTGCTGGATCTGGGCGCGGGACTCACCCTGCTGAACTGGGACGCGGCCGATCAGATGGACGTGCTGAAAAAGAACTTCACTAAGTACGGCCCGCCGCCCGAGGAAGTGCGCGATGTTCTGGGCAAGGTGGCACCGGCGATCGTGGTAAAGGGGGTCGCGATCCGCATGCCTGATCATGCCTGGCACAAGCAGGAAGTGCTGGTGTCGGACGCGCCGGTATTCGATTTTCTGGAAATGTCGGATCGCGCCAGCGCGATCCTGGGTCCGGGCCTGTTAAAGGACAATTCCCTGGCGATCGATTTCCAGGGCGGCAGGCTCTATCTGGGGCCAGCTATCGACCAGTCCCAGTAAGCCTGGCTGTCACTGTCCGGCCGCGAGCGCGCGGCCTTCGACCATGTTGTCGTGACGGTCCTGCATGTAACGTATGCTGTCCTGGGCGTTGGCATGAATGACCCGCCATTCCGCAGCCGTGTGGCATACCTTCTTGGCGCCAAAGCGGCTGCCGGTCGGCGCCTCATTGTGCACGCAGACGACTTCGCCTTCGCCGGTAACAGTGGTGTTTTCGACCGGCGGCGCCTTCGGAGCAGCCGCGGTCTGGGCCAGAGCAATGGTTCCTGACGCCAGCAAGACGCCGGCGGCCAGCGGCATGGCGAGATTACGCATCGAGGTATCCCTAGTGGTCATGACAGCACCAATTAAACTTGAACGGGAATTCATGTCCAGCGGCGATCGGCGGCGAATTCAGGTTCCCAGAGCCTGTGCCAGCGTCTGGTCATCCACCGCGCCGCTTTTCAGCGTGCCGTTGAAGATGAAGGTCGGGGTGGCGTTGACGCCGACCTGCCTGGCGAAGGCCAGGCTTTCGTCCAGCGTCTTCTGGAGCGCCGGGTCGTTCATGTCGGCC
>DASZVQ010000150.1:0-6482 GCA_035547275.1 Rhizomicrobium sp.
ACAGCGATACTTTCGCGCACGACACCTTCGGCATCCTGGTCAACGCGGCCTATACCTCCAACCGCACGCTGGGCACTCACGTGAACAACCAGGGCTGGATCGGCACTTATCTGGATCCCTGCCAGCGCTCCGGCGCCACCACCGCCTGCGGCGCGACCCTGACCCCCGATGCCACGCCGACCTGGTTCGACCAGGACTATGGCATCTATCAGGAAACCACCACCGAAACCCGCTATGACGGCCGCCTGGCGTTGCAGTGGCGTCCCGCCGACTCCGTGCTGATCACGGTCAATGACGACTATTCCCGCGATGTCGAACATGCGGTGCAGTACGGTTATTCGGTCTGGTTCAACTCCGGTTCGCTGCGCAACGTGACCACCGACTCCAACGGCACCGTCACCAGCTTTGTGCAGAATGGCAGCCCGACCGACTTTCAGTCGCAGATCAACCAGTCGATCATCCAGAACAACGAGTATGGCGTGAATGTGAAGTGGCAGGCCAGTCCCCGCCTGTCCTTCATGTTCGACGCCGACCAGTCGCTGGCGCAACTCAATCCCGGCGGTCAGCTCAGCTCGATCGACGCCGATATCGGCTACGGGCCTTCGACGGCCGGCGGCACCAATGGCGCCAATATCGGCGTCATCCTGCCTGGCGGCCACAACCTGCCTTACGTGGCGGGCATCGGCCCCAACGGCAATATCGCCAACTTCCTGGGTAATGGCATCCTGGGCAGCCATGTGTTGCCGATGAGCAGCGCCCAGCGCGTCGACAAGGTGCAGCAGCTGAAGGTCGAGGGCACCTGGGCGGAAAGCGATCACCTGCGCGTCACCGCCGGTTATCAGTATTCCGGCGAGCATGACAACGGCCGCACCTATGACGATTTCGCCAACAACGACTGGCAGGCTTATGCCGGTTACGGCCCGCCCTCCAACAACAACGGCACGCATGGCGTGGCCCTGCCCAGTTCGCTGATAACCGGCTCGATTCCGGTTGGTCCGAACTTCATCAATGGCTGGGGTGGCTCCAACCTGCCGCCGGCGCTGAATGTCTACAATCCCTATGCGTTCCTGAACTATCTGCAGAGCCTGGGCAATCCCATCAACACGCCCATTCCGGGTTACAATGTGGGTTGCTGTACGCCGGCCTTTGACGGGGTTTACCGCATTGCCTTGCAGACCGGCAGCTACAGCCAGGTGATCGAGAATTCCGACGCGATCTACCTGACCTTGTCATCGGACACGTCCTTTGCCGGCATGCCGCTGCGCATGAATTTCGGCCTGCGCGAGGAATTCACCAACCTCACCACCATCGGCATCGGCAAGCTGCCGACCGCGCTCACCATCCAGCCGTCCGACCACACGGCGGAACTGGTGACCTATGGTCCCACCACCAATGTGTCGGGCAAGAACAGCTATCAGTATTTGCTGCCCAACCTTGATCTGACCCTGTCGGTGACGGACAATCTGCAGGTGCGCTTCGATGCGTCGCGCACCCTGACCCGGCCGCCGCTGAACAACATCAATCCCATCACCAACATCGGCAACACCCGTGTCGGCAACCTGGCGGCTTCGGGCGGCAATCCCAACCTGATGCCCTACCTGTCCGACAATACCGACCTGAGCGCGGAATGGTATTATGCGCCCAACTCCTATCTGTCGGTCGCGGTCTTCAACAAGAACGTCACCAACTTCATCGTTCAGGGTTCGACGCAGCAGAATATCGGCGGCGTGATCGATCCCGCCACTGGCGCGCCGGCGATCTTCACCATCTCCGCCAGCGTCAATGGCCCGACCGCGAACGTGTACGGCGCCGAATTCGCCGTGCAGCATGTGTTCGACGACACGGGCTTCGGCATCCAGGCCAACGCCACGGTGGTCGGCACCAACAAGCCCTATGATCCCAACAACCTGACCACTTCGGGTTTTGCGGTTACGGGCCTGGCGGACAGCGCCAATATTGTCCTGTTCTATGACAAGGACGGCTTCATGGCGCGCGTTGCCGGCAACTGGCGCGACTCCTATCTGGACCATTTCGGCCAGCAGCAGGGCGGCAGCAAGTTCGGTACCGAGCCGACCTTCGTGAACTCGACCATGCAGCTGGACTTCTCGACCAGCTACGACATCACGTCTCAAATCAATCTGTACTTCACGGCAATGAACCTGAACGATGCGACCTATTCCACGCATGGCCGCTTCGGCGCCCAGGTTCTGGACGTGGTGGATTATGGCCGGCGCTTCACCGCGGGTGTCCACTTCAAGTTCTGATCCCCCCTTGGGATACAACTGGGGCCGCTCGGGTGATCCGGCGGCCCTTTTTCTTTGGGGTGTTTTGGGCTCCGTGCTAGAGTTCGCGCATGATGCATCCGGTACAGAATATCGTGATTGTCGGCGGCGGCACCGCCGGCTGGCTGACCGCCGGCGTCATCGCCGCGCGCCACCAGGGGCGCATCAAGGCCGGCAATTTTTCTGTCACGCTGATTGAATCGCCCAATGTGCCGATCATCGGCGTGGGTGAGGGGACCTGGCCGACCCTGCGCACCACCTTGGAAAAAATGGGCGTGTCGGAGACGGATCTGTTCCGTCATTGCGATGCCGCCTTCAAGCAGGGCGCGCGTTTTGCGCGTTGGACGACCGGCGCGCCGGATGACGGCTATTACCATCCGCTGATGCTGCCGCAGGGTTTCACGCAGGTGAATTTGGTGCCGCACTGGCTGGAAACGGAAGCCGGCCGCAGTTTCTGCGATGTGGTGACGCCGCAGGGCGTGCTGTGCGATGACGGCCTTGCCCCCAAGACGATCGCCACGCCGGAATATCAGGGCATGGCGAACTATGCCTATCACCTGGATGCCGGCAAGTTCGCGCCTTTCATCCAGAAGCATTGCATCGAAAAGCTGGGCGTGCGCCATGTGCTGGCGGACGTGAAAACGGTCAACCGCGCGGAGAATGGCGACATCGTCAGTCTGGATACCGAGCAGGCCGGCACCATTCCCGGCGATCTGTTTGTCGACTGCACCGGTTTTCGCAGCCTGCTGCTGGGCCAGACGCTGGGCGTGGCGTTCAAGGATTGCAATGACGTGCTGTTCTGCGATACCGCGATGGCGATGCAGGTGCCGTATGAAACCGAAGACGCGCCCATGGCGTCGCACACCATTTCCACCGCGCATTCGGCGGGCTGGACCTGGGATATCGGCCTGCCGACGCGGCGTGGCGTGGGGTATGTCTATTCCAGCCGCCACATCAGCGACGAGCAGGCGGAAGAGGAATTGCGCGCTTATATCGGTCCCCGCTCCAAGGGGCTGACGCCGCGCAAGATCCCCATTCGCTCCGGCCATCGCGAAACCTTCTGGAAGAACAATTGCGTCGCGGTCGGGCTGGCGGCCGGTTTCCTGGAGCCGCTGGAATCCTCCGCCATCGTGCTGATCGAACTGTCCGCCAAGCTGATTGCCGAGCAGATGCCGGCCAATCGCGAAGTGATGGACATTGTCGCCGCGCGCTTCAACGATGTGAACCATTACCGCTGGGGCCGCATCATCGATTTCCTGAAGCTGCATTATGTGCTGACCAGGCGACCGGAAAAATTCTGGCAGGACAATATCGATCCCGTCACCGTGCCGGAGCGGCTGACGCATCTGCTGCGGTTGTGGAAATACCAGGCGCCGTGGTTCTTCGACGAATTCGACCGCATCGAGGAGGTCTTCCCCGCCGCCAGCTATCAGTATGTGCTGTACGGCATGGGCTTTCGCACCGACGTCTCGGCCGACGACAATAGCGGCACGCGTTCGCTGGCGGCCGGTTACATGAACGAGGCGGCCGCCATGACGCGGCGCATGCGCAGCCAGCTGCCCAGGAACCGCGAACTGGTGAACAAGATCCGCGAATACGGATTGCAGCCCATCTGATGCCCAACATCGTCCTGCTGAACAATCAGGTCCACCGCGCGCTGAAGGTGCAGCCCGGTGCCGCCGCACGGTTTGGCGACAACCAGCGCTTTGTCGCGGTGATCCTGGGCGAATTTCCGCATCTGGTGGCGCATTATCCGATCCTGCTGACCAAGGACGCCAATACCGGCGGCTTCATCCTGGGCGCCATGCTGGGCTTCGATGAGGGGGAAAACCTGTTCCTCACATCCCGGGGCATGGACAGCTATCGCCCGCTGAACATGCAGCGCGGCTGCTTCTTCACCGCCGCAGACCAGGTGGCGATCGATCTCGACAGCCCGCGCATCGGCGAGGACGGCGTGGCGCTGTTCGACGACAAGGGCGAGCCAACGACCTATACCCAGAGCATCATGGCGTTGTTCCGCGATCTGGTGCGCGGCACCGAACAGACCAGGCAGTTCACCGAAACCCTGATGCAGCTGAAGCTGCTGGAGCCTGTGGACATCAACGCCAGTTTCGATGACGGCACCAGGCGCACCTTCACCGGCCTTTACACCATCAATCAGAACAACCTGCGCGCGCTGCCCGATGCGCAGGTGCTGGAGCTGTTCCGCAACGGGTATCTTCAGTTGATCCACCTGATGATCGCTTCGCTGAAGCAGGTCGGGGTCCTGGCGCAGATGAAGAACCGCGCCTTGGCGGGCGCGGCCTGACATGCCGGCGGTCGCCGAGCTTTCCGGCGTCGACACGGCCGAACAATTCCAGCGCGAGGTGGTCGAGGCCTGCCGGCCGGTGGTGCTGCGCGGGCTGGTGCGCGACTGGCCGGTTGTGCACGCGTCCCCGCCGCAAGCCTTGCGCGATTATCTCGGCCGGTTCGACGCCGGCGGCGAGATGGATGCCTTTCTGGGCGCGCCCGAGATCGCCGGGAAATACTACTATGGCGAAGGCAGCGACGGCTTCAATTTTGAACGCCGGCGCATGCGGTTCGGTGCGGCGCTGCAGATGATGCTGGGCCCCGCCGATCGTTCCCTCTATGTCGGCTCGGTGCCGGTAGAGGAATATCTGCCCGGCTTTGCCGCGGAAAATCCCATGCCGCTGGTGCCGTCCCGCGCCGCGCCGCGGATCTGGCTGGGCCATGCCTCCAATGTCTCGTCGCATTACGACACGGTGGACAATCTGGCTTGCGTGATTGCCGGCACCCGCCGCTTCACGCTGTATGGCCCCGAACTGATCGACAGCCTCTATGTGGGGCCGATCGATCACACCATGGCCGGTCAACCCGTCAGCCTGGCGGCATCATCGCCCGATGACCGGAAGTATCCGCGCTTCGCGGCTGTGCGCGATCAGGCGCTGACGGCCGAGCTTCTGCCCGGCGACGCGCTCTATATTCCCAAACTATGGTGGCACCAGGTGGAAGCGACCGCGCCGTTCAACGGGCTGGTGAATTACTGGTGGGATGCCTTCGCCGCCGGACCTGATGCGCCCTATACCAGCATGTTGCTGGCCATGATCGCGATCGCCGAACGGCCGGCGCCGGAACGGCGCGCCTGGAAAGCGCTGTTCGACCATTATGTCTTCCGCGAAAAGGGGCATCCGCTGGCGCATCTGCCGCCGGAACGCCACGGCATTCTGGGGCCGCTGAAGGAGAATTACGGCCGCATCCGGGCCCGGGTGATGATGCTTTTACGCGGCTAGCGCGCGGCGCAATGCTGATCGATGAAGCTTTGGTGCGAAGGCATGGCATCGACGCATCTTTTCACCACCGCGCGAATGTCCCGCAGATTGGCCTTGATCGCCGCATCGCCCAGCGTGTCTACCGTGGGTTCATAGCCGCGCGGCCGGATCGCCTGGCCGATCATCACGTAAAGCCAGCTCTGCGCCGGAAACAGCTCGGTATCCTCGCGCAGGATGCGGCCATGGCTGCGGAACAGGTCGATCTTTTCCTGCAGCGAGTCGGTGAGGGGGATATGGCGGCAGTGATCCCAGAAAGCGCCTTGGCGCTCGGTATGGGTGTAATGCAACAGCAGGAAATCGCGCACCCGGCCGAATTCGAATTCGAAGATCTTGTTGTAGCGGTCGATATCGGCCGGCTCGAAGCTGCGGTCGGGAAAGAATTTCAGCAGCATGGCGATGCCGCGCTGGATCAGATGGATGCTGGTGGATTCCAGCGGCTCCAGGAAGCCGGATGCCAGGCCCAGCGCGACGCAGTTCCTGTTCCAGGCCTTGTTGCGCCGGCCGGTGGTGAAACGCAGCGGCAGGGGATCGGCCAGGGGCTCGCCTTCCAGATTGCCAAGCAGCATTTCGCGCGCACGCTCGTCGCTGACGAAGCCGCTGCAATAGACATGGCCATTGCCGGTGCGGTGCTGCAGCGGAATGCGCCACTGCCAACCCGCTTCCCGCGCCATCACCAGGGTGAAGGATGCCGGCGGCCCGGCGTTTCTGGTGGGTACCGCCAGGGCGCGATCGCAAGGCAGCCACCTGGTCCAGTCCTGGTAGCCGGTCTTCAGCGCGTCCTCGATCAGCAGCCCGCGGAAGCCGCTGCAGTCGATGAACAGGTCGCCGGCAACCGCCTCGCCGCTTTCCAGCGTCACGGATTCGATAAAGC
>DASZVQ010000151.1:0-22510 GCA_035547275.1 Rhizomicrobium sp.
ATGGAGAGATTTCGGCCGGACCAGCGCAATCCCAACAGATCGAGCGCGGCATCGACGCCGCGGGCCGCCTCACCGGCATAGGTCAGATCGCCGGAAAAACGAACGGCGGCCTTCCCGTCTTCATAAGTCAGGCTGGCGGCGCGCGAGGCGACATGGGCGCCTTTCCAGGTGAGCACCGCGGGTTGAAGACGCAGGGCGGCGGATACCGGCATATTCTTCACCAGGCGGGCGTCGCCATCGGCTTCCAGCGGGCCTGCCGGCGTGGCCAGCAACGCGCGCAGGCCCGTAAGCGAAACGGTGAGATTGTCGCTGACATATTCCGACTTGCCCTGCCGATGACCCAGGGAATCGATCCAGCCCTGCAACGAACCCAATGTGACCCTGCCGTCGGCATCGATATGCGCGCGCACCAGTGGATGGATCAGTTGCACCTCGACCACCACCGGCTTCCACCGCAGGGGATCGAATTTCAGCGCGATCCTTTCGGCGGATACATCGGGTGCGTCGGCGGGTCCCAACGCGAAACGCCCGGAGACGCCAGAAAAGCCCAGTTCCCCGATCTCTATCGCGGCATCGACGCCATGATCGCGGAAATAGGCCCGGGCGTAACGGGCGACCAGAAAAGCGCGCGCCAGCCACAACGACAGCAATGCCGCCGTGATGACAAAGAGAATCAGCGCCAGCCAATGCCGCCGTTTCAAGCAATCGCTCCAGTGCCCCGCCGGCAGGTTAACGCAGCGACAGGTTCGGCGACAAATCAGGCGCGGATGTGACGGAACCGAAGGCTGGGACGATAAACGCGCAGGGCATTGTCGCCCATTACCGCCGGCACCGCGTCCGGGGTCCTTGCCGCGATGGCGGCGCGCGCCAGTTCGAGCCAGCCAGGATAGTCGCCAGCCAAGGTCAGAACCGGCCAGTCGCTGCCCCAAAGCAGCCGGCCAGGTCCGAACAGGTCGAACAGCATGTCGATGGCATGAATCACATCATCGCGGCCGCCATCCGCCGGCAGTTCGGTCAACAGCCCGCTGATCTTGCAGGTGACGTTGGGCGCCACTGCCAGTTTTTCCAGATCGCGCGCCCAGGCGGCCATGGCGTCGGCATCTCCGAGTTTCGGCTTGGCGCCATGATCCAGTACGATGGAAAGCTGGGGATGACGGGCGGCCAGCTCTGTAATGGCGGCGATCTGATGCGGCAGGATCAGGGCGTCGAACACCAGGCCCTCCGCGGCGACGGCGTTCAGCGCCGGATCGAGCGTGCGCTGGCGTATCCAATCAGGGTCTTCCAGATCCTGCAGCATGGGCCGCACTCCCAGGAAATACGGATCAGCGGCGCGGCGGCGCACTTCATCAATCGCATTGGGCGCCAGAAAATCGATCCAACCCACCACACCCAGTACCCAGGGCGTCTTGCGCGCGATGGCCAGCATATAGTCGGTTTCGCCCGGCGTGGGTGCGGCCTGCACCAGAATAGTGGCGTCTACACCCGTCTGGACCAGCAGCGGCCGCAGATCGGCCGTGGAGAAGACCCGATGGATCGGATTGTCCGGTGTCAGCCAGCCATAGTCTCCGCGCATCGGGTCCCAGAAATGCTGATGGGCATCAACGATCATGGCAGCGGTGCGTCGGCGCGAACCAGTTTTTCCTGAACCAGATCCTGCCACAGCGCGGCGGGAATTTTGTGACGATAGAGCGCGATGGTCTGACTGACACGCCCCGGTGTATCCAGGCCGGGAATGACGCTGGCAACGCGCTTATGCGCCAGCGGAAACTGCAGCGCCGCGGCCGCCAGCGGCACGCCATGGCGATCGCACACGGCTTCGATCCGGCGCACCTTTTCGATCACCTCAAGCGGCGCGGGTTCGTAATTGTAATAGAGCGGCGCGCCGGTTTTGGTGCCCACCGCCAGAATGCCGGAATTGTAAGGGCCGCCCACCACAATGGCCGTGCCCGCCTCTTGGCAAAGTGGGAAAAGGTCATCCAGCGGGTTCTGTTCCAACAGAGTGTAACGGCCCGCCAGCAGGATCACATCCAGCCGGGCATGGCTCATCACCTCCAGACAGGCCGGCACTTCATTCACGCCCATGCCGAAACCCGAAATGGTTTTGGACCCACGCAGTTCTTCCAGCGCTTTCAGCCCACCGCCTTTGGTCAGCTCGGCCATGCGGGCAGCGTTCTGCTCGCCATGGGTCAGCCGGCCGATGTCATGGATATAAAGAATGTCGATCCTCGACAGGCCCAGCCGTTGCAGGCTGGCCTCGTAGGAACGCATCACCGCGTCATAGGAATAATCATAGACCGGCTCGAACGGCATGGGCGTGGCATAGCCGTGACGCACCCGTGTTTCATCGACCGGACCGGGAACCGGCTTCAGCAACCGCCCGACTTTGGTTGACAGCACAACATCTTTTCGCGCGCGCAAGGCATCGCCCAGCCGCCGTTCCGACAAGCCGAAGCCATAGAAAGGCGCGGTATCGTAATAGCCGAAGCCGGCTGCTTCCGCCACCGCCAGGGTGGCGCGTGCGGCCTCGTCGGCAATGGGGCGAAACAGGTTGCCCAGCGGCGCGGTGCCGAAACCAAGCTCCGTGACCTTCAACCCCGTCCGTCCCAGATCGCGTCGCGTGATCATGCGGTTTTCAATCTCGGTGCAAATAATCCGAAGCTCACCACCACGGCATAGCAGGCCGCCAGGATGAACATGCTCCAATGCAGCGCACCGGTGAAAGAGGCGAACAAGGTCATCAATGGCGGCACCACCGCGGCGCCGCAGATCGCCATGACGATGAAGCTGGCGGCGAATTCGGTCTCATGCCCCAAACCTTCAAGCCCCAGCGCAAAGATGGTGGGGAACATGATCGACATGAAAAAGCTGGTCGCCACCAGCGCCCAGATGCTGGGAAAGCCACCCAAAGTCGCGGCCAGGCAGCACAGGATGATGTTGCATCCGGCATAGAGCATCAGCTGCCGCGGCGGATTGATGCTCCGCTGCAGCCAGGCGCCGACGAAGCGGCCGACACAGAAGGCGATCATGGTCGCTTCCAGATAGATTTGCGCCCCGGCGCGTTCGGGTACATGCGCGGCTTCCTGCGCGAAGTCCACCAGCAGGCTCCAGGTGCCGACCTGGGCGCCGACATAGAAGAATTGCGTGATCACGGCATAGAGAACGCGCGGGCGCGCCAGCACGGCAAAGGGCGAGCGCGATGTTTGCGGCGTGACGTCGGCACGTAATGGCGGATATTTGGTGATGGCGATAGCCGTGGCGATCGCCACCATCAGGACGCCCAGCACCAGATAGGGCGGCCCGACGGCGGCCGCCTCCTGCGCGCGCCAGTGATCGACCGCGGCCGGTCCCATCGCCGCCATCTGCGCCGGGGTATATTCGACGCCGGAGAAAATCACATAGCCGCCGACCAGCGGACCCAGCACGGTGGCGACGCCGTTAAAGGCCTGGGCAAAATTCAATCGCGGCGATGCGGTCCTGGGATCGCCCAGAATGGTGATGTAGGGGTTGGCACTGGTCTCCAGAAAGCCCGCGCCGATGGCGATGATGTAAAGCGCCGCCAGGAAGATGGCATAGATGCGCAGATGCGCCGCCGGCACGAACAGGAAGGCGCCGATCGCATACAGCGCCAGCCCCGTGATCATGGTCTTCTTGTAGCCCAGCCGGCGGATGACCATGGCGGCCGGCAGGGGCGCGCAGAAATAGCCGATATAGAAGGCGAACTGGGTCAGGCTGGCCTGCGGCCGCGTCAGATCCAACGCCTTCTGGAAATGATGCAGCAATAGGTCGTTGAATTGCGACGCCAGCCCCCAGGCGAAGAACAGGGTCGCGGTCAGCGCAAAGGCGATGACGTAACGTTTCTCGACGATCGGCAATTTCGACATGTCCGCCCCTTGTCGGGTCTGAGACCCGTTTTCCGCAGTTAAGCGGAAAAAGAGAGGCGGCGCTACATGGTCGCGCCGATCTGCCAGGGCACGAATTCGGCGTCGCCATAGCCGAGCTTCTCGGACTTGGAGCGCTCGCCGGAGGCGATCTTCAGAATGTGCGCGAAAATCTCCCTGCCCTTGTCGGCGATGGAGACACCGTCCAGCACATCGCCACAATTGATGTCCATGTCGTCGATCATGCGTTCATAGACCGGCGTGTTGGTGGCCAGCTTGATCGACGGCGTGGGCTTGCAGCCATAGGCCGAACCGCGCCCTGTGGTGAAGCAAAGGATATTGGCGCCGCCCGCCACCTGCCCCGTGGCCGAAACAGGGTCATAACCGGGCGTGTCCATGAAGACGAAGCCCTTGGTGGTGACCGGCTCGGCATATTCCACCACCGCCTTCAGCCGGGTGGTGCCGCCCTTGGCGGCCGCGCCCAGCGATTTTTCCAGAATGGTGGTGAGCCCGCCCGCCTTGTTCCCTGGCGAAGGATTGTTGTTCATGCTGCCGGCATTGCGGCTGGTGTAACCCTCCCACCAGCGAATGCGTTCGATCAGCTTCCTGCCGACATCGGGCGCGGCACGGCGCGTCAACAGATGCTCAGCGCCATAGATTTCCGGCGTTTCGGACAGAATCGCGGTGCCGCCATGGGCGACCAGCAGATCGACCGCCGCGCCCAATGCCGGATTGGCGGTGATGCCGGAATAGCCGTCGCTGCCGCCGCATTGCAGGGCCAGCATCAACTCCGATGCCGGCGCGGTCTCGCGCTTCACCGCATTGGCGGCCGGCAGCAAGTCGCGCACCGCGGCGATACCCGCCTCGATTGCCTTTTGCGTGCCGCCACTGTCCTGGATGGTCAGCGAGCGGAAGGTGTCGCTTTCGGCGATATTGTAAGCCTGTTTCCAGCGCGCGATCTGGAAGGTCTCACACCCCAGGCCCACCATCAGTACCGCGCCCATGTTCGGATTGGCGGCATAGCCCCATTGGGTGCGCTTGAGCACCTCATAGCCTTCGCCCTTGCTGTCCATGCCGCAGCCATGACCGTGCACCAGCGGAATCACGCCATCCACTTCCGGATAATCATCCAGCAGACCGCGCTTTTCGACTTCGCGCGCGATCAGCCGCGCCACCGTGGCCGAGCAGTTCACCGAGGTCAGGATGCCCAGGTAGTTGCGGGTGCCGAAGCGGCCATTGGCACGGCGAAAACCCTGAAAAGTGGCGCCGGTGAGCGGCGCCGGATCGCGTGCATCGACTTCAAACTGATAGTCGCGGTCCACCGCATGGAAGGCGATGTTATGTTCATGCACCCAGTCGCCGGGCTCGATGTCCTGCGTGGCAAAGCCGATGATCTGACCAAATTTCAGCGCCGCCTCGTCCTTCCTGATCGGGCGCACCGCCGCCTTGTGGCCGGGCGGGATGCGCCGGATGATCTTCACATCATCGACGATGTCGCCGGGGGAAAGGCCATTCACCGCGACCACGACATTGTCGGTCGGATGCAGCCGCAGGTATGACGCCATGATTGCTCCTGACAGCGAAAGAGGGCTCTTATAGTCCAAGCCTTTTGGAGAGAACATCAAAATGAGCCGCCGCCTCTGTTTTGCCCTGGACCTGGTCAACGACGCCGCGAAAATCGCGGAATATGAGCAATTTCACCGCCCCGGCGGGGTGTGGCCGGAGATCGTGGACGACATCGCCGCCCAGGGTATCGAGGGCATGGAGATCTGGCGCACCGGCGATCGGCTTGTGATGATCGCCACCGTGGCCGATGACTATCCGCGCGCCCGCGATATCCCCGCCAAATATGACGAATGGGAAGGGCTGATGTGGAGCTTCCAGCAGGCCCTGCCCCATGCGGCGCCCGGCCAGAAATGGGTGCCGATGACCCGCATCTTCGATCTGGCCGAACAAAAGGGCGTCACGACCGCATGATCCGCTAGACGAAGCGCGCCCTGACCGCCGTCTTGTTGATATCCGACAAGCTGGCGCAGCCGCACGCCGCGGCGACCTGGACGAGTTCCTGCTGCATCATCTCGATCAGCCGCTGCGCGCCAGCCATGCCGAATGCCCCAAGGCCCCATCGCGTGGTCCGCCCCAGCATGACGGCATTGGCCCCCAGCGCGAGCGCCTTGAAGATGTCGGCGCCGCGACGGATGCCGCTGTCAAACACGACCGGTATCCGGCCATTCACGGCCGCCACGATCTCCGGCAGGACTTCCAGTGTCGATGGGCCATAGTCCATCGAGCGACCACCATGATTGGACACGATGATCGCGTCCGCGCCATGCTCGATCGCCAGCTTGGCGTCATCCGGCTCCAGAATGCCTTTGATCAGCAGCGGGCCTTTGACCAATTTGCGCACAGCGTCGATATACTGCCATGTGTACCACAACCGCCCGCCGTTGATCCGGTAGCGCGCCGAACCGGTCGCCGCGGCACTTGCGCCAAAACCTCCCACGCGCGCAACGCGGCCGCCCAGATTGCGGTCCTGCTGCGTGCGCTCATAGTAGGACGCCTGCTGATCGACGGTAACGATGATGCCGTTCACGCCTGCATTCTGATAGGTGTCCATCGATCGCTGGGTGGCGGCCAGATTTTCCAGCGGATAAAATTGTCCCCACAGGGTGCCGCCGGGCGCGGCTGGCGCGACTTTGGCCACGGGCGTGCTGGTATTGATGCTCAGGATCATCAGCGTGTTCGAGGCCGCCGTCGCCGCCTTGAACATTCCGATCTCGCCATCCGGATGCAGGGGTGTCATGGCCGCTGTCGGCGCGACGATGATGGGGAACTTCATCTTCACGCCCAGCAATTCGGACGAAAGATCAATCTGCGATGCCGCGATGGCGGCGCGGGTCGGCAGGATATCGACCCAATCATAGGCCTGGCGATTGCGCCGAAGCGTGAACTCCGACCCATCGCCATGCGCCGTATAGTCATAGATCGGCAGGGTAACATTGCCGAAGAAGACGGGCTCGAAATCGAAGGCTGTCTGCATCTCGGCCAGGCTCAAGGCGCGGTGATGCTCACTGAGAGGCCGCGGGTCGGGTTGCGCCATCGCCGCAACAGGCGATCCCGCCATCAGCCCCGCCAGCCGTGCCAGCATCTTGCGCCGCGCGGGGTTGGTGAGCCAGGACTGTTCGATATCAGCCATGATTGGTCTTCGCCATGGAAAGAGGCGCGTGAACACGCGCAACGCTGGAGTCGATTGCCGCCAGCGATGGACGACCGCACATGCACATATATCGCGCCAGTTCGGTCTGCAGCATTTCCACCACGCCTTGCACGCCATCGGCGCCATAGGCCGCCAGGCCCCACATCACGGGCCGGCCGATCAACACGGCTTTCGCGCCGAAAGCCAGCGCCTTCAGAATGTCCGTGCCGCGGCGGAAGCTGCCGTCCACCAGCACGGGTATCTGATCGCCGACGGCCTGAACGACCGGCGCGACCAGGAGCAGCGTGCCCGTCAACGCCGCCACATCGCCGCCGCGATAGTTCGACACCACCACCCCTTTGGCGCCGTGGGCGACTGCTTCCTTTGCGTCTTGCGGGCGCGTGATGCCCTTTACAATCACGGGCAGGAATGTGTTCTTGACCACGTCGTCAACGGCGGCCCAATCGATGGGTGCCGAGGGCATCGCGGGCCCATTGGCGGAACTGCCCGCATTTACGGTTACAATCACCGCTTTGGCCTTGGCCATATCCGCTTCGGCCAGCACATCCTTCATTTTGGGGCTCTTGGCATAAACCTGTAGCCACAAGGGCGTGGTGGCGGCCTGGGCGATCGTCGCCAGGGGAAGGCTGGCGTCGCCGCTCACGACCATCGCGGCTTTTGCGGCGGAGGCGCCGCGCATCGTGGCAAGCTCGCCATCGGGGTGGAAGCGCTTCTGATCGGCGATCGGGCCAACGAGGATCGGCGTGAAATGCGCGTCGCCAAATAATGTGGCTGTCAAGTCAAGATCCCGCGTTGGGATGTTCATCCGTGGCCGCAAGGTGATGCGATCGGTGACGGTCCGGTCGCTGCCCAAAATCGGCGCGACCTTCGCCGGTCCCAACGCCAGACGCGCCTGCGCTTCATACTCCAGCACATTCACAAGATCGGTTCGCGGCACCAGGACCGGGGGCAGCGTGGGCACGCGAAGCGGCGCCCCGGTCCGTGCCGGCGCGCCAAACGCGGGCAATGTCGCGCCCACCGTGCCGGCGGCGACGCTCGCCCCCACCACCCCGATAGCCTGACGGCGCGATGTCTTGTCGTCTCGCATTGTCGTCGAAGCCCCCATTGCGTCACAGCATCTTGAATTCGGGATCGAGACGCTCTTTCACCGCGTCCTCGTTCAAGCCAATCCCGATGCCCGGCGCATCCGGCACGGCCAGGAAACCTTCGGCGTCAAGCTTCACGGGATCGCACAATTCGGTGAAGGCCTTATCCTGATACTGGGTGAATTCCTGGATCAGGAAGTTTGGGATCACGCCACAGACATGGGTTATGGCCAAAGTGCCCAGCGGCGAACATACGCCATGCGGCGCCACCGGAATATTATAGGTCTCCGCCATATTGGCGATCTTCATCCCCTCGAACAGCCCGCCGGTCTTGGTGAAATCGGGCTGGATGATGGACAGCGCCTGCTTTTCCAGGAACGGGCGATAGCCATAGCGGGTATAGATATTCTCGCCCGCCGCGATCGGCACCCGCGTGTTGTTTCGGACGCGCAGCATGGATTCGACATCGTCGCTGGGCACCGGTTCCTCGACCCATAGGGGGCGATAGGGTTCGATCTGGTCGCAGATCTGGATGCCGGTCTCGGTGTCGTAATGGGCATGACATTCCAGCGCGATTTCCACATCCTTGCCCAGCGCCTTGCGGAAGCCGGCAAAGAAATTGACCACATCATCGACCTGGCTGTTGGTCATGTGCAGGTCATAGGGTCGGGTCGGCTCATAGCCCTTCCGGATCGACCAGCTGTCATCGGAATAGTCCAGCCCGACCTTGACCGCCTTGGTCCTGGTCTCGTCCAGCACGCGCCGGGCGATGTCGGGATTGGCGGCATGAAGATAGACCGGCACCCGGTCGCGCATCTTGCCACCCATAAGATGGTGGATGGGAAGGCCGAAGGCCTTGCCGGCCAGGTCCCACAACGCCATCTCCACGCCGCTGACGGCGGTGAGATAGGGCCCGCCCTGGCCATGTACGAACATGACCGATGGCGCGCCCCCCAGGTTGATTTTGTGATAGCCCCAGAAGTCCGCGAGAATGCCCTGAATGTCGAGCGGATCGCGGCCCTTCAGCATGGTGTTGAAGTTGTGGTTGATGATGTATTCGGTGCCGATGGAGTCCACGCACTCGCCCGTGCCGGTCAGACCTTCCTCTGTGTAGACGCGCACAAAGCGGCTGTTGAACCCGTTCTTCAGGCGGATGGCGCGCACCTCGCGGATGCGCAGTTTGGGGGCGCGGCTGGTGCCCGCGGCCTTGGCGTCTGACAACAGCGCGGCATAAAAGCCCGCACCAATAAAAGATCGACGATCCATCATCATGCTCCCGCTACCGCTTGGGCCACCAGATCGCCCACCAGATGGGTGGGGTGTGGGCGCACCGCCGCTTCATAAAGGCTGGTCAGCACCACGCAGATTGTGCCGGTATCGGGATCGGCCCAGGAATAGGTGCCAGTCGAACCGTTATGCCCAAAGGTACGCGGACCGCAACCTGGCGCGCCCGCGCTGGGCGGCAGGTCGAAGCCCAGCCCGCTGGCCTTCACCCCCGGCGGACTTTGGTTGGTAACCATCAGAAGCTCGTTGGCCGGCTTCATGATGGTGCCGCGCTGATCGAGGAATTCGCGATAGAAACGGTTGATGTCGGCGGCTGAACCCAGCGCTCCGCCCCAGGGCGCGCCCAGATTGCGCCAATAGAGGCTGTTCCAGTTCCAGTCGGCCCAGCTCTTCTTGCCTTCTTCCGTCGTCGCCGGCGCGGCCTGGCTTGGCACGGTGGTGGCATTGTCGCGGCCGCGCAGACCCAAGCCGGTGTGACCCATGCCAAGCGGGCGGAAAACGCGTTCCTCCGCGATATCGGCGATGGGCTTGCCGGTGATCTTCTGTGCGATCTCGGCCGACAGAAGGATGCCCATGCTGGCATAGGAATATCCGGTGCCGGGCGGAAATTTCAGCGGCGCCTTCAACGCGCCTTCGCGATAGTCCGAAAGGGGCGCGTGGTTCTGACGCAGCATCTCGTCATTGGGCAGCATGTCGGGCAGGCCGGCGGTATGGGTCAGAAGATGGCGGATGGTGATGGTCTCGCGGCCTTCGCCGGTGAAGGTGGGGAAGAACTTCACCACGGTGTCGTCCAGCGAGAGCTGGCCTTGGTCCACCAGGGTCATCACCGCCGCCGCCGTCATCGGCTTGGAGATGGAGGCCAGCAGAAACACCGGCTCCGCGCCCCTGGCGGTACCGAAATTGCGGGCAAACTGGCGGCTTCCCTGCGTTACCAGGATAGAGGCGCCCTGGACCCGGCCATCCTTGATCCAGTCGGCCATCACGGCGGCCGCCTGTTCCAGCCTGGCCTTGTCCCACTTTCCCGCGCCGGCGGGTGTTGCCACCTTGGCCGGCAGCGTGCTCGCGATCATGGTTGCCCCCGTGGCCTTGAGAATGTCCCTGCGCTTCATCCGGTTTCCCCTTATTGTTGGTCGGCGGCTGTGACACTTGCTCGTACCGCGCGCCTGACCGATCCTCCCTGTGCGCTTGGCTTTTCCTATCATGCCCATGCAAAAACCGCATCGGTCGATAGCCAGTTTGGCTTGGACCGGCTAGAACCCCGCCACTAGTTTCGCCGCCCATATCCGAGAGTTCAGGAGCAGAGTGATGAGCAAGATGTCGCCCAACGAAATGGCGCAGATCCTGGCCAAGGGGCTTCTGTCCTTTCCGGTCACCCATTTCGACAAGGACTTCCAATTCCAGGAAGGTCCTTACCGCGAACATTGCGCCTGGCTGCTCGGCTTCAAGCGCCTGACCGGTCTGTTCGCCGCCGGCGGCACCGGTGAGTTCTTCTCGCTGACCCCGGCCGAGGTTGGCCAGGTGGTCGCCGCCGCCGTGAAAGAGACGGGCGGCCAGACCCCGGTGATCGCGGGCTGCGGCTATGGCACCGCCACCGCGGTGGAGCTGGCCAGATCGGCGCAAGCCAATGGCGCCGACGGCATCCTGCTCCTGCCGCCCTATCTGATGACACCCAATCAGGAAGGCCTGATGGCGCATGTCGAGGCCGTCTGCAAAGCCACCCAGATCGGTGTCATCGTCTATAATCGCGATAATGCCGTGCTGAACGAAAACAGCCTAGCCAGGCTGTGCGAGCGCAATCCCAATCTGGTGGGCTTCAAGGATGGCGTCGGTGACATCGAACTGATGATGCGGGTCTATTCCAGGCTGGGCGACCGGCTGACCTATGTCGGCGGTCTGCCCACCGCGGAAACCTTCGCGCTGCCGTATCTGGAAATGGGCGTGACCACCTATTCCTCGGCCATCTACAACTTCATGCCGGAATGGGCGCTCAGTTTCTATGATGCCGTGCGCGCCAAGGACCATGCCAAGGTGATGAAGGGCCTGAAAGAGTTTGTGCTGCCCTATATCGCCATCCGCAACGAGAACAAGGGATATGCCGTCTCCATCGTCAAGGCAGGGATGAAGGCCATCGGCCGCGATGCCGGCCCGGTGCGCGCGCCCCTGACCGACCTGACCAGCGACCAGCTTGCCCGCCTGAAAAAGCTGATAGACACGACCAAGCCGGTTTAAGAAAAGCCTTGTTTCGCTATAGGATGGGTCCATGACGGGCCCATCCTTCTGGTCACAGTTTGAACTGCGGCAGCTTCGCTGCTTTGTCGCCGCCGCCGAGGAATTGCACTTCGGCCGCGCCGCGGCGCGCATGAACATGACCCAGCCGCCCTTGTCGCGGCAGATCCAGCTTCTGGAGCATGTGCTGGGCGTCAGGCTTCTGGACCGCACCAGCCGGGCGGTGAAACTGACCCCGGCCGGCCGGGTGTTTCTGCTGGAAGCACGCCGCATCCTGCGGCTGACCGAAAGTGCCGCGCTGGCGACCCGCCGCATCGCTTCCGGCGAGGCCGGCACCATCGGGCTCGGCTTCACCGCCACCAGCGGCTACAGCTTCCTGCCGCGGCTGTTGCTCCAGCGCGCCTCTCACGCCCCCAATATCGACGTGGTGCTGAAGGAAATGGTCTCGACCGAACAGATGGAAAGCCTGCTCACGGGCCGCATCGATGTGGGCCTGCTGCGTCCACCGATCGGGCGTGGGGAATTCACCGTGCTGAAAGTGGCCGAGGAACGGCTGGTGGCGGCCTTGCCGGTGGGCGATCAGCGCCTGGTCGAAGCCACGCTGAGCCTGACCGATTTCGACCGCCGCCCGCTGATCATGTATTCGGCTGAAGGCGCGCGCTATTTCCACGACATGCTGGGCGAATTGTTCGAGGCCGAAGGCGTCTCGCCCATCGCCATCCAGTCGCTGAGCCAGATCCATTCCATGCTGGCGCTGGTCAGGGCGGGCATCGGCGCCGCATTGGTGCCCGAAGCAGCCCAGTCGCTGCATTTCGACGACGTGCATTTCCGCCCCGTGGAAACCGATCCGCCCGCGCCGGTTGAACTCTATGCGGCATGGCGCAGCGACAATGACAATCCCGCGCTGGCGGCGTTCCTCGACCTGCTGCGGCCGGAGCCGGAGACATCGGATATGGACGCGCTTGCAGCATCCAACGACGACAGCCTCTATTGATCCAATCGGCGCATTGATCGCTTGAACCTTTGGCTTGGACGGGCCACTGTCGCGCTGCCTATTTTGGCCCATAAGGCCCTCGAAAACGGGCGTATTTTGCGGGGTGGACCGGTCATGACGGATATCGAGACGCGCAACAGCCATATCCGTTTCTGGATCATCGCGACGCTCTTCGTCGTTTCCTCCATCAATTATGCCAGCCGGGCCACCTTCTCCTTCGCCACCGTGCCGCTGCAAAAGGAGATCCATCTCACCACGGTGCAGATTGGCTATATCTTCTCCGCCTTTGGCTGGTCCTATGCGCTGGGTCAGATCCCCGGCGGCGCGCTGCTGGACCGTTATGGCTCGCGGCCGGTCTATCTCTGGTCGATCACGCTCTGGGCCATCTTTACCGGGGCCCAGGCCTTTGTGACCTGGCTGTCCTTTGTGCCGGTCATGATCAGCCTGTTCACCCTGCGCCTGGCGCTGGGCCTTTCGGAATGCCCCAGCTTCCCCGCCAATGCGCGCATCGTCGCCAACTGGTTTCCCCATTCCGAGCGCGGCACCGCCAGCGCCATCTTCAATGCCTCGCAATATTTCTCGCTGGTCGCCTTCGCGCCCCTGATGGGATGGCTGGCCCAGGACTATGGCTGGCGCAGCGTCTTCCTGGCGATGGGCGCCATCGGCCTGATGGGCGCGGCGCTGTTCTTCCTGGTGGTGCATTCGCCCGCGCGTCACAAGGCCATCAGCAAGCGTGAATATGACTATATCGAGAAGAATGGCGCGCTGGTGAATCTGGACCGTCCCAACACGGCGCAGAAAATCAAGTGGGACTGCATGGGCGAGCTTCTGGCCAACCGCATGCTGCTGGGCATCTATCTGGCGCAGTATTCCATCACCGCGCTGACCTATTTCTATACCACCTGGTTCCCCATCTATCTGATCAAGGCCCGTCACATGTCGCTGGCGCATGCGGGCCTGGCGGCGGCCGGTCCCGCCATTGCAGGCTTTGTCGGCGGCGTGCTGGGGGGAGTGGCGTCCGACTTCCTGCTCAAGCGCGGCATGGCGCTGTCGCCGGCACGCAAGACCGTAATCCAGATCGGGCTGGTGATCTCCTGCACCATCCTTCTTTGCAACTATACCGACAGCCAGGCAATGATCATGATCTTCATGACGCTCGCCTTCTTCGGCAAGGGCGTGGCGGCGCTCGGCTGGGCGGTGATGAGCGATGCCGCGCCACGCGAGGCCACCGGCCTGTCCGGCTCGATCTTCAACCTGTTCGGCAATGCCGCGGGTATCTTCACCCCCATCGGCATCGGCTACATCCTGGCCGCCACCAACAACAACTGGAATATGGCGCTGCTGTTCGTCTTCGCCCATTCCATCGTCGCCATGATCAGCTATGGCTTCATCACCGGCGAGATCAAACGCGTCGTGCTCAAAACTGCCTGAGGTTTCAACATGTCCCAAACCGTAACCGGCGCGCCGCGCGTCACGGAAATGAAGGTCATTCCCGTGGCCGGCCAGGACAGCATGCTGCTGAACCTGTCGGGCGCGCATGCGCCCTATTTCACCCGCAATCTGGTGATCCTGGCCGACAGCGCCGGCAATACCGGCGTGGGCGAGGTGCCGGGCGGCGAAAAGATCCGCCAGACCCTAGAAGACGCGCGCGATCTGGTAATCGGCCGGGGGCTGGGGTCATGGAACAATGTGTTGTCCGAAGTCGGCAAGCGCTTTGCCGATCGCGATGCGGGGGGCCGCGGTTTGCAGACTTTCGATCTGCGCACCACGGTGCATGTGCAGGCCGCGCTGGAATGCGCCCTGCTCGATCTGTTGGGCCAGCATCTGGATGTGCCGGTGGCCGCGCTTCTGGGCGAGGGCCAGCAACGCGACAAGGTCGAGATGCTGGGTTACCTCTTCTTTGTCGGCGACCGCAGAAAGACCATTCTGCCCTATCGCGGCGACCAGAAGGGCGACGACTGGATAAGGCTGCGCGATGAAGAAGCCCTGACGCCCGACACGGTGGTGCGGCTGGCCGACGCGGCCTATGCCCGCTATGGCTTCAACGACTTCAAGCTCAAGGGCGGCGTGCTGGACGGCGCAGAAGAAATGAAGGCCATCGAAGCCCTGGCCAGACGCTTTCCCAAGGCCCGCATCACACTGGACCCCAATGGCGCCTGGTCATTGCAAGAGGCCATCGGCTTGTGCAAGGGCCGCGGCGACATCCTGGCCTATGCCGAAGACCCTTGCGGCGCCGAAGCCGGCTATTCCGGGCGCGAGATCATGGCGGAATTCCGCCGCGCCACGGGACTTCCCACCGCCACCAACATGATCGCCACCGATTGGCGCCAGATGGTGCATGCCATCGATCTGGGATCGGTCGACATCCCGCTGGCCGATCCGCATTTCTGGACCATGCGCGGCAGCGTGCGTGTTGCCCAGATGTGCGCCGACCGCGACCTGCGCTGGGGCAGCCATTCCAACAATCATTTCGACATCTCGCTGGCCATGTTCACCCATGTCGCCGCGGCGGCGCCGGGCAATATCACCGCCATCGACACCCACTGGATCTGGCAGGACGGCCAGCGCCTGACCCGGGAGCCGTTCCGGATCAAGGGCGGCCTGGTCGATGTTCCCAAGGGCGGCGGATTGGGCGTTGAAATCGACATGGGCGAGGTCGAAAAGGCGCACGGCATCTATAAATCCCTGGATCTGGGGGCCCGCGACGATGCCCAAGCCATGCAATTCCTCATCCCGGGCTGGAAATTCGACCCCAAAAAGCCCTGTCTGGTCCGCTGACCGGGTCTATAATCGAGCCATGAACATCCAGAACAAGCCGCCGCACGAGCCGCCCCGCCGCATCCAGGTCGCGCCGGGCGATAACGTCGCCATTGTGGTGAACGGTCTGGGCCTGCCCGCCGGCACGGAATTTCCCGACGGCCTGATCCTGAACCAGTTCGTGCCTCAGGGGCACAAGGTGGCGCTCGCCGACATCGCCGATGGCGGCGACATCATCCGCTATGGCGAAGTGATCGGCACCGCCAGGGGCGCGATCAAGCGCGGTGACTGGGTGAATGAAGACAATGTGGTGATGGGCATGGCCCCGCCGCTGGACCAGCTGGAAATGGCGACGCGTCCGCCGCCCGCCCCCGAACCGCTGACCGGTTATACTTTCGAAGGCTATCGTAACGCCGACGGTACCGTGGGAACCAAGAACATCCTGGCCGTCTCCACCAGCGTGCAGTGCGTGGCCGGCACCATGGAATTCGCGCTCAAGCGCATCAAGGCCGAGCTTTTGCCCAAATATCCCAATGTGGATGACGTGGTGGTGCTGACCCATGGCTATGGCTGCGGCGTGGCGATCAACGCGCCCCAAGCGGTGGTGCCGATCCGTACTTTGCAGAATCTGGCCAACAACCCCAATTTCGGCGGTGAAGTGCTGGTGGTGGGCCTGGGCTGCGAGAAGCTGGTTCCCGAACGGCTGCTCCCGAAGGGCCAGGAAACCGGCACCCTGCGCCTGCAGGACGAGGCCTTTGTCGGGTTCGGCGCCATGATCGACGGCATCCTGGAAAAGGTCGAGGCGCGGCTGAAGGTGCTGAACCAGCGCAAGCGTGAGACCGTGCCGGCCTCCGAGCTGATCGTGGGTATGCAGTGCGGCGGCAGTGACGCCTTTTCCGGCCTGACCGCCAATCCGGCGCTTGGCTATTGCGCCGACCTTCTGGTGCGGGCCGGCGCCACCGTGATGTTCTCGGAAGTGACCGAGGTGCGCGACGCCATTCACCTGCTCACGCCCCGCGCGGCAACCAGGGAAGTGGCCGAGGCGCTGGTGCGCGAGATGCGCTGGTATGACGACTATCTGACCAAGGGCGGCGTGGATCGCGGCGCCAACACCACACCTGGCAACAAGAAGGGCGGCCTTTCCAACATCATCGAAAAGTCCCTGGGCTCCGTCGCCAAATCCGGCACCAGCGCCATCAATGCGGTGCTCTCGCCCGGCGAGAAGGTCCGAAATCGCGGCCTTGTCTTTGCCGCCACCCCGGCCAGCGATTTTGTCTGCGGCACCCTGCAGCTGGCCTCAGGCATGAACCTGCATGTCTTCACCACCGGACGCGGCACGCCTTACGGCCTGGCCGCGGTGCCGGTGATCAAGGTTTCCACCCGCAGCGAACTGGCCAGGCGCTGGAACGACCTGATCGACCTGGACGCTGGCCCCATCGCCAGCGGCGAAAAAACCATCGAGGAGGTGGGCTGGGAGCTGTTCCAGCTGATGCTGGACGTGGCCAGCGGCAGGAAGAAGGTCTGGGCCGACCATTGGGGCCTGCAGAATGATTTGACGCTGTTTAATCCGGCGCCCGTTACCTAGCGTCCTCCAGCACCAGGGCGCTGCCCTTGGCGGCGATCATGATGGTGGGCGTGTTGGTGTTGCCCGAGGTGATGGTCGGCATCACCGAGGCATCGATCACCCGCAAGCCTTCCAGCCCCCGCACCCGCAGGCGTTCGTCCACAACGGCCAATGGATCGCTGGCGAGGCCCATCTTCGCGGTGCCGACAGGATGAAAAATGGTGGTGCCGATATCGCCGGCGGCATGGATCAGGTCGGCATCACTGTCGGACACGGCCGGACCGGGGCGGAATTCCTTCGGTCTGTATCTGGCCAGCGCCGGCTGGCGCATCAGCCGCCGGGTCAGGCGGATGGATTCGGCGGCGATGCGGCGGTCTTCGTCGGTCGACAGATAATTGGGCCGGATGCTGGGTTTCGCGTCCAGGCCGGCCGCGGTCAGCCGCACCTCGCCGCGCGAGGACGGCCGCAGATTGCAGGGGCTGACAGTGACGGCGGGAAAGCGGTGCAGCGGCGTGCCGAACCGGTCCAGCGACAGCGGCTGGATATGGAACTGGATATTGGCGCGCGCCTGCGCCGGGTCGGAGCGGGTGACGATACAAAGCTGAGACGCCGCCATGGTCATGGGCCCGCGCCGCAGCAAGGCGTATTGCAGACCCATCAGGGGACGGCCCAGCAAGGAGTAATACACCTCGTTCAGCGTCTTCACGCCGGTGACATTGAACATCACCCGGAGCTGCAGATGGTCCTGCAGGTTACGGCCCACGCCTTCCAGCGCATGTAGCACGGGGATGCCCAACCCGTTCAGCCAATCTCCTGGGCCAATGCCGGAGCGTTGCAGCACCTGTACCGAACCGATGGCGCCGGCCGACAGGATCACCTCGCCTTTGGCACGGGCTTCGACCATTTCATTGCCACGCCGGAAACGCACGCCCACCGCGCGCTTGCCCTCCAACAGTACCTTCTCGACCGCGACATCGGTCTCAAGCCTGAGATTGGGCCGGCCCAGCGCCGGCTTGAGGAACCCGCGCGCGGCCGACCAGCGCCGCCCGCGTTTCTGGTTCACATGAAAATAGTAGCTGCCTTCATTGTCGCCGGTATTGGGATCGGCGATCCTGGGAATGCCGATCTCTTCGGCGGCGTCGATGATGCCGTCCAATATCTGCCAACGCACGCGCGGCTCTTCCACCGAAAGCTCGCCGTCGGCGCGGTGATGCTCGGTATCGCCCAGGAAATGCCGGTCCAGATGCCGGAACACCGGCCTGACGTCATCCCAGCCCCAGCCGGTCAGTCCCAATTGCCGCCAATGGTCATAGTCGCCCGCCTGGCCGCGCATGGAGAGCATGGCATTGATGGATGACGATCCGCCGATCGCCTTGCCGCGCGGATAGTTCAGCTTGCGGCCATTCAGGCCGGGCTCCGCCTCGGTCTCGAACATCCAGTCGCTGCGCGGATTGCCGATCAGGAACAGATAGCCGACCGGAATGTGAAACCAGATCCAGTCATCCCGGCCGCCGGCCTCCAGCAGCAGCACGCGTTTTGTCGGATCGGCCGACAGGCGGTTGGCCACCACGCAGCCGGCCGAGCCCGCGCCCACCACGATATAGTCATAGTCGCCGTCGAGGGTCATCGGGAATAAGGACGATGCAGCTTGATCTCACGGTTCAGCTCCACGCCGAAGCCGGGCTTGTCCAGCGCCGAGGCCTTGATGCGGCCGTTGTGGGGCACCGGCTCTCCCAGCAGCTGGGGCGCGAACATTGGCACGACGTGATCGGCCTTGGGCGCCATCATCAGATATTCGGCGAAAGGGCTGTTATGGCGGGTGATCACGAAGTGATAGGAATAGACCGATGAACCATGCGGCACCATAAGCTTGCCATGGGCATCGGCCAGGTTGGCGATCTTGATCAGTTCGGTGACGCCACCGCACCAGCCGACATCGGGCTGGATGATGTCGCAGCAATCCATTTCCAAGAGCATGCGAAAGCCCCAGCGGGTGGCATCATGCTCGCCGGTCGTGACCAGCATTCCGGGTGGTACCGCCTTCTTCAGGTCGCGATAGCCCCAATAATCGTCGGGCGACAGTGCCTCCTCGATCCATTTCAGGCCGGATTCATTCCAGGCGCGTGTGGCCAGCCGGGTGGCATAGTTCAGATCCAGCGCCATCCAGCAATCCAGCATCAGCCAGAAATCCTGGCCCACGGCAGCGCGCATCGCGGCGATTTCGGCCAGCGCCTTGGTCAACCCTTCCTCGCCTTCCGCCGGACCGTGATGCAACGGCATCTTTCCACCGATGAAGCCCATATCCTTGGCCAGATCGGGCCGTGCCCCGGTGGCATAAAAGACCAGCTCGTCGCGCACCGCGCCCCCCAACAGCTGATGTACCGGCTCCCCACGCAACTTGCCCAGCAGATCCCATAGCGCCAGATCGACGCCGGAGATGGCGTTGATGACCAGACCCTTGCGCCCGTAATACTGGGTCGCAAAATACATCTGGTCCCAGATCTTCTCGACCTCGGCCGGGTCGCGGCCTTCCAGGAACCGCGCCAGATGTTTTTCCACGATATAACAGGCGGGCTCCCCCCCTGTGGTCACGGCGAAACCGATAACACCATTCTCGGCCTCGATCTCCACCACCAGGGTTCCCAGCACATTGATGCCGAAGCTCTGGCGGGACTGGCGATATTCAGGATAGCGCGACATGGGTGTGGCGATATGATCGTCGATCCAGTGGCCGCCGCCCTGGTCATGATAATCGGCGCCGCCGCCGCGCACGACAAAAGCGCGGACATGGGCAATCTTCGGAAAAGCCAAGGAAAAATCCTCCAAATATCGATTTTTGGGGAACCCTAGCCTGCCTCAGTCCGCGCGAAAAGTGCGGAACGGACATGCGATTCCAGCGTTTGCCTCTATGTGAGAGGTGATCGAAAGATCAGGACTCACACTAGGAACGGCGAGAACGGGCGAAAGTCCAGTTCCCGCCGTTCTCGTTTTCGGGCCTAATGCAGCGTGACCGCGTCGGTGGGACGCGGCACCGGCCGCGGGAAAGTCGTCCAGCGCGAATCCAGGCGGCTATCGCCCTGCGGCGCATTCCAGGCCAGGGCTTCCAGCCCGTTCAGATCATAGACGATGCGACCATCCTTGATGGTCAGTTCATCGACCAGCTTCTGGCTGCCGTCCACGCGCGTATTGACCATATCGGTAAAGCCAAAATGGCCTTTCTGGAGGCTCAGGACGGCGACATCGGCCACCGATCCAACCGACAGGTTGCCCAGATCGTCGCGCTTGATCTCATGGGCAGGGTGCGCCGTCATGTCGGCCACCACCTCCTGCAGGGTCAGACCGATCGCCATCAGCTTGCTGGCGACGTTCAGTATGTCCTTGGTGGCGCCATTCATGCTGTCGGCATGAAGGTCGGTGGAAATCGAATCCGGCTTGAAGCCCTGTTTGATCATCGGCACGGCCAGCGACCATTTGAAACTGCCAGCGCCGGTACCGGTGTCGAAATAGATGCCGCGCGCCCGGCCTTCAATGAAGC
The DNA here is from genome assembly GCA_035547275.1 of Rhizomicrobium sp. Classification (GTDB taxonomy): domain Bacteria; phylum Pseudomonadota; class Alphaproteobacteria; order Micropepsales; family Micropepsaceae; genus Rhizomicrobium. The sequence goes on from DASZVQ010000151.1 coordinate 20,541, forward strand.
CCTTGCTGGGGCCAAGCGTCACCGGGTCCTGCTCATGGCGCAGGCCGGAATACATGTGGGTATAGACATCGCCGGGCCGCAGCTTCTGGGTCAGCAGGTCATAAAGCGGGCGCTGCGGCCAGTCGGCGCCGAAATCCACCATCACCGGAATATTTGCGATCGTGCCCGCAACCACGGCCTGTTCCACCGGCGTCCATTCCGGTCCGGCGAAATGGGCCGTCTTGATGCCCACAACCAGACCGGGATAGCGCTGCGCCATTCTGGCGGTGGCCTGGCCGTCCATGTCGAACAGGTTGTTCTCATACCGGCTGCCGCGCATGCCGGCACCGACAATGTTGAGCATCGCCAGAACCCGCGTCTTGGAACGGTCGATCACCCGGTCCTTGAAATCCTCAAAATTGCGCCAGCCGGAGCAGCCCGCGTCCACCACCGTGGTGACGCCGGTGCGGAAGGTGAAACCGTCAGGCAGGATGCTGAGGTCGCCGGCATAGGAACCACGCTCACCGGTGCCGTTATAGACATGCACATGCATGTCGATCAGGCCCGGCGAGACAATCATTCCATGGACGTCGATGGTCTTGATGGCATCGCCCGGTTTCAGATTGGGCGCGACCCGGGCAATACGGCCATCCTTGATGGCGACATCCATCACCGCATCGATATGGTTTTTGGCGTCGATCACATGACCGCCATGCAACAACAGGTCATAAGCCGGCAGCGGCTGGGCCATGGCCGGACCGGTCAAGAGCGCCAGCGCGGCGCAGAAAAGCCATCTCATGCGCGCACCGCCGTCCAGTTGGCGGGACCATACTCGCCCATATCGACCTTGCCCGACATGCTGTCCGCCTGGGCCGTGCCGGTGAACGTCCAGTGGATGGGATTGCCAGGCACGTCCATCACACTGTGCAGCTCGATTTGGTTGCCATACATGCGACCGCGCAAGTCACCCTTGTAATGCTCGCCCTGATGCTCGCCCATGACGCGGTCCCCATCCTGGCGGATGACGAACTTCTGCGCGCCCTCGCCGCGTAGATACTGGACCGTGACCGTCCAGGCGCCATCGATCCTGACGGACGCGCCGGATGGCACAACCGGATCAGGATGCGCTCCTGGATTGGTCAAGGCCGCATGCATGGCTTCGGCGATGATATGGGCTTCGCCGGGGTCCAGCATGTAAGGCATGATCGTCACGGAACTTTCCATCTGATCGGGACGCCGTCCGGCCCCGGCATTGATCAGAATGCGGGGCGTGCCAGCATCCAGCCTAGCCACCAGTTCGGGTCCGGTGATGTTCAGTACCCGTGCGTCCCATTTGACGCGCAGCTGTGTCGCCTTGTTGGAAAGGTCTTCCGGCTCCAGATATTCGAAGCTGGTGGATGGGAGCGGCTTTAACCGCTTCTCGATGTCCTGCATCCAGCCCAGCCACATGCGCTGCTCGGCCGCATGGTCGCGCCGATACCATTGCCGCACGGCCGCCAGCAGCCCCATGCATTCTTCCTTGCTGCATTTCAGCGCCCGGCCGAAAGCGTGATGGGGCGCCGCCTGATAATAGGCCGCCTGGCAGAGGCTCTTGTCGCCCAGCAGAATGCCGGACGATTGCGGCCCCCGCAGGCACTTGCCGCCGGAATAACAGACCAGGGTGGCGCCACGCGACAGATGGGGATTGGGATTGAGCGGCTCCTCGGCGGCGGCATCGACCAGGATGGGCACACCTCTTTCCTTGGCGATGGCGATCAACACGGGAATGCTGAGCACATCCTTTTCGGCCTGCGGTCCCGACATCACATAGATCATGGCGGTGCGGGGGGAGATTTTGGCGCGCATCTCGTCCGGCGTTTCGACCTCGACGATTTCCGCCCCCACCATGCGCGCGCCCATGTCATAGGGATTGCGCGAATAGCTGGGAATGATCACCTGGTCCTTGGCCTTGATGTAAGGCAGCACCTGGCACTGTTCGACATTGGCGCCCG
>DASZVQ010000152.1:0-37647 GCA_035547275.1 Rhizomicrobium sp.
CGGGTTCTTCAGCGGGTCGTAGCAATCGCCGCCCGAACCTTCGCAGTTGACGCAGGCCTTCAGCACCGCCTTCAGGTGCTTTTCCGCGAGCTTGGAGCCGGCGACGAGCGCCGCGACCTTCTGCTCCTCGATCACCTTCCAGTCGATGAAGTCCTCGATGTCGGGATGATCGATGTCCACGATCACCATCTTGGCGGCGCGCCGGGTGGTGCCGCCCGACTTGATGGCGCCGGCGGCGCGATCGCCGATTTTCAGGAAACTCATCAGGCCCGACGAACGGCCGCCGCCCGAGAGCTTCTCGTTGGCGCCACGCAGTGGAGAGAAGTTGGTGCCGGTGCCCGAGCCGTATTTGAAAAGGCGTGCTTCCCGGGTCCACAGGTCCATGATGCCGCCGTCATTGACCAGATCGTCCTTCACGCTCTGGATGAAGCAGGCATGCGGTTGCGGATGCTCGTAAGCGGACGAGGACTTGGTCAGCCTCCCGCTCTTGTGGTCGACATAATAGTGGCCCTGGCCCGGGCCATCGATGCCATAGGCCCAGTTGAGGCCGGTGTTGAACCATTGCGGCGAATTGGGCGCGCATTTCTGCGCAGCCAGCATGTGGCAGAGCTCGTCATAGAAGGCCTGGGCGTCGGCCTCGCCGTCGAAATAGCCGCCCTTCCAGCCCCAATAGGTCCAGGTACCGGCCAGCCGGTCGAACACCTGCTTGGCGGATCTTTCGCCGGTGGTGTCCTTGCCGACCCCCTGCTTGCGCCACAGGAATTCCGGCACGCCTTCCTCGGGAACCGCCTTCAGGGTTTTGGGAACCCCGGCCTTGCGGAAATACTTCTGGGCCAGCACGTCGCTGGCCACCTGGCTCCAGCCCTCCGGCACTTCGATATCGCCTTGCGCGAAGACGATGGAGCCGTCGGGATTGCGGATTTCGCTGCTGGCGGTCTTGAACGCGATGGCCTCGTAGGGCGAGTGACCCTCGACCGTGAAATGACGGCGAATGCGCATGGCGATATCCCCAAAATGGCTGACCCCGCCGCGCCCCATGGCCACCATTTCGGGGGCAGTTCACCGTCGCCTGCGGAGCTTTTGCCTCCACAGCCGGGCTGAATTCAGTCCGCCAGATTTGGTGGTCGCGAGCCGCGACTGGCCCCAACTATGGACACGAGGGGCAGAAGGGCGCAAGCAGATAGTGGTTGTGGAAAGGTTAATCCACTAGATGTGGTAGCTGGCAACCGCCCAAAAAGCCGCGAGTCAAGCGGGGCGGGAATTAAAGCGCCGAAATATTTTTCGCGCCTTTTCATCACAGCGTCGCGAATGGCTTTGGACGCTTTGTGGACAAGTCCGGATCGTCGAGTCCTGGGAGGGATTATGACGCTTTGCGGCATTGGCGAAAAACAACCGGCCCCTTTATAGTCCGCTCCTCGAGTCCCGGCGGGCCAATCCCCATGTCCTTTTTGAAGATGACCTTTTCCTGGTGGAATTCCGCGACCTGGGGGACGCTGCTGACCACCTGGCTGTCGGGTACCCCGGTGGGGACCGACGACTTCGGCAACCGCTACTATCAGAACAAGGACGGATCGCGCCGCTGGGTGGTCTATAATGGCACCGTCGAGGCCAGCCGCGTGCCGCCCGACTGGCATGGCTGGCTGCACCACACCTATGCCGAGCCGCCGACCAAGGCGCCGTTCCAGGTGCGCGGCTTTGAAAAGCCGCACCAGCCCAACCTGACCGGCACCGATGGCGCCTATAAGCCCGGTGGCAGCCTCAGCAAGGGGGGCTTGCGTCCGCCCGCGACGGGCGACTATCAGGCCTGGAAGCCGGATTGATCAGAGCACGGTTTTCATGAGCACGCGTGTCATGCAGCAGAACAATGTCGCCGAAACCCTGATCGGCGCCGTGGTCGTCGCCGTCGCCGTGGCGTTTCTGGCTTTCGCCTATCTCCGCACCGGCTCGGGCAGCCTGTCGGGCTATGAGGTCAATGCCCGCCTGGCCAAGGCGGACGGACTGGCGGTAGGCACCGATGTGCGGCTGGCTGGCATCAAGATCGGCACCGTCACCGACCTGACGCTGGACCCCAAGACCTATCTGGTCACGGTGCATATGAATATCCGCGACGACATCAAGCTGCCGACGGATTCCTCGGTGCTGGTGACCCAGGCTGGATTCCTCGGTGGCCAGTATCTGTCGGTAACGCCGGGCGGCGACGACAAGATGATGGCCGCAGGCTCCTATTTCGACAACGCCCAGGGGTCGATCGATATGATGAACCTGGTGGGCCGTTTCGCCGGCGGCGAAAATCTGTCCAACCAGCCGCCCAAGCCGAAAGCGCCGCAAGGTGCTGCGCCCCAAGCGCCCGCCGCTCAGCCTCCCGCCACCCAAGCGCCCGCGCCGATGAAAGCGCCCGATCCGGAGGCAGGTCCGTGACGCGTTTCCCGCTGCGGTTTGTCCTGGCGCTGGCGCCGCTGGGCATGGCCGCGGCCGCGATCGCCCAAGGCCAAACACAAAACGCTCAGACACAGAACCAGGCGCCGGGCACCGCCAATCTCGACATCGCGCCGCCGCCGCCGGCCAAGCCCGCCATTCCCAATCCGCCGCCCTCCGTCACCGGACCGGCCGCGCCCGCCGCGCCGGGCATCGCGCAGGACACGGTGGCAACACCGCCGCCCGCGCCGCCCCAGGGGGGCACCCAGCTTCTGCTGCGCGGCCTGGACAAGATCACGGGACGCCCCACCAACATCACCGCGCCCATCGGCAAGCCGGTGAAGTTCGCCACCCTGACCATCACCGCGCGCTTCTGCTATTCGACGCCGCCCAGCGAGACGCCGGAAACCACCGCCTTTGTGCAGATCGACGACAATCGCCCCGACCAGCCGGCGCGCCGCGTCTTCTCCGGCTGGATGTATGGCTCGACCCCGGGACTGAACGGAGTGGAACATCCGCTCTATGACGTGTGGGTGATCAGCTGCAACAATGCGCCGGCCACCGCGGTGGCTTCCAACAATTCCACCAGCGCGGGAAAAGTGGCGGCGCCGGATTCTTCCGACAAGGAAGGAATCCAGGCGCTGCCTGAAGGTGCTGGGCAGTAGCCTAGGCGGGCGTTTCCGCTGCAACCGCTTCGGGACTGCGCCCGGGCCACAGGAGCAGGACCGCGGCAAGGGTGGCCCCCGTGATCGCCGTGGACAGCGGCAGGCCCAGATTGACGATCGGGCTTTCCGCCAGCCAGTCGCCGATTGCCGTGCCGGTGGTGCGCGCCACGCCGACCGTCAGCCAGTAACCGGCCAAGGTGCCGAACATGTATCTGCGATAGGAAAACAGGGTCACAGCCAATACAACGGCAAGACCGATGGCCGCGATGTCCTCGCTGAACCGATGTTCGAACAGATCGCCGGCCACGGTGCCGAACACGCCGGCCGTCAGCATGGTGACCCAGTAGCCCGGATCGGTGGTGGGCACGGTCTTCGCGGCGGTGTTGCCTGAACGGCGGTCGATGCGTCCAAGCCACCAGGCCAGCAGGGCGAGCAGCAGACCAAAGCCGATGCTCAAGGTGATGCGATCGATATGCATGCCCTGGCGGCCTGCCATATAGTCGGCGATGTTGGTTGCGCCGGTACGCATGATGACGATGCACAACCAGTACCAGGCGTCGTGGGTGCGCTTGTCGAAGCGCTCGACGCCATAGATCACCAGGAACAGCAGGATCAGGATCGGCAGGCCGCCCAAAAGCCCAAGGCCGCTGTCATGGGCATAGAGATCGCCCATGTTCGTCCCGAATACGCTGGCCAGCGCGATGCCGGCCCAATAGCGGGCGTTGATGGTCGGAACGTGCCGGATCTGCATTTCCCATTACCCCTGAGATTTCCGAAGCAACATGGAGACGGACCTTAGCCCAGCTGGGCCGCCTTGTTGGCCCCCTTGGGGAAATTTATAGAAGCCGCCATGCCCCTAAAAGAATGGCCATATGGCCTCGCGGTTCAGCGCATCGGCAAGCTTCATCAGATAGTGCTCGCGCGGAATTTCGATGGCGCCGAAGCGGGCCAGATGCGCGGTAATGAACTGGGTGTCCAGCAGGACAAATCCGCCGCGCTTCAATCCATCGACCAGATGGACCAGGGCGACCTTGCTGGCATCGCTGACGCGGCTGAACATGCTCTCGCCGAAAAAGGCCGCGCCCAGGCGCACGCCATAAAGTCCCCCCACCATTTCGCCCCCCTGCCAGCATTCGATGGAATGGGCGTGGCCGCCCACATGCAGCGCGGTATAGAGGCGCAGAATCTCGCTGTTGATCCAGCTTTCCGCGCGGCCCGGCGCCGGCGCGGCGCAGGCCAGCATCACGTCATGGAATGCCTGGTCGGCGGTGATGGTGAAAGGTCCGGCGCGCATGGTGCGCGCCAGGCGGCGCGGAATATGAAAATCGTCCAGCGGAATGATGCCGCGCTTTTCCGGCGACACCCAGTAGAGCGTCGGATCGCCCCGCCGTTCCGCCATGGGGAACAGACCTTCGGCATAGGCGCGCAGCAGGATTTCCGGCGTAAGCCTTGGGGTGCCGTGCATAACAAAAGAATAGCGCGCGGCCCGGGTCGCGCAAGCCGCGCGGCTTCCAGCTTATTTGTCGTTAATGGCGAAACTGCCGGGCCCGGCCGCCGCCAGATAGAGGAAGATGAAGCAGAACAGGATGGCGGCGTCGCCCCCGTTCATCGCGGGATAGAGCCCCCTGGGGAAGTGGCCGATGAAATAGGCGAATGCCATTTCGCCCGAGCAGATGAAAGCGGCGATGCGGCTGAACAGGCCCAGGGCGACAAGCGCCCCGCCCACCAGCTCGATGATGCCAGCCGCCATGAGCATGGGCGGCAGCGCGCCATGGCCCATGGGCGCTGGAAAGCCGACGATCTTCATCAATCCATGTTCAAGAAACAGCAGGCCGACAACAATGCGCGCGACGCCCAGGATTTGGGGCGAATATTTGCTCAGAAAACCCATGACGCAGTTCTCCCAGTCTGTTGTGTTGTGGGATGAGCCTAGCGGGGATCGATGGGCCCGGCTACTGGCCGCGCAGGTCATCTTTCAGGGCGGCCGCGCCATGCGGCGGCAACAGCATCTGGGCGTCATAGCCGGGATTGAACACCACACCATAACCGGCTGGCAGGCGCAGGAAGAATTGCCGTCCGTTCATCTGGACCGTGTAGTCGGCCATGTCGCGGGGCTGGCGTGATCTGGCGGTGAAGACCACCACCAGCGGCGCGCCGTCCTGATCCATTAGCACCGGGGTGAAGCCGCGGCCATCCGCCTGAACCTCGGCGGTGCTGGGAATGTAAAGATTTGTATCGGCGATCTGCCGCATCAGGACGTCACCGGAAAGGCCTTCATCCCGCGCCTTCACGATCCGGCGTTCAAACGCGGTCTCGGGCGTGAACGCCAGAAGCGCCATCAATGTCCCAGGCTGGCGAGGTACTTTTCCAGCCCGCCGCCCGCGGCCATAGCGGCAGCGTAGTTTGGCCGCGTGGCGGCGAAGCGCATGCTCAATGCCCCAGGCTGGCGAGATACTTTTCCAGCCAGTGGATCGAGTAATCGCCATTGATGATGTCGGGCTCGCGCACCAGCTTCTGGAACAGCGGAATGGTGGTCTCGATGCCGTCCACCACCAGCTCGTCCAGCGCGCGGCGCAGGCGCAGCAGGCACTCGTTGCGGTTCTTGGCATGCACCACCAGCTTGCCCGCCAGGCTATCGTAAAAGGGTGGGATGCGGTAGCCGGAATAGATGGCGGAATCGAAGCGCACGCCCAACCCGCCTGGGGTGTGGAACTGGGTGATGGTGCCGGGCGAGGGGCGGAAGGTGAAGGGATTTTCCGCATTGATGCGGCATTCGATGGCATGGCCCTCGAACACGATGTCCTTCTGCCGGAAGGCGAGCGGGGCGCCGGTGGCGATGCGGATCTGCTCGCGCACAATGTCGATGCCGGTGATGGCTTCGCTGACCGGATGCTCGACCTGCAGGCGGGTGTTCATCTCGATGAAATAGAAACGGCCGTCCTCATACAGGAATTCGATGGTGCCGGCGCCCAGATAGCCCAGCTTGCTGAGCGCCTTGGTGACGATGCCGCCGATCTCGTCGCGCTCCTGGGCGTTGAGCGCCGGCGAACCGGCTTCTTCCCACACCTTCTGGTGACGGCGCTGCAGCGAGCAGTCGCGCTCGCCCAGATGCACGACATGACCATGGCTGTCGGCCAGGATCTGGATTTCGATATGACGCGGCTTCTGGAGATATTTCTCCATATAGACCGTGTCGTTGCCGAAGGCGGCCTTGGCTTCGGCGCGCGCGGTCGACAGGGCGAAGGAAAGCTCGCGCGCATTCCTGGCCACTTTCATGCCGCGGCCGCCGCCGCCGGCGGTGGCCTTGATCAGCACCGGATAACCGATCTCCTCGGCCAGCCTGGCGGCATCCTTGTCGGTCACCTCGCCGTCCGAGCCCGGCACGGTGGGGATGCCCAGTTCCTTCACCGTCTGCTTGGCGGTGATCTTGTCGCCCATCATGCGGATATGTTCCGCCTTGGGGCCGATGAAGGTCAGGCCATGCTCCTCGATGATGTCGGCGAATTTGGCGTTCTCCGACAGGAAGCCGTAACCCGGATGGATGGCTTCGGCGCCCGTAATCTCGCAGGCCGCGATGATGGCGGGAATATTGAGATAGGATTGCGCGGCGGCCGGCGGGCCGACACAGACGCTTTCATCGGCCAGCTTGACATGCATCGCCTCGCTGTCGGCGGTGGAATGGATCGCCACCGTGGAGATGCCCATCTCCTTGCAGGCGCGGATGACGCGAAGGGCGATTTCGCCGCGATTGGCGATGAGGACTTTTTCGAACATCTAGCGCAGAACTTTCACGGACGGATGAATTGAAGCTCCTCCATGGCCGGCCCCCGAGCCGGCCATCAGGCGATGACGCAGAGGGTCTGGCCGAATTCCACGGGCGTGCCGTCGGTGACGCTGATTTCCTTCACCGTGCCGGCCTTGGGCGCGGTGATGGCGTTCATGGTCTTCATCGCTTCCACGATGAAGAGCGTGTCGCCTTCCTTGACCGTCTTGCCGACGGCGATGAAGGGCGGCTTGCCAGGCTCGGGCGCGACATAGACGGTGCCGACCATGGGCGACGGCACCGCGCCCGCGGGCGGGCCGGACGAAGACGGCTGGGCGACAGCCGGGGCCGGCGCAGTTGCGACAGGCGCGGCCGTCACGGTTGCGGGCGCCGCGACGGCGGCGACGCCGCCACTGCGGCTGACGCGGATGCGTGCGCCCTGATGCTCGATCTCGATTTCGGTGAGGCCGGTTTCCTTCAAGAGCTTGGCCAGCTCGCGCACCGCCGCCGCATCGACGCCGGGCCGGGTTTCGCTTTTGGTTTTGGCGTCAGGCTTGGCCGCGGACTTGGCGGCAGGCTTCTTCTTCTTGGAACTCATTTCTTCACCTTGAGGATTTCGGCAATGGCGTCGATGGCGCGCAGATAGCCCTGCGCGCCCAGGCCCATGATGATGCCCGTGGCGCCCTTGGAGACATAGGAATGATTGCGGAAAGGGTCGCGGCGATGGATGTTGGACAGATGTACTTCGATCACCGGAATCGTGCAGGCCAGAATGCTGTCCAGGATCGCGACCGAGGTATGGCCATAACCCGCCGGATTGATGATCACGGCCGAGCCGCCAGTGCGGGCTTCCTGAATCTGATCGACGATCTCGCCTTCGCGGTTGGACTGATGGAAGACGGTTGCAAGGCCGTATTGGGCGGCCTGCGCCGCGCACATCTTCCCGATCTGGGCCAGGGTGGTATAGCCATAGACTTCCGGCTCGCGCTCCCCCAGCAGATTGAGGTTGGGACCGTTGAGGATGTATATCGGTAAGGCCTTGGAATGCTTTGTATTTTTTGCCATAGACTTTCCGTGAGGCAGGGACGATTCACGCCTTATAATCGCATCGCGGCGGATACGGAAATGCTTAAGGTACGGGACTCATGGCGGTTGAAATCACTTTGAACGGCGAAGCGCGGCAGCTGGATGCGCCCACGAGCGTGCGCGGCCTGCTGGAAAGCCTGGGGCTCGATCCGGCCAAGATCGCGGTGGAGCGCAATCTGGAGATCGTGCCGCGCTCCACTTACGATCAGGTTGCGGTCGGTCAGGGCGACCGGCTGGAGATCGTGCATTTCATCGGCGGCGGCAATGCGCCGGTCGAGGTTCCCCGCGTCGACAAACCGTTTGTCATCGCGGGCAGGACTTTCAAGTCGCGCCTGATCATCGGCACCGGCAAGTACAAGTCTTATGCCGACAATGCGGCGGCGCTGGAAGCAAGCGGCGCGGAGATCGTCACCGTGGCGGTGCGCCGGGTGAATCTCACCGATCCCAACCAGCCCAAGCTGGTGGATTTCATCGATCCGAAGAAGGTCACCTATCTGCCCAACACGGCCGGCTGTTTCACCGGCGAGGATGCGGTGCGCACGCTTCGTCTCGCAAGAGAGGCGGGCGGCTGGTCACTGGTCAAGCTGGAAGTGCTGGGCGAGAAGAAATTGCTTTATCCCGACATGATCGAGACCCTGCGCGCCACCGAGATGCTGTCGAAGGACGGCTTCCAGGTGATGGTCTATTGCAGCGACGATCCGTTGATGGCCAAGCGGCTGGAGGATGTCGGGGCCGTCGCCATCATGCCGCTGGCCGCGCCCATCGGGTCGGGCATGGGCATGCAGGCGACGGTGAACATCCGCATGATCATCGAGGACGCCAAGGTGCCGATCGTGGTGGACGCGGGCATCGGCACGGCGTCAGACGCGGCGGTGGCGTTGGAGCTGGGCTGCGACGCGGTCCTGACCAACACGGCCATCGCGCATGCCAAGGATCAGGTCGCGATGGCCAAGGCGATGAAACTGGCGGTGGAAGCGGGCCGGCTGGCCTGGCTCGCTGGCCGTATGCCAAAGAAAGCGTATGCCGATCCCTCAAGCCCGCTGACGGGATTAATCTAGTCTCATGTCGTGGCCCGCGAATGCGAGCCATGACAATGGGTTCAGCTCTTCATCTCCGACGCCAGCGTGTCATCATCCACCGCGCCGGGATGGAATTTGCCGTTCAGCACGAAGGTTGGCGTGCCATCCACGCCCACCTTATGCGCCAGCGCGATCGATGATGTCAGCGTCTTTTCGATGGCGGGATCGGTCATGTCGGCCTTGAGCTTGTTGACGTCCATGCCGGCCTTGGCGGCATCGGCGAAGATCATGTCCTGGCTGACCTGACCTTCCTCGCCCAGAAGCAGGAAGTGGAAGTCCATATAATGCGCGGGCTGGCGCCTGGCCGCCAGCGAGGCACGTGCCGCCAAAAGCGCGCTCGGTCCATGCAGGTCGGCGATGGGGAATTCGATGAACGAGAAACGCGTGTCGTTCTTGTGGGCGTCATAGAATCGCTTCACCGCGGGCAGGGAGGCGCGGCAATAGGGGCAGTCGTAATCATAGAATTCCACCAGCGAGGTCTTGGCATCGGCTGGGCCGGTCACAAACGCGACGGCCGGATCGAAAAAAGCCGCCTGGCCCACCTTGCGCATGGCTTCGGCCTGGATCTGCGCCTGCTTCTGGTCATCCAGGGCCTGGGAGCGCGCCATCATTGCCGGCACCAGATCGGGATGCTGCATCAGATACGCCTGCATCTGCCGGTCGTTGATTGGTACCAGCCCGTTCTGTGCCATCACCATGATGACGGCGATGGCGATCGCGGCGCCGCCCAGGGCACCGGCCAGCATGACGATCACAGGCCGCATCTTTATCCCCGCTGCTGCGCCGCCAGTGGTGCGGCGGCGCCAATAATGTCGCTGGCGCGTTGCCAGTCGGGCGAACCTTGCGGCAGCTTGCCCCGCGCGCGCATGGCGAATACCACCGCCTTTTTCATGTCGCCGGCATTGTACCACAGCTCGGCGGTCGACAGATCGGCCATCGGCACATTCTTGAGCATGCTGTAGGCCTGGGCCGTCTGGTACCAGGTGAAGACGTCGTCGTCTTCCACCAGGATGGCGGCCTTCAGATTGGCCAGTGCCGGCGCGGCCATGGCGTCATTTTCGGTGGCCAGCTGCGCGGTGGCCAGCGCCAGGCGCAGCTGTGGCGCGCGGGGGCGCAGGGAGACCGACTTCTGATAGTCGGGGATCGCCCGGGCCGGCTTGGCCATGCTCATATAGATCTGGCCACGCACTTCATAGAAATAGGGATTGTTCGGTTCCTCGACGATCAGGCTGTTGATCGCGCCCAGCGCCTTCTGAAGATTGGGCTGGCGCAGATAGGCCAGCGAACGGGCATAGCGCGCCGGCTCCGAGGTATCGGATTCCGGATAACGGTCCAGCGCTTCCTTCACCGGCAGAACAAAGCCCGCCAGCTTCGCCTGAACCATCTGGAAGGTGTGAAGGCTTTCGGGACTGTCCTGCACCTCGCGATAGGGCGAGGCATCCACCATGTCTTTCAGGTCGAAGACGCGGTCCTGGCCGGATGGATGGTCGACGGCGAATTTGTCGACCTTGTAGGCGCTCATCGCCTCGTCATTCGCGAAGCGCTGGAAGGTGTGATACATGCCCATCGGCGATTGATGCGTGGCGAGCAGCAGCCTGGCGGCGATCTGGTCGGCGGTGGATTCCTGGACCCGGGTGAACGCCGCCATCTGGCCTTCGGCATAGGCCTGGCCGATCCCCATGATCGCCATGCCGGCCTCGCCCGCGCCCGCGATCATCGCGCCGATGCCCGCCACCAGCGACAGGAGCATGGGGATCATCGCCTTCTTCATGCCGTAGCTGCCGCGCGACAAATGGCCGGCCGAGATATGGCCGGTCTCGTGTGCCATTACCCCGATCAGCTCATTGGGCGTGTGCAGCCACAGAAGAATGCCGGAGAAGATGAAGATATTTTCTCCGCCTTCGCCATAGGAGGCAAAGGCGTTGATCGGACCTTGCATCAGCCAGACCTTCGGCACGGGATCAAGGCCCGCCGCGCGCGCCAGCGGCGTTTCATAGTTGCGCAGCATTTCCTCGGTCTCGGTGTCGCGCAGCAAGCTCATGCCGTCGTCCTGGGCGAACGCGGGCAGGGCGTAGGTCAGAAAAGCTGCGGTGAAACCTGCGGCAAAGAGGGCTTTGCGCGCGGCGGAATTCGGTGTTTTCAGCGACAAGCCTGCTACTCCCGTTGCCCCGCGCAGAACCCCAATTGCATGCCGGGTCCCGGCTTCGCGCGGTCTTGCGGCATACGGGACGAAACTATGAGGTGCCGTGGCCAAGGTCAAACTGTGGCGCTGCCGCCCGGCCTGAGGCATAAGGGGTTCCAGACGCTGTCCCCAAGGATTACGCCTCTTTCATGTCTCGACGCTTCATCGCCCTTTTCGCCTTGCCGGCCGTTTTGCTGGGCGGCTGCCAGACCATCACCAGCCTGGGCGATCACACCGCCGCGACCCTGGGACTGGAAGACGAGCCCCAGTCCTACACCGCCAGCATGGTGAGCGAGCCCAAGCGCAGCGGCATCGCCGTGGCCGATGAGCCGCTGGCGGCGCGCGCCGGCGCGGCCGCCCTGGCCGATCAGGGCACCGCGGTCGATGCGGTCGCCACCATGTTCTTTACGCTGACGGCGACCTATCCGGTGGCGGCTGGGCTGGGCGGCGGGGGTATCTGTCTGGTGCGTGATGTCAGTGGCCAGGTGACGGAGTTCGATTTCCTGACCAAGGCGCCCAAGGCCGGCGGCTATTACGCCCTGCCGGGCGCGGTGGCCGGTTTCGCCACCATGCATCAGCTTTATGGCGCGCTGCCCTGGCAGCGGATCGTGGCGCCGGGCGAAGCCTTTGCCTCCACCGGATTCCCGATTTCCGAAGCGTTGGCCTCGCGTCTGCCGCCGGCGCAGAATGTATTACGTCTGGATGCGGGCCTTGCGGCGGAGTTCCTGGATGAAAACGGCAAGCCGCGCGCGGCGGGCGCCGAAGCCCGAAACCTGCCGCTTGGCGTCACGCTGAGCCAGATCCGTCTCTATAAGGCCGACGGTTTCTACAAGGGGCCGGTGGTGGCCAGCATTGTCGCCTATTCGGCCAGCACGGGCGGCGGCATCAGCGCCAGCGAACTGGCGGCGACGGCACCGATCCAGACTGCGGCGCGTTCCCGCGCCATGGGCGGTTTCGTCGCCTGGATGCCGGGCGCGCGCACCGGCGCGGGCGCATTCAATGCCGCCATGATGGACAATCTTTCGCGCGCGCTGCGCGCCACCCGCAATCCGGGCGGCGCCACCGCGACGGCGGTCAGCACGACCTTGGCCAGCTTCGGCGTCGCCGGCGTGCCGGGCGATCTGGGTTCGACCGGCTTTGCCGCGGTGGATGCCAATGGCGCGGCCGCGGCCTGTGCGGTGACCTTGAACGGACCCTTCGGCTCGGGCCGCACCGCCGGCAATACCGGCGTGGTGCTGGCCGCCACGCCGTCCAGCCAGGCCGGCCTGGCCAGCGCTTTCCTGGCGCCGGTGATCGCCACTAGCAATGGCGCGGTTGCGCTGGCGGGCGCGGGGGCAGGCGGTCCCGATGGCTCGGCGGCGGCGATCGGCGCCGTGCTGGAAACGGCGGGCGGGCGTGAATTGGGCAAGCGCGGCGATCTGCGCGGCACGGGCCGCGCGCCCTACGACACGGTCAACATGATCTCCTGCAGCACCGAGGCTTGCGTGGCGCTGACCGATCCTGGCGCGCATGGCGCTGGCGTCACGGCCGAAGTGACGATGCGGTAGCGGTTCGCCGCAGGCGAACGAAATGGTGTCGCACGGCGCTGTCGCTAGCGACGGACCATTTCGAGCTACCGAATGCCGCGAGCTTGAGCGAGCGGCCGCGGAAATCTATTCAGATCGTGAAATCTACATTTGAAGTTGGATGCCCGCGTGCGCGGGCCTGACAATTCGGAGCAAGAGATACTTACTCCCCTCCGCTAAAAGTCCTCTGCCACCACCCCTTTTTCTTCGGCCGGTCATCGCTCTTGGCCGGCTCTTCTTCCTTGGGTGTGGTGTCGGGAATGTCGTCCTGCAGCGACCAGACCGGCGCGGACGGCGCACCCGGCGCATGCCTGTCATCGGTGGGGGTGGTGTCGATCTCGTCGGGAATGGCGCCGAAACGGTCGGCCTCGCTGACAAAACCAGTCTGATGATGCTCGATGCCGTCCGGCTCGGGACGCTCGCCCCGCTCGCGGCCACCGCGGCGGCCCCGGCGGCGGCGGCGCTTGCGGCGCGCGCCTTCGCCATTCTCGCCAACGGGCTGGCCATTCTGCTGTTCCGGCGCTGCCGCTTCGTCGCCTTCACCGGTCTCCGGGCTTGTGCCCTCGGCGGCTTCCGCCGGCGCGTGCTGGGTGCCTTGGGGGCGTTCGCCACGCTCCCGGTCGCGGCCACGGCCACGTCCGCCACGACGGCGGCGACGGCGGCGGCCCTCGCGCGACGAGCCCTCGGAACGTTCGAAGCCTTCGCCGTCACCAGCCTCTTCGGCTTCGCCGCTTTCGTCTTCGGAGGTTTCCGTCTCGATCTCTTCTTCGTCCTCGACCTCTTCCTCATAGTCGGGCTCCGGCTCGTCGGAAGGGACAAAGCCCGCTTCTATGCTCACGGCATGCGGCCGCGGCCGATCGCCGGGATCGCGGCTCTTGGTGCGCTCGATCTCGAAATTGCCGGCGGCCATGCCTTCCGTCGGCAGGAAGGTGATGGCCATGCCATGTTCGGTTTCGATGCGCGACAGCTCGGCGCGCTTCTGGTTCAGGATGTAAATCGCCACGTCATTGGCGATCTTCACCGTCACGGCGGCGGCGCGGTTCTTCTCGCCTTCATCCTCCAGGCCGCGCAGCACGCGCAAGGCGGTGGATTCGGTGGAGCGCACCAGGCCGGTGCCGGCACAATGGGGGCAGGTGACGGTGGACCCGGCAATGACGCCGGCGCGCAGGCGCTGCCGCGACATTTCCAGAAGGCCGAATTGCGAGATCTTACCGATTTGCACCCGGGCGCGGTCGTTCTTCACCGCATCGCGCAGGCGCTTTTCGACCTCGCGATCGTTCCTGCCTTCCTCCATGTCGATGAAGTCGATCACGATCAGCCCGGCCAGATCGCGCAGGCGCAGCTGGCGGGCAACCTCGCTGGCCGCTTCCAGATTGGTCTTGCGCGCGGTTTCCTCGATGGAATGCTCGCGGGTGGCGCGGCCGGAGTTCACGTCGATGGAAACCAGCGCCTCGGTCTGGTTGATGACGATATAACCGCCGGATTTCAGGGTGACGGTGGGCGAGAACATCGAATCCAGCTGGGATTCGATATGCATGCGCTGGAACAGCGGCACCGTGTCCTTGTACTGGTGGACATATTTGGCATGGCTGGGCATCAGCATGCGCATGAAGTCCTTGGCGCTGCGGAAGCCTTCCTCGCCTTCCACCACGATGTCCTGAACATCCTTGTTGTAGAGATCGCGGATCACCCGCTTGATCAGGTCGCCTTCCTCATAGACGCAGGCCGGCGCGTTGGATGACAGGGTCTTTTCGCGGATCGTGTCCCACAGGCGCAGCAGATAGTCATAGTCGCGCCGGATCTCGAGCTTGGTGCGGTTCTCGCCGGCGGTGCGGATGATCAGGCCCATGCCCTCGGGCAGTTCCAGGCCCTGGGCGGCGGCCTTCAGGCGCTTGCGATCCGCGGCATTGGTGATCTTGCGGGAGATGCCGCCGCCGCGCGGCGTGTTGGGCATCAAGACGCAGTAACGGCCGGGCAGCGACAGATAGGTGGTCAGCGCCGCGCCCTTGTTGCCGCGTTCTTCCTTGACCACCTGCACCAGGATGATCTGGCGGCGCTTGATCACTTCCTGGATCTTGTAATGCTTCTTGCGCACCCAGCGTTGGGTCGGCTTCTGGGCTTGCAGCGCCTGGGCTTCGCCGGATTGGGGTTCGCCCGAATGACCCTCGTCTTCGGCGCTCACCGCTTCGATGGCGCCTTCATTCTCCCCTGCAGCCTGCGCGGCCACATCATCCGGCGTCTCGCCGTCCGCGCCGACCGGCTGGATCTCGCCTTCATTTTCTTCCGCCGCTTCGGCGGCCGCGACCTGGGCATCGCCCTGATAGTCGGGCAGGGCCTCGGCGGCTGCCTCCGGCTTGGTCTGCGGCAGTTCGTCTTCGTGATCGTGATGGTCGTGTTCGACCACGGCGCCGCCATGATTGACGAACACGTCTTCATGATCGTCCTCGCTGTCGGAGGCGCCGACATCTTCGTCTTCGCCGCCCTCTTCGCTTTCGGGGGCGGCATCCAGAGGCACCAGAGGCGCCATCTCGACACTTTCCTCGCCGGTGTCGGCCTCTTCCTCGGCCTCTTCCTCGGCATCGCCGTCTTCGGCCTTGGCCCCCGTGATCTCGAAGCTCTCGATATCGTCTTCCTGGCGGCGGCGGGCCTCGGCCTCCTGTTCGGCCAGAAGCGCCTGCCGGTCGGCCACGGGGATCTGGTAATAATCGGGATGGATTTCGGCGAAGGCCAGGAAACCCTGGCGGTTGCCGCCATATTCGACAAAGGCGGCCTGCAGCGACGGCTCAACGCGCGTCACCTTGGCGAGATAGATGTTGCCCTTGAGCGGCCGCTTGGACGCGGCCTCGAAATCAAATTCCTCGACCTTGGAACCGTCCAGAATGACCACGCGGGTCTCTTCCGGGTGGTTGGCGTCGATGAGCATGCGTTTTGTCATGGAAATCTCCGGGGCGCGCGCGCATTGGGCCGCCGTCATGGGCGGACGAAAGAAGGCGGCGCGCAGTGTGAGGGATGAGAACACGCGCAAACCCGTCCGTCGAAACGGTCATGGGGACCGGGACAGCGTCGGAAGGCAGCGCAAATCGGACAGTCATGTTACTCGGGCGGCCGGTCGTTCGGCCTTTGAGAGTGGACCTGGAAAACGCCATCTGTCCGCGTTCGTCGCGAAGCGTTGGGCGCCTGTCAGGAGCGGCTCGGGAGGCCCCGCGGGAATCGCGGGGCGCCTGCCGGTCCGTTTTTGTAGGGTGCCAGCAGGGTTTCAACAAGCAATTAATGGCTGAAATGACAGCCAAGTCGACGCTTTCTGGAAAATTCCCTTTTCAAAACAATGACTTAATTTTAGCGGGCCCATAACCGGCGCAGGTTGTTGCGCACCGCTTCCAGCCGGACGCGACTTTCCCAGCTCATCTTCAGACCTTCGATCGCCGCCACCTCGTTCAGTTCATAGAGCTGGATGCGCAGGAATTCGTCCGGGATCATGCTTTCGATGAAGGTGATGGAAACCAGACGCTGGCCCCGGCGCACGGGAGTGACCTCATGCAGCTGGGTGGAGGAATAGACCACCACACTGCCAGGCTCGCCCTTGATCACCACGGGTTTGGTGCCCAGGTGCACCACCAGCTCGCCGCCATCATAGCTTTCCGGCGGGTTCAGCCACACTGTCGCCGACAGGTCGGAGCGATGAATCTCGTTGCCGAAGCGCATATGCGAGGTGTCGGCATGGGCGCCATAGGTCATGCCCACCTCATAGCGGGCAAGCAGTGGCGGCGCGATGTGGCGGGGAAAGGCGAAATTGTGGAGCGGTTCGCACCGCAGGAAGGCTTCGCCGACAATGCGGGAGGATTCGGCATAAAGCGGGTCGGTCTCGCTGGCCTGCAGATTGTTCTTGGCCAGATTGTGGGGATTGGAGATTCGCCCATCCACAAAACGCACCCGGCCCGCCAGTTCCTGCAGCCGCGCGATTTCTTCCGCCTTCAGAAAGCCTTTTATTTCCAGAAACATCCGCCGCCCCTGTGCCGGGTTCAGCCTAGCAAAAGCACCAGGTGAAACAAACAGCCGTGCTAATCTTGTATGGCCGATTCGCAGGCCCGAAATTTCAACCGTGATGCGTTCCCTCGCGATCCTGTCGCTTGCCATGGCCCTGAGCTTTCTGGGCCTCAAGGCCATGGGCGCCGACGATGCCATCGGCAAGCTGATGCATGACCAGGGTTCATCCCCGGAAGAGGGGCCGGCCAAAAGCCTGCCGGTGGCGCCTGCCAAGCCGCTGCCCGAGCCGGTCGCGGGCCCCAGCATCGGCGCCAAGCCGCAAGGCCCGCTGCCCATCGTGATGAGCGCGCGCATCGGTGAACATGAAGACCGCACCCGGCTGGTGATCGAACTGTCCGATCCGGTGAACCTGCGCGCCTTCGCGCTGGCCAATCCGGACCGGGTGGTGATCGACATGCCGCAGGTGTCCTGGCGGCTGGGCGCGCCGCCCAGGCCCTCCGGCTATGGGCCGGTAAAGTCCTATCGCTATGGCGAGTTTCGCGCCGGCAATTCGCGCATGGTGATCGATCTGAATTCGCCGGTTTCGGTATCCGATCCGCTGGTGCTGCCGCCGTCGGCCGGCTTCGGCTATCGGGTGGTGATCGACCTGTTTCCGACCACAAGGCCCAAATTCGACGCCCAGGCCGGCTGGCCCGCCGACCTGAAGAAACGCGAGAGCGATGCGGAGAGACTGGCAGCCCTGATCGCGGCGCAGCAGTCGCCTCCCGCCAGAAGCAGCGGCAAGAAGATCATTGTGCTGGACCCCGGCCATGGCGGGCTGGATTCCGGCACCATCGGCGTCAATGGGCTGATGGAAAAGGATCTGGCGCTGGCCGAAGGCCTGAAGCTGGCGCGTGAGCTGCGCCGGCGCGGCTATGTCGTCTATATGACCCGCGACAGCGACACCTTCATTCCGCTGCGCCAGCGCGTCGCCATCGCCCGCGCCGACCATGCCGATCTGTTCATTGCGCTGCACGCCGATTCCAATCCCGATTCCGGCACCACCGGAACCTCGATCTACACCCTCAATGACGGCCGTTCCGACCGCGAAGCCGCGGCGCTGGCGCGGCGTGAAAACCAGTCCGATGTGATCGCGGGCGTGGACCTTTCCGGCGAGAACAATCCGGTGGCGCCCATCCTGATCAACCTGGCCCAGCGCGACACCCGCAACAAATCCTCCGAATTCGCCACCAATGCGCTCAAGGAGCTGGGGCAGGTGACCGACCTTCTGGCGCGCAGCCCGCACCGGTCCGCCAGCCTGGCGGTTCTGGTTGCCCCCGATGTTCCCGCGGTCCTGATCGAACTCGGTTACCTGTCCAATTCCAGCGATGCCGCCCAGATGAACACGGATTCATGGCGCAGCCGGGTTGCCGTGGCCATCGCCAATGCGGTGGACACCCAGTTTGCCGCGCCATCGGACCAGGCTTCCAGATAGGCCCTTTTATGCAGCCCCCGCCAGCCGTATAACCCCCCATTCCCATGCAAAGTTTCTTCTCCCGTCTCTTGAAATGGCTTGGTCTGGCGGCCGCCGCCCTGGTCGTGGTGGTCATCGGTTTTGCCGCTTTCTGGGTGGTCACCCTGATGCGCGACCTGCCCAGCGTGCAGACCCTGCAGGATTACGCCCCGCCAATCACCACCCGCGTCTATGCTGGCAATGGCACGGTCTTGGGCGAATATGCCCATGAGCGGCGCATCTTCGTGCCCGCCGCCTTCATCCCCAAGCTGGTGAAGGAGGCCTTCACATCGGCGGAAGACCGCAACTTCTACAACCATCCGGGCATCGATCCGTCCGGCATCCTGCGCGCGGCGATCAAGGATGTGGGCCTGGTGCTGGAGGGCCGCCGGCCGCAAGGCGCTTCCACCATCACGCAACAGGTGGCGCGCGGCTTTCTGCTGAATTCCGATCTCAAGATGGCGCGCAAGGTGCGCGAGGCGATCCTGGCGATCCGCATCGACGCCACCTATCCGAAGGAAAAGGTGCTGGAACTGTATCTGAACGAGATCAATCTCGGCCAGAACAGCTATGGCGTGGCGGCGGCGGCGCTGAATTATTTCGGCAAGTCGCTGGACGAGCTCGACATCTCCGAGGTTGCCTTCCTGGCCTCGCTGCCCAAATCGCCCAGCCATTACGATCCGCGCTTCCATCACGAAGCCGCGGTGGACCGGCGCAACTGGGTGATCGGGCAGATGGCCGAGAATGGCTACATCACGGACGATCAGGCGAAAGCGGCGCGCGCCGAGCCGCTGATCACCCAGACCCGTGCCCTGGGCAGCCAGGCCGCCGACGTGGACTATTATGTCGAGGAAGTGCGCCGGCTTCTTTACAAGCAGTATGGCGAGAAGGCGTTGTACGACGGCGGCCTGCAGGTGCGCGCCTCGCTGGATACGCGGCTGCAGAATTATGCGGTGGGCGCGCTGCGTTCCGGCCTGGTCCGTTACGACCGCCGCCATGGCTGGCGCGGCGCCAAGATGCATGTCGATCCGGACAATTGGAAGGAAGGCCTGGCCAAGCTTGCCTCCGATCCCAATCACCAGTCCGGCATCGACACCTGGCGGGTCGCGGCGGCGCTGGACTATGACGGCAAGAATGTCCGCATCGGTTTTCCCGATGGTTCGACCGGCCTCCTGACCTATGACGGCTACAAATGGGCGCGCCGCCAGCTGCCGGGCGCGGTCTGGGGCCCCACGCCGACCGGCCCCAAGGACGTGGTCAAACCGGGCGACGCCTTCTTTGTCGAGCAGCTCCCGGCGCCGGCCAGGAAGGGCGAGTACGGCCTGCGCCAGGTGCCCGAGGTCAATGGCGCCATTGTGGTGATGGACCCGCATACCGGCCGCGTGCTGGCCATGTCGGGCGGCTTCTCCTATGCCTCCTCGCAGTTCGACCGCGCCATGCAGGCCGAGCGCCAGCCCGGTTCCGCGTTCAAGCCCTTTGTCTACGCCACCGCGCTCGACATGGGCTACACGCCCGCCAGCAAGGTCCTGGATGCGCCGTTCGAGATGGACATGGGGCCGGGGCAGGGCATCTGGCGGCCGGAGAATTTCGAGAAGGGCGAATTCCTGGGCGACACCACGCTTCGCCGCGGCATCGAGCTGTCGCGCAATGTGATGACGGTGCGACTGGCCTATACCATCGGCATGAAGAATGTGGTGCAATTGCCCATCCGCTTCGGCGTCTATGACAAGCTGCCGCCGCTGCTGGCCAACTCGCTGGGCGCCTATGAAACCACACTGATGCGCATGGTCACCGGCTATTCGGAATTTGTGAATGGCGGCAAGAAGATCAGCGCCTCGCTGATCGACCGCATCCAGGATCGCAACGGCAAGACCATCTGGCGCCACGACAACCGCAAGTGCGAGGGCTGCAACGATCCCAACTGGCATGGCCAGGAGGAGCCGCTTCTGCCCGACACACGCGAGCAGATCATCGACCCGCGCACCGCCTATCAGATCGTCTCCATGCTGCAGGGCGTGGTCCAGCGCGGCACCGCCGCCTATTCAGTGGGCGCGCAGATCAACAAGCCGCTGGCCGGCAAGACCGGCACCTCGCAGGATGCCCAGTCCACCTGGTTCATCGGTTTCTCGCCGGATCTGGCCGCGGGCGTCTATGTCGGCTTCGACAATCCGCGCACCCTGGGTCCCAAGGAGCAGGGCGCCACCGTCGCCGCACCGATCTTCCGCGACTTCATGAAGGATGCGTTGAAGGATGCGCCGCCCACACCGTTCCGCGTCGCGCCCGGCATCGAGGAAGTGCCGATCGACTGGAAGAGCGGCAATCCGGTGCCCCCCGGCACGCCTGGCGCCATCATGGAAGCGTTCAAGGCCGGCACCGCGCCCGGCGAGGCCAATGCGCCAGGAACCGGCGTCGACGATGTCGGCGCCGCCGCGCCCGCGCCCGGCACGGGCAGCGTCAGCCAGTCCAATACGCCGCCTGCCTCGGTGGGCGAGGGTACTGGCGGCCTTTACTAGACTTTGTTGATTTTGCGGACCGCTTCGC
Organism: Rhizomicrobium sp.; assembly: GCA_035547275.1. GTDB lineage: Bacteria > Pseudomonadota > Alphaproteobacteria > Micropepsales > Micropepsaceae > Rhizomicrobium. The sequence continues at coordinate 20,773 of DASZVQ010000152.1, forward strand.
TTAAGCACCCCCACCATGCGCCCAGAAATATCCCGTGCCAGCGACGACATCGAGCAGGCCCTCGCCCTGCTGAGGAGGCATCTTTGACTGGGACCAAGCCAATCGCCGCCTGGACGAACTGAACGCCAAGGCCGAAGACCCGTCCATCTGGAACGATCCGCAAGCCGCGCAAAAGCTGATGCGCGAGCGCCAGAAGCTGGACTCATCGCTGACCGCGGTCACCAAGCTCACCAGCGAATTGCGGGACGCGCGCGATCTGATCGAGATGGCGGAGGCGGAGAACGACGCCGCCATGGTGACGGATGCGGAGAATGCGCTTCTGGCGCTGAGCAGGCGTGCGGAGCAGATGCGTCTGGAATCCATGCTGTCGGGTGAAGCCGACGGCAATGACACCTATATCGAAATCCATGCCGGCGCCGGCGGCACCGAAAGCCAGGATTGGGCCTCGATGCTTTTACGCATGTACACGCGCTGGGCCGAGCGGCACGACTACAAGCTGCAGCTGATCGAGGAAAGCGAGGGCGAGGCGGCGGGCATCAAGTCCACAACGCTTCTGATCAAGGGCCCCAATGCCTATGGCTGGCTCAAGACCGAAGCCGGCGTGCACCGGCTGGTGCGCATCTCGCCCTTCGATTCCAATGCGCGACGCCACACGTCATTCTCATCGGTCACCGTCTATCCGGTGATCGACCAGTCGATCGAGATCGACATTCCGGAAAAGGACGTGCGCATCGACGTCTATCGCGCCTCGGGCGCCGGCGGTCAGCATGTCAACAAGACCGAAAGCGCGGTGCGCATCACCCATCTGCCCACCGGCATCGCGGTGGCCAGCCAGTCGGAGCGCAGCCAGCACCAGAATCGCGCCATCTGCTGGGACATGCTGAAGTCCCGGCTATATGAAATTGAGCTGGAAAAGAAGAAGGCCGAGACCGGCGCCTTTGTCGGCGAGAAGAAGGAGATCGGCTGGGGCCACCAGATCCGCTCCTATGTGCTGCAGCCCTATCAGCTGGTGAAGGATCTGCGCACCGGCGTGGAAAGCCGCACGCCGTCGGATGTGCTGGACGGCGATCTCGATCCCTTCATGGCGGCGGCCCTGGCGCAGGAGGTTGGCGGCAAACCGCGCGAAAAAGTGGAAGACCTGGAATAAATGGCGCGTCCGAAGCCGCGCCAGGCCGGACGCGCCATTCTCCGCGATTCCTCGGGCCGCGTGCTTCTCATCCATTTTGTCCTGCCCAACATGACTTTCTGGGCAACGCCCGGCGGCGGTGTCGAGCCGGGCGAGACGCTTCTGGCCGCGACGGCGCGCGAGCTGCGCGAGGAGCTGGGCATCACGGTGGCGCTGGAAGGACCTGTGCACACCGCTGTCGGCGTCTTCGAATTCGGGGGCGTATTGATCGAAAATACCGACAATTTCTTTACCGGCCGCTGGGACGGTATCCCGCATCTGGTCGGCGCAACGGAAGCGGAAAGCGCGGCCCTGATCGAAGCACGCTGGTGGACGATCGAAGAAATCGAGGCCGCGCGGGAAGACATCTTCCCCCGCGATCTGGCGGCGGTGCTGCGCCGACTGGCCTAGAGCGGATCACCGCTTCATTGGCCGCAATTGCGGACGGAAAAACCGCTTCGCGCCTTTCCTGGAATTCTCTAGGTTGCTTCAAGGGCCGCGCCGGCTGTGATGACGGTGCAGTATTCGCCGTCGAGATTGGCCAGCGACAGGGCGTGAACCTCTTCGGCGCTGCGGAAATTTCCGTTCCAATCCCTGCGGCCGAAGGTGAAGCAGGCGTCTTCGACCAGCCATGTGTCGAAGCCCAGATTGCCCGCCATGCGCACCGTGGCTTCCACCGAATTGTTGGTGATGACACCCACGATCACCAGCGCCTTGTGACCTGCGCGCCGAAGCTGCTCTTCCAGTCCGGTGCCGATGAAAGCGCTGTTGCTGCTCTTGGCGATCACGCGCTCGCCGGGAAGGGGCCGGGCCTCCGGTCTGAATGCATGCAGCGGCTGCCCCGGCCGGTAATGCGATCCGGGCTCAATGGAGTCATGGCGCACATGGATCAGGGGCCAGCCGCGCTCGCGCCAATGCGCCAGCAGCCGCGCGACATTACGTTCGGCGTCGGGATTGTTGCGTGTGCCCCAATCGGGATGATCGACCGCTTGCTGCAGATCGATCAGCAGCAGAACGGCGCTTTCGGGCGGGACGCTGCTTATGTCGCCGCCGGGGTAAGGGGCGCGAACAAGGGTGACGCCGCCGCGACCGGCGCGGGCTGCGGTGCTGGCGCCGCGGGGCGCTGCAATGCCGGCTTGTTCTCGGTCTGGTTTTCGCCCAACGGATTGTCGCTATGGCGGCAATTGCCTTCGAAGAAGGCGCCCGATTCAACCGCGAAGGCCTCGTGTAGGATGTCTCCTTCGACATGGCTGGTCGCAGCCAGAAGAACCTTGCGGGCGCGAATGCGGCCGGTGATCTTGCCGCGCACGGTGACGTCTTCGGCCAGCACCTCGCCGTTGATCTCGGCCTTGTCGCCGATCACCAGGCCGATGCTGCGCACATCGCCTTCCACGCGTCCGTCGATCTGGATGTCGCCCGTCGAGCTGATGGTGCCGCTGATCACCATGTCGGCGCTGATGATGGAGGGCGCCGACAGGGCGCGCGCGCGCTTGGGCTGGGCTTGGGGCGCCGCCAGCATGGGCTGCGGCGCGGGAATGGCGTCTTTGCTTTTGCTAGAGAACATGGCGGCCAGCCTCGATGAAGTTGTTGGGGTTCTTCACGACGTCATCATACCAGACTTCATAATGCACATGCGGGCCGGTGCTGCGGCCCGTGGAACCCACGCGGCCCAGGGCGGCGCCCGTGGCGATGCGGCTTCCGACGCGCACACTGATCATGGAAAGGTGACCGTAGCGTGTATGGATGCCATAGCCATGGTCGATTTCCACCATGTTGCCATAGCCGCCACGGTTGCCCGCGAACACGACAACGCCCGCTGCGGTTGCATGCACCACGCTGCCCCAGGGGCCGGCGAAATCGATGCCGGGATGGAAGGCATAGCGGCCGGTAAAGGGATCGACGCGCGGGCCGAAGCCGCTGGACTTGTCGAAGCTGGCGCTGGAGACCGGTATGGATAGCGGCACATGATCCATGGCCGCCGAAAGGCCGTTTAGCTGGTCCAGCACCGCGGCGGCGCCCAGATAGGCCTGGGTGAATTTGGGATCGGAGATGCCTTCGATCCGCACATGATCAAGCGGGATTTCCGGGCCGCCCACGCCTTCATTGGCGGCGATCTTGCGGACGAAACTGTCGGGATTGATGCCGGTGCGGCGCATCACATTGCGCAGATCGCCCACATCCTGTTGCAGCGTGCCCTGGGTCTTGGCCATCAGCAGGGTTTCGCCCTGGCCGATCCGGGCCACGCGGCTTGTCTGATCGGCCAGCGCGCGCAGGCCCGGATGCTGGGCATAGGCCGCGGTCGTGTCGGGCGCCGGATGGGTGCCGATGTGCACGCTCTCGGCAACGGATTTGAACAGCGCGGCGAAATGTTGCATCGCCTGCTCCAGCGCGCTGGATTTCACCGGATGGGCCGTGCGCGGCTGGGGCGGGGCAGGGTCTGGCATCATCACCAGGGCCGATGACCCGCTCTGGTCGGCGACGATGTCGGCGGGCGCTTCCACGTCCATGCCGCCGGACTGCACGGCCATCGTCATGGCGGGCTGGCCGGCCGTCTGATCCATCGGCGCCGCCGCCCAGGCATGGCCATGGCCGCCCGTCAGGGCCTCCGCCTGATTGGCGCGGTTGAGGAAAGCCGAGATGGCGTTCTGCTTGGCGGCAAGCGCGTCGGCGGTGGATTTGAAGCGGTCCTCGGCGGCAACCAGCGCGCCGTTCAGCTCGTCATAGGACATCTGCAGATCGGCGACGCGGTTCTCATAGGCGGCTTGCATCTGCTGATAGCGATGGTCCTTGGCGGCGATGATGCGGTCCTTGAAGATCACATTGACGGTGGCGAACGCCACCCAGCCCAGGAAGATCAGGGTGAGACCGGCCAGGGTCGCCTGCAGCGAGGGGCCGAAGGTGAAGAACTGCACCCGGCCGTCGCTGCGGATATAGATCTGGCGCTCGGGGAAGGTGGCGTGCAGCCAGGTCCAGACGCGCTCCAGGAGCGGCGCGCGCGTCCGGGAACCGCTCTGAAAAGTTTCGCTGGAACGCATGTCATCACCGGCCGGCACGTCTTCGGCGCCGGAATTGCCGGGCAAGCTTTTGTCCCAGAAAAACGAGCGCGAGGTTAACCGCGGCGTTAAAAGTCGGCGCAAAAGGCTTTTCATAGCGATTTCGCCGCTTCCAGCACGGTTTCGACATGACCGGGCACTTTCACCTTGCGCCAGGCCTGCGCGATCACGCCCTTGGCGTCGACCAGAAAGGTGGCGCGTTCCATGCCCATATATTTGCGGCCATAAAGGGTCTTTTCGCCCCACACGCCCCAGGCTTGCGCCATCTCGGTCTCAGGGTCCGAACCCAGCGCGATCTTCAGCCCGTGTTTCTTGCGGAACTTCGCGTGGGATTCCAGGCTGTCCTTGGAAACGCCAATGACGGTTACGCCCAATTTGTCGAACGCCTTGCGCTTTTCGGAAAAGCCGATCGCTTCCCTGGTGCAGCCCGACGTATCGTCCTTGGGATAGAAATACAGCACATAGGGCGAACCTTTGAGAGCGGACGAGGATATCGTTCCGCCCTCGTCGGTTTTGATCCTGAAGGAGGGCGCCTTATCCCCCGCCGCCAACGCCATGAGTTCCAAACCCTTCCAGCGGCCGGATTTAACCCCATCAGGCATGGCCGGCGCAATGCAGCATCACTTTCCAAAGGGCTGAAAAATTTGCCCTTTTTAGGCACAACCGTCGTAATACAGCAGCTGGCCGCAAGAAGAACCCTACGTGAAACTGCCTTTCGCCCGCTTTATCAAGGCGTATCATGTGAGCCATGCCTGCCTGGGGGTGGGCGTGCTGGTGGCGGCCATCGTCTTTTTTGTGGTGGGGGCGGGGCTGAGGCTGCTCTGGGGGCCGGTATCGCTGGGCCCCCTGCGGGGAACCCTGGCCGGGGCCCTTCATGACGCCTTGCCAGGCATCGCGCTGGATTACGACCAGGCCGCCATCGAATGGAGCCGCGACCAAGGGCGGGTCAATCTGGTGGTGCTGGGCACGCGTCTCTATGACAGCCATGGCCAGGTGGTGGCCAGCGCGCCCAAGGCGGCGATCGACCTGGCGGCCGCGCCTTTCCTCAAGGGCGAGATGGTGGTCAAGCGCATCACGCTGGTGGGCGTGAAGTTCACCCTGGTGCACATGAAGAACGGCCGTGTGCGTCTGGGCAATGAACGGGATGTCGGCGACAACGAGCTGATCAGCCATCTGAGCGATGTGATCAACGCCCATGGCAACGCGCCATCGTCGCTGGAAAGCTTCGCGGTACGTGACGCCAGTCTCGCGCTCTATGACGAGATCACCGGTCTTTATCTCACGGCGCCACATGCCGGACTAAGCCTGCGCGCGCAAGGCCGCACCATGGCGGCAAGCTTCGACGCCGACGTGATGATCTCGGGCCGCAAGAGCCATGTCATCGCGTCCTTGACCCTGCCGCCGGACAAGGGGCCGATCGGCGCCAGCGTGTCGGTCACGAGCCTTGATCTGCAAGGGCTTGCCGCCAACTCGCATTTCTTTGACGGCATCAGGAACATTCCCGTCATCGTCAGCGCTTCGGCCGACTTCCGTATCGATGCCGGCGCCAGACTGGGTTATGCCGCTTTCGACATTACCGCGCATGGCGAGGTGCCCTGGGCGGCAATGACCAGCAAGGCGCTGCACATCGCCAATCTCAGGCTGGTGGGCAGATATGAAGGCGCAACCGGGCATCTGGCGCTGACCACCGCCGATCTCAATGCCCAGGAAGCGCGCGGCGCGCTCAAGGGCACCGGCGATTTCTTCTATGGCCCCGATGGCAAGCTTGTGCGCGTGCATGCCGATCTGTCGGCCAGGAATATCGCTGTCGACATGCCCGGCATATTGCCCAAGCCTGTCGGCTATCAGGCGCTTGCATTGCAGGGCGATTACCTGACCGGTCCGCGCCAGTTCAATGTCGGCAAATTCGGCGTCACCGCGCCGGGCTTTGCCCTGGATGCCAGCGGCACCCTCACCCTGAACGACAATGGCGCGCCCGGCCTGGTGGCCAAGGCGCATATTCCCGCCATGCCGGTGCGCCAGCTTCTGACCTATTGGCCGCTGACAGTGGCCAGCGGCGCGCGCGAGTGGATCGACAACAACATCTTTTCCGGCGACATGGGGCCGCTGGATGCCCAGGTGAATTTCGCGCCGGGCATGATGGATCAGGAGATCCTGCCGGAAGAGGCGGTGAAGCTGACCTTCGGCATGAAGAATGTCGAAGGCAATTATGTGAAGGGCCTGACCCATGCCACCCAGGTGATGGGCGACGCCATCCTGACCGGCGACACCTTCCGCGCCAATTTCACCAGCGGCAGGATCGGCCCACTGATCGTCAGTCACGGCAGCGCGCTGATCCCCAATCTGCATCTGAAGGGCACGGTGGGCCAGTTCCTGGTGCATGTGGAGGGCGGCATGCCCGACATCATGACCCTGATCGACATGAAGCCGCTGGGCTATCCCACCCGCTTCGGCATTGACCCCAGGCAGACCGGCGGTACCGCGGCCGCAGACCTGTCCTTCCAGGTGCCGATGCTGGCCGATCTACCGATGGATGCGGTCGGTATTTCGGTGAAGGCCCAGGTCAACCAGTTCGCCGTCACTTTGGGGGGCAAGACGCGGCTGACCGATGGCGCGGTCACCTTCGACATCGACAATGATCACCTGCACCAGGTGGGCGTGGTCAACCTGGCGGATTCGCGCCTGAATGTGGACTGGACCGAGGACTTCAAGACCCGGGACAGCGTCACCACCAGACTGGCGGTGAAAGGCAACATGACCGAGGCCGGGCGCGCCGCGCTCAACATCAATCTGCAAAGCTTCTTTCACGGCACGGTGCCGGTCATCGCCGACATGACCGGCCATCGCGGCAGCCTGTTGCATGCCGATGTGACCGTCGACATGACGCCGGCGACCCTATCGGTGCCGATCGTCAATCTGGAGAAAGCGCCGGGACAGAATGCGACCGGGCATATCGGGGTGAATTTCGGGCCGGGCAATGCGGTGCAGGATGAAACCATCCGCATCTTGGGCCCGGGGCTGAACCTCAACGGCACCGCGACCTTCGGCAAGAATGGCGAGCTGACGGTCCTGAATCTGCCGACGGTCAGGATGGGCGCGCTGAACGACCTGTCATTCCAGCTTTCGCACGGCGCAAATGGCGATGATTATCTGCTGCGCGGCCATTCGCTGGACGGCTCCAAGATCGGCCGCAACGGCTCCAACGAGCAGCCGGGCGGGCCGCCGGCCGCGGCGCAAATCGACCAGACCGCGACCGGCCATCTGCATATCGACGCCAGGCTCGACCGGTTGGCGATGCGCGACGGTGTGGCGATCGCGCCATTCAACCTGGATCTGGGGCTTTATGGCAACCGGCCCTCGGCGTTGAGTTTGAGCGGCGATGTCACGATGGGCAACAAAAGCGCGCCGGTCACAGCCAATATGGAAACCAGCGCCGCCGGCCGCAAGGTGACATTGACCAGCGGCGATGCCGGGCTTCTGGCGCGCGGCGTGTTTGCCTTTGAAAGCATGCGCGGCGGCGCGCTTTCCGCCACCATCAACCTGCCGGGACAGGCGACGGACCCGGTCAATCCGAACAGCAATGCGCCCGATTTCTCCGGTTTGCTGACCGTCAAGGATTTCCAGCTGCTGAACCAGCCGCTGATCAGCCGCATGTTCGCGGCCGGCTCGCTGACCGGCATCGGCGACCTGATGGGCGGCGACGGCATCAGCCTGGAGGAATGGAATTTTCCCTTCACCTCCAAGAATAATGTGCTGAGCGTGAATGGCGCGCGCGCGGTGGGCCGGGCGGTGGGCGCCAGCGCCGACGGCTATATCGACCGTCCGCATGGCACCCTGGCGCTGAAGGGCTCGCTGATCCCGGCCTATGAGCTGAATTCCATCATCAGCAACATCCCGCTGCTGGGGGACATTCTGGCGTCCAAGCGGGGCGAGGGGATTTTCGGTGTGACCTATTCCGCCACCGGCAATATGGAACATCCCGACATCAGCACCAACCCGCTGTCGATGCTGACGCCCGGCATCCTGCGGCGGATTTTCCAGGGCCATATCCCCACCAAGAATGATGCGCCGACCAACAATCCGACGCCGCGTCCCAATCTCGGCCCGGCGCAATCCCAGGCCCAGGCAACGGCGTCCAAGCCGCAGGCGAATTGAGGTCACATGTCATGGCCGGCCTTGAGCCGGCCATCCATCTCCGCACTTCCACCATGGATGGCCGGGTTAAGCCCGGCCATGACAAGCTAGAGGGGTTTTACCAACACGTGTTTCTTTTTTCCGCTCGATAGCTTGAGCACGCCATCGCTGTTCAAGGCGGACAGGTCCACCGTGAGTTTGGGATCGTTTACCGCCGCGTCGTTCAACCTCAGGCCGTTATTGGTGATCAGTCTGCGCGCTTCGGAATTGGACGCCGCCAGTCCCGCCGCCACCGCCAGATTGAGGATACCGTCCGGCAATTTCGCGCTGATGGTGGGCAGGCCCTCGGCGGCGGAAGCACCTTCCTCAAACGCGCGCCGCGCGGTATCGGCGGCTTTGTCGGCGGCTTCGCGGCCATGGAGGATGGCCGTGGCTTCCGTGGCCAATATCTTCTTGGCATCGTTCAGCTCGGTGCCTTCCAACTTTTCCAGCCGCGCGATCTCCTCCAGCGGGAGATCGGTGAACAGGCGCAGGAAGCGGCCGACATCGCCATCCTCGGTGTTGCGCCAGAACTGCCAATAGTCATAGGGGCTGACGCGATCCGCGTTCAGCCACACCGCGCCAGCCGCGGTCTTGCCCATCTTGGCGCCCGAGGCGGTGGTGATCAGGGGCGTGGTCAGGCCGAACAATTGCGGCGTGTCCATGCGCCGCCCCAGCTCGATGCCCGATATCACATTGCCCCACTGGTCGGAGCCCGAGGATTGCAGGCGGCAGCCATAGCGCTTGTTGAGTTCGACAAAGTCATAGGCCTGCATGATGGAATAGTTGAATTCCAGAAAGGACAGCGGCTGTTCGCGGTCCAGCCGCAATTTGACGCTTTCCAAGGTCAGCATGCGGTTGACCGAGAAATGGCGGCCGACCTCGCGCAGGAAGGGAATATAATCCAGCCTGTCCAGCCATTCGGCATTGTCCACCAGGATGGCGTCGCTGGGCCCATCGCCAAATTTCAGCAGATGCCGCACGCCCGACAGAATGCTCTGTTTGTTGGCGTCGATCTGCTCGGCGGTCAAAAGCTGGCGGGTCTTGTCCTTGCCGGACGGGTCGCCGGCCTTGGTGGTGCCACCACCCATCAGAAGGATGGGCTTGTGACCGGCCTGTTGCAGCCGGCGCAGGGTCATCAGTTGCACCAGGCTGCCCACATGCAGGCTGTCGGCGGTGCAGTCGAAACCGATATAGGCGGTCACGCATTCGGTAGCGAACAGCCGGTCCAGTTCCTGCGACGGTTCGGAGCAGGCATAGAAAGCGCCGCGCGCCACGAAGGTGCGGAGGAATTCGGACTGGAATTGCGGTGCGGCTTGCATGAGATAGTCTCGGATGACTGTGATTGAGAGGCGCAATAGCACAATGACCGGCGTCCAGAAAGTCATCGGCCTGATGAGCGGCACCTCGCTGGACGGCGTGGATGCGGCCCTTTTGGAGACCGACGGCGAAGAGGTGGTCAGGCCGGGGCCCGGCCTGACTTTGCCCTATACAGCCGATGTCCGCGCCTTGCTGCGCGCGGCTCTGGACGAGGCAGCGGCGGTGGCGCAAGGCGCACCGGTGCCACAGTCGATCCGCGAGGCGGAACGATTGTTGACCGAGGCCCATGGCGATGCGGTGAAGGCATTGTTGCAGAAGGTCGAGCTGTCGGCCGTGCAGGTGGCGCTTATAGGCTTTCACGGCCAGACCATCCTGCACCGGCCTGAACGGCACTGGACCTGGCAGATCGGCGATGGCGCGCTGCTGGCACGGCTCACCGGCATCGATGTGGTCAATGATTTCCGCAGCGCCGATGTGAAGGCGGGTGGGCAGGGCGCGCCCTTGATGCCGCTCTATCACGCGGTGCTGGCGCGCCGCTCGGGCCGGTCCGAACCGCTGGTGCCTTCCCCCGCAAGCGAAGCGAAGGGCGGAGGTGTCGTTATTGTCAATATCGGCGGCGTCGCCCAGGTCACTTATATAAAGGGCGATCTGATCCTGGCCTTCGATACCGGCCCGGGCAACGCCCCGATCGACGACTGGATGCAGCGCCACACCGGGCGTCCGGTGGATGAAGACGGTGCCTTCGCCGCCGCCGGCAAGGTGAATGGCCCGGCGCTGGATCGGATGCTGGACAATTCCTTCTTTGAGCGCGTACCGCCCAAGTCGCTGGACCGGATGGATTTCGGCATGGAAGCCGTCGAGGCGCTGTCGCCCGCCGATGGCGCCGCCACGCTCACGGCTTTCACTGCCGCAGCATTGGCGCGGGCCCGCGAACATTTTCCCGATGCGGCGGAAAGCTGGATCGTCAGCGGCGGCGGCCGCCACAACAAGACCCTGATGGCGATGCTGAAGGCGCGGGTGAATGCGCCGGTGATTTCCGCCGAAGAGGCCGGCTGGGACGGCGATGCGCTGGAGGCGCATGGCTTCGCCTATCTGGCAATGCGCGCGAAAAAGCGATTGCCGCTCTCGCTGCCCTCGACAACCGGCGTGCGGCAGCCGATGACCGGCGGCAGGCTTTGGAAAGCCTAGGTGAGCTTAACGACCCTCGCGGGGTTTGCTCATCATATTGGAGACGTATTCCTTTACCGTCTCCACCACATCGGCTTCGTGCTTGTCGAAGAAGTGATTGGCGCCGTCGATCTTGTTGTAGGTGATCTTGATGCCCTTCTGGGCGGTCAGCCGGTCCACCAGCTTCTGCACATCGGGTTCGGGCACCACATTGTCCTTGGTGCCATGCACGATCAGGCCTGACGCCGGGCAGGGCGCCAGGAAGGCAAAGTCGTACATGCTGGCCGGCGGGGCGATGGAGACAAAGCCGGTGATCTCGGGCCGGCGCATCAAAAGCTGCATGCCGATCCAGGCGCCGAAGCTGATGCCGCACACCCACACATTCGAGGGGTTGGGGTAAAGCGTGTTCATCCAGTCCAGCACGGCGGCGGCATCGGACAGTTCGCCCGCGCCATTGTCGAAGCTGCCCTGGCTCCTGCCCACGCCCCGGAAATTGAAGCGCACGGTGGTGCAGCCCAGGCCGTGGAACATGTGGAAAAGGTCATAGACCAGCGGGTTGTTCATGGTGCCGCCGAACTGGGGGTGCGGATGCAGCACCAGCGCCATCGGCGCGCCCGGGGCCTTCTGGCGCTGATAGCGCGCTTCGATACGGCCGGCTGATCCGGGCAGAATGATATCGGGCATGGACTTCCTGTTTTCCCCCGCGGGATCGATCTGCAAGCAAAATACTCGGATTTCTGAAGGCGCAACGCCGTCAAAAAGTCTGAAATTTCATATGCTTACTGAATGACCCACCAACAAGACGCGAATACTTGACCAACTTACTCAGGAACTTTATATCCCGGGTTCTCGGACGTGATTTCCCGGCTTCGCGCCCTCTCTACACCGGGATGGGGGTCAAAAAGCAAGGAAAAACGCCTCTTTACGGAAGGGAACCTCCTATGCGGCTGAGCACCAAGGGACGTTATGCGGTCATGGCGATGGCCGACTTGGCCGGAAACGCCACCAATCCCCATTCTCCCGGTGAGCCCCGGCCGGTGGCGTTGGCCGATATCGCCGCCCGCCAGGATATTTCCCTGTCCTATCTGGAACAGCTGTTCGCCAAGCTTCGCCGCGGCGGGCTGGTTACCAGCGTGCGTGGGCCGGGCGGCGGCTACCGTCTGTCGCGCCCTTCCGGGGAGCTGCGCATTGCCGACATCATCCTGGCGGTGGACGAACCCATCGCCGCCACCCGCTGCAAGACCGGCAGCACCAAGGGTTGCACCAAGACCGGGGCGCGCTGCGTCACCCATGACCTGTGGGAGGAACTGGGCCAGCAGATTCACATCTTCCTGTCGTCGGTGTCGCTGGCCGATGTGGTGGAACGGCGGGTGCTGGGCCGCTCCAAGCCCTGCAATGACGTCAATGCGGTGCTCAATAGCGAGACTGCGGCCGCTTAAGACAGATCACAGCCATGCATTATCTCGATCACAACGCCACATCGCCGATCCGGCCCGAATGCCTGACCGCCATCAGCCATGCGCTGGCGGTGGGCGGCAATCCGTCTTCCATCCATGCCAGGGGGCGCGCCGCGCGCGCCATCATGGAAGAGGCGCGGGAGAAGGTTGCGGTGCTGGCCGGCGCCAAGGCGGCCGAGGTGATCTTCACCAGCGGCGCCACCGAAGCCAATGACCTGGCGCTGTTCGGCGCCGTGGAAGGTTCGCTGGCCGAAGGCGAAACGCGCATCACCCGGATATTTGTCAGCGCGATCGAGCATTCCTCCGTGCTGGCCACGGCCGACCGGCTGGGCGAGCGCTATCCCTGGCTGCGGGTGTCGCGGCTTTCGGTGACCGCGGATGGCGTCGTCGATCTGGAAGGCCTGCGGGTGGCGTTGCGCGAAGGCAAGGGCCGGGCGCTGGTCGCCGTCATGGCCGCCAACAATGAGACCGGCGTGGTGCAACCTATCGCCGAGGTTTCCAGACTGGCGCGCGAGGCCGGCGCGCTGGTGCTGGTGGACGCGGTGCCGGCGGCCGGCAAGACCCGTCTGGATTTCTCGCTGTGCGACTACATGGTCCTGTCGGCGCACAAGATCGGCGGTCCGCAGGGTTCTGGGGCGCTGGTCGTCAGGGATGGCGCGCCATTGGAGCCGCAGCTGGTGGGCGGCGGTCAGCAGAAGGGGCTGCGCGCCGGTTGCGAGAATCTGTCCGGCATCGCCGGTTTCGGTGTGGCGGCCCATTCGCTGGCGGATGGGGAGGGTGAACGCGCCCGCATCGCCCATCTGCGCGATCACTTCGAGGCGGCGCTGAAACAGGCCGTGCCGCAAACCGTTATCTTTGGGGTGACACAGGACCGTCTGTGCAGCACATCCTGCTTCGCCATTCCGGGCCTGACCGCGGAGACCGCGCTGATCGGGCTGGATCTGGATGGCGTGATGATGAGTTCCGGCTCCACCTGCTCTAGCGGCAAGGTTGCCGTCAGCCATGTGCTGGCCGCCATGGGCACGGAGGAGGCGCTTGCCGCCTGCGCCCTGCGCGCCAGCTTCGGCTGGTCGTCCACCATGGAAGATGTCAACGCGGCTATCGCCTCGCTGATCAAGTTGCGCGAACGAGCGCGCGGAAAGGCAGCGGCGGCATGAGCAGTATCGCCACCGAGACACGCGATCAGGTCGCGGCCCTGGGTGAGAAGTACAAGTACGGCTTCATCACCGACATCGAGATGGAGCGCGCGCCAAAAGGGTTGAGCGAAGACACCGTCCGCTACATCTCCGCCAAGAAGGGCGAGCCGGCATGGATGCTGGAATGGCGCCTGGGCGCGTTCCGGCGCTGGCAGGCGATGAAGGAGCCCAAATGGGCGCGGGTGCATTACCCGCAGATCGATTATCAGAACGCCTATTATTACGCCGCCCCTAAGAACACGCCCAAGAAACAGTCGCTGGACGAGGTCGATCCCAAGCTGCTGGAGACTTACAACAAGCTGGGCATTCCGCTGCATGAGCAGATGGCGCTGGCGGGCGTGGCGGTGGATGCGGTGTTCGACAGCGTTTCCGTCGCCACCACCTTCAAGGAAAAGCTGAACGAGGCGGGGGTGATCTTCTGCCCGATCAGCGAGGCCATCCGTGATTATCCCGATCTGGTGAAGAAATATCTGGGCAGCGTCGTGCCGGTGACCGACAATTTCTTCGCCACCCTGAATTCGGCGGTCTTTTCCGACGGCACCTTCGTCTATGTGCCCAAGGGCGTGCGCTGCCCGATGGAATTGTCCACCTATTTCCGCATCAACGCGTCGGAGACCGGCCAGTTCGAGCGCACGCTGATCATCGCCGACGAAGGCAGCTATGTCAGCTATCTGGAAGGTTGCACCGCGCCTAAGCGCGATGAGAACCAGCTTCATGCCGCGGTGGTCGAGCTGGTGGCGCTGGACCATGCCGAGATCAAATATTCCACCGTGCAGAACTGGTATCCGGGCGACGAGAACGGGCTGGGCGGCATCTATAACTTTGTGACCAAGCGCGGCGACTGCCGGGGCAGGAAGTCCAAGATCAGCTGGACCCAGGTGGAGACCGGCTCGGCCATCACCTGGAAATATCCCAGCTGCATCCTGCGTGGCGACGACTCGATAGGCGAATTCTATTCCATCGCCATCGCCAACCATTTCCAGCAGGCCGATACCGGCACCAAGATGATCCATCTGGGCGCCAATACCCGCTCGCGCATCATCTCCAAGGGCATTTCGGCCGGCAAGGCGCAGAATACCTATCGCGGATTGGTGAGCGTTTATGGCAAGGCGAAGAACGCGCGCAACTACACCCAGTGCGATTCCCTGCTGATCGGCGGCGACTGCGGCGCTCACACGGTTCCCTATATCGAAAGCCGCAACAAAAGCGCGCGCATCGAACATGAGGCGACGACATCGAAGATTGCCGAAGACCAGCTGTTCTATTGCCTGGCCCGCGGCATCCCGCAGGACGAGGCGGTGTCCCTCATCGTCAACGGTTTCTGCAAGGAAGTGCTGCAGCAGCTGCCGATGGAATTCGCGGTCGAGGCGCAGAAACTGGTCGGCATTTCCCTGGAAGGTTCGGTAGGTTAATCATGCTTGAGATCAAGAACCTTCATGTCGCCGTCGATGGCAAGGAAATCCTCAAGGGGTTGAGCCTGGCGATCGAGCCCGGCCAGGTCCATGCCATCATGGGTCCCAATGGCTCGGGCAAGTCCACCTTGTCTTATGTTCTGGCGGGTCGCGCCGGCTACGACATCACGGAAGGCAGCATCATCTATAATGGCGAAGACCTTGTGGCGCTGGCGCCGGAAGCGCGCGCCGCCAAGGGCGTGTTCCTGGCCATGCAGTATCCGGTCGAGATTCCCGGCGTCACCACCATGACATTCCTGAAAACCGCGCTGAACGCGCAGCGCCGCCAACGCGGCGAAAGCGATCTGGATGCGGTTCAGGTGCTCAAGCTGGTGCGCGCCAAGGCCAAAACCTTGAACGTGTCGGAAGAGATGCTGAAGCGCGCCCTGAATGTGGGCTTTTCCGGCGGCGAGAAGAAGCGGCTGGAAATCCTGCAAATGGCGCTGTTCGAGCCCAGGCTGGCCATTCTGGACGAAACCGACTCCGGTCTCGACATCGATGCCCTGCGCCTGGTGGCGGAAGGCGTCAACACCCTGCGCGCGCCCAGCCGCGCCATGCTGGTGATCACCCATTACCAGCGCCTGCTGGATTATATCGTGCCCGACCGCATCCATGTGCTGGCCGGGGGGCGGATCGTGGCGGAAGGCGGCAAGGAACTGGCGCTGGAGCTGGAAGCCAAGGGCTATGAACATATAGTGGGACAAGCGGCATGACTTTGGCCCTGGCCACCCGCAAGCGTGACGCCGCCGCGATCCTGAATGCGCAGGGCGTGCCGCATCGCCGCATCGAGGAATGGAAATATTCCGATCTCAGATCGGCGTTGGGCGAGGCCGGCATCGGCAATGTCTTTGCGCAATGGCTGGTCGACAATCTGCCCGCGGATGTCGAAGTGTTCGACCTGGCCCAGCCCAATCCGCCGGCCTGGGTTTCCGCGCATTTCGGCCAGGGCACGCATAATGTGATGAGCGCGGCTTCGCTGAGTCTCTCGGCTGGCGGCGTCGCTTTCCGCGTGCTGAAAGATGCCGTGATTGCCGATCCGCTGAGGCTGAATTTCACCGGTCCGGGCCATGTGCGTGCGCTGCTGGTGCTGGAAGACGGCGCCTCACTGACCCTGTTGGAAGGCGTGGGCAAGGCCGATTTCCGCAATGTCGGATTTGAGATCGTGATCGGCGCGGGCGCGAGCCTGGATCATGTGCGCATCTCGCCGGAGGCCGGTGAGGCGGTGCTGGTGGAAGAGGCCAATGTGCGCATTGCGACAGGCGGCCGCTACCGCGCCCATTTCGCCAGCTTCGGGTCCAAACTGTCGCGCATGGAGCTGGAAATCGCGCTGGAAGGCGCGGGCGCGGAGGCGCATCTATCGGGCGTGTCGGTGCTGGATGGCAAGCGCCACAGCGATGTCACCACCCATGTCATTCATCGTCATGGCGATACGAACAGCACCCAGCTGTTCAAGCATGTCGCGGCCGGCCAGGCGCAAGCCGTCTATCAGGGCAAGGTGACGGTGGCCAAGGGCGCCAATGGCAGCGACTCGATACAGACCGCCAAGGCCTTACTGTTGGGCGAGGCGGCCGAAGCCGATCTGAAGCCCGAGCTGGAAATCTTCGCCGACGACGTCAAATGCGCCCATGGCGCGGCGGTCGGCGACCTGGATGCGGATTCGCTGTTCTATCTGCGCGCCCGCGGCATCCCGGAAGCCGAGGCGCGGGGCCTTCTGCTCCATGCTTTTCTGAAAGACGCGGTGGCGGAAATCGCCAATATGGATCAGCGCGAGCTGGTGCGGACCGAATTGCTGACGGCGCTGAAGGTGGTGGCATGACCGTGCTGGGAAAAATTCCATCTGACGCGGACAGGCTTGGAACCGGTTTCGATGCCGCGCGCGCCCGCGCCGATTTC
>DASZVQ010000153.1:0-6942 GCA_035547275.1 Rhizomicrobium sp.
TGTTCGATGGCGTGGCCGACGCGCTGGCGGTGCCGGGCAGCGATCTGCGTCTGTTCGGCAAGCCGGAAAGTTTTGTGAAGCGTCGCATGGGCGTGGCGCTGGCGCGCGGGCACGATATTGACGAAGCGCGCGCACGGGCCAGACAGGCCGCGGCGGCTGTCCGGCCACGGGCAACAGACAATTAACCAGTCACGGGAACTTCACACAGTTCGTCCGTCCGCCCGGCGACGGTTAACCATCCGCACACGACGCCTGCCTAATCTGCCGCGCAGCAACATTTTGGGTGTTTGGCGGGCATGACGGCGCAGGATGACCAGACCGCGGGCCAGCTTGCCGCGCGCACCCCGGCGCTGACCGAGAAGACCAGCTGTGGCGAGGTCTTCAAATGGTTCGTCGCCAATCCGGCGGTGCCGGCAGTGGCGGTGCTGGACAGCAAAACCGGCCAGGTCGCCGGCCTGGTGAACCGGTTCATCTTCTTCGCCGGCTATGCCAAGCAATATGTGCCCGAACTGTTCGGGCGGAAATCGATCCTCAAGCTGGCCAATCGCCATCCCCTGATCGTGGAAGCCGATGTGCGCCTGGCCGATCTGGGCGCCACCCTGCTGGAGGAAAATCCCGACGCGCTGATCGAATGCTTCGTCGTCACCCGGGGCGGCCGCTATCTGGGCGTGGGCACCGGCGAGGCCCTGCTGCAGGGCAAGGTGCGCCTGCTGCAGGCGCGCGAGAAGGAGCTTGAGCGGGCGCTGAAGGCCGAGACCAGCGCCAATGCCGCCAAGAGCGATTTCCTGGCGCTGATGAGCCACGAACTGCGCACGCCGCTGAACGCCATCATCGGCTTTTCCGAGGTGCTGGGCACCGAGCTGCTGGGTCCGCTGGGCCATCCGCGTTACCGCGAATATGCCGGTGACGTGCACGGCGCGGGCCGGCACCTGCTGGTGCTCATCAACGACATTCTGGACCTGTCCAAGGCGGCGGCTGGCAAGTTCGAACTGCAGTGCGAGGAGATCGTGCCGGCCGACGTGATCACCGAATGCCTGAAGCTGACGCGCGGCAAGGCGCATGAGGGCGGCCTGCGCCTGACCAGCGACCTGGCGCCCGGCCTGCCCAACCTGATCGTGGACCGGCTGCGCTTCAAGCAGGTGCTGCTGAACCTGTGCTCCAATGCCATCAAGTTCACCCCGCCCGGCGGTTATGTCCATGTCACGGCCGATCAGGAAGACGATGGCCGTTTTGTGTTATCCGTGCGCGATACCGGCATCGGCATGGCGCCGGAGCACATCCCGGCAGCGCTGGAGCCGTTCCGCCAGATCGCCTCGCCCTTTGCGCGCCAGAAAGAAGGCACCGGCCTGGGCCTGGCGCTGGTCAAGTCGATGGTGGAATGCCATGGCGGCCGGCTGGCTATTGAAAGCGCGTTGAAGAAGGGGACGACGGTGACCCTGACCCTGCCGCCGGAACGCTGCGTGCGGCGGCGCACGGCGCTATCGGCATGAAAGGCGAGTGATCAAGTGGGATTTTCCAGACTGAACGACGCCGCGTCGTCGTCATAGGAAAACAATTCGCCAAAACGTGCCCACGACACGATGGTCTTCAGCGTTTCTTCCGCCGTGTCTTCCGCCATATGGTCTTCCAGTTCATCCAGGAAGCGGCGATAGGGCGCGGAATGGCTGGCTCGGTCGTCCAGCACCTTCTTGATGTGGCCGGCCAGCGGCACGTGGTTCTGCAATGCGCGGGAGAAGATTTCCTTGCGCTCGTTGAGTTCGCCGTCGGCAAACCGCTTGCCCATATGCGTCAGCTTGATGTCGCCGCCTTCGACATCGGCCAGGCGCAGCAGCTGCATGGCTTCGGCCACGGGAAACAGTTCGTCCACTTCCAGTTCCTGCTCATAGGCGATGTCGGGCAGGTCGGCCTTGCCGTCATATGGAGGCGCGGCAAGGGCTTCAATAAGACCCGAAATCTGGTTGGGCGAGACATGAGTGAGCGGCATGTCGAGATAGGTCGCCGCCGCCTGTTGCTGGCGCATCCGCTCCACCCGCTTGGCGGTCATCTCGACATAGATCTTGTCGACATAATCCTCGAAGGCGGGCGAGGTGCGGTCGCGCGGCTGCGGCAGGTCGATGCGGATTTCCGATGCCACCCGGCCGGGATTGGAGGAAAACATCAGCACCCGGTCGCACATCAGCACCGCTTCCTCGATATTGTGCGTGACCAGGATGATGCCCTTGATCGGCAGCTTGCCGTTGCCCCACAGCTCCACCAGGTCGGTGCGCAGGTTTTCCGCGGTCAGGACGTCCAGCGCGCTGAAAGGCTCGTCCATCAACAGGATGTTGGGATGGACCACCACCGCGCGGGCAAAGCCCACGCGCTGGCGCATGCCGCCGGACAATTCGCGGGGATAGGCGCTTTCATAACCATCCAGGCCGATCAGATCGATCGCGGCCAGCGCCCGCTCGCGCATCTCGCGCGGCGGCAGGTTCAGCGCCTCCAGGCCCAGTTGCACATTCTCCAGCACCGTCAGCCAGGGAAACAGCGCAAAGCTCTGGAACACCATCGACACGCCCTGGGTGGGGCCTTCGATGGGCGCACCCATATAGGAAAGCTTGCCGCCTTGCGGCCGCGCCAGGCCGGCGATCAGGCGCAACAGCGTGGACTTGCCGGAGCCGGAGCGGCCCAGCAGCCCCACGATCTCGCCCTGCCGGAGAGTGAGATTGACGTCATCCAGCACCAGCAATTCCTCACCGCCGCCGCGGGGAAAGGTGCGCCGCACATGTTCGACGGTCAGCAGGTCAGCCATGTTCGCCTCACGTTAAGCGGTATTTTCTCTCGGCGTACCAGTAGAGTGGCCGCCACAGGATCCGGTTCACCACCACCACAAAGAAGCTCATCACCGTGATGCCCAGCACCACCCGCTGGAAATCGCCTTTCGTGGTGGCGTCGGAGATATAGGCGCCCAGGCCATGGGCGTGCAGGGTATTCTTGCCCCAGCTGGCCACTTCCGCCAGCACGCTGGCATTCCAGGCGCCGCCCGAGGCGGTGATGGCGCCGGTGACGTAATAGGGAAACACGGCGGGCAGCGCGACCTTCTTCCACCACAGCCAGCCCTTCACGCCGAAATTGTCGGCGGCATCGCGCAATTCCTGCGGCATGGTGGTGGCGCCGGCGATGACATTGAATAGGATGTACCATTGGGTGCCCAGGATGATCAGCGGCGACAGCCAGATATCGGGATTGGCGTGCCAGAAGACGATCAACGATACCACCAGCGGAAACAGCAGGTTGTTGGGAAAGGCGGCCAGGAACTGCGCCACCGGCTGCACGATCTGGGTCACCCGCGGGCGCAGGCCCACATAGATGCCGACCGGCACCCAGACGATGGAAGCAAGCGCGATCAGCACCACCACCCGGATCATGGTCAGGAAGCCCAGACCGAAGGTGGTCAGCACATCCGCCCAGCCCAGGCTGCTGGTCAGGGCGAAGTCATAGATGCGCCAGCAGGCATAGGCCCCCAACAGGGCCAGAACCGCATACCAGATGATGTTGGCGACGCGGCTGTCCACCTCACGCACCGCGGCGCGAACGCCGAAATGCGGCGGCTGCCAGCGATAGGACCAGCGCATCATCTGCTCGAAGGGCGCGGTCATCAGGTCCAGAAGCTTGGAGCGGCGATAGACATCCAGCGCCCAGCTTTCCGGCGGCTGCTCGTTGGTCTCGCCGATGCGGAAGCGGTCGGCCCAGGCCACCAGCGGGCGGAACATCAGCTGGTCGTAAACCAGGATCACGATGATCATGGCCAGGATGGCCTCGAAGATGGCGGTCAGGTTCTGCTGGGCGATGGCGACCGCGATCCAGCTGCCGATCCCGGGCAGCGCGATGTTGGTGTTGCCCACGCTGATGGCCTCGGCGATGGTGACGAAGAACCAGCCGCCCGACATGCTCATCATCATGTTCCAGATCAGCGGCGGCATGGCGAAGGGGGCCTCGATCCGCCAGAAGCGCGCCCAGGCGGAAAGCCCGAACACGCGGCCGGCCTCCTCCAGCTCCGGCGGCACGGTGCGCAGGCTCTGATAGAAGCTGAAGGCCATGTTCCAGGCCTGACCGGTGAAGATGGCGAAGACGCAGGCCAGTTCGGCGCCGAAAACCCGGCCCGGCGACAGCGACAGGAACCAGACCACGGTCACCGACAGGAAGCCCAGGATCGGGACGGACTGGAGGATATCCAGCAGGGGAACAAGCAGGCTGCCGGCGCGGCGGCTTTTGGCCGCCCAGGTGGCGTAGGTGAAGGTGAAACCCAGCGAGACCGCCAGCGCGATCAGCATCCGCAGGGCCGTGCGCAGGGCATAGCCGGGCAGGTCAGCGGGATGCAGCGTGATATAATTGCCCGATATCGAGCTCAGCGGGCGCACCAGAAGACGGCTGGTTTCCGCGAAGGCGATGATGAAGGCAAGCACCAGCAGCGCCGCCAACAGGTCCCATTTGCTGGGCAGCAGGCGGCGCGCTTCGATCGAGACGGGCGGCAGGATTTTCATTGTCCGGCGGGCCGAGGATCAAGGCGGTGGGGCGGGATTGCGATTGTCTGACCGCCCCGATAGGCGGGTTCGCGCGGGCTGGCAACCATTTTAAGCCCCGGCGGAAGTGGATTATCGGAAAGGCGATGCATCGCCCCCGGGTGCCACGCGAGCATGTCGGGCATGTGACGAAGCGGCGCCCGATGGGCGTTCTTGTTTCCACTGTAATCATTCTTGGCTGTGGAAGAGAAAGTTTTCACTCCGGTTGCAGCCAGTCTCCCTTGCGCCACGGTGTGAAATCGGCGTAAAACCGCGCAAACGCTGGAAAATTTCCTGCTTTATCCGCAGGTTACCGGCGACGGCACGGATATTTCACGGCGGAACGGCGCAGGTTTATGACGGACGGCATGCACATCATCATCGGGCGGCGCGCATTGCGCGCGCGCTGCGATGACGTGCGCGCCGTCACACCCCGTCCTTCGCTGGGTTCTTCGCACGCGCTTCTGCTCCTTAGCGGCCCCTGATTACGTTCGCGTGAGATGGTCTCGCGCTGCCTGGATCAGGGGATGACGAAAGGAGACATGAAGTCGCCACAGGCGACGAACACAAGGACTACTGTCATGACCAGCACCAGCAATACCGAAACGACGCCGATTCTGATCTTCGATACCACCCTGCGCGATGGCGAGCAGTCGCCAGGCGCGGCGATGACGCATGAGGAAAAGCTGCAGATCGCCGAACTGCTCGACGAGATGGGCGTGGATGTGATCGAAGCCGGGTTCCCGATTTCATCGCAAGGCGACTTCAAGGCGGTGCAGGAGATTTCGAAGATCGTCAAGCGCGCCAGCGTCTGCGGTCTCTCCCGCGCCGGCTTCAAGGACATCGACCGCGCCGGCGAGGCGCTGAAAGGCGCGTTCCGGCCCCGGATTCACACGTTTATTTCCACCTCGCCCGTGCACATGAAGCACAAGCTCAACATGGGCGAGAATGCGGTGCTGGAAGCGATCGGCGCCTCGGTCACCCGGGCGCGCAACTTCACCAGCGAGGTGGAATGGTCGGCGGAAGACGCCACCCGCACCGTGCCGGACTTCCTGTGCAAATGCGTCGATGTGGCGATCAATGCGGGGGCCACGGTGATCAACGTCCCCGACACGGTGGGCTATTCCACGCCGCAGGAATTCTTCGACATCATCACCATGCTGCGCAATCGCGTGCCCAATGCCGACAAGGTGATTTTCTCCACCCATTGCCACAACGATCTGGGCCTGGCGGTGGCCAACAGCCTGGCCGGCGTGCTGGCGGGCGCGCGCCAGGTGGAATGCACCATCAACGGCATCGGCGAGCGCGCCGGCAATGCCGCGCTGGAAGAGGTGGTGATGGCGTTGAGGGTGCGCAAGGACATCATGCCCTTCACCACCGGCATCAACACCACGCTGCTCAACCGCGCCTCCAAGCTGGTGTCCAACGTCACTGGCTTTCCGGTCCAGTACAACAAGGCGATCGTGGGCAAGAACGCCTTCAGCCACGAGTCCGGCATCCACCAGGACGGCATGCTCAAGAATGTCGAGACCTACGAAATCATGCGGCCGGAGGATGTGGGGGTGAACGCCACCTCCCTGATGCTGGGCAAGCTTTCTGGCCGCCATGCCTTCCGCGACAAGCTGGAATCCATGGGCTATTCGCTGGACGAGGACGTCTTCAATGACGCCTTCAAGCGCTTCAAGGACCTGGCCGACCGCAAGAAGCATGTCTTTGACGAGGACATCGCCGCCCTGGTCGACGACAATATCATGCGCGGCCATGACACCATCACCATCAAGGCGCTCCGGGTGGAAGCCGGCACCGGGGTGGTGCCGACCGCCTCCATGACGCTGTCCTTCGACGGCCAGGTGAAAAGCGCCACGGTTTCCGGCGAAGGCCCGGTGGACGCCATCTTCAAGGCGATCCGCGAGCTCTATCCCCACAGCGCCACGCTGCAGCTGTTCCAGATCAACGCCGTGACCGAGGGCACCGACGCGCAAGCCACGGTGAATGTGCGGCTGGAGGAGAATGGCCGCACCGTCACCGGCAAGGCGTCGGATACCGACACCATGGCGGCGGCGGCCTATGCCTATGTCAATGCACTCAACAAGTTGCTGGTCAAGCGGCAGAAGCAGGAGCCCGAAGCCCTGACGGTCGCGAGATGACGCTCTTTGTCTTGAAATGATACTTCGCCGCCCCGGAACGAGCGCGTCCGGGGCGGGTTCTTTCCGGAACGGCGCTTGCAGATTTTGGTTCAGCCTCTCACTCAGGGACACACGTTAAGCATGTTCGGCAGTCTTCTTGGCGCGCTTTCCAGCGACATGGCCATCGATTTGGGTACCGCGAACACGCTTGTGTACGTGAAGGGCCGCGGCATCGTCCTCAACGAGCCCAGCGTGGTCGCCACCATCCAGACCCG
>DASZVQ010000154.1:0-6898 GCA_035547275.1 Rhizomicrobium sp.
GTTGCCGCCGCCAAAGCGCGCGGTCGATGTCCATTGCGGGTATTATCCGCAAAAGGGCGACGCCTATCTCAGCTCACGGTGCGGTGCGGTCTCTGCACAATTTGGCCGCCTGGGTGTCGGCCCAGGCGGCCAAATCAGAGCGCATCGGAAACCAGGGAGGACGTACAATCCCGGCGCACCCTCTTGTTGCGTGGCAACGTGGGCAAAATTCAAAATAAATCGCCGGAAAAGCCTGAAGCGTGCTGTAACCCTGGCGCCACTACGCCATCGCCGGCGCCAAAGCCGCTAACACCAGGATCGCCGGCACGGCAAACGCATAGTTGCGCTGGTTCAGCAACGAGATCACCGTGACGAACAGGATCATGGCGCCCAGGATGCCGCCCCAGATGCGGGTCTGCGGCACCGCCAGGAACAGCGCCGTCAGCGCCTGCGCCACGCCGAAGACGGCATAAAAGCCGCGGCCGAATTCCCAGCGCCGCACGAAGCTCGGCGCCAGCACATGTAGGATGGCGGTGGCGGCGAACAGTGCCGACAGGGTCAGGCTCAACAGATCGGCAATCTCAGCCATGATGATGCACCAATTCCGTGCCGGTGACGCGCTTTTCCAGCGCGCGCAGCAGCACATAGAAGACCGGCGTCAGGAACAGACCGAAGAAGGTCACGCCCAGCATGCCGAAGAAGACGGCGATACCCATGGCATAGCGCATCTCCGCGCCTGCGCCGCTGGACGCCACCAACGGCACCACGCCCATGATGAAGGCGAAGCTGGTCATCAGGATGGGACGCAGGCGTAGGCGGGCGGCTTCTATCGCCGCTTCCACCGTCTTGCGGCCCTGGATTTCCAGCTCGCGCGCGAACTCCACGATGAGGATCGCGTTTTTGCACGCCAGGCCTATCAGCACGAACAGCCCGATCTGGGTGAAGATATTGTTGTCACCGTGCGTCAGCCACACGCCGGTGATGGCGCTGAACAGGCACATGGGCACGATCAGGATGATGGCCAGCGGCAGGAACAGGCTTTCATACTGCGCCGCCAGCACCAGGAAGACCAGCAGCACGCACAGCGGGAACACCAATAGTGCGGTGTCGCCAGCGAGGATCTGTTGGTAGGTCAAGTCGGTCCATTCAAAGCGCATGCCCTTGGGCAGCGTCTCATCCAGGATTTTCGTCATCGCGGCCTGCGCCTGGCCCGACGAATATCCCGGCGCCGCGCCACCATTCAGATCGGCGGCGCGGAAGCCGTTGTAGTGCATCTCGGTATCGGGGCCGGTGGTCTCGCTGACCGTGACAATGGAGCCCAGCGGCACCATCTCGCCCGCATTATTGCGTACCTTCAGGCGCAGGATGTCGTCGGGCTTTTCGCGATAGGGCACATCGGCCTGGGCCAAGACCTCATAGGTGCGGCCGAAGCGGTTGAAGTCGTTGATATAGGTAGAGCCCAGGTAGGTCTGCATGGTGCTGAAGGCATCCTGCACATCCACGCCCAGCTGCTGCGCCTTGGTGCGATCCAGGTGGGCATACAGCTGCGGTACGCTCGTCGAGAAGTTGGAGAACACGCCCGCCAGCGCCGGGTCCTGGCGCGCCTTCATGGCCACCTGCCCCATCACAGCCGCCAGCGCGGCATCGCCCTGGTCGGTGCGGTCTTCCACCTGCAGCTTGAAGCCGCCGATGGTGCCCAAGCCCTGGACAGGCGGCGGCGGGAAGATGGCGATGATGGCGTCCGGCACCGCGGCGTATTTTGCCTGCAGCTTCTGCGAAATGGCGAAGCCCGACAGGTCGCTGCTGTTGCGCTGGTCGAAGGGCTTGAGCGTCACGAACACGATGCCGGCGGACGGCGAGTTGATGAAGCCATTGATCGACAGGCCCGGAAAGGCCACGGCGCTTTCCACCCCCGGTTCCTTCAGCGCGATGGCCGACATCTGGCGGATCACCTTTTCGGTGCGGTCCAGGGTCGCGCCTTGCGGCAATTGCGCGAAGCTGACCAGATACTGTTTGTCCTGCAGCGGCACGAAGCCGGGCGGCACCAGCCGGAACAGGAACACGGTCGCCAGCAGCAGCAGGCCATAGACAACCACCGCCCCGCCCTTGCGGGTCAGGATGCCGCCCACGCCCTTGCCATAGCCGTCCGAACCACGATGGAAGGCGCGGTTGAACAGGCGGAACCCGCCGCCCAGCGTCCTGTCCATCACCCGCGCCAGCCAGTCCTTGGGCGCGTCATGGCCCTTCAGCAGCAGCGCCGCCAGCGCCGGCGACAGGGTCAGCGAATTGAAGGCCGAAATGATGGTGGAAAAGGCAATGGTCAGGGCGAACTGGCGATAGAATTCGCCTGTCAGGCCGCTGATGAAGGCAATGGGCACGAACACCGCGCACAGCACCAAAGCGATGGCGATGATGGGGCCGGTGACCTCGCGCATCGCCTTGAGCGTGGCATCGCGTGGCGAAAGCCCGGCCTCGATGTTGCGCTCCACATTCTCGACCACCACGATGGCGTCGTCGACGACGATGCCGATCGCCAGCACGAGGCCGAACAGCGACAGGTTGTTGATGGAAAAGCCGAAGGCCAGCATGGCGGCGAAGGTGCCGATGATGGAAACTGGCACCGCCAGCAGCGGAATGATGGAGGCGCGCCAGGTCTGCAGGAACAGAATGACCACCAGCACCACCAGCAGCACCGCTTCCAGCAGGGTGTGGATCACCGCCTTGATGGAATCGCGCACGAAGACGGTGGGGTCATAGACGATGGAATAGTCCACGCCTTCGGGGAAATTCTTCTTCAGCTCCTCCATGGTGGCGCGCACATGGTCGCTGATCTCGATGGCATTGGAGCCTGGCGCCTGGAAGATGGGAATGGCCACCGCCTGCTCATTGTTCAGCAGCGAGCGCAGGCCGTATTGCGAGGCGTCAATCTCCACCCGCGCCACATCGCCCAGCCGAGTGACCACGCCGCCGGCATTCTTGATGACGATCTGCTTGAACTGGTCGGGATCGCTGAGCCGCCCCTCCACCGTGATCGGCAGTTGAAGCTGGCTTCTGGTGCCATAAGGCGGGCCGTTGATCACGCCGGCCGCGACCTGGACATTCTGCTTGCGCACGGCATTGACCACATCGTCCGAAGTCAGGCCCAGTTCGGCGATGCGTTCGGGATTGAGCCATATCCGCATGGCATAGTCGCCGGAGCCGAACAGCTGCACATTGCCCACGCCTTCGATCTTGGCCAGCTGGTCCTTGACGTTCAGCACCGCATAGTTGCGCAGGTACAGCATGTCATAGCGGCCGCCGGGCGAGCGCAGATGCACAACCATGGTCAGGTCGGGCGATGACTTGACCGTGGTCACGCCGAGCGCCCGGGTCACGTCGGGCAGGCGCGGCAGCGCCTGGTTGACGCGGTTCTGCACCAGCTGCTGCGCCAGGTTGGGGTCGGTGCCCAGCTTGAAGGTCACCGTCAGGGTCAGCGTGCCGTCACTGGCGGCGGACGAGCCCATGTAGAGCATGCCCTCGGTGCCGTTGATCTGTTCTTCCAGCGGCGTCGCCACCGTCTGCGCGATGGTCTGCGGATTGGCGCCGGGAAACATCGCCGTCACCACCACCGACGGCGGCACGACTTCCGGGTACTCGCTGATCGGCAGCCGCGTCATGGCGATCAGACCGGCCAGGAAGATCATGACCGAGATCACCCCGGCAAAAATCGGCCGGTCGATGAAGAACTTAGACAGATTCATAACGGCAGGCCCCTCAGCCCGGTTAGTTCGCGGCAGTCTTTGTCGCGGCGTCATGCGGGGCGACGGGTGCGCCGGGCGCCAGTTTCTGCAAACCGTCCAGGATCACGCGGTCGCCAGCCTTCAGGCCCGACGTCACCACGCGCTGGCCATCGATGTCGGCGCCGAGCGCGATCTCGCGATATTCGGCCTTGTCCCCGGCCCCCACCACGAAGACGAAACGCTTGCTCTGGTCGTTGCCGATGGCGCTTTGCGGCACCAGCAGGGCATTGTTTTGCGCGGCCGCGCCCATGCGCACCGATGCGAACATGCCCGGCACTAGCGCGCCATCGTCATTGGTGAAGCGGGCGCGGGCGCGGATGGTGCCCGAGCCGGTTGCGATATGGTTGTCGAAGCTTTCCACCACGCCGCGATAGACATGACTGTCGCCGGTCACCTGCATTTCCACCGGCACCGCCTTCTGACCACGCACGCTGTTCATGTAGGTCTGCTCATCCACCTCGAAGTCGGCATAAACGCCGTCATTCGACACGATCGAGGTCAGAACCGCCGGCACCTGGGTGGGTGAACCCACGAAATTGCCCAGTGTGACTTCGGCCCGGCTTATCCGGCCCGAAATCGGCGCCTTTATATAAGCGTGATCGACATCGACCTGGCTCTGGGCCAGCGCGGCGGCCGAAGAGGCAATAGCCGCGTCCGCCACCTTGGCGGCGTTGGCGCTCTGGTCATAGGTGAGCTCGGCGATGGCGTTTTGACGGCGCAGCGCGTCATAGCGGGCGAGTGTGGCATGGGCCAGCGCGGCATTGACCTTGGCGGACTGCAGGTCGGCAGCGGCCTTGGCGGCGGCGGCCTGGTAGGGACGCGGGTCGATCACGAACAGGATATCGCCGGCCTTTACCTGCTGGCCGTCCTTGAAACGGATCTCGGTGATGCGGCCCGCCACCTGGGGCCGGATCTCGGCATAGTCCACCGCAGCGATGCGGCCAGAGAATTCCGCGAAGGCCTTCACAGCCTGGGGCTTCAAGGCCAGCACACTCACCGCCGCGGGGGGCGGCGGCGCCGGGGTGTCCACCTTGGCATTGGCCTTGGCATGATAGAGCGCGAAGCCGCCGCCCAGCAGCAGGAACAGGGCCGCGCCGGTGATCTGGCGGCGCAAGGCCTTGCCGGACGTCCGGTACTGCAAGCTGAGGAACTTCGAGGTCTGGTAGAGATCGACGTGGGCCATGGCAAATCCCCAAAAGGAATAATCTGTAACGGTCGCTACAGATATTCGTGTGGACTTGCCGCGTCAAGCGAATTATATAGTGGACGGTACAATTTTATGGAAGTGTAAAAATGCGCACGGGAAGGCCCCGCTCCTTCTGCAAGGACATGGCCCTGGACCGGGCCATGACCGTGGTTTGGAAGCATGGTTATGAAGGCGCGTCCATGTCTGCCCTCACCGAGGCCATGGGCATCAATCCACCCAGCCTCTACGCCTGTTTCGGCAGCAAGGAAGGGCTCTTCAAGGCGGTCCTGGAACGCTATGACCAGCGCCGGGCCGAATTCATGGCCGAGGTGCTGGCCGCCCCCACCGCGGCCAAGGTGGCGGAGGCCTTCCTGTTCGGCGTGGCCGGTTTCGCCGCCGACACCGGCGGGCAGAACCCGCCCGGCTGTCTGATGCTGCAGGGGGGAATCTCCTGCGGAGATGCCGAGATTCCCGATGTGCTGGCCCGCCACCGGGCCGAGAAGGAAGCGGCCCTGTGCAAGCGCTTTGAAAAAGCGAAGGCGGAAGGAGACCTTTCTCTACTTAGCGATCCGGCAGCGCTGGCACGCTACCTCGCCGTCATGGCTAACGGCATCTGTGTACAGGCGGCAGCTGGTGCGACCACGGAGCAATTGCGTGAAGTTGCCGCCTTAGCATTAGCCGGATGGCCGGCTGCTACATCTGCGCCGCAAGTTGCCGAGCCAGTCTAGTCTGCGTCATCGATAACGCCACGGTCCGCAGAGACCGGCCGTCAGACCGGTTCGCTGAGACTGGATGGTGGTGCCGGCAGTTTGGACGAACCAGTCTCCAACTAGGTACGAGGAAAATTCTAGGAAAAGGGGAAAGTCTCCGAAATAGACCGCCAAAGCCGCCGGAAAGCCCGGGAATACTGACCTCCGTAGGTTTTTCCCCGATGAAATAACAGGGAAGACTCGGGCCGCAAAACAGGGAACAGCGGTGCCGGATCAGGGTACCCGAAAGCCCCGAACTCGGCAGTCCGCGGTATTCGCACTGCGCAATCGGGTAACCACGCCGCCATAGCAATGTCAGGCCCCACGGAAGAGGTGCTGGAACGCGCGGCCGAGCTCGGAGTCGAGGCCATCTAATAGTCTGTTGCGCCGATCGTTCTGAGAATGTTTCTGGCCCGTGTCCCGCGCCTTTTGCTGTTCATCCTTCAAGGAAATTGCGCGACTGTGGAATTGGCGCGAAGGCACAGCATGACCCACGATTTTCGTAGTCATATCAGCAGCTTATTTGTGCTGAACGCCGCGATCTAAGACCAGCGCATGGATTGAATCGACTGGGCTAGTGCGATTAATCCAATTCCCATACTGTGCGATATTGGCTTCTTATCTGATCGACTGCATGTTGGTGATAAGCGCAAAAAGGACACAGACCTTCGCCAAGCTATGGCAGCTCATCGTGCTGCTGGTTACGCTTGCGTTCAGCGTCCAGTCCCAATTGGCCCAGACTCATATCCATCAGACTGCGCCGCTTGCATCCGTCAACCTTAGTCATCATGCGGGGCCTGGCCAATCGCCGCTGGACAATTCGCCTCTCGACTGTCCCTTCTGCCAGGTCGTCAATCATGCGGGCGCCTTCCTGGTTGGCAATACGTCTCCTTCACTGACGACGCTGCAGTTGGTGGAAATCGCGTTCCCGAGCCTGTTTTTCGCCAACGCAAGCAGCGCCATAGGACACTCCTGGCATAGCCGCGCACCACCTGCACCCTGACCGGACAAGCCGCCGGTAGCGGCGTCATGAACGCGCGTGCCAACGGCACCGTGAATCCATCCGTCAGGAAAAGTCACATCATGCTTGGACAGGAACATGCGTAGGATCGGCGCCATGATGGCGACGTTGCTGCTGTCTGCCTGTGCCGTGGGACCCGATTTCAAGAAGCCGGCCGCGCCGCCGGTCAGCGATTACACGGCCG
>DASZVQ010000155.1:0-4065 GCA_035547275.1 Rhizomicrobium sp.
AAGTCCGGGCTCCACGGAAAGACGGTGCCGGATAACGTCCGGCGGGGGCGACCCCAGGGATAGCGCCACAGAAATGACACCGCCTACCGGCCTAAAGCCGCGGCAAGGTTGAAATGGTGCGGTAAGAGCGCACCGCGTTCCCGGCAACGGGAGTGGCAAGGCAAGCCCCACCGGGAGCAAGACCAAATAGGGACGGCACGTGATGTTTTCCGCATCGCCGTCCGGGTCGGTCGCGTGAGGTGTGTGGCGACACACATCCCAGAGGAATGGTCACCCCTTCGCAAGAAGGACAGAACCCGGCTTACAGGCCATCTGATATTTTATTTTGAACCCCTCCGGCTGCGACTATCACGCTTTCGCTGCGCTCAAGCGCCGTCGCGGCCACCTCCCCTTCTTGTGCGCTTTGCGCACGAAGGGGTGGCGGGTCATGGCCTCTGTGGATGATCGCCCGGCGAAATGCCGGGCTCGAGCCTAGCGAATCTTTTCCAATGTCAGCGGGTCGGACTTGCCGTCGAAATATTTTTCGAGCGCGGCATGGAAGATGCCGTCCGGTTCGGCAAGATCAAACAGCGTCATCGACGAGCGGAATTTGAGGTCGTCCGGCGCGCCGAAGATGGCATGGGCGCTGTGGCCTTCGGCATCCAGCACCGCCTGGGTGCATTCCCGCAGCCGCGGACCCAGCACATCATGCGCCAGATAGGCGCGGGCTTCATCCAGGGATGTCACCGCGTAACGTTG
Organism: Rhizomicrobium sp.; assembly: GCA_035547275.1. GTDB lineage: Bacteria > Pseudomonadota > Alphaproteobacteria > Micropepsales > Micropepsaceae > Rhizomicrobium. Next base: position 739 of record DASZVQ010000155.1, read on the forward strand.
TGCCATCGCGCTGTGGCCCAGGCCCGCGACCTGCGGGAAGATGAACCATATCCAGTGCGAGCGCTTGTGGCCGTCGCGCAATTCCGCCAGCGTGCGTTCGTATACGCCCTGCTGGGCGTGGTCAAAACGCTGCAGGTCGAAGCTCAGAGGCCGGCCTTCTTGGCCGATACCTCGCCGATCGCCGACCAGTCCTTGTCCTGCCAGCCCCAGGCGATCGCCTGGTCGTAATGCGCCTTCAGCAGTTCGGCGACCGGCATTTCCACGCCCAGACCGGCGGCGGCCGACCGCGCCAGGTTCACGTCTTTCAGGCCCAGGCTCAGCGCGAAGCCGGCCGGTTCGTACTGATGGTTCAGCACCATCAGGCCATAAGCCTTGAACACCGCGCCGGTGAACAGCCGCCCCGCCATCACGTCATGGAACAGGGCGGGATCGACGCCGCCCTTGCGCAGCAGGGTGAAGGCTTCGCCAATGGCTTCCAGCTCAGAAGCGATCATGAAGTTGCCGCAGATCTTGAACAAGTTGGCTTTCTCGGCCTCATCGCCCACCGGCACGACACGGCTGGTCATGGCCTGGAACACATCGCCCATTTTCGCCAAGGCATCGGGATCGCCCGCCGCGACCGCCACCAGCTGGCCGCTCTCCGCCATCTCCGGGCGGCCGAACACCGGCGCCGAGAGATAGCCCAGCCCGCGCGCCTTGTGTGCGGCTTGCAGCTCTTTCGCGAATTCCACCGAGATGGTGGCCAGGTTGACATGCACCAGGCCCTTGGCGGCCTTGTCCAGCAGCGCGCCAGCCAGCCCGACCTCGCGCATCACCGCGTCATTGGCCAGCATGGAAAAGACCGCATCGCCCTGCATCGCTTCGTCCGGCGATTTGGCGGCAACGGCGCCCTTGGCGACCAGCTCCTGCACCGGACCAGGTGAGCGGTTCCACACCGTCACGCTGTGTCCCGCCTTCAGAAGGTTCGCCGCGACATGGCCGCCCATGCGGCCCAAACCTATGAATCCGATTTTCATGCTGTCCTCACTGATTGGCGGCGCGAGAGAAGCGATACGTCGCGCCGATGTCCAGCAGCGAATCATCTTCCGGTTGCGCGGTCATGCGCTGTCAGGGCGGAGGAACGTTGGCGCAATTTCCGGTTGCGGCGGGAACTCCTGCGCCGATTTCGTTAACGCGGTGTTTACCGCCGTCACCACATTGTTACCACGTTCATTAATCGTTCTTCCGGACTCCAGCGCTAGGGGCCAAAAAGGTTAACGGCACAAGCCAAGCCCCTCAAAAATAACGGTTTTTGGTTTGACGGACCGTTCTATCCCATGCTATCCCATACCGTCCCAAAGGGCTTCAGGGCCCGCCTGAGCGACGGCCGACCTTCCGGCCGCGAAAGGGCTGCCGGGACACGAGGGTGCGGGGGCTATGACCGGGTTGGTCCAGCCATTCATTTCCACGGTGCCGGGTTCGCTCGACAGCAAGGGGCGGGTCTGCATCCCCGCGACCTACCGCCACCTGCTGTCGGCCCAGAACACGGTCGGCGTCTATATCTGCCCCAGCTTCATCGATCCGGCGATCGAGGCCTTCGGCCAGGCGGTGCTGGACGCGATCAACCAGCGGCTGGCAAACCAGGACCCGTTTTTCTCCGCCAGCTTCGATGATGAGGCCACCGCGCTGATCGCGCGCACCCAATCGCTGCCGATCGACGAGAATGGACGTATCCGCATTCCCGATGCGCTGATCGAACATGCCGGCCTGAAGGACAGGATCGTCTTTGTCGGCAAGGCGCAGAAATTCCAGGTCTGGGATGCCGACCGTTATGCGCCGGTGGAAGCCGAGGCACTGGCGCGGGTGAAGGCGCGGATGGAACGCGCCCGAAATGAAGGCGTGAAGGGCGAGGGCGCATGAGCGGCCATATCCCGGTGATGCTGAACGAAGTGCTGGAAATGCTCAGCCCGCGCGACGGCGCATCTTACGTCGACGGCACCTTCGGCGGCGGCGGCTATTCCAGCGCCATTCTGGAAGCCGCCGATTGCCGCGTGCTGGGCATCGACCGCGATCCCGATGCCATCGCCCGCGGCCAGGCACTGGTGGAACGCTTTGGCGGCCGGCTGCCCCTGGTGCAGGGCGAATTCTCCCGCATGGATGAATTCACCCAGGACACCGACGGCGTGGTGCTGGACCTGGGCGTGTCGTCCTTCCAGTTCGACCAGCCCGAGCGCGGCTTCAGCTTCCGCGAGGACGGCCCGCTGGACATGCGCATGAGCCTGTCGGGCCAGAGCGCCGCCGATGTGGTCAACACCGCCGACGAGCGCAGCCTGACCACCATCATCGCCCGCTATGGCGAGGAAAAGAATGCGCGGCGCATCGCCCGCGCCATCATCGCCGCGCGCCCCGTCACCACCACCGCGCAACTGGCGGCCATCGTGTCGGAAGCGCAAGGCCCGGCGGCGCTGCGCCATGCCATCCATCCCGCCACCCGCACCTTCCAGGCGCTGCGCATCCATGTGAATGACGAGTTGGGTGAACTGGAGCGCGGCCTCGACGCGGCGCTGAAGATCCTCAAGCCGGAAGGCAGGCTGGTCGTGGTTTCCTTCCATTCGCTGGAAGACCGCATGGTAAAGCAGTTTCTCACCCGGCGCTCCACCGCCGCGCCGCGCGCCTCGCGTCATGCGCCCGCGACCATGGCGCCGAAAGCGGTTTTCGAACTTCTTACCCACCGCCCGCGCACCCCGTCGGCGGCAGAGCTTGAATCCAATCCCCGGGCGCGGTCCGCGAAGCTGCGCGCCGGCCTGAAACTGGCGGCTTAGGAGCAGGTCATGATCCGAGTGCTGAATTTCTTCTGCGTGGCGCTGATGGGGCTTTCGATCCTGGCGCTGTATCACGTGAGCGAAAAGACCCGGGTGGCGCACATGCAGCTGTCCCAGGTCAAGCAGCAGATCGCCGAGGAAAAGGCCCATATCGGCGTGCTGGAAACCGAATGGCAGAATGTCGCCAGCCCCGAGCGTATCCAGCAGCTGGCACAGTCGCGCCTCAACATGGCCGACACGGCGTCTGTGCAGCTTTCCTCCTTCGACCAGCTGCCGCGCAAGGGCGAAGCAGCGCCCTTGAACAATTCCCCCCTGCGCGCCGCCAGCGCCCAGGTTCCTGCATCTTCCGATTCCGGCATGTGAGGGCATGAGCGAGGCCGTCTTCCAGCGTCGTATTGTCATCGGAGCGGTTCTTTCGGTCGCCGCTTTCGCGCTGGTGGGAATCCGTCTCGTCCATGTCACCCTGATGCGGCCGTTCGGCGACGGCCGCCCCGCCAACGCCGCCGCCGCCCCCGCCCATCTGGTC
>DASZVQ010000156.1:0-3603 GCA_035547275.1 Rhizomicrobium sp.
CGGCGAACTGGGCCTCGATCTCGGCGCGCAGCTGACGCTTCACATGGGGCAGGAAGAACATCGCGGCGCCAGCGCGCGCCATGTCGATGCGGAAATGGCCAGTGGCATCGACCAGGTCGGGCACCTGCCCGGCCGACAGCATCGGCTTGCCTTCCACCAGCACCAGATGCAGGCCGACGCGCAATTTCGGCATCGCCTTTGCCCGGGCCACGGCGTCTTCCGCCGCCGGCCCCGTCACCATCAGGCTGGCGGCCGACAGGATGCCGTCGCGATGGGCGCGTTCGACCGCTTCGTTGACTTCAACGGCCGCGCCGAAGTCATCAGAGGTGACGATCAGCTGCTTCACATGCACTCCAGAAACGGCAAGGCCCGCGATCTTCGCGGGCCATGACGCAATCCAATTTGTCCGACCGCCCTAGGAGACGATCATGTCCTCGCGGTTCTTGAGGAAGGAGAAGAACTCCACCCCCTCGCGCAGGCGCCGCACCAGCATCTCGCGCGACATCAGCATTTCCTTCACGATCTCCATGATCTTGGAGGGGCGGAAATAGAATTTCTTGTAGAACTCCTCCACCGCCTCGAAGATTTCGGTGTGGCCCAGATGCGGGTAATTCAGCGGCGCAATTTGCGTGCCGTCGTCGGTCAGCAGGTCGACATCGGACGCGAACCAGCCATTTTCCTTGGCCTGCTTGTAGAGGAACGTGCCCGGATAGGGCGCGGCCAGCGACACCTGGATGGTGTGCGGGTTCACGTCCTTGGCGAACTGCAGCGTCTCCTGGATGGTCTCACGGGTTTCGCCCGGCAGGCCCAGGATGAAGGTGCCGTGCACGATGATGCCCAGCTCGTGGCAGTCCTTGGAGAAGCGGCGCGCCACATCGACCAGAAGACCCTTCTTGATGTTGTGCAGGATCTGCTGGTTGCCGGATTCATAGCCGACCAGAAGCAGGCGAAGGCCATTGGCCTTCATCACTTCCAGGGTCTTGCGCGGCACGTTCGCCTTGGCGTTGCACGACCAGGTGACGCCCAGCGGGCCCAGGGCGCGCGCCAGTTCTTCCACCCGGTCGTGATTGTCGGTCAGGGTATCGTCGTCGAAGAAGATTTCCTTCACCTCCGGGAAATTCTCCTGGACGTATTTCACATCCTTTACCACCCGGTCGATCGACATGAAGCGATACTTGTGGCCGCCAATGGTCTGCGGCCACAGACAGAAAGTGCAGCGCGACTTGCAGCCGCGGCCGGTGTACCAGCTCATATAGGGGTGCAGCAGATAGCCGCCGAAATACTGCTTCACATCGAGCTGCTTGTAGAGCGGCAGCACCGAAGGCAGCTCGTCCATGTTGACCAGGATTTCGCGCTCGGGATTGGAGATGATCTCCCGGTTGGCGCCACGATAGGTGAGGCCCTTGATGGTGGACCAGTCCGCGCCTTCCGCCAGTTCCTTGATGGTGAAGTCGTATTCGTTGCGCGCCACGAAATCGAGCGCGGCGCAGGCTTCCATGCTTTCCACCGGCTCGACCGCCACCTTGGCGCCGATGAAGCCGATCTTCGCCGACGGATTGATCTCACGCACCATCTGCGCGGTCCTGCAGTCCGACTTGAAGCTGGGGGTGGAGGTGTGGATCACGATCAGCTCGTGCGCCTTCACTTCGTCCTCGATATCCTTGAAGGAGAGGTTGTGCGGCGGGGCGTCGATCAGGCGCGAACCCGGCACCATCGCCGCGGCCTGGGCCAGCCAGGTGGGGAACCAGAAGCTCTTGACCTCGCGCTTCATCTGGTAGCGCGCGCCGGCGCCGCCGTCATAGCCGTCAAAGGACGGAGCCTGGAGGAACAGGGACTTCATCACCATCGGAACTTCCTTGGGAACTTTAAAGGTCAGACCTGCGACATCGCGCCGGAAGGCTCTACCGCAAAGTGCGTGCCGCGCCAATGCACGGTTTCGCCGAACAGGGATGTCACGAACACCACAAAGCTCAGCATATCACGCACCGGCACCAGCCAGTAGGGGCCGGCGAAGGTGCCGAACAGCCCGTCGATGCGGTATTTCAACAGCAGCCGCGCCACCAGGGTAAAGCCCAGCACCGCCACGCTGACAGCGTTAAAATCCAGCAGGATCGCCGCCATCAGGGCGAAGGCGAAGCCATGGGTGACGAAGCTGCCCAGGTGGCCGCCGCGATTGACCATGCGGATGGTGCGGGTCCAGCGCAGTTCATGGCGGAACAGGTCGGTCAGGCTGTTTTCGGCGGCGGTATGGCCAACCCCCAGGGCCGGGATCGCCAGGGTATAGCCCCGGGCACGAACGGCGCGGCCGATCTCGTAGTCATCGGCCAGATGGTCGGCAAAGGCCGCAAAGCCGCCCACCTCATCCAGGGTCTGCCGCTTCAGCGCGATGGTGCTGCCCATGCAGGGCGCGGCCAGGCCCAGCGTGGTGCCCAGCACCGCGTTGGGCAGGAAGTCATAGGAACTGCCCATCGCCGCCAGTTCCGACCACAGCTTGCGGCCGCCCCTGCCGGGCTCGCCGGTATAAAGACAGGTGACGATGCCCACGCCGGGGCGCGCCAGCGCCGCCGTCACCTGGGCCAGCCACAACCGGCCCACCGCGATGTCGCTGTCGGACAGCACCAGCACGTCATGCTTGGCCAATGGCAGCATGTTGATCAGGTTGGAAATCTTGGCGTTTGCGCCATAGAGCGCGGCATCGGCGACAATCGCCGTGTCGCATTGCGGATATTTCGCCTGCAGCGCCTTCACCACATCCAGGGCAGGATCGGCTTCGTCATGCACCCCGAACACGATCTGCACCGGCCCGGCATAGGTCTGGGCGAAGAAGGTCTCCAGATTGCGCTTCAGGTCGGGATCGTCCAGATGCAGCGGCTTCAGGATGGTGACGGCCGGACTGTGGGCGGCATCGGGTGCATCGCGGCGCATGAAGCGGCCGACCAGCGCCGAGGCCAGCAGGGCGTAGCAGCCGCCCACCATGGCAATGGCGACCAGAATCCAGCCTGTATCAGCAAAAAGCCCGTTCATGGTCCCGAGTCAGTGACCTTCACGCCCCACGCAGATACTTATTAGTTCTGGATATTCGAGGGGGAAAGGGGGAATCGGTGACATTTTGCGACAATTGGAAATTTTGTCGCGTTTTTACAACCCGTTGAAATTATAACATTTTAAGCGTTACTTGCCGTAACAGAGGCGGTTTTCCAAGCTTTGCCGCTTACGAAGCGCGGCGGCGGGTATGCACAGCCTTGCTGGCCAACCTGCGGGCCTTGGTCGCCGCGACCAGTGTCAGCCAGTTGGCGAACAGCCGCACCGTATTGCCGCGCCACTGGCTGAGCGGCAAGGCCGCCCCCACGATTGCCGCATAACGGACCAGATCGGCTTGATCGGCCGGGCGGATTTCCGCCAGGCGATCCTCGGTGGCGCGGTCGAAATAGTTTTCCGGAATGGCGGGCGGCGCGGCCTGCTCGCCGCTGAGGAAGCGGCCCATGTCGCGCAGATATTCGCGGCCCAGCGTGCCGGCATCATATTCAGGATGACCCTGGAAGAAGACGAAGCGGCTGTGGCCGGGCGGCTCGCGAGTGAAGATATCGGCCTGGCCATTCGAAA
>DASZVQ010000157.1:0-3263 GCA_035547275.1 Rhizomicrobium sp.
CGGCGACGGCGCCAATGCCCGCTTCGCCTATCGCGGCGCGCCTTTGGGCTTCTTCGAATATGTGCGGGTGGCGGTGTCGGGCGGCAAGACCGATTTCAATCCGGTCTATGAGCTGGAAGCCACCATGGGCACGCTGTGCAACGATCTGAACGACCGGGCGCAGGCGGTGAACCAGGCGGTGGCCAATGGCATCTCCGCCAAGCCGCATCCTTCCGAGATCCCCGCCAATATCTACAACAGCGACGACAGCGAATGGGAAAGCTATGCCACGCCGGCCCGCGATGCCCGGCTGCGCGCGGCCTTTGTGTCGTTCCGTCAGGAACTGGGCCGGATGATCGGGCTGTGGCTCGCCCGCGATCCGCGCGTGGTCTATGACGGGCAGGACCTCAAGCGCGACCTGCTGGCGGCTTATGACCGTGAAAGCCAGGGCTGCACCATCACCATCCTGTCCAGTGACAAGCATCCGGTGCCGATGACGTTCGACGATATCTCCCGCGACCTGTTCGCCATGAGCTTCGACCCGTACAACTGCGTCGAGCTGCGCTGGGGCCGGGACGGGTCGGGGTGCCCGGACCAGGCTGCCAAGCGCCATTGGTATGGAGCGGAGGAGCAGGCGCGGCATGTGATCGACCCGGACCGGGGCACCACCGCCGATCTTCCGGATACGGACATTCGCGGCCTGATTGCGGGCATGCCGGCGCGCGCACCCTGGGTTCAGCCCATGCCCGGCCGTCCGTCATCGCTCCAGTAGACCGCTCTGTCATGGCCGGCCTCCGAGCCGGCCATCCATCACGAAGCTACTCCATGGATGGCCGGGTCAAGCCCGGCCATGACATCTATAGATTTATCGACATCCTTAAAGCGCCGGTAACAAGTGGCGCCTAGCATCATCCCAATCGGGACAAAGGGGCAAGGAATGCTGGAAGACAGTTGGAGTTTCTACGAGGAGCGCCTTCCCAAGCGGCGCATCTTCCATCCGCGCAAACGGTCTTTCGCGGCATCTTTCCTCACCATCACCGCCGCCGTCACCGTGATCTTCATGGCGGTCAGCCACCTTTAATAGGCGCGGCCGATCAATATCTCTTCCACGCCGGGCGCGCCCGTGAACAGGCAGGGCGCGAAACTGTCCGGCTGCCGCAGCGGCGCATTGCGGATGGTCAGCTTTAGGCCCTTCAGCTTCTGCTCCACCTTTTCCAGTTCCGCGCCGGTTGGCTTTGACCAGGACACACGCAGCCAGCCTTTGAATTCATCCTCATTGCCGGCGAAATAGTCTTCCACCCCGGCCCAGTCGGTGACGCCGCCCTTGATGTTGGCGTCCAGCCGCGCCTTGGCCTCGGCATAAAGCCCGGCCTGGATCTCGGCCAGAAGCTGCACCGCGTTTTCCAGGAAGTCCTGTTTCGGCTTGGCGATGGACTTGACCTTGTCGCCGTCGCGCAAGCTGTCGCGGCGCATATAAGTGATCATCGCCGCCGCCGCGTCGCGCGGCCCGATCTCGACAATGATGGGCGCGCCGCGGCGCACCCAGTTCCAGCGCTTTTCCGCCGACTTGATCTTCTTGGTGTCCAGGAAGGCGCGCAGCGGCTGGCCGAAGACGCGCTCGCGCGACAGCTGCGCCACCAGCTCCTCGCAATAGCGAAGCACTTCGGCGTCTTCCGGCTTGTCGCGCAGCATCGGCACCACCACGATCTGGCGTGGCGCGATCGCCGGCGGCAGGCGAAGCCCATCGTCATCGCCATGGGTCATGATCACCCCGCCGATCAGGCGCGTGGAGACGCCCCAGCTGGTGGTGTTGCAGAAGGTGAGCGCGCCCGCATCGTCCTGAAACTTGATATTCTGGGCTTGCGCAAAATGCGTGCCCAGGAAATGCGAGGTGCCGGCCTGCAGCGCCTTGCCGTCCTGCATCATCGCTTCGATGGAATAGGTGTTCACCGCGCCGGGGAAGCGTTCATTCTCCGGCTTCTCGCCGGCGATGACCGGCATGGCCAGATAGTCTTCCGCGAAGCTGCGATAGACCTCCAGCATCTTCTTGGTCTCTTCCACGGCCTCGCTTTCGCTGGCATGGGCGGTATGGCCTTCCTGCCAGAGGAATTCGGTGGTGCGCAGGAACAGGCGCGGCCGCATTTCCCAGCGCACCACATTGGCCCATTGATTGATCAGAAGCGGCAGGTCGCGATGCGAACGCACCCAGCGGGCGAAGGCATCGCCGATGATGGTTTCGGATGTGGGACGCACCACCAGCGGCTCTTCCAGCTTGGCGTCCGGATCGGGTGCCAGCCTGCCATCGATATTCTTCAGGCGGTGATGGGTGACCACCGCCATTTCCTTGGCGAAGCCTTCGACATGCTCGGCCTCCTTGGCGATGAAGGAGAGCGGGATGAACATGGGGAAATAGCAGTTCTCATGCCCCGTCGCCTTGATGCGGCGGTCCAGTTCCTGCTGGATCTGTTCCCACACGCCATAGCCCCAGGGCTTGATCACCATGGCGCCGCGAACGGGCGAGGTCTCGGCCATGTCGGCGTCGCGCACCACCGCCTGATACCAGTCGGCGAACCGGCTGCGGTCGATGTCGAGGGCGCGCTGCATGGAATTTCTCCGGAAAGGTCGCGGGGTTCTTAGCCCGGGTTGCGGGGCCTGAACAGGAGGTAGGTCGCCACGCCCAGAATTCCGCAGCCCGCCATCAGTCCGGTCAGCGGCACCGGCGAGACCGGGGTGGGAAAGGCGCCCATCAGGGCCGAGGCCAGGGTGCCGCCGCCATAAAGCAGGATGCCGATCAGGGCCGAGGCCATGCCGGCGGCATGGCCGAAATGAACCATGGCCAGGCCCGAGCCGGTGGCGTTGATCGATCCGATCATGGCGCAATAGACAAAGGTCCAGGGCAGCAGTCCCAGAAGCCCGCCCCAGCCCATCCAGCCGAAGATCACCGCCAGCACGCCGGCGGTGGCGTTGGTCGCCAGGCAGGCAAAGAACAAGGGCTCGCCCGGATGGTTCTTCAGCCAGCGCGCCGCGCCCTGGCTGAACGCCACCAGGCCGATGCCGTTCAGCACAAAGGTGAAGCCGAAATATTCCGGGCGCACCTTGAAGATGTCTTCCACCACATGCGGCCAGCCGGTCAGAAAGGCGTAAAGCCCGCCGCCGGTCAGGGTGGCGGGGATGGCGAAACGGAAGAAGCGGCGGTCGCGCGCGATGGTCCAATAGTCGGCCAGCACATGCAGGGGGTGCAGCCTGCGGTCGGAGCCGGGATGACTTTCCGGCAGCATCTTCCA
>DASZVQ010000158.1:0-66183 GCA_035547275.1 Rhizomicrobium sp.
CAAGATCATGAATTTGCAACTGAAATGAGCCACGCCTTCCGGCACGCGGGGTGATCGCCCGCGCCGGAATCCGGTGGCATCGGCCTATTGCTCGCGCTCGGTGGCGAAGAGGCTGCGCAGGATGATCTCCGCCCGCGTGGGCAGCACATGCAGCCCCGAGCGCCGCTGGCCCAGATCGATCACATTTTCCAGCACCAGCATGGCCAGGCCATGCACCGCCGACCACACCGCCAGGCCCAGCGCGCTGTCATGCAGGGCATTGCCGATTTCCTGGCCGATGGAGTCGGCCTTCAGACCCAGCTGCGGAAACTGATCCCGGTTGGGAAGCTGGCCGCCGAACATCAGCCGGGCGAGCGCCGGTCGCTGCGCGACGAAGCGCATATAGGCGGCGCCGATATGAGCGATCCTGTCGGATTCCGAACCTTGCGCCTTGGCCGCTTCGACCAGACTGTCGCGCAATTCGTCAAAGCCTTCGATGGAAAGCTCGACCAGCAGCGCCTCGTGATTGGGGAAATGCCGGTAGGGCGCGGCATGGCTGACGCCCGCCTTGCGCGCCACCGCGCGCAAGGTCAGCGCCGCCAGCGATTCCTCTTCCAGGATGGTGCGGGCGGCTTCCAGAAGACCGTTGCGCAGATCGCCATGATGATAGGCGCGTCCCTTCGCCGTCGCGATGACCGCGGCGGACGCATTGCGGGGGTCCCGCTCGTTATTCATGCCCAAAGCAAACCTCTATGACTTGTTGCCCTTGCGTGCGGTCTCCTGGCGCACGAAAAGGCTGGACGTGTCCCAGCGCTTGCCCCCCAAATTCTCCACTTCGGCATAGAACTGGTCCACAAGCGCCGTCAGCGGCAGGCTGACGCCCTGCTTGCGGGCCTCCTCCAGTGCAATGCCAAGATCCTTACGCATCCATTCCACGGCAAAGCCGTGGTTATACTCACCGGCATTCATAGTCTTATACCGATTCTCCATCTGCCAGCTTTGCGCCGCGCCCTTGGAGATCACATCGGTGACCGATTCGATGTCCAGACCGGCCGCCCGCATCAGGCTGTACGCCTCCGACAGGCCCTGGACAATGCCGGCGATGCAGATCTGGTTGGCCATCTTGGTGAGCTGGCCCGAGCCCGCGGGCCCCAGCCGCTTGGCCATCTTGGTATAGGGCGCCATCACCGGCTCGGCGCGGGCGTAATCGGCCTCGGAACCGCCGCACATGATGCCAAGCTTGCCATTGACCGCGCCGGCCTGGCCGCCGGACACCGGCGCATCGACAAAACCGAAGCCGCGCTTCCTGGCTTCCGCGTCCAGCTCGCGCGCGATCGAAGCCGAAGCCGTGGTGTGATCGACAAAGAGCGAACCCTTCTTCATCGCGTCGAAAGCGCCCTGCGCGCCCAGCGTCACTTCCCGCAGATCGGAATCACGGCCCACGCAGCAGAAGACGATATCCTGATCCTTGGCCGCCTCGGCCGGCGTCGCGGCGCTCTTGCCGCCATACTCGGCGACCCACTGCCTGGCCTTCTCGCCATTGCGATTATAGACGGTGACCTCATGGCCAGCCTTCTTCAGATGGCCCGCCATGGGATAGCCCATTACGCCCAGGCCCAGGAATGCAACTTTCATTATTCCACCACTTCTACTTTAGGGGTTTGCCCGGCCGCGAAAGACACAACGCTTCATCGGCCGGATAATTACAAGCACAGGCATGGAAATCGAAAAGCATGAACGGAAAGTCGTTGGCATGGGCCTGCGCTCGCGCGCGGCATTCTAGGAGAGAATTCGGATTTGCCAACCCAAAAGGACACTGCGGCCTCATGCACAGGCAGGACGCGTTGACGCCCGATGCCCGGTTGAACATGGCTGAGGCCGCTCTTCGTCATGCCGTCGGTCTCCTTCCTGTCCAAAGCAATTCACATATCCTTGCCGATCAGGCCGACAGCAGCGACACGATCAGCGCGCCGACAAAGAGCATGCGCATCCCGGCGCGGCGGATGACATGATCATTCTCCCGCCAGCGGAACTTTCACCATGGGCTCCTGGGTGATGCGGGCTTTCATCTTCAGCAGCGCATCGGTGACAATCTCGATCGTTTGCGCGTCAAGGTCTTCGGTGAGCTCGCGGAACAGCTCGTCCTTGTAGCGCTGGATCTCCTGCAGGATCGGCTCGGCCGCCGGAAGCAGATGCAGGCGGCGGATGCGGCGGTCGGACGGATCGAGACGCCGCTCCAACAGGCCCCGCGCCTCCAGCCGGTCGACCAGACGGCCCACCGTGATGGGCTCGACCTCGCACAGGCCGGCCATTTCGTTCTGGGTCATGCCGGGCTGGCGCGACAGCCGGGACAGGATCACGCCCTGGGCCCGGGTCATGCCGTAGGTGCGGGCCCAGCGGTCGAAACGGGTCCGCATCAGGCGAGCGACGTCGTAAAGCTCCACGAGCATTTCATGATTCATGCCCGCATCGTAAGCAGCGTTATCTTAAGGTACAATGCAATAAGCCATGCTGTTTGCGCTGGCCCAGGTATGCGAAAGAGATTGTCAGGAACATCACGATAGGCTTTTGGCCATGAGCCAGACCCGGACCGTCCTCGCGTTTGCCGTGGCGCCTCTTTGGGTGCCGCTGTCGGTGGTTTCGGCGGTTTTCCTGTTCGATCCCTATGTCCACCAAGACGGCGGTGTCGTGGCGCCCGGCATCGTGAGCACCCTTGTCACCTACATCGGCGTGTTGACAATCGGCCTGCCCGCGTTCCTGTTCTTGAAGGCGCGCGGATGGACATCCTGGAAGCTGGCAGTCGCGTTGGGTTTAGCTGCCGGGCTTGTGATGCTTGCGGCGTTCGGGATCGTCTTTGGATTCTCTTTTGGCGAAGATCTTGGCGAACAGCTAAAGCTTCTTCGGCAGGAAACGTTACTCTCTAACGCCATCGCCTTTCTGGTGACAGGCGGATTAGGCGCGCTGGTCGGCATCACGCTCTGGTCGATCGCACGACCGGACCGTCAAGCCAATCTGTCATTCCCGGCCGAGCGCGGCATTGCCGCGCGAGGGGAAGGGAACCCAGGCATTTAAACCTGATGATTGGCCGGCACCTGGGTCTCCTTCCCTTCGCGTCGCGTTGCGACGCTCAGCCGGGGATGACAGCTGGGCCTATTCTTTATCCGTCGCCCGCCGCCCCTCGATACCGTCCGGCGGCGCGCCTTGCGCCAGCGCGCCATAACGTCCACGGAAATAGACCAGCGGCGCGCCGGCCTGTTCGTGGCGGGTGAAGCGCAGCACGCGCCCGATCAGGATCGCATGATCGCCGGCGTCCTGCACACTCTCGCGCAGGCATTCAAAAATGGCCAGCGAATCCGCCAGCGCCGGCGGCCCAAGCTCGGTCTCCACCAGTGCGATGCCGTCCAGACTGTGCTCGCCCGCGCCCGCCAGCCGCGCCGACACCGCCTTCTGCCCGCTGGCCAGGATCGACACGGTGAAGCCCGGCGCATTGGCGAAAGCCGGATAGCGGCGCGAGCGCCGGTCGATGCACCACAGCACCAGGGGCGGGTCCAGCGACACAGAGGTGAAGGAATTAACGGTGATCCCGATATGAGACGCTTCCACGCCCGCGGCCGTCATCACCGCGATTCCAGTAGGAAACCAGCCCAGGGCCTCGCGAAAGGCGCGGGTGTCGAAAGCCATCTCAGCATCCATGCGCAAGCCTGAATCGCCCCCGCTTCACACTCGGTTAAGAGGGGGTATGCAAGGCTGTGCAGGTTAGGCCACACGGCAAAAAGACCGCAAGGCCGACGGGTAATTAAGACAGGTGGTGGCTATGGCCGGCGAGAACGCGGTCGTAATCAAACGCATTAAAAAGGGCGGGCATGGCGGCCATCACGGCGGCGCCTGGAAAGTCGCTTATGCCGACTTCGTGACCGCGATGATGGCCTTCTTCCTGCTGATGTGGCTCATCAACACCACCACGCCGGAACAGAAGCGCGGCATCGCCGACTATTTCGCGCCCCAGTCCATCGCCCAGACCGTGTCCGGTTCGGGCGGCGTATTGGGCGGCAAGGTGATGGGCGAAGACAGCGCCCATGCCGGCGGCGCCCAGTCGGTGATGCAGAAACAGTCTCCGCCCTCGCCCCCGTCCGACACCAAGGCGCTGGCCAGCGGCCAGACCCAGGGCGGCGCCGGCGCCGATGCGGCCTCGACCTCCACCCAGTCCGGCCAGAATGGCGACTTCGCCCATGCCGCCGAGGCGATCCATCAGGCGGTGCAGGACAATCCCGATATCGCGAATCTTTCGCATCAGGTGATCACCGAGAACACACCCCAGGGCCTGCGCATCCAGCTTGTCGATCAGGACGGCCGTCCGATGTTCGAACAGGGTTCGACCGAGCCCATGCCCTATACCAAAAAGCTGCTGGCGGCGGTGGGCGGCATCATCGCCAGCCTGCCCAATCGCGTCTCCATCGCCGGCCATACCGCGGGCAACGACCAGGCCGCGACCGGCGGCAACTGGGAATTGTCGTCGGCCCGCGCCAACCAGGCCCGCGCCCTGCTGCAGGCTGGCGGCCTGTCCAGCGACCGCATCTATGAAGTGGCGGGCAAGGCGGGGTCGGAGCCGCTGCTGCCGGAAGATCCCAACGCCTCGGCCAACCGCCGCCTGTCGATTTTGCTGATGCGAGAAGCGCCGCCGGCGCCGACCAATACGGGTCTGGGAAACTAAATCTGTTCCCCGTCAAACTATTAAGGCTGCGCGACAGGCCGGCTCGCGTCATACTTGAGTCGGAAATGGGCAGGTTTCTTTAAACACGTGACCGACCAGCGTAGCACCCGCATACCGCAATTCTTCCTGACGCCAGGCGGGCCCTGCCCCTATCTGCCGGGCAAGACCGAGCGCAAGGTCTTCGCGCGCCTGGGCGGCAACCTGGCCCAACCCTTGAGCGAAGCGCTGACCCATTCCGGCTTCCGTCGCAGCCAGTCCATCGCCTATCGCCCGGCCTGCGAGGGTTGCGCGGCCTGTGTGTCGGTGCGTATCCGCGCCGATGCGTTCGCGCCCAGCCGCAGCCAGAAGCGCATCCTTCGGCGCGGCCGCGACCTGATCCGCGCCGAAGTGGCGGCGGAAGCCACGCGCGAACAGTTCGCGCTGCTGCGCACCTATCTGGATTCGCGCCATCCCGGCGGCGGCATGAGCGACATGGGCCTGTTCGACTATGTCGCCATGGTCGAGGAAACGCCGGTCGAAACCCATATCGTGGAATATCGCAGCGAGGGCGGCGCGCTGCTGGCCTGCGCCCTCACCGACCGGCTGAAGGATGGGCTTTCCATGGTCTATTCCTTTTTCCATCCCGGCGAAGACGGCCGAAGCCTTGGCACCTATATGATCCTGGATCATGTGCTGGCGGCGCGCGCCCATGGCTTGCCCTATGTCTATCTGGGCTATTGGGTGCGCGGCAGCGAGAAGATGGATTACAAAATCCGCTTCACGCCGCTGGAAGCCCTGACCCAGAATGGCTGGGAAGCGCTGGAGCCCTGACGCCGGCGCCGTGAGTCTTTTTCCATGGCGATGGCAGATAATCACGGTGCATTCTGACCATTGGGGCCGCCACCCCGGGTTCCAGTGATAAGATTTTTCGCAGACGCGCCGCCCGGGTATACTTTCGCACAAGTTTACAAAGCCATCACTGGAAGATGGCGCAAACCTTCGCATGGTAGCGGGCGAAACACCTCGTTCCCTGCACAGATTCGCGCATGAGCGTTCCTGCGGTATTCATCCGGCGGCCCATCGCCACCGCCCTTCTGGCGGCTGGCCTGGCGCTGGCCGGGATCGCATCCTATTTCCTGCTGCCGGTCTCGCCGCTTCCCAACATCGACGTGCCCACCATTTCGGTGACCGCCAGCATGGCGGGCGCCAGTCCCGATGTGATGGCCGCCACCGTGGCCACGACGCTGGAGCGGCATCTGGGGGTGATCGCCGACGTCAATGAGATGACCTCGACCAGCACCGTGGGTTCGACCCGCATCACCCTGCAGTTCGACATCAACCGCAATATCGACGGGGCGGCGCGCGACGTGCAGGCCGCCATCAATGCCGCGCGCGCCGACCTGCCCACCGCGCTGCGCTCCAATCCCACCTATCGCAAGGTCAATCCGGCCGACATGCCGATGATGATCCTGGCGATGACCTCCAGGAATCTGACGCCCGGCCAGATCTATGACCAGGCCTCCAACATCGTGCTGCAGCGCCTGTCACAGGTGCCCGGCGTGGGCGATGTGGAGCTGAACGGCGCGTCCCTGCCCGCCGTGCGGGTCGAGCTGAACCCGCGCGCGCTGTTCAAATACGGCATCGGGCTGGAGGATGTGCGCTCGGCGCTGGCCGCGACCAACGCCAACAGCCCCAAGGGCGCGATCAGCCAGGACGGACAGGACTTCGAGGTCAACGCCAATGATTCCGCCATCCAGGCCAGCCAGTACAAGGACCTGATCGTCGCCTATCGCAACAACGCGGCGGTGCGCCTGGCCGATGTCGCCGATGTCGAGGACGGGGTGGAGAATGTGCGCAATATCGGCGTCGCCAACGGCCAGCCCGCCGTCCTGATCACCATCACCAAGATGCCCGGCGCCAATGTCATCCAGGTCGCCGATCAGTTGCGCGCGCTGGTGCCCCAGCTGCAGGCGGCGCTGCCCCAGGCCATCACCCTGTCGGTGGTCAATGACTCGACCGTGCCCATCCGCGCCGCGCTGGCGGATGTGGAGGTCACCCTGGTCATCGCCATCCTGCTGGTCATCCTGATCGTGTTCCTGTTCCTCCGGAACGCGCAGGCCGCGGTCATTCCCAGCCTGGCGGTGCCCCTGTCGCTCCTGGGCACGTTCGGGGGCATGTATCTGCTGGGCTACAGCCTGGACAATTTCTCGCTGATGGCGCTGATCATCTCCACCGGCTTTGTCATCGACGACGCCATCGTGGTGCTGGAGAATGTCACCCGCCATATCGAGGCGGGCGAAAGCCAGATGCAGGCCGCGCTCCACGGCGCGCAGGAAGTGGCCTTCACCGTGCTTTCCATGAGCATCTCGCTGATCGCGGTGTTCTTCCCCATCCTGCTGATGGGCGGCATTGTCGGCCGGCTGTTCCACGAATTCGCCATGACGCTCACCATCGCCATCCTGGTGTCGCTGGTGGTCTCGCTCACCGTCACGCCCATGATCTGCGCCTATCTGACCTTCAAGCCGGGCGAGCAGGACACCAATATCGTGTTCCGCGCCTCGCACCGCGCCTTCGACGCCGCGCACGAATTCTATGAACGCACGCTGGGCTGGGCGCTGGACAATCCCCTGACCATCATGGCGATCCTGGCCATCACCATCGGACTGAATTTCTATCTCTTCTCCATCATCCCCAAGGGCTTCTTCCCGGTGCAGGACGAAGGCCGCATGCAAGGCGGCATCCGCGCCGATCAGAGCATCTCCTTCCAGTCGATGGAGAAGAAGTTTATGCAGTTCGTGAAGGTGCTGGACGCCGATCCGGCGGTGGCCAGCGTGGGCGGCTTTGCCGGCGGCAGCGGCGCGTCCAATTCCGGCAATCTGTTCGTCACCCTGAAACCGCCGGCGGAGCGCCATTATGTCACCACCGATCAGGTGATCGCGCGGTTGAGAAAACCGCTCTCCAGCATCGCCGGCGCCCGGCTGTTCCTGCAGGCGGCCCAGCAGGTGCGCGCCGGCGGCCGCCAGAGCTTCGCCGCCTATCAATACACCATCCAGGCGGATTCGCTCGATCTGCTGAACCAATGGGTGCCCAAGATCACCAATGCCCTGCAGGACGTGCCCGAGCTGGAGGACATCAATTCCGACCAGCAGGACAAGGGCCTGGAAGTGGATCTGAAGCTAGACCGCCAGACCGCCTCGCGCCTGGGGCTGACCACCAGCCAGATCGACAACACGCTGTATGACGCCTTCGGCCAGCGCACCGTCTCCACCATCTACAAGGACAAGAACCAGTATTATGTGGTGATGGAGGTCGCGCCCGCCTTCTGGCAAAGCCCGGAGACCTTGCGCGACATCTATGTCAGCACCTCGGCCGGCGCCGTCAGCGGCACCCAGTCCACCAATGCGGTGGCGGGCACCGTGACCGCCACGACCGCGGCCGCGGCGGCCGCGCCCGCGCTCAACGGCACCGCCTCGGTCAGCTCCAATGCCGCCAACAGCAGCGCCATCAACAACAGCACCGTCAGCAATGCCGCCGGCACGGCATCGGCCAGCGCCACAGCGTCGGCCACCAGCTCGTCGGCCGATGCCTCCAGCATCCAGGCGCAATCGGCCGAAAACGCCCAGCTCAACGCCCTGACCAATGGCCGCGGCGGCACCTCGACCGGCGCCTCCATCGCGACAAGTACCGAAACCATGGTGCCTTTGTCGGCTTTCGCCACCTTCGGGCCCGGCACCACGCCGCTCGCCATCGCGCATCAGGGCCCGTTTGTCGCCACCACCTTCTCGTTCAACCTGCCGGAAGGTGAGTCCCTGGGTCAGGCGCTGACCGCGATCCAAAGGACCATGGCGCGGCTGAATGTGCCGATCTCGGTGCATGGCGATTTCGCCGGCACCGCCAATCTCTATCAGGCGTCGCTGGCCAACGAGCCGATCCTGATCCTGGCCGCCATCATCGCCATCTATATCGTGCTAGGGGTCCTGTATGAGAGCTATGTCCATCCCCTGACCATTCTGTCCACCCTGCCCTCGGCCGGCGTGGGCGCGGTGCTGGCGCTCTTGATGTTCCATATGGAGTTCAGCCTGATCGCGCTGATCGGGGTGATACTCTTGATCGGCATCGTCAAGAAGAACGCGATCATGATGATCGACTTCGCCATCGAGGGTCAGCGCCAGGGCCGAAGCGCCCATGAGGCGATCTATCATGCCTGCATGTTGCGCTTCCGTCCCATCATGATGACCACCCTGGCGGCGGTGATGGGCGGCATCCCCCTGGCCATCGGACTGGGCCAGGGCTCGGAGCTGCGCCAGCCCTTGGGCGTGTCGGTGGTGGGCGGGCTTCTGCTCAGCCAGGTGCTGACGCTTTACACCACGCCGGTGATCTATCTGTATCTGGACCGCTGGCGCGAATGGGTCGGCAACCAATGGCGGCGCTGGTATCACGCGCCAAAAGCGGCCGGCAGCGAAGGCCCGGCTTAAGGCTTCGCGCCCGCGATCCTGTCCAGACGCGCCAGCATGGCGCGCGCCACGGGATCGGCGCCGGCGCCATTCATGTGATTGTCGTCGAAATAGAGCGGCATGCCGTCCGCCTCGGCATGGCAGAAACCGGCCGGGCCGGTGCCACACAGGCTGGCGGCGGGATCGACCAGGAACACGCCGGGACGTTTCGCCTCGCGCGCCAGGAAAGCATCGGCCGCGGCGGCCCGCGCCTCATGCTCGGCCCGTGGCACGCCCGCGCCGATATCGCTCTTTCCCTGAATGATCCGCGACAGCATGAAGCGCGGCACGTCCCAGGGCATGTGCGGCACCGGCGCCATCAACACCACCGTCTTGCCGGCGGCGCGATAGGCATCGATCTCTCGCGCCATCGCGTCGGCCACCACCGCGCGCCGCGCGGGATCGTCGGGCCTATGGATCAGGTCGAGGCGCGCCGGCGACGTCGCGCAGAAATCGCCCTCGCAATTGAAATACATCGGCCAGTTGGCGGCGATCACCACGGTGCGGATCTGGCGGTTGCCCAGGATATAGGCGCGGGCGCGCGCATGGAACGCGCGCGTGTTCCGGCCATCCGCCGCGCCGCGGGTCAGCGCGGCGAAAGGCGCGCTGGCATTCCACAGGAAGGGCTGCAGCCGATAGGGATGGCCGGACAGATGCTGCGTCATGCGCCAGAACAGCTCCTTGCCATGGCTGTCGCCCAGGACCGCGACGATGGGCTGCCCCGCCTGTCCGAACAGGCAGTAGGTTGAGAAATCCGGCGGTATCCGTTCGCCGCAACTGTCGCGATAGGGGCTGATCTCATCCACGCCCTTCTGCACCAGGGCGCCCGCGGGACCAAAGCGGCCCGGCACGCCCTTGGCCAGAACAATGCCGCCGCCCACCGCGATGAAGAAGATCATGCCGGCGCCGGCAAAGCGGAAGATGACGGCGCGCGAGAACCGGCTGCGGTCGCGGAAGGGCCGTTCGACAAACCACCAGCTGAGCCAGGCCAGCAGCAGGGTCAGGCCGATCAGGCCGATGAAGACCGGCACGGAGGGCTCGGCGCCGTTATAGAGCCTGGCGAAGACGAAGACCGGCTGATGCCACAGATAGGCGCTGTAGCTGATGACGCCGATGCCGCGTGCCAGCGGATTGGCCAGGATGGCATGGCACAGCGTTCCGGGCACCGCACAGGCGATGACCAGCAGCGCGCCGATCACCGGAACGGCCACGATCAGGCTGGGACTGGGTGTGTTTTCGTTGAACAGGAGATAGCTGGCGCACACCGCCGCCAGCCCCGCCAGGGATGCGACCTGCATCAGCAATGGCCGGTGCTGGGCCAGGCTTTCGCGGTCGAAGGAGACCTGCGCCAGCATGGCGCCGGCCAAAAGCTCCCAGGCGCGGCTGGGCAGGAGATAGAAATTCAACGAAGAGTCACGACGCCACATCCATTCCGCGAATGCCATGCTGAGCACAAACAGGCCGGCGAAGATGGCGAGCCTGTGCCGGGGAAAGCGGCGGGAGACAAACCAGAGAAAGAGCGGGAACAGGATATAGAACTGCTCCTCCACCCCCAGCGACCAGGTGTGCAAGGTGGGACGCACCGCGGCGATGGTCTCGAAATAGCCGTTCTCATGCGCGAACAGCATGTTGGAGACGAACAGATTGACCGCCACCAGGCTTTCGCCGAAGCGCAGGAATTCGTGCGGCAGGATCAGGAACCAGGCGAAGGGCAGCGACGCCAGCAGCACCAGGAACAGCGCCGGCAGAATGCGCCGCGCCCGCCGCTCATAAAAGCCGGCGATGGAGAAGCGTCCGGCGCGGATCTCGCGCTCCAGGATGCCGGTGATCAGATAGCCGCTGATGACAAAAAAGACATCCACGCCGATGAAGCCGCCGGAGAAAAACGGAAAGCCGGCATGCACGAACAGAACCGGCATGACCGCGAAAGCGCGCAAGCCATCGATCGCCGGCAGATAATGCGCCCTGCGGCGGGACGCCCCTTCCGCTCCCGGATGAAGGCTTTCCTGACGCGCAGGCAAGAACTCAGAGGCAACATGCGCCATGCGACAGTCGAGGGCTCCAGGAAAACGCCACGGTGGAGACGACGGAAATGAAGAGGCCGATTGCATAACGCACGGGCGGTGCAATCGGTGATGGCAAGCGAGTAATAAAAAATGAGACAGCTTACCTGCTTGCGGTGAAGCGGAACGCTCCGGCCGGTATCAGGCTGTTAAACAGTGAAACCAGGCCGTTTGCATGGCCCATGGTTGCATCACCGCCAAATGCGGCAGCCTTCCGGCAAATTGGTGAACTTCATGTGTCGCGGATCTTGGACCCGCCCGGCGCGCCATGCGCGCGTTCAAAAAAACTTGATCCGCTTCTCGTCGGTATGATGGCAGTTGTTGCAGACGCGGCGATAAAGGCGCGTGAACCAGGTGGCGCGCTTATACGTCATCGTACCACCGCAGATCGGACAAGGCCGACTTGATTGAGCAGGCACACGGAAACTCATCGGTACCATCCCGCCCCCCGTTGTTAACTTAGCGCCTGCAGCATGGCGCCGGCAAGAGACAGCACGTCGCGCGCAGCCGTTGGGCAAAATGCTTAATTGCAGATCAGGTCCGTGCAAAAGCCCAGCCCCCGCGCGGCATTAACGGCTGCATACAGCGCGTGGCACCCCGATCGGCAACAGCCGCTTGCCGCGCATAAGCATCGCAGCGAAGATGCCGGGGATCAGGGGGATGACAATGACACGGATTTGCGCACTGGGGCTGGTGTTTGTGGCGCTGTCCGCCGGCGCGGCCACCGCGGCCACCTGCGATCCGGCGCAATATGGCGCCCGCGCCGATGGCGTCACCAAGGATACGCGCGCGATCCAGCAGGCCATCGACGCCTGCGCCGCCCAGGGCGGCGGCACCGTCACCCTCACCCATGGCACCTATGTCAGCGCGCCGATTGTTCTGAAAAGCAATGTCACGCTGGATGTGGCGGCGGGCGCGACCTTGCTGGGCTCGCCCGATCATGACGATTATCCCGCCATGACGGTGTTTCGCGAGCCCGGCCGCCAGTCGCTGATCAGCGCGGTGAATGCCCATGACATCGCCATCACCGGCCAGGGCACCATCGACGGCAATGGCAAAAGCTGGTGGAAGGATGCCAGCGGCAAACGCCCCAGCGGGGTGATGGGCGAAGTGGTGTTCCGTCCGCGCCTGATCGTATTCGACCATTCCAGGCATATCCGCATGAGCGGAGTGACGGTGCAGAATTCCCCCAGCTGGCAGATCATTCCCTATTATTCCGACGACGTGATCATCAGTCATGTCAAGGTGCTGGCGCCGGCGGATTCGCCCAATACCGACGCCATCGATCCCTTCGCCGCAAATCATGTGACGATCGATCATGTCACCGCCGATGTCGGCGACGATAATATCGCCATCAAGTCGGGCGCGATCAATTCGCCCGGACCCGACGATCCGTCGCGCGACATCACCATCACCGACTGCACCTTCCTGCATGGCCATGGCCTGTCGGTGGGCAGCGAGCTGGCGGGAGGGGCCCAAAATGTCCGTGCCGAGCGCATCACCTTCAACGGCACCGACCAGGGCATCCGCATCAAGGCCAATCGCGCCCGCGGCCATGACGTCAGCCACCTGTCCTTCAAGGACATCACCATGACGGGCGTGAAGACCGCCATCCTGATCTCGGAATATTACCCCAATGTCGAACCGCCGGCGGCGAATGCGCCCGCGCCCATCGGCCGGCTGACGCCCTTCTTCCACGACTTCACCATCGAGAATGTCACCGCCACCGGCAGCAAGGTCGCCGCGGTGGTCTATGGCCTGCCCGAGTCGCCCGTGAAAGGCCTGGTCCTGCGCCATGTGCATCTGAGCGCGGACAAGGGCATGGTGATCAGCGACGCCGAGGCCAGGCTGGAGGATGTGAAGGTGACGGCGGCGCAAGGACAGGCCATCGACATCCGGCCTTCCGCCAAGGTGACCATGCATTAATGCAGCGCGCGGGGACGCCGGGCCAGCGCCAGGGCCTGGCGCGCGGCCTGCTGCACCAGCACGGATGTGCCAGGTCCCAGCACGGCCACGGCTGCCAGCGCCAACAGGCTTTCCAGAAATATCACGCGGTTCATATCCATTCCCACCTTGTCGAAATATATGGGCGATGGTGGCGCGCCGCGCCTGAACAGCCTCTGAGACAGCCGTTCAGGCGAAGTTCACCTAGGTGACATGGACGAGAGTTTGCGGCGCAAACCCAGCTTTGTTGCGCCGACAGGTTTTCCTGCGTTAGAGATGAAACAGCTGCAATTCAATAAAAGGCGGCATGACCGAAGAAGGGGTCCCCCAGGAGATACGCGACTTCCTGTCTCGCTGCATCGATTCGGTTGCCGAGCTGGAAGCGCTGCTTTTGTTGCGCGAATCCCCGGCCCAGGACTGGGACCCCGCCACGCTTGCGCATAGACTTTATGTCAGTGAAGCCGAGGGGGCGAAGATCCTGGAGCATCTGGTCCATTGCGAACTGGCGACCAAGAGCGGCGCGGGCTTTCGCTATTTTCTCCGCGATGCCGAGCGCCGGCGGCTGGTGGATGGGCTGGCCGACAGCCATGCCAAGCAGCTGGTGCCGCTGACACGGCTGATCCATGAACGGGCGTCGGGCGTGCGCAAATTCGCCGACGCCTTCAAATTCCGGAAGGACCGCTGATGCCGGCGCTCCTTCTGCCCGCCATCATCTACGGCCTGTGTGCCGCCGTGGCCCTGCTTTGCGCGGTCCTGCTTCTTCTGGCCTGGCGCCGTCAGCGGCACCGGCTGCTGTTATGGAGCGGGCTCTGCTTTGTCGGCCTCACCATCAACAATGTGCTCCTGGTGCTGGACAAGATCGTGTTCCTTGAGGTCGATCTATCGCCATACCGTCATGCCATGGCGGTGATCAGCATCGCCATCCTGTTGTACGGCCTGATCTGGGATTCCGACTGATGCCGCTGCTCGATGCCTTCCTGCTTGGGATGTCGGCGATGGGTTCGCTGGCCGCGGCGCTGTTCTTCCTGCGCTTCTACCGGCGCACGCGCGACCGTTTCTTCCTGCTTTTTTCCGCGGCCTTCGCCATCGAGGGCCTGAGCCGGCTACCGCTGGCGCTGGAGGTTCCGCCCAATGAGAGCGAGCCTTTCTATTACTTGCCGCGGCTTCTGGCCTTCAGCCTGATCGCGCTGGCCGTCGTTCTGAAGAACCGGCCCGACAAAAGCTGACGAAAGTCCGCGCGCATTCCCTCAGTCGTTGACCCGCACGCCGATCCGAATGGCGCGGCCCAGCGCGTCATAGACCATCTGGTTGGTGCCGGTGCCGCCGCTGGTGGAGACGATCTGGGGCGGCGCCGTGTCGAGCAGATTGTCGATGGCGCCATAGAATTGCAGATGCTCGTCAAAGCGCCAGGACGCGCGCAGGTCGAGATAGGCGATGGCCGGGATGCCGTTGTCGTCCACCAGGCCCAGAATGTCGCCGCGGGTCAGCACGCCCGTGCCCGACAGCGATGCCTGGGTGATGGCGGCCACGCCTTCCGGCCCGTTGGTCAGGCGCGCCGCGCCGATCAGGCGGCCCTGCGCGGTCAACGACCAGGGCCCTTCGTCATAGGTCGCGGCCAGCACCGCGCGCAGCTTGGGAATACCGCTGGCATAGGCGTCGGGGCTGGCCCCCAGCGCGCCGGCGCGGTCATAGGTGATGCCCAATGCAGTGCGCGTCTGCTGGTCGGTGTAATTGCCGTTCAGCGACCACAGCATGTCGCCGTCGAACAAGGGATGGGTATAGCTGGCCGCCACATCCAGACCGGAAGTCGAATCCACATCCGAATTCAGCGGGAACACATTCACCTGGGTCGGCTGGGCTGCGCCGCCGGCAAAGACCAGCTGCGGGCAATAGATCGCCTGGCCCGACAGGCAGCGGTTGATGGTGGTCTGGTAATCCACCGTGTCGATGGCGCCATGAATGTTGATGGCATACCAGTCGGCCGACAGCGTGAGGCCGGGCACGACGACGGGCGTCAGCACCACGCCGCCCGACAGCGTGACCGCCTTTTCCGGCTGCAGGTTGGGATTGCCCGCCTGATTGGCGTAGCAGGCATAGAGCGGCGAACCCACCGGATAGCTGCAATATTGCGTCGACAGGGTGCCGGGCGAGAACAGCTCGCTGATCTGGGGCGCGCGGATGTCCAGCGACCAGGTGCCGCGCAGGCGGATAGTGTCATCGACTTGGCTGGTCAGGCCGAGCTTCCAGGTCTCGACCGCGCCGCTGGTGGAATAGCTGGTGACGCGTCCGGCGGCATTGAAGTCCAGGCTCTCGACCAGCGTGTCGCGCAAGATCGGGGCATTCACTTCCAGGAAGCCTTCCTCGACATGATACTGGCCGCGATAAGGCACGAAATTGCCCGAACCCCACTGGCCCGCGAGCCCCAGCGCGTTGGCCTGGATCACCCCACCCTGTTCGTGACGATATTCCGCGCCGAACGCGACCGCGACGGGGCCCGCCGGCAACTGCCAGGGCAGCACGCCCTGCATGGAGCCCGACACCACATCCTGGTTCAGCGCGATCAGCTCATGATCCAGAATGCCGGAATTGGGGTCCTGGCCCGGATTGATATAAAGCCAGGCGGCTTGCGATGCCGTGTCGGTGCCGAAGATGTTCAGCGGCTGGCAACCGGCCGCCGCCGCGATGCCCTGCAGCAGGGCGCGGCATTGGATGCTGCCGATGGGAAGGCCTGAGGCGCCCACATTGGCCGCGGTCACGCGCACCGCATCGGTGGCGTAATTGTAGCGCGGGGTCAGGCTGTCATTGTTCAACCGCTGGGTCTCGCGCACACCGCTGTGCTGGATATAGGCGGTCCAGCGCCAATCCGCGCCAAGCCTGCCTTCCAGGGTGAAGACGCCGCGCGTCAGTGCCCGGTTGTTGATATTGCAGGGCGTGCCGACAGCCTGACAGATATCGGCCAGCTTGTAGTCGTTGGCCGGCAGATTGTTCAGGTTTTCGGTCGCCACCAGCAGCGCCTGCGCGGGCGCCGCGGCGGTGCCGGATGCGCCGGTGGCGGCGTTATAGCCGTTCGACAAGGTGCCGAACGCGGCCGCGATGGGCGCGGGAATATAGGCGTTGTCGGCGCGCACCGTCACCGCCGTCTGGCGCACGCCGCCAAAGCTGCGCTCGCCCGACTGGCCGTAATTCAGTTGCAGCGAGGCGGTGATGTCGGGTGTGACCTCATAGCTGGCATAGCCGAACACCGCGCCATGACGATAGGGCACCGCCAGCGGCAGGAAGCGGACGACGCCGCTGCGCTCCGTGTTGGTGCAGCCGTTGTAGCAGCTGGTGCCGGAGATGGTGCCGGGATTGAAGGCCGAGACCGCGCCACCCGCGCCGAACTGCAGCCCGGTCAGCGCATTGGCGCGCAGGGACGAACCCGTGCCGCCCGCGGTGTTGCCGGCGACCAGGCCGCCCTGCGTCACCTGGATGCTGCCGACATGATCGGCATGAATGAACAGCGGCTGGCCGCCGCCGATGGTGTAGGCCGGATTCTGCACCAGGCTTGAGCCCTGCCACCAGCCGGCCTGGCCCAGGAACACCGCATCGGGGCTCATGGTGTAATTGCCCGCCAGCACGATATGACCGCGGCCGCCATCAAAGCCCGTGCCCCAGGCGCCTTCCATCGCCAGCTTGCGCTGGTTGAGATCGGTGGTGTCGCCCAGGGTGACACTGCCCTTCGCGCCTTCGAACTGCTTGTCCAGCACCAGATTGACCACGCCGGCCACCGCGTCCGATCCCCAGGCGGCTGACGCGCCGCCGGTCACCACATCCACGCGCTTGACCAGGGTCGTGGGCAAGGTCGAAAGATCGACGCCGCCGCCCAGCAGGTTCGACGACACCACGCGCTGGCCATCGAACAGCACCAACGTGCGGTTCAGACCCAGATTGCGCAGATTGATGGTATCGATACCCGCATCGCCCTGGCTGACATCAATGGCGTTGCCGCCATTGTTGAGCGATGGCGACGCACCAGCCGAGGGCGTCTCGCGGATCAGATCGCCAATATCGATCTTGGCGTCGCGGTCGATCTTATCGGCGCCGATCACGGTGACGGGCGTGGGCGCCTCGAAACCGGGCAGCGAAATGCGCGAAGCGGAAACCTCGACCGTCTCCGGGGCGTTCGGCGCGTCTTGCGCCATCACGGGCGCGGCAAGCGCGGCGCTGAAAATCGCCGCCAGGGTCAGACGCAGGACGAACATGGAAAAGGCCCTTCATACCGGTATGAAAAGGCCGTCTAAGCCATGGAATATAAACGAATTGACAATCCGGCCTGCGACCTTTGCGCAAGCCTGTCATGCCGCTCGCAAAAAATCGGGGAACCGTCCGAACATGGTGTGGCATTTCTGCCGTCGCCACATTTTCGTCACAAGCCAGCCGGCCTTCAGTTCTTCGCCACCTGGACGAATGCGATTCTGTTCAGGCCGCTTTCCGCCAGCCAGAGATTGCCGTCCGGCGTATGCACCATGTTGCGCACCACTCCGCCGCCCGAAGGGATCGGCCAGCTCTGGAACTGGTGCGTCCGGGTATCGAAGCGCACCAGACTGTTGGGCCGGGTGTTGGATTCGCTGTACCAGATCACATCGCCCACCGCGGTGATGCCATAAGGCTGCGAGCGGGGCCCGCCCGGCGACGGCCATTCGCTGACCGCGCCGGTTTTGGGGTCCAGCCGGCCAAGGAAGCCACGGGCATAATCGGTGTACCAGAGGATGTCGTCGGGGGTGATGGCGACACGGCGCGGCCGCGCCTGGGGATTGGGCAGCACATACTCCTTGATGGCCAGCGTGGCCGGGTCCAGGCGCGCCACCTTGTTGCTGCCGAATTCGACAAAGAAGGGCACGCCATGGGAATCGATCACCATGCCGTAAGGGTTGGAATGCGGCGTCGGCGATGTCACCAGTTTCACCTGGCCGGTCCTGGGATCGAGCCGGCCGGCCATGTTGCCGCTCTGCACGGTGAAATAGATGTTGCCGTTGGGTGCCAGCAGCAGCGTGTGCGGATCGCGCGCGGCCGCATCCGGCATGGGATATTGCGTGACCTTGCCGCTTTTCGGATCGAGCTTGCCGATATAGCCGCCGAAATTGGCGGTGAACCAGACATTGCCGTCATGATCGGCGATCAGGCCATGCGGACCGGACCCGGCCGGCAAGGCAAATTCCTTGAACCTTTGCGTTCTGGGATCGAAACGCCCCAGCACATTGGCCATCTGGCCGCTGTACCAGACCGATCCGTCGGGCGCATACATGGGATCGTGCGGACGCGAGCCCGGCGTGGGCACATCCCAATCCTTGATCGAAACCCTGATCGCGCCGGGAACGACCACGGCCGCGGGCGCCTGACGGGGCGGAAAATTCTTCGCCAGATAATCGACTACCACGGGCAGGCGATCGGGCGGCACCTGCGCGCCGACATTGACCATCATATGCACCACCGTGTTCCAGTCGACGCGGGAATGGCCGCTGTTGGTGATGTTGGTGAGCGCGTGACAGGCGCCGCAGGCGCTGGCCACCGTGTCCTTGCCGGGGCCATCGGGCAAGGCAACCTGGGCATTTGTTTGGGCAAGGAGCGCCGGCGCAACAGCAAAAATCAGGACGCCTGCGATGAGAAGCGATTTGTGCGGCATGGCAGCAACCTCGCATCCAGAGGGGGCAAAATTACGCCCGGGTCTTTTGAGGGTCAATCGCGGGTGTTAGCGTGAGGCAAAAGGGAGTTCCGCGAATGATACTGTCTCGCAGGAATATGATGAGGGGAGCAGCCGCCCTTCCCTTCGCCGCATCCGCCGCGCGCGCTGCTGACTCGGTCGCGGTCCGCAAGGCCGCGGTGAATATCGACGCCAGCCGGACCCTGGCCACCATCGCGCCGGATTATATGGGTCTGGGGTTCGAGATTTCCTCGGTCGCGGTGCCGGGTCTGCTGGCGGCATCCAACCGGGCCTATGTGAAGCTGGTGCAGGGCCTGGGGCGGGACGGCGTGATCCGCATCGGCGGCAACACGTCGGACTTCGCGCGCTATGACGCGCATGGCAAGGCGGTGTCGGCGCCCAAGGCCACGGTGGTGACCGAAGCCAATCTGCGCGAATTGAAAAGCTTCCTCGACGCCATCGGCTGGAAGCTGATCTGGGGCCTCAATCTGGGCGACGACAGGCTCGACAATGCCGTGGCGGAAGCCCGCGCCGTCGGCGCCATCATGGGCGACAGGCTGTTGGCGCTGGAGATCGGCAATGAGCCCGACCTGTTTCCCCGCTCCGGCCATCGCGGCGCCGATTATGGCTATCCCGCCTGGTTCGCCGACTATCGCCGCTACAAACGGGCGATCCGCGCCGTGCTGCCGCATGCGCCCTTTGCCGGACCGGACCTGGCCGGGGCGGCCGACTGGATGGAGCAGTTCGCCCGCGACGATCATGACATCGCGCTGCTGACCGCCCATCATTATATCACCGGCCAGGCCAATCCCTTGGCCACTATCGACACCATGCTGGCCAACAATGTCAAATACGATTCCATCCTGGCGCGCTTCCAACAGGCGGCGCAGCAGGCCGGAAAGCCATGGCGGATGTGCGAGACCGCGAGTTTTTCCGGCGGCGGCAGGCAAGGCGTCAGCGATACCTTCGCGGCGGCGCTATGGGCGCTGGATTATCTTTTCGTGCTGGCCGAGCATGGCTGCGCCGGGGTCAACATGGAAACCGGCGTCAATCATCTGGGCTGGATCAGCCATTACACGCCGATCGGCGATGACCTGAAGGGCCATTATACCAAGGCGCCGGAATATTATGGCCTGGCCGCCTTCGCCCGTGTGCCCAAGGGCGATGTGCTGGCGGTGGATTGCCGGGCCAGTGACGTGAACCTGACCGCGCATGCCGTGAAAAAGGGCCAGGAAATCTGCGTGGCGCTGATCAACAAGGACCTGAAGCATGACGCGGCGGTCACCATCGGCACCGGCGGCATGACCCGCATACGGCGCGCCTTGCAACTCACGGCTCCCACCGCCGACGCCAAGACCGGCATTACCCTCGGCAACAGCGCGATTGCGCCGACCGACATCGCCGGACATGTCGGGGTCGGCGCCGCCAGCGCCGTGCTGGTGTGGCTGGAAGCCTAATCGGCGGATGCACCGGGCGCATATGCACAAACCGTCCGGCTGTCAGGACCTGGATGGCCATGCACATGCCCGTGCCTGGGATCTGGTCGCAGCCCTTCCCCTGATCCTGTTCAACAGCGTGGCGGCGCTGGGTTTTGCCATCATGGCCGTCAAGGCCGCGCAAAAACCGGTCGATATCATCGGCGTGCTTCAAATCCTGTCGGAGATCGGAAGCCTTGTCTTCTTCCTGATGGAAGCGGTCATGGTCTGCATCCGAAAGTTGCCGCTGCGCAAGCTGACGGGCTTTCTGCCGCGCGCCAGCGCGCTGGCGGCCGCGGCCGCTCCATTCGCGCTGCTGCTGCTGCCACACAGAACGCTTGCGCCGGCACAGTCGATCGCATCCATCCTGCTGCTGCTGGCCGGAACGGTGGGCGGCATCGTCAGCCTTGCCTTCCTCGGCCGGTCGTTCGCCATCCTGCCCCAGGCCCGGCGCCTGATCACAAACGGGCCGTATAGATACATCCGCCATCCGCTCTATCTGTTCGGATCGCTGTCGCTATTCGGGGTGGGCCTGCAATTCGCGCAGCCCTGGGGGCTTGCGATCGCCGCCGCGGGCCTTCTGTTCCAGTTCCCGCGCATGCGCTTCGAAGAACAGATTCTGATGGATGCATTTCCCGGCTATGGCGACTATCGCGCCAGAACGGCGATGCTCGTTCCGGGGATTTTTTAATCCGGCTGGCGCCCTTCACCGCCTGCCGATCACCACTTGTACGACATCTGTACAAAGCCGCCGTCGGGCGAAGCATTCAGCGAGGTGTCAATATTGTATTTGCGCTTGAAGGGCGTGGTCAGCACCATGCCGTAACCGGCGGCGATGGCGGAACTGGCCAGCGTGTCATACCAGCGGTGCTGGCGCGCCTCGACCCGGCTGAAGGACACAAAGGCCGTCGCCGCTTCCGCCGGCAGGCCATACTCCCAGCCATAGCGGCCCCACAGGAAGGACGAGCCGGACGCCGCCACCGCCGTGGTCTCGGACGGGAAGGACTTGTAATCCGAGCCGTCGGGCCGTTCCTCGCGCACGATGTTCTTCAGCGCATAGACCGTGCCGACCGTCAGCAGGCCCTCGACGGCCAGCTGAGCCAGGCCGACGCGGTCCTTCTTGTAAAAGGCGATGCCAGCCGCGGCCAGTGGCAGCGCGATGGCCACCCCCGTGCCCAACGTCTCGATGTCCTTGCGGGTCTTGGACAGGGGCGTGGTGTTGACCGTGAAGGCCTGGGCCTGTGACGCGGCGCAACTCAGAATCATTATGAAGGCGCTGATACGCCGCGAGAATTTCATGTCTGCTCCACGTCCCCCGGGGCGGGACCATAGCCGTATGTGGCGCTGCGGCAAGCGCCAATGTCACAAAATTGGGAATTGGTAAGGTAGAGCCCTTTCGCTCCGGCCGGTTTATTCTGGCCCCGGCTGAAACCGCCCCAGCCCCTGCGGCGAATGATGCCTGGGAGGACGTCATGCACACCGATCAGGTCCGCGAGGCAAGGCCGGGTTTCTGGCGCCGGTTGTGGCGCGACGCTTTCGGCCCCATCAGCGATGCCGACGGATTCTATCGCCATCGCGTGCTGGTGCGCCTGACCCACTGGATCAATGCGCTGGCCATCCTGTTCCTGCTGGGCACGGGGCTGAACATCTTCAACGCCCATCCCCGGCTTTATTGGGGCCTTTATGGCGCCGATGCCGATCAGCCGTTTTTCTCGTTGAACGCGGTCGATACGGCGGGCGGCACGCAAGGAATCGCCCAGATCGGACCCTGGCACTTCAACACCACCGGCATCCTGGGCTGGTCGAAAGTCGATGGCGAATTCCAGGCGCGCGGCTGGCCGGACTGGCTGACCATCCCCAGCTTCCAGGACCTGGCGGACGCGCGGCACTGGCACTTCCTGTTTGCTTGGCTGCTGGTGTTCAACGGGCTGGCCTATCTGGGCTACAGCCTGTGGGCGCGCCATATCCAGCGCGACATCTGGCCCACCCGCGCCGATATCCGCGCCATCCCGCGCTCGGTGCTGGACCACATCCGGCTCAAGCATCCCACCGGCGACGCGGCGCGCCATTATAATGTGCTGCAGAAGCTGGCCTATCTGGGCGTGATCGGGCTGATCAGCCTGATGGTGCTGACCGGCCTGACCATGTCGCCCGGTTTCGACGCCTTCTTTCCCTGGCTGCTGGATCTGTTCGGCGGCCGCCAGTCGGCCCGCAGCATCCATTTCATTTGCGCCAGCCTGATCGTGGCTTTCGTCACCATCCATCTGATCGAGGTGGTGCTGGCCGGGCCCATCAACGAAGTGCGCTCCATGCTGTCGGGCCGCTATCGCATCCCCAAGGACCATCCGAAAAAGGAGCATGGCTGATGGCCAGCGCGAAGATCATCACCCGGCGCCTGGCCATCGCGGGCGGCTTTGCCGGCGCCGGCTGGCTGATCGCTAATGCCACCCGCCTGACCGAGGACCAGAGCCTGGACCATGTCTTTCGCGCGGTGGAAGACTGGACCAGGACCGCCCAGCGCGGGCTGCTTTATCCCGACCGGATGGCGCGGGAATACAGCGCCGCCGACATCTCGCCGGTGTTCAAGCCCAACGGCACATACAATCCGGGTACGGACGAATACAACGCCCATGTGGCGTCGCACTTCGTTCATTGGCGATTGCGGGTGGATGGGCTGGTGGCAAATCCGCTGTCGCTGTCGCTGGCCGACCTGACGCGGCTGCCCCGCCGCACCCAGATCACCCGCCACGACTGTGTCGAAGGCTGGAGCGCCATAGGCCAGTGGACCGGCGTGCAACTGGGCCTGATCCTGAAGGCGGCGGGTTTGAAGCCCGGCGCGCGCTATGCGGTGTTCCACTGCGCCGACAATCTGACCGGAGAACCGGCCAAGGGCGGCGAGCAGAGCCCCGGCCAATATTATGAAAGCATCGACTTGCGCGATGCCTTCCATCCCCAGACCCTGATCGCCTATGCCCTGAACGGCAGGCGGCTGGATGTGCCCCATGGCGCGCCACTGCGGCTGCGGGTCGAACGCCAGCTTGGCTACAAGCAGGCCAAATATGTCCAGCGCATCGAGGTCACCGACAGCTTTGCCCATATCGCGGGCGGCCGCGGCGGCTATTGGGAAGACCGCGGCTATGAATGGTATGCCGGAATCTGATTTTCCCTGTAACCTGGGCGCGCGCCTCTCGAATAATCCCGCAAGAACGCGCCATCGGAAGAAAATCGGAAATTCCTCGGCGCGGGATCGGTATTTTGGCCGTGTTTGTGGCCTTGATGAAGCGGAAATCATGAGGAGGACCCGCTCGGGTCCGCGCATAGCATGAGAAGCTTGCACAACACCGCCTGCGGCATTGCCAGCCTGTTTGCCGCCGTGCTGCCTGTCCGCGCGGCGGATGCGCCCAGACCGCTGACCGTGGTGGAATTGTTCCAGAGCCAGGGCTGTTCGGATTGCCCGCCCGCCAACGCCAATGTGATGGCGCTGAGCAACCGGCCCGATCTTCTCACCCTGAGCTTCGGCGTTACCTATTGGGATTATCTGGGCTGGAAGGACACATTCGCCTCCCCGCAATATACCGCGCGGCAATGGGACTATGCCCATGCCCTGCATCACGCGGAGGTCTATACGCCGCAGGTGGTGGTGAACGGCCGCGCCGATATCGTGGGCCGCGACCGCAAGGCCCTGGAGGCATTGATCGCGCGCGAAGCCAATGCGTCGGCGCCCGCCATCACGATCGCGCAGGACAAGGTGACGGTCGGCGCGGGCACGCCCGGTGGCCGCCAGGTCTGGCTGGTGCGCTTCGATCCCAATATCGAGAATGTGCCGATCGCGCGCGGCGAGAATGGCGGCCTGACCCTGCCCCACAAGAATGTGGTCAAGGAATTGGTGAAGCTGGGCGACTGGAGCGGCCGGCCTTCCTCTTACCCCATACCGGCGGCCCGGCAGGCGGGCCTTCGCGAGGCGGTGCTGGTGCAGGCCGGGCCTGGCGGCGCCATCGTCGCGGCGGCACGGGATTGATCATCGAGATGTCCGGGCGCGCCCGGCCAACCCTGTTCCAGGTGATGGAACGACAGCCGCGGGCCCCGCGGTCCAAGCAGGAGAGAGAAATGAAGATCACGAAACTGGCCGCCATGGTCCTGATCACCGCCGGTCTTGCCGCGCCGGCCTTTGCCCAGTCCAGTTCGAACGGCTCCATGTCGGGCTCGTCATCGGGCAGCATGTCGGGTTCGATGTCGAATGGCTCGATGTCAGGTGCGATGAGCGATCACGCCAAGATGAAGAGCAAGAAGAAGAAGGACGCCATGACCAACGGATCGATGTCCGGCTCGATGTCCAACGGCTCCATGTCGGGCGGTTCGATGTCGAACGGCGCGATGTCGGGCAATTCCGGGCATTAGTCTATCTGATGTGACTGTCATCCCGGGCGCGGCGCAGCACATGGTGATGCGCCGCAGACCCGGGACCCATCATGTGATACGGCGCTAGCGCGGAGCGTCCGCCGCCAGTTCGCGGCTGTAATTCTCCACCACCAGGCTGAAGGGCCTACCCTCGCCTGAGATCAGCACGGCGGTGACGCGCAGGGCGTGCAGCGGTTCATTCAGCGGCTCCATCCGGATCGTCTTGCGGTGGAAATTCAGCGGCTTGACCACCGTGCCGAACGAGGTTTCGGTCGTGTCCAGCGTCCTGTTCATGTCGGCGCTGAGGCGGGACGGCACATACCAATTGTCGGCTTGCGACAGGACATGGCCGCCGCAGGTCAGCTCGACACGGCGATAGCGCAGCGGCGTGTCGGCGGATACGTCCAGCACGGCGCGCACCTGGGCGCTGGCGGGCGCATCGCGGTTCTCGCGCACCGCCTTGACCACCGCCGGCGACGCCAGTTTCAAGGCTGCGCATTTCTCGGTCAGCAGCTGGGTGGCGCTGGGCGATGCCGCCAGCTCGGCCTCCAGCCGCTGGACGGAATCCCCCGCCAGGGCCGGCGCGGCCAAGGCCAACGTAATGAGACAAAATCCGTATACTGAATATCTCATGGCTGATCCAGAAGCTTCACCCGGTCGCCGTCATGCAGCCTGTCCAGATTGTCGCCCGCCAGCCGGTCGCCGGCGGAAATGCCCGACAGGATGGTGATGGATTGGGCCGTTTTCAGTCCCAGCGCCACGTCGCGCTTTTCTACCCTGCCCTCGTCATTGATGACAAAGACGCTGCCCGCCTTTCCCGAGCCCTGCACCGCGCCAAGCGGCACGGTCACGCGCGGCGCGGCGACGGCGCCCTTTTCGGGACGGGTCATGAACGTCACCCGCGCCGCCATCTGGGGCAGGATGCGCTTGTCCTTGACATTGATCTTCACGCGCACCTGCACCGTGCCCTTGCTCTGATCGGCGGTGGGGATGATGGCGATCACCGAACCGGGAATGTCCCAATCGGGATAGGCGTCCAGATGGATCACCGCCTCGCCGCCGACATCGACGCGGTCGATATAATTTTCGCTGACATCCACCTGGCCTTCCAGCGAGTTCATGTCCACCACGGTGATGATGCCGGTGCGGGTGTTGCCGGCGCCGGCGCCCGACGGCGCCACGATCTCGCCCACCTGGGCCACTTTCTGGGTGACGATGCCGTCGAAAGGCGCGCGCACCACCGTGTCGTTTTCATTGGCCTGGGCGAAGACGGCGGCCGCCCTGGCCACGTCATAGGCGGTGCGGGCGGTGTCATAGGCGATACGCTGATTCTCCAGCGCATCGGTGGAGATCGCGTTTTGCGCCTTCAGCCGCTGATAGCGGGCATAGATGGGTGCGGCATCTTCATAGGCCTGTTTGGCGGCGGCTTCCTGCGCGATGGCCTGCCGGAGCGCGGCGGAATAGTTGGAATCGTCCAGCCGGGCCACGATCTGGCCGGTCTTTACCGCCTGGCCTTCCTCGAAATTCACTTCCGTCACCTTGCCCAGGATCTTGGCTGACAGCGTCGCCTGGCGCCGGGCGATGACATAGCCGGATGCATCCAGCCCCGTCCCCCTCGCCCCGCCGCTGCCCAGCGCCTGCGCCGTCACCACATGCACGCCCACGCTGTTGTCGGGCCAGAAATACCAACCGGCGCCCGCGCCCGCGATGATCAGCACCGCGATGCCGGCATAAAGCCATGGCGAGGGGCCGCTTTGGCGGCGGCGGAGCGGCGCGCCGCGCTCGATCTTGAGCGAGTCCAGCAGCGAGGATTTGTCGTTTTCCACGTTCATGCAGCCCCTCACGTCGCCCTTAATGCTTCTACCACGGGACGGCGCGCGGCGCGAATGGCGGGCACTATCCCGCCCAGAAGCGCGACCGCGACCGCCCATAACAAGGCCATGCCGATCATCGCCGGCGATACCGTCATCTTGAAGATGTCGCCGCCGAACCCGTCGATCACCCCGTCATAGCGCGACCAGGCATAGGCCGCGCCCAGGCTCGCGCCCGCCACCGACAGCGCGCCGGCTTCCAGGATCACCGACACCGCCACCGCAAGGCCGCCATACCCCAAAGCGCGCAGGGTCGCGATCTCGCTTTTGCGGGCGGCGATGGCGGAATACATGGTGTTGAAGCAGCCGAACAGCGCGCCGGTCGCCAGCAGCAGGCCCACGCCATAGACGATGATGCGCATGAAGCGGTCGAAATCGGCGCTGCGCTTCACATTCCAGTCGTGCATGGTCATCACATCCACATTCAGGGCCGGATTGGTCTTGAGCTGGCGCGCAAAGGCGGCAAAACCGTCCGGCGAGGCAAGCCGCAACATCACGCTGTTATAGGTCTTGTGCCGGATCGACAGCATCACCGTTTCGGTGTCGCCGAACAGCTCGCCATCCCTGAGATCGCCGGTGGCATAGACGCCCACAATGGGCCAGGCGCCATCGGGCAAAAGCAGCTTGTCGCCCACCGCCACGTCGCGGAAACGCTCCTTGGCATGGATGCCGACGATCAGCTCATGACTGCCGGGCCGAAACATCCGTCCTTGCACCAGATGGAATTCCGGGCGCAGCATCCCGCCTTTGGAGCCAAAGCCGCGCAGGATGATCCAGGCCCGGGCGCCGTTCCTGGCCAGCGTGGGCACGCCAACCTCCAGCCCCGGCTCGGCGATGGGCGAGCCGTCCGCGGCCTTGGCGACGCCGGGCATGTTCATGATGATGCGGGCCTTGTCGCGGGCAATAGAGCCCTGTGTCTCCCATTGCGCCCCGGCCGAGATCACGAAAATGGCGCGCGGATCGCCGGTATTGAGATAGGCCTGGTGCAGGCCCACGGTCATCGACAGCATCGACAGAAGCACGCCGATCACGCACGCCATGCCCGCCACGATCACCAGCGATTGCCACAGCCGCGACCGCAGGCTGCGGAAATTCAGCGCCGAGACGATCCAGATCTGGCGAAGCCCGTTCATGCCCGCCCTCATGTCCGTTCCGCCCTCATGCCCGCCCCGAAAGCGCGGTGGCGATGTCCATGCGCATCAGGCGGATGGCGGGCGGCATGGCGCTGGCAAAGGCCAGCACAAAGGCGCATCCGAACGCCCCCGCATAGACGGTGGCGGCCATGGTCGGCATCGGAATGCCAAAGCCCGGCGGCATGATCGCCTGGATGTGATGCGCCAGGAACGTCGCCAACAGCATGCCAAGACCGGCGCCGCCCAAGCAGGGCGCGGCCGCCTCCAGCACCACCATCGCGATCACCGCGCCATCGCCAAAGCCCAGCGCGCGCAAGGTGGCGAATTCCGCGAAACGCTCGCGCACCGACTGGGCGATGACATTGGCGGTAAGGAACAGGATCATGGCCAGACCCGCCAGCGCGATCTCGTGCGTCAGCAGATCGACATCCATGCCGCCGAAATTGTTGCTGACGGCATAGGCCGTCTTTTCATTCTCGCTCAGGGTCGGGCTGGCGGAATTGGCGAAGCCCTGGTCGATCGCCTGCGCGATTGCGCTCGCCCGCGCGGGATCGGCGACGACATAATCCACTTCATTGACCCTGCCCTGTTTGGCCAGCGGCAACGATTTGTCGTAATAGTCGTAATTGCCGAAGATGAAACCGTCCGGCGCCAGCAGGACGTCATCGCAGATGGCCAGGACCTTGAAGGTCCAGGTGGTGCTGCCATCGGCCCTGGTGGCCTGGGGCGAGATCACGGTCAGGATATCGCCGACCTTCTTGTGCCAGCGCTGGGCCTGCAGCCGGCTCATGATGATGCCGGTGCGCTCATGCTGGATCATGTCCCACATCGCCGGCGTCGCCTGCCAGTCGGGGTAAACCCTGGCCATCGCGGCATCGCCCATGTTGAGAAAGATATGGTTTTTCTCGTTCTGCACATAGCCGGGGATATAGGATTGGAAGGTGACCAGCTTCACGCCGGGGATGGCGGCGATCCTGTGCGCCAGCGCGATGGGCAGGCCGTCGTCATAGCTGAAGCGCGCGACGGAAAACAAACGATCCTCGCGCGCGCGCTGCGCCACCCCGTCGATGGTGGCGCTGAGCCCGATCATCAGGCCGAAGACGGTGAAGGCGATCGTCACCGCCAGAAGGGTCAGGATCGCCCGCGCCGGCTTGCGCGTCAAAGCGGCCCAGACCAGCGGGAAAAATCGCATCGCCCTGCTCTTATGTCGCTCTCAGCGCTTCCACAACGGGGCGGCGGGCGGCGCGGATCGAGGGCAGCAGCCCGCCCAGCAGCGCCACCACCACCGCCCAGCTTACACCCAGCATGACAAGCGCGGGCGACACCGTCAGCCGGAAGATATTGACGCCCCAGGTACCGGTCTTGCCGTCATTCAGCGCCCAGGCAATGGCGGCGCCGATCAGCGCGCCGGCAACCGCCAGCACCACCGCTTCCAGGACCACCGATACCGCCACGGGAAAAGCGCTATAGCCCAGCGCGCGCAAGGTGGCGATCTCGCGACCGCGGGTGCTGACCGCGGCATACATGGTGTTGAGACAGCCGAACAGCGCGCCGATGGCCATCACCGTGCCCACCACATAGGCCAGCACCGCCAGAAGCCCGGTCGCCTGGTCCGACACCTTCTTGTACCAGTCGGAATGGCGCGTCACCGTCATCTGCAGCGCGGGATTGGTGGTGATCGCCTTGCGGAAGATGGCAAGCGCATCCTGCGATGTCAGCCTGACCAGGATGGAATTGTAGGTGGTGCGGTTCAGCGCCGTCAGCATGGTCTCGGTGTCGCCGATCAGCTGGCCGTCCAGTATGTCGCCGGTGGTATAGGTCCCCACGATGGGCCATTCGCCATTGGGCAGGATCACCTTGTCGCCGATACGCATGTGCTGGAACATGGCCTGCGCGCCCACGCCCACGATCAGCTCGCGCTTGCCGAACTGGAACATCCGCCCCGCCACCAGATGAAATTCCGGCCGAAGCGCCACGCCCTTGGGACCGAAGCCGCGCAAGGTGGTATAGCCCTTGGTGCCATTCTTGCGCAGCACCGGCACGCCCATGTTCAGCGCCCGGTCGGCCAGCGGCCTGCCATCCTTGTCTTTCGCTATTCCCGGCGCATCCATGATCACCGGCGCATCGGTGCGGGTGATCGAGCTTTGGCCTTCGCTGTCGGCGCCCTGCGAGGTGACGATGGCGCGCCCCGGATCGCCGGAATTGAAATAGGCCTGCTTCATGCCCGCCGTCATGGACATCATGGACAGCAGCACGCCGATGGTGGCGCCCAGGCCCGCCACGATCACCATGGACTGCCAGAAGCGCGACTTCAGGCTTTTGAAATTCAGGGCGGAGACGATCCAGATCTGTCGCAGCATGTTCAGCGTCCCGACAAGGCAGTGGCGATGTCCATCTGCTTGAGGCGCAGCGCCGGCAGGGCCGAGCTGGCCAGCGCCACGATCAGCGCGCTCAAGCCCGCCCATACCGCCACCATCACCGTGATGCGCGGCAAGGGCGGCGTGCCAATATTGGGCGGCATGAAATGGGGAATCAGGCCCGACAGCCAGGCCGATAGCGCCACGCCCAGGATGGCGCCCAGGAAACAGGGAATTGCGGCCTCCGCGAACACCAGCCCGATCACGCCAGTGTCGGAAAAGCCGATGGTCTTGAGCGTCGCGAACTCCGTGAAACGCTCGCGCACGGCCTGGGCGATTCCATTGGCGGTCAGGAACAGCACCATGAACATGCCGGCCAGCG
Organism: Rhizomicrobium sp.; assembly: GCA_035547275.1. Classification (GTDB taxonomy): domain Bacteria; phylum Pseudomonadota; class Alphaproteobacteria; order Micropepsales; family Micropepsaceae; genus Rhizomicrobium. The sequence continues at coordinate 30,466 of DASZVQ010000158.1, forward strand.
CGATCTCGCGGTCCACCTTTGCGATGTCCACGCCGGAATTGGAGACGTCCATCGCCGCCTTCTCCGTGATGGACTGGGTGGAATTGGGCGAATTGGCGAAGGTCTCGTCTATCTTCTGGGCGATATCGGCGGTTTTGCTGGCGTCGGAGGTCTGGGTCTCGATCTCCATGGCCTGGCCCTGCTTGGCCAGCGGCAACGCCTTGTCCATGTAATCATAATTGCCCCAGATATAGCCGTTGGTGTTGTAGGCGACGTCGCCCACGACGGCGAGAACCTTGAAGGTCCAGGTGGTGCTGCCGTCATCCTTCTTCACCTGGGGCGAGATCACGGTCAGCGTGTCGCCCACCTTCAGATGCCATTTGTCGGCCTGCCACTGACTTACCAGCACGCCATCGCGCTCGCCATGCAGCAAATCCCACTGGGCGGGCGTGATCGGCCGGTCGGCGAAAATCTTGCGGCCATTGTCGCTCATCATGATGATGAAGATGCGGTTCTTGGGATCGCTGATATAGCCGGGAATGAAATTGATATAGGTCACCTGATCCACGCCTGGGATCTGCGCGATCTGCCGGCTGATCGACACCGGCATGGGGGTCATGCCGCCGGCAAAGCGCGGATTGGTATAGATGCGATTGTCTTTCGCCCCGGCCTGAACCGCCGCGAAGGTGGCGTTCATGCCGATGGTGAGCCCGAACAAAGTGAAGGCGATCATCACCGACAACAGGGTCAGCGCCGCGCGCGCGGGCTTCCTCATGATCGCGGCCCAGACCAGCGGGATGTATTTCATGCCGCCACCATGCCGCGTTCCTTGAGCGTGCCCTTGTCCATCTCCAGCTGGCGGCTGGCATGGTCGGCCGCCTTGGGATCGTGGGTCACCATCACGATGGTCTTCTTATGCTGGCGGTTGAGCTGCTGCAGCAGCACCAGGATCTCGTCGGCGGAGGCGCGGTCCAGGTCGCCGGTGGGCTCGTCGCACAGAAGGATGGTGGGATCGGCGACAATGGCGCGGGCGATGCCCACGCGCTGCTGCTGGCCGCCCGACATTTCGCCCGGCTTGTGGGCGGCGCGGTCCTTCAGGCCGACAATCTCCAGCGCCACCTGGACGCGGCGCTGGCGTTCGGATTTCGACAGATTGGTCAGCAGCAGCGGCAGCTCGACATTGCCGGCGGCCGACAGCATCGGCATCAGATTGTAGAACTGGAAGACAAAGCCGATATGGCGGGAACGCCATTTGGCCAGCGAACCGCCGGTCAGGCTTTCCAGATGCTCCCCGCCAACGATCACCTCGCCGCTGTCGGCATGGTCCAGCCCGCCGACCAGATTGAGGATGGTGGTCTTGCCCGAGCCCGACGGGCCCATCAGCGAGACGAATTCCCCTTCGGGGATTTCCAGATTCAGGCCGTGCAGGACCTCAACCGATTCCTTGCCGCGCCGGTAATGCTTGACCACCTGACGTAACGAGACCGCAGACGACATGTGCTCCACCCCTGGTTTGCATACCCTGATCTCAAGATCGGTCCGGCAAACACCACGCTCCGGCGCAATATGTCATACGATGTAGATATAATCTCCCGGCGTCAACGGCTTGCTATCTTGCATAGCATGGTAGCCCAGGTTGTTATCCAAGTCCAGCAGGTTCCAATCACTATCGGTTGCAGCCGGTTTTGTGCCAATTTTTTGGTATATGGCGCGCGGCCTGTCAATTTCCCCGCCCTGCCGCACGCATCACGGTCCCGCACCCAGGCGCATCAACGCAGCCTTCGCTGATTGCATGCCCGGATCGAGCTTCAATGCCGCGCGATAGTCAGCGATAGCGGCATCAGTGACGCCTTTATGCTCATAAGCGTCCGCGCGATGGTCATAGGCGCCAGCATATTGCGGTGCGAAGGCAGGATGGAGCTGAACATCCTTGGCGTTAATCGCGATCTCTTGCGTATAGTCGGCAATGGCCTGATCATACAGGCCCTTATGCGCATAGGCGATACCACGCTTGTCATAGGCATCGGCGAAGTTGGGCGCGAGCGAGATCTCCTCGGTGAGATCGGTGATGGCATCGTCGTAAAGCCCTTTATGCTCATACGCGATAGCGCGATTGTAACGACTACCGACATCGCGTGAATCGAGCAAAACCACCTTGCTAAAATCCGCGATGGCCAGGTTATAGAGTGCCTTGCGCAAATAATCGTTGCCGCGATTTGCATAGGCGCTTTCCAAACTGGGATTAATAGAAATCGCCATGGTGAAATCGGCGATGGCCTTATCGTAGAGACCGTTGCGTTCATATACGTTCCCGCGATAATCATAGGCATCGGCCAATGGGAAGTCTGGGGTGCCCGCCGGCTGGAGCAATATCGCCGTGGAATAATCGGCAATCGCTTCGTCATCGAGGCCTTGATTGTCATAGGCACTCCCCCGATTGAAATACGCAATAGGAAAAGTTTTGGGTGAGAGGGATATCGCCTGGTCGAAATCGGCGATCGCCTGGTCGTAAAGCCCCTTATTCGCATAGGCAACGCCACGATTGTCATAGTCGGTGGCAAGGTGCGCAACAGCAGCTTGATGAATTCCGCTGTCGGATTGAAGGTCCGCGGTGTCGAATTTGATTTTCTTGGTGCACGCAGCAATGCTGACGTCAGGATTTGGATTGCCGCAGTTGGCCCGCTCGATCTGGGACACAGCCGGCATGGCGACGATAACCAGAACTATGCTGCACGAAATACGATAAACTTTCTTGCCCATCATCACACCGAACAAGGTGAAGGCTGCATCACAGGTTGATGCGTGACAGTTCCGTCATGCCAAGGCTTTTCGATCTTATGCCAATTTTTTGGCACAAACGGCGCGGTCTGTCAATTTCCCGCCGCTAGCGCCGCTCCAGCCCCTTGGCCTTCCACACCGCGGCCGCCTCGGGCCGGGTGATATAGGCCAGGAAGGCCGCTGCGGCCTTAGGATCGGAGCTGCGCGCGGAAATCGCGACATCCCCATCCAGCCAGGCATGCAGTTCGGGCGGCAGCGGGCCAACGACCGAGACCGCCGGATCGCGGGTCTCGCATTCCAGTTGCAGCGCCATCTCCGCGCCCTGCTTGATGCCGGTGACGCCATTGCCTTTGATCACCAGGACTTCATGGGTGCCGGCATATTCGGGGCGCTGCAGGATGTCGTGAATGATCATGGCCTGGGCGCTCTTTTCCGCCTTCCAGGGACTGGAGTAGGCGACATGGCGCGCCGCATGCAGCGCGCCCGCCAGCCTGGCTGTCGTGGAAATATCGGGATGGGGCGCGCCCGCCGGCACGATCATCACGATCTGCACCCGGCCCAGCGACTGGCGGCTGCCCGCCACGATGCCGCGCTGCGCCGCAAGCTGGTCCATCAGATTCTTCGGCAGCATCACGATATCGGCGGCAGGCGTGCCGGTGGCAATCGTGTTCATCATCGCGCCCATGCCCACCGAATTCACCGTCACATGCACGCCGGTTTCTTTTGCATAATCGGCAGCCAGATCGTCGATGCCGGCGAATTTTACAAAGCCCGGCGCCAGCACGGTCAATTCGGCCGCGCGGGCGTTCATGGTGACGGATGTGGCACAGAAAACCGCGAAGACAGCGGCCCAGATCGTGCGCATGGCATTTCCCCTTTGTTGTTTTTGCGCAGTCTAGCGCGGGCCGGCTGGCGCGACCATCGCCAGGCTGAACCGAAAATGAATATCCGGCTCAAACGCCGTTCAGCCCCGGGACGCCAGACTTCATCCGTTGATGGGGGACATCACGGGTATTGATCCTGAGGAGATTGACGATGAAAAGCTTGACCAGACAGTTGACCAGATTGGGCGCGGCCGCCGCGCTCGCCACAGCGGCGATGACCGCGCTCGCCCTGCCCGCCAGTGCGGGCGTCAGCGTGGGTATCGGCATCGGCGTGCCGGGCGCTGGTCCGCATCCGGGACGCTGGTGCTACTGGCATCCCCGTGCCTGCCATGCCTATGCGCCTCCGCCCGCGCCGGTTTTCGTGGTCGGCCGCTTCTATCCCGGCCGCGGCTGGTGGGACGGCCATGCCTGGTACCACGACCGCTATCGCTTCCACGATGGCTGGCGGTATCGTTAAAGCTTGAAACAGCAAAGCGCGGCCGCCCTCACCGGCGGCCGCGTTTGTCATGGCGTGCCGGCCCGTCAATGTGGCGGGGAGAGTTGCCGCCCGCTTTCGGCCAGGCGGAAATCCTCGCGCCGCTGGCGTGGCAGGCATTGCGGATAGTGGTCGCGGATGAAAGCGATCAGCTTTTCGCGGATCTCGCAGCGCAGGTCCCAGGCGCGGCTGGAATCGCTGGCCGAGGCCAGCACCCTGACCTCGATCACATGATCCTTGGCGTCGGAGACCTGCACATTGACCACCTGACCGTCCCATAGCCGCGAGGCCTGGACGATGTCGGTGGCCGCTGTTCGCACCGCGCGCATCGGCAAGGTGTAATCGGCATAGACATAAACCGTGCCGATGATGGAGGAGGATGCGCGTGTCCAGTTGGTGAAGGGGTTCTGGAACAGGTATGACAGCGGCACCACCTGGCGGCGCCAGTCCCACAGCCGGACCACGATATAGGTAGAGTTGATCTCCTCCACCCAGCCCCATTCATTGTTGATGACCACGGCGTCTTCCAGGCGCAGCGGCTGGGTCAGCGCCAGCTGCACGCCCGCGATCAGGTTTTCCAGCATGGGCCGCGCCGCAAGACCGGCGACGATGCCGGCGATGCCCGCCGAGGCGAACAGCGAGATGCCGAACTGGCGCACGGAATCGAAGCTCATCAGCGCGAAGGCCAGCGTCAAAAGCACCAGCAAGACGCCGACCGCCTGGCGGAAGATGCGCATCTGGGTGGCGGCCTTGCGCGCCAGAAGATTGTCGCTGGCTTTGAGATCCAGCCGCCCGACATAGCGGTCGATCGCCAGATTGGCGGCGACGATGGCGATCCAGCCCAGCTGGACGATGAACAGCGCCAGAAAGACATGCTGTTCGGAATTTTCATATTTTGCCGGCACCGGAAACTGCGCCGCGCCATTGCCGGCCGCAAACAAAAGGATCATGTAGCGCACAAGCCGTCTTGTGCGGGCCAGCACATGGCGCAGGAAGGGGCGCCAGCCGGGCGGCTGACGCTGCGCCCAGTTGAGCAGCAGGCGGTGCAGGAAGAGGCCCGCCGCGGCGATGAGGATGAAAAGAGACAGGGCCTGCAGCCAGGGCGGCGTCCAGCCGAACACATAGTTCCATGTTGCCATGCGGAAAAAACGCCGGATGCCGCGAAAATTTCCCTGCCACGGTCTGACGCGACATGGTCAGGAAAAAAGGGCCGGAACATGTCCGGCCCTTTCCTCATTTGTCCTGTCGACGATCAACCGTAATAGTAACGCGCCATCACATCGCGCATGGCGTTGCGGGTGGCATCACGCACGCATTCGCGGTCGGCGTCACGGTCGCCGCTGAGGCCCGGCACCCGCGCGTCCAGTTCGGCGCACAGGTTGCTCGCGGTCTCATAGATGCGGTCATGCAGTTCGTCACGGTCGGCGGCGCGCGACAGGTTGAGGTCAGCGAAATCCACCGGACGCGAAATGGTATAGGCCTGCGGATTGACCTCGCCATCGATGCGGCCCAGCATCTGCTCTTTCTCGATCACGTCGTTGGGATGCACGATGATGGTTTCGCTGGCCGGCCCGGCCGCGGCGGCGTCATAGCCGCTGTCATAATCGGAACCATTGCCATAATAACCCTGCGCGTTCGCCACACCGGCGCCACAAATCAGCAGCGCCATCGCGCCGCCCAACAGGGCAATCCTGCCTTTTGTCATGGCCTTACTCCATTGCTCGAACCATTCGCAGATTCAAATGTGCGAAGCAGCGGGAGCGTTCCGCGGGGAACCCTGATGGGACCAAAAGGGAACCGATTGCTCCCGCGCGCCGACTGCGGCAATAATTCGTCCTTGCGAGAGGGGAGCCTGCTTTGACCAAAGTTCTTCTGGCCCAGGGCGGCGGCCCCACCGCGGTGATCAACCAGTCGCTGGTCGGCGCGATTTTGGAGGCGCGCAAATTCCACCGCGTCGAGAAAATCTATGGCGCGCTGCATGGCGTGCGCGGCATTGTCGATCAGGACCTGGTGGACCTGACGGAGGAAACCACCGCCAATCTGGAACTGGTGGCGGCGACGCCATCATCGGCGCTGGGGTCCACCCGCGACAAGCCGGACGCGAAATATTGCGCCGAGATCCTGCGCGTGGCGCGGGCACAGGCAATCGAATATTTCTTCTATATGGGCGGCAATGACAGCGCCGACACCGTGCGCATCATTTCCGGACAGGCGGCGGCCGACGGTTATCCGCTTCGTTGCATTCATATCCCCAAGACCATCGACAATGATCTGACGGTCAACGATCACACGCCGGGTTTCGGTTCGGCGGCGCGGTTCGTGGCCCAGGCCTATATGGGCATCAATCTCGACAACCGCGCCCTGCCCGGGGTCTATCTGGGCATCATCATGGGCCGCAATGCCGGCTTCCTGACCGCCGCGGCGGCGCTGGCGCGGGCATTTCCCGATGACGGGCCGCATGCGGTCTATCTGCCCGAACGCACTTTCGACACCGATGCCTTTCTGGGCGAGATCAAGACCCATATGGACCGGCATGGCCGTTGCGTCGTCGCGATCTCGGAAGGCATTACCGACGCGAAGAAGAAGCCGGTGGCCGAAAGCCTGGGCCAGACCGACAAGGACCCGCATGGCAATCTGCAACTGGGCGGCGGCGCGCTGGGCGATTTCCTCAGCAAACTGATCAAGGACAGGCTGGGCATCAAGCGCGTGCGCAGCGACACGTTCGGCTATCTGCAGCGCGGCTTTGCCGGCGTGGTGTCGGATGTGGACAGCCGCGAGGCGCGCGAGGCCGGGGAACGGGCGGTCAAGTTCGCCATGGCCGGCGCGCAAAACGGCACCGTCACCATCCATCGCACCGGCGATTATGCGGTGGATTACAGGCTGTCACGGCTGGAAGAGGTCGCGGCCAAGACCAAGGTGATGCCGGACGAATTCATCGCGCCGTCCGGCAATGATGTCACCGATGCCTTCCACCATTATGCCCGCCCGCTTCTGGGCAGCGACATGCCGCAGATGCATCGGTTGCGAGACAATCTGGTGGCGAAGATTCACAGCTGATGACCACCTGACGATGTCATTCCCGGCGAGCGCGAACAGCAGTAAGCGCGAGGGAAGCTATCGCCTCGCTCGGCTGGGGATAACAAATTGTATTAATATCAGATCACCGTCACATCGAGCTTGGCGATGTCGCCCTGCCAGTCGCCGATGGCCGCCGCATCGTCATGGCGGGCTTCGGCGCTGCGTCCCTGCCCGTCTTCCGCCCGCGACCGGATCAACAGGGTCAGCGGATCGGCCGGCCAGGCTTTCAGGCTGGCCGTCGCGCTGTCGGCGGCCTTGGCATATTGGCCATCCAGCAGCCATGCGGCGGCGGCGCTGCGGCGCGCCGGATACCACCAGGGCGGCGGATCGAAACCGACGATCGTCGCATCCTGTTTGGCAGCCGCCGCCTCGAAGGCCTGCGCGGCTTGCGCATAATGGCCCTGTAGCATGGCGAGCCGTCCGGCCAGCACATCCCTTGCCATCTCCATGACCGGCGCATCGCCGCCCACCTGGGCGGCTTCCCGCGACAGCCCGGCTGCATCGTGAAGCGCGGCATAAGCCTCGCCCCGGGCATAGTGATAGAAGGATAGGGTCTCGGGCCCTTCCGCCACCGGTTCGGGCAGCGCCAGCATATGCCGCGGATCGAAGCGGGCATAAATGACGAAGCGCCGGAACTCCTCGTCGCTCTCTCCGTCCTTGGCGAAATCGCTTTCGGCATAGGCGCGATGCACATGATCGGCGAATTTCAGCGCCAGGGCGCGGTCGCCCGACATCACCGCGCCCGCCATGCCGAAGGCCAGATTGTGCGCATAATAGGCCGCCACCGACGGCAGGCCCGGCGTCGCGGTATCGGTCAGATGATCGGCATCGACCCGAAGCGCAAAGGCGTTGATGGTGGCCGCGTCTTCATAACGGCCCACCCGCAGGAAGGTATGCGCCGCCATATGGACAAGATGGCTGGCCCTGGGCGCGAGCCGCGCCAGTTTTTCGGCGTAAGGAAGCGCCAGGCCGGCATGGCCCGCCATTTCCGTGGCATGGATATAATAGTGAATGGCGCCCGTGTTCCGGGGATGTATGCGCAAAATGGGCTCGAGCACCGCCATCGCCTGGGCCGGCGAATCCTTGTCGCCCCGCCGATGGGCCGCGATCAGCGCCTCGGCGGCAATCAGCCTTATGTCCACCGCGTTGGACGCATCCACCTTCAGCAGATCGTTGGCGAAATCGCGTTCCGCCGCGGCGTCCTGGGCACGGGAATAGCGCCGGATCATGGCCGCCGCCAGCAGCTTCTCGCGGCGGGTGTGCGCGGCGCTCTGCGCCTTTCGCGCATCCGCCAGCGCAGTTTTCAATTCATCGTCGGAAACATCGAAATTCGCGGTCGGCCCGTGCGACAGCGCCTGCCCCCACAGGCACATGGCGCAATGGGGATCGGCGGCGGCCGCGCGATCGAAAGCCCGCTTGGCGTCGTCATGATAGAAAGCGTGAAACAGCTTGATGCCGTAATCGAACCAGCGCTGTGCCACAGGGCTGGCGGTGGCGATGGGAAACCCGCCGGTGCCCATGCCGTCTTCGATGGTGATATGCGGACCGCCGCCCGGCGCCGTCACATGCGCCTCGACCCGGCAGATGGAGAAGATGGCGAAGTCGGTTTTATTTTCTTCCTTGTCCACCGCCAGCGTCGGACAGGCCAGCAGCCAGACAAGGGCCGAGGCCGCGACGGCAGATAGCGTATCCAACTTCATGACAGGCAGGCCCCGCGCCGATCAACCGCGCGAGCCTAGCACCGGATGGAGCAGGAACCATAAAATTATTCTGTCATTGCCGGTGAGGCGGCAAGTCTTACGGAACGCCGCCGAACCGCGCCTTCAGCTCCGCCACCTGCTCGTCGGTGATCTTGGCGACCAGCACTCCCGGCGCCTTGATGGTCTGGCCAGGCGTCAGATCGTCCAGCAGCGCGGCCATCGGCGCATCCGGGAACGGGATCACCCCGGCGCGGTAGCCCACCGGCTGGATGCATTCGTGAATGGTCTTCGCGAACGCCGGCATCACCGGCCAGATCAGATGCGCGAACTGATGGATCAGGTTCAGCCCCATGCGCACGCCCACGGCGGCTTTATCACGATCCGTTTTGATATGAGTCCAGGGCGCGGCCTTGGTCATATACTCATTGCCCGCCACCCAGATGGCGCGCATCTCGCCCAGCGCCTTGCGGAATTCCGCCGCTTCCATGAAGGCCGCATATTGCGCGATGCGCCGGTCCAGTTCGGCGATCAGGGCGTGTTCGTCCTCGCCATATTCGCCCTCGCCCGGCACCTGGCCGTCAAAGCGCGCGACGCAGAATTTGGTGACACGATTGACGAAATTGCCCAGCACATCGGCCAGGTCTTTGTTGATCACCCCGGCGAAATGCTCCCAGGTGAAATTACTGTCGCTGGATTCCGGCGCATTGGCGATCAGGTAATAACGCCAGTAATCGGCGGGGGCGACATCCAGCGCCGTGTCCATGAAGATGCCGCGCTTGCCCGAGGTCGAGAATTTGCCGCCGTCATAATTCAGCCAGTTGAAGCCCTTGAGGCGATCCACCAGCTTCCAGGGCTCGCCTGACGCCATGATGGTCACGGGGAAACCGACCGTGTGGAAGGGCACATTGTCCTTGCCCATGAATTCCCAATAGGTAACGTCTTTGGCCTTATCGCCGAACCACCAGTCCTTCCAGGCATCGCCCTTTTTGTTCTTGTCGGCCCATTCCTTGGTCGCGGCGATATATTCGATGGGCGCGTCGAACCAGACATAGAACACCTTGCCCTTCAGCTTGCCGTCGGCAATATCGTCGGGCACCGGAATGCCCCATTCGAGATCCCGGGTGATGCCGCGGTCCTGCAAGCCCTCGTCCAGCCACTTATAGGCAATCGAGGTCACCAGCTGCGGCCAGTCGCTCTTGTGGCTGTCGATCCAGGCGCGCAGGCGGTCGGCAAACTGCGACTGCTTCAGGAACAGATGGGTGGAATCGCGGATCTCGATATCCTGCGCCCCCGACACCGCCGAGCGCGGGGCGATCAGGTCCACCGGGTCCAGCACCCTTGTGCAATTCTCGCACTGGTCGCCACGGGCGCGGTCATAGCCGCAATGGGGACAGGTGCCGATCACATAGCGGTCGGGCAGGAAGCGGCCGTCGGTCGCCGAATAGGCCTGTTTGGTGGTGCGCAGCTCCAGCCAGCCGTTCTTCCAAAGCTGGCGGGCGAAATGCAGGGTCAACTCATGGTTCTGGGGCGACGAAGACCGGCCGAAATTGTCCCAGCTCAGCGCGAAACGATCGCCCAGCTCTTTCTGAACGGCATGCCATTTGGCGGCATAGTCGGCCACGGGCGTGCCTTCCTCCAGCGCCGCCAGCTCGACCGGGGCGCCATGCTCGTCGGTGGCGCAGATCGCCAGCGTGTCATAGCCGCGCGAGCGGCAGTAGCGGGCGAAGATGTCGGCCGGCAGCATGGAGCCGACCAGATTGCCCAGGTGCTTGACCCCGGCGACGTAAGGGATGGCGGAGGTGATGAGGACGCGCTTCATGTTCTGCTATATAAGAAGTGGCCAAAGGGACCAGTCCTCATACAAGGGGACGGCGATGGAAGCAAAAGGGGCTTAAATGTCATCCAGAAGAAGAAATTACCTTGCGGCCGCAATGGGTTCGGCCGCGATCTTCGCGGTGTTTATAAGCGCGAGCTCGGCCCAGAATCACCCTGCTTCCGTCCCGGCTGACAGTGTCATCCCCGCCAGCACCCTGGACGGCCTGCCCCACCGGGACATCTCCAACGGCATCGTCTCCGCCAAGGTCTATCTGCCGGGCGATAACGGCTTTTATCGCGGCACCCGTTTCGACCGCGCCGGGGTGGTGGCGCACGCCACCTACAAGGGCACCGACTATGGCCAATACTGGTTTTCCAGCTACTCGCCCCTGGTGCACGACTTTGCCTGGCGCGACCATCAGGTCACGGTGTCCACCGCCAGCGGCGCCGCCGGCCCGGCCGAGGAGTTCACCCAAATCGGCTTCGATGAAGCGGGCATGGGAGGAAAATTCCTGAAGATCGGCGTCGGCATCTTGAAGCGCGACACCCCGGAATACGACTTCGTCCATACCTATCCGGTGGTGAATGAAGGAAAGCGCGGCTTCAGCGCCACCAAGACCAGCGTGCGCCTGACCCAGGACCTGAACGACAAGGACACCGGCTGGGGTTATCGCTATGTCAAAACGGTGCGGCTGGTGCCCGGCAAGGCCGAGATGGTGATCAGCCACGTGCTGACCAACACCGGCAGGAAGCCGATCGACACATCGGTCTATTGCCATAACTTCCTGTCGCTCTCGCCGGGCAATGCGCATGTCGAGCTGACCGCGCCCTTCGACCTGGTGGCGGGCAAGCCGCTTCAGCCCGATGCCGCCCAGGTCAGCGGCCACACCCTGAAATATCTGCGCGCGGTGAAGGAAGGCGAAAGCGTCACCAGCCCGATTTCCGGTTTCGGCACCTCGGCCAGCGATTATGACTTCAAGGTGGTCAATACCGCGACCGGCTTCGGCCAGCGCATCCGCGCCGACCAGCCACTGGCGCGGATCAATTTCTGGTCCATCCGCACCATCTTCAGCTGGGAGCCCTATATCGCCATCTCGCTCAAGCCGGGCGAGACCAAGCGCTGGACTTATACTTACGACTTCTTCGGACCGGACGACCAAAACAGGAAGGACAAGACATGAAGATCGCTGCCTTCACCGCGTTGCTCGCCACCACGGCCTTTGTGCCCCATGCCTTTGCTCAAGGCAATGCGCCCTTCATCCCTCCCAACGAAGCCGACACCTCGCCCGCCAGCGTGCTGGACAATCTGCCGTCCAAGACCATCAGCAACGGCATCGTCTCGGCCAAGGTCTATCTGCCGGTGCCGTTCGGCTTCTATCGCGCCACCCGCTTCGATCATGCCGGCATGATCACCCACATCACCTATAAGGGCCATGACTATGGCCAATACTGGTTCGTCAAGACCTCGCCGGATGTGAGGAATTTCACTTATGACAAGGATGGGCTGGTCGCCAACAGCAACAATTTCGCCGCCGGCCCGGTGGAGGAATTCGGCGAGAATGGTTTCGACGCCGCGGGCCCCAATGGGCGTTTTCTCAAGATCGGCGTCGGCATCCTCAAGCGCGACACCGATAAATACGACCGCTTCCACACCTATCCGATCGTCAATGAAGGCAAGCGCACCACCACGGTCACCAGGAACAGCATCCGCTTCACGCAAACCGTCAGCGATCCCGCCAGCGGCTATGGCTATGTCTTCACCAAGACGGTTGTGCTGGTGCCGGGCAAGCCCGAACTGAAGATCGAGGACAATCTCCGCAACACCGGCCCAAAGCCCATCGACACCACGGTCTATAATCATCATTTCATGACCTTGAGCCCCGGCGAGGATGGCGTGGAGCTTCAGGCGCCGTTCAAGCTGAGCAATGCGCGGCCCATGCCCGCCGATGTGGTCAAGTTCGACGGCGACCGCATGACCTATCTGCGCGGATTGACCGGCGAGGAACAGGTCGCCAGCGACCTCACCGGTTTTACCAACGCGGTTTCCGACAACGACTTCAAGGTGACGGCAACCAAGACCGGCTATGGCGTGCGCATCCGCGCCGACAGGCCGGTGACGCGGCTGCTCTGGTGGTCGGTGCCTTCCATCATGGGCATCGAGCCTTACATGGACGTCAAGGTGGCGCCGGGCGCGGCTACCCATTGGACCCATACGCTGGACTATTATGGTCCTGACGATTCAAAGTAGGTCGGAATCGAAACAGGCATTTCCGTGAAACGATTTCTTGCCCTGGCCCCGTTGCTGGCCACGCCGGCCGCCGCCCAGCCGGTGCAGCCCGTTCCCACCATCTCCACGCCCGTCGCGGTCGCCCTGTCGACCTCGCCGCACCGCGACATCTCCAATGTGCTGATGACGGCAAGGCTGGGCACCACGGACGGAACCCATGGTTTTTATCGCGGCACCCGCTTCGACCAGGCCGGCCAGGTCTTCAGCCTGATGCTGAACGGGCGGCAATTCTATGGCCCCTGGTTCGACGCCATCGCTCCCGATGTGATGGATTACACCTATGACGCGGCCGGCCAGGTGGTGGCAGGCCCCGACAGCGCCGCGATCGGCCCGGTGGAGGAATTCGCCCCCGTCGATTTCACCCCGACCGCCGGCAGCCATTTCGTCAAGATCGGGGTGGGCATTCTCTATCAACCCGACACCGCGCCTTACGATCACTATCGCCATTACAGGCTGCTGGATGGCGGCCAACGCGCCACCCGCATCACCCCGCGCAGCTCGACCTATATCCAGACGCTGGATGACGCGGGCATCGCCTATGTCTATTCCAAGACGCTGGAGCTGGTGGCCGGCAAGAACGAACTGGTGATCAGCCATGTGCTGAAGAACACCGGCAAGACGGCGATCCACACCACCGTATACGACCACAACTTCCTGCGGCTGGTGCCGGGCAATGACGGCATCCGCATCGCCTTTCCCTTCGCGGTCTCGGCCGCCAATCCGCCCGATCCAAGCCTGATCCGTATCGCCGGCGGCACGCTGACCTATGTCAGACCGCAAAGACCGAAGGAGCGTATTTCCTTTCCCATCACCGGCTATGGCGCGACCGCGGCCGATTATGACTTCCGCATCACCGACATGGCGACCGGGGCCGGGGTTCATGTGACGGGCGACCAGCCGCTGATCCGGGTGAACGTCTTTTCCATCGACAAGGTCGAGGCGATCGAACCCATGATCGCCATCGATGTGGCGCCGGGCCAGGAAAAGCGCTGGACCTATCGCTACAGCTATACCGCGCCCAAAAAATAACCCGGCGACCCGCTTCTTGCGGGTCACCGGGGCAAATTCCAGCAGGCTTGGAAGCTGCTAATCTTCCGCCGTTTCAAACGCGGCTTCCAGCCGGTTCAGCCTGCCATCCTTGCCGAAACGCGCGTTCAGCCAATACTCGACACCAAGACTGTTGCGCAGGCATTGCCCGGTATCGATCTCATAGCCCTTTCCCTTTTCTCCGGCGACGCTGAAATCGATTTTCGGGTCCATCGCTGACAGGGTTCGGGCCTCTCAACCGGCATTCCGAATTTCAGGGGATAGGACAGCGGCAAATTCCGCGAGGTTCGCGCCCGGCGCACGATTTTCGCGATATCATTATCGGCGGCGAGATAGCGCGTGCCCTCGGCATCGACGAATTCGCAGTCATAGGCATGGTATTTGGGATAAACCGCGCAATGGGGAAGGCGTTTCACACCCTTGGGCATGGCCTTCAGTGGTCCCCGCCGGTACTGGGCAAAGGCGTCCAGCTCACTCGATCGTATCTCGCAATCCTTCGCATAAGCCGCCGAATTGCAAAGCGCCACGGCAAGGCCGGCCAGAAACACCGTTCGCGCGTTCATTCCCCCTCCCTTATGGCGTCGTCGGCGGATATTGCATTGGATCGATTATCTAGCAGTCCGTGCCCAGGACGGACTTTCCCGTATGAAGATCAAAGCCGAAATAACACTCGGCTTTTCCAGTGTTCTTGTTGCGCGTGCACATCAGTTCGTCACGAATCCGGGTCACCTCTCCATCTACGCACGAACCGCTTTGCGTCGCGGCACTACCCATGGATTGAAACATACGGGCCGCCAGCGGGCCGTCGACAGATATCGCGACCTTGGTATCCTTTTTTGTGGCTATCGCCCATTCGCCCGGTGTTCCGCTATAAAACGAGTATTGGCCAGAAAATTTTCGCGGCGTGGCATCTTGCGACGATGCAATCCCCGGCCAGCAAACAGCCACCAAAGACATCGCAAGCGAAAAAACCATTTCATTGCTTTTCGTCCCGGGCATTCGGTCCTCACGGCTTTAGCTGCACATGCAGATGATTATCATGGCCTCTCAAAGGCTGTACACCGTGTATCAGGGGATCATTGAAGTATATCCTGCTGACCTGACCGGTCGAACGGAATGCATCGACCAGCCGCTGGGTGGCCGCTTGATCATAAGCGGGATCTTTATAGGTGACGGGCGTCTGCGCCCCATCGGTCCGCGCCGGCCGCACGTCTATTCCCAGACCATCCGTGTGGCCACTGTGACCATATGGACCTGAGAAATCCGCACCGTTCTGCAAACTGATATTGCCCACGACCAATGGCGTGTATTGGTCGCCCGACGCCAGCTTACCGGCAACCGCACCGATGACCTGCATGGTCTTTGGCGTACCCCATTGGGCATTGGGGCCGGTGCCTGGCTTTCCGCTCTTGTCCGTACCGTAAGTGTAATAGCCCGAGCCACCCTCGCCCGCTTCCAGGTCGCCTGGCTGGGGAAGCTGTACCCAGCCATCCTTGCCGCCATTCGCCGGAGATGGCATTGCCCCACCCGCCATGCCTCCATCTGACGTATCCGGCTGCCAAGGCGTCAGACCTGTATAGGAATCGCCATCACCACTTGGCTGCGGCTGGCTCTGACCCTCCGCGGCTCCACTGGAGGCGTCAAGCCATGGCGGAGTTTGCGGCGGTGCGGTGCCGTCAAAATCAATCGTCTTCATGGTTTCGGGGTCCACGAAGAAATTCAGGCTGCTGTCCGCAAGCGTCCAAGGCCGCGGATTGAACGCATCGCCGAAAATGCTGGACTGTCCGGGCACATAACCGGGAAGGATGGGAGTGTCCGGATCATCACCCGTCACGCTCCACTGCGACGGCAGATTGCCCAACACGCCGATGGGCCGGCCAGGATCGTAAGTGCCACCGTCCTGTGCGCCACTGCTGTCGCCAATATCGCTCATCGTCAAAAGCTCCTTTGGGTAAATAAAAGAAAAGCCCCGGCGACCGCGCGCTAGGCACGCAGGTCACCGGGGCCATCCGAGGCCGCGCCGCGCGAAAGCCGGCGCTGACACACTCCAGCCGGCCGGGAGGAGTGAGGAGCGAAGCGGATGCAATGGTCCTGCGGACCATTGCAAGCGACGAACGCGGCGAGCACAAAGCCTCAAATGTTCAGAATGTCTTTGTCAGAAGGTTTTGAGATCGAATCCATGTACGGCGCAAACCCGCGCGCGCATACGACGAAAACGTGGGCCACGATTCTCACGGTCGCCGGTCAGGTTCTGACGTGGATAATAGTGGCGATTAGGGAAAGCTGTGCTGACCGAACTGCTTGAATTTCACCGTGTGCGCCGCGTCGTCTGAGCAACTGCGCTTTGCCAGCAAGGGATATGTCCACCAGTTATTCACAGTGGGCATATTGCGCGCGCCCGGCGCACTATATTCTCCCGCCGTAACCAGAAAGAGGCACCGATCTGCCCTGCGATAGTTGAAATGGCAGTAATCGGCCTCCATGCCTGTACAAGACCCCACTTCCCTGTAACCATGTTTGTAAAACGGTTCAGCATCTCCCCAGGAATGCAGGATATGACCGTCACCATTGGACTCATTTTCGGAAGTCTCGACCGGCTTCCAGCCTTCGTGCAGCAGCGCGGCGCGCGCGAAGAAGAAGCTCTGCCCTTTCTGCAGTGAAGTCTCCGTCGCCGAAGCAACAATGGGGCCGCAAAAAATGATGATTGCTGCCAGAAAAAATCGGAACACCTGAGACCCTCCCCGCGATTGTTGTGCTAGCCTAGCGTCAATGCGCGGGACAGTCAGCTTCTATCGCGGTCCAAGATTCTTCTGATAGCTGGCCTTGGTCTGGTCCAGGGTTACAGTGGCATTACCATTGACATCGACACCCCGTCTACGCCCTTTGCTGTCGGTCATGGTTTCGGCCTGGTTGGGCATGCCGGACCATTGCCGACTAGCGGCAAAGATTGCGCCGTCCAGATCGCCCGACAGCAGCTTGTCTGTCGCTCCCGTCTGTCGCAACAGGTCGTTTCGGGGTCCACGAAGAAACGCCGGTCAGCCCAGCATTTTCGGCGCATAGCCAGGAAGAATGGGAGTGTCCGGGTCATCACCCGTCACGCTCCACTGCGACGGCAGATTGCCCAACACGCTCACGGGCTGGTTGGGATCACGGGCGTCGCTGTCCTGGCTATCGCTGCCGCCAATATCGCTCATCGTCAAAAGCTCCTTTGGGTAAATAAAAGAAAAGCCCCGGCGACCGCGCGCGCACAGGCACGCAGGTCACCGGGGCCGCATCCGAGGCCGCGCCGCGTGAAAGCCGGCGCTGACGCACTCCAGCCGGCCGGGAGGGAGCAGCCGGCGAGCACAAAGCCTCGAATGTCAGAATGTCTTTGGATCGAATCCATGTACGGCGCAGACCCGCGCCCGCATGCGCCGGAAACGCGGGCCATGATGCTCGCGGTCGCCGGTCAGATGCTGGCGCAGGTGGATCATCTCATGCGCCAGCGTTGCCAGAAGCGTGCCGGCCAATCCGTTATGCGCCTCGCTCACCCGGATCAGCGGCATGCCCTCCTCGACCGTGAAATCGGCGGACAGGCGGGCGTCGCGCACCACATGAAAGCCGACCTCTTCGGCCTCGGGCAGCCGCCAGGCCCGGAACGGCTCGGTGGTGCGCAGGAAATCATACCCCGCCGCCAGCATGTCCGGCGTCAGCTTCAGGGTCATGGTTCGCGCGCCGGGAAAAATCAGGGCGTGCAGTCTTCACGCAACGCGACATGGAACTTCTGCTCGCCACCGCCTGCCCGCAAATCCACTTCGTTGGTGAAATTCCAGACAGCGCCGCTTTTCCAGCAAAGCTCCAGCCGTTGCGGGCCTACCCACACATACCTGTAGAACCGCGCATATTCGCCTTCCAGAATGAAGCGGGAGTCCTTCTTGCCATTGTGTTCGTAATGAACCACCAGGCGGTTGAAGTCCGACGTCAGCGGCAGGGACCAGGTCTCGAACGTCAGCGTGACACCCGGCAGCGGTGTCTTGAACGTGTTCACGTAATCCGGCGCCGGCGACCGAATCCACATCCACAAAAGGAAAAGGACGAACGCCGCGGCGGCGACATATTTCATTTCAGGCTCGCGCCAAAGGCGAGCGCCCGGTCGCGCACCGATTGCGCGGAAGCGTCCGGGCCGAACGGACTGCTCTGATCCTTGCGATTTTGATCGGTCATGGTCTTGTAGAGGTGGTATCCGGTCGCGCCGGCGTCGAGCATGGCGTCCGGAAAGATCCCCGAACCGATGGCATAATAGGCAAAGTTTCCGGCCCTCGCCAACTGATCGGGATCGCCCTGCCCCTGGTACTGGTTCTTGAAATCCATCGGCCCATGGGGCCAGACCGTCGCCGCATACTGCCCGGCCGCATAACCAAGCCCACTGTCGAGCGACAACGGGTCGTTTTGCAGCTGCGCCATGCCGTCTTGCAGGGCGGCACGCCGCTGCTGAATGACTGTCCCCAACCGCCTGCCATCGGGCAGAATGAAATCCGGCGATCCACCATCGCCGCTCGCGGCATCAGATGCCGTCTGTGCGACGGTATTAGGATTCTGGTCAAGCCCCGGAATCGAACTGGGATCAATGTCCCACGTATCAGGCAAATCCGGTAGTTGAACGGTAGGTTTTCCCATTTCTTCCTCTGCTATCGCCCATGACTTAAAATCAGATAGATCAGGCTGCCGCACACGCTCATCAGAATGGTGATCAGGCTGACCGCCGCCAGCCAGAAGCGCGAATAAAGCCCCTTCACATCCTGCTTCAGCTCGGCCAGGCCCTGAATGATATGGCCCTGGCGTTCGGCACAGACCTGTTCATGCGCCTCGATCGAGGCCAGCGCCCTGGCGGCGGCATCGCGCGCCAGCTGGTCGGCCCCTTCGGCACGCAGCGCTGTCATGGCCGCGCCGCCTGCTGCTGGCGCACCCAGTTCTGCAGCGCCCTCAGCTGGTCGGCGACCTGGTCGTATTGCCCGTCGTTCTGGACGGTGACTTGCGCCACGTCAGAGAGCTGAGCGCCGGAGGGGGTATCATCAGCGCCGGCGGCGGCGCCGGGAATGGGGCCATGGACGGCGGTGTTGAACACCCGCACAAAACCAAGAGGCACGGTGCAATCGGCATCAGCCTTTTCAGAGACATGGGTTTTGACCTCCTGAAGCTGTTTTTGGGTGGCGGCCGCGTCGGCGATCTTCACCGCGTCGAATGTCTGGCTGACTTTGAGCGTGATGCGGCTTTGCCGGTCGACGATCCGGGTGACGGCCTTGGCCTGCGCGGCCCGCATCGCCGCTTCGCCGCGGCCGAACTCATACTGGCCATATCCCCACAGCGCCACGGCACACGCGCCCGCGATAGCGAGATACGAACCGGGTGGCCTGGTGACAAAGCCCAGCAGCGAAACCAGGAACAACGGCATCAACCGCCCTCGCCGGATGTCTGCTTGACCAGCCGCCCGCCGATGCCCGCCGCCAGCAGCCCCAGCGTGATGGCGGTCACCAGCCAGTGCGGCACATTCTGTTTCAGGTCGTCCCCGAACGCGGCCCAGGCCCCCTGCACCGCCCCCGCCAGCACCATCGCCTGCACCGATGCCCATTTCCAGAAACGGCGCGCGTCATCGACCAGTTCGAGTTTCATGGCTCACTCCACAATGCGGCTTCTGCGGCGCGGCGCCTGACCAGCCCCGACGCAATCCGGCCATCGACAAAGATCCAGGATTTGAGACAGGCCGGCACCAGCGCATAACCGCCTTCATTCAGCTTCTTCAGCAGGGTGCTGCCGGCGAAAGCGCCGGCGCCTTCATTGAAGACAAAGTCCACCAGCGCGGCGAACTGATTGTCGCTCAAAGGCACGCGCACCAGATCGGTGACCGCGGCTTCCGCTTCGGCCAGATCGGCTTCCAGCAGCATCTCGGCTCGCGTTGCACAGATCGTGTCACCCGGCTTGACGCCCTTGGTGTGGCCATAGCCGATGGTCCATATCCCGCCGCCATCCTGATAGGCTTGCAGGCGCAGGCCCTCCTGCGCTTTCACAAGCGCAAGCCCCGCGGCATTGATGCGTGCCACGTCACCCTCACAATGTTGGAAAAATCAGCAGCTCAATGGCAGGTCCGCGACACCGGGCGCAGCGGAAAGCCATCCACCTGTCCTGATGTCAGGGCGGAAACATCCGCAACGCCATCGGCGCTCGGCGGCAGGAGGTAGACGGCATGGTCGCGCTCCACCTGAGCCATGATGGGATCGTCATAAGCCTTGATCGCCTTCCAGGGATAGTGGTCCAGCGATCTGGGAAGCTGGTAGAGATATTCGCACGCCGTATCCGAAATCAGCAGCGTCCAGTTTTCGGAAGATTGCGGATATGCGAATGCGGCGGATTGGCCAGGCGCGATTGAAATCAATTTCCCCGCAATCCGGACGGTCAACGGGGTGTCCGCATCATTATAGAGAGCTATCTTCTGGCTCAGGGAACAAGCCGCCAGACCCAGAAAAGCAAGCATTGCAATCGCCAAAGCGAGAGGCTTTCCTGCCCCGTTGTGGCCAGGGTATAGGCGGGTTTTGTTGCAGGCCGCCGCACGTGCCAACGTCCCGGGATAAAAAAGACGCGCAATGATCATGGATGACAATAATGCCGATCCTGTTCTTCGGCGCAACCGCCGATTGGAAGGCGGGAAGCCTCGCATGCTGATGAATTGGGAATTCAGATGCCTGCGATCACGCGCTTCAACCTCAATGGCAAGTCCGCGATACCGGGCGCAGCGGAAAGCCATCGTCCTGCTGCGAAGCCGGGCCCGAAACATCCGCAACGCCGCTGGCATTCGACGGTACAAGCCAGATGCTGAAATCCCGTTCCACCTGCGCCCTGGGGGTTATGCCACGGTCCATGAGATCGGGAGAAATTTTAAGCGCCCTGGGAAGCTGATAAAGATACTCGCAGGCTCCGGCCGAGATCAGCAGCGTCCAGTTCGCCTCGGACTGGGGATAGTGAAATTCACCGGATCGTCCTGGCGCGACGGGGATAGAGTCTCCTCCAGCTCTTACCGCGATTGGGTCGCCGGTATTGTTGAGAAGGTCTATGTCCAGTATCCGCTCGCAAGCGGCGAGCACGGCCGAGACCAACATCAGTACCACGAAAACGGCAACGTACCGCATCTTCACCTCATTTCGGCCAGGGCACGGGCGGATTTTGCTGCGGACCGGTTTCATTCCAGTTCTGGGGATCGTGCCAGTTGCCACCTAACACCTCCGCAGCAAGCCCACCAAGAAGATTTGAGGGAAGATAGAGCGGCCCCAGCTGCTGGCCCTGATAGGTATGCTGCTCTTCATGCTGTCCCATTGGGATACCCTTGACCGTATCGCTGGGGCTGCCACCAAACACTTCGGTATTGCCGAGCGTAATCGCCCCCAATCCGGCAAAAGGATTGTTGGTGAACTAGATGGCATTTTTGCCGAACTGGATGCCAGGCGCCAGGTCCTGTCCATTCAACGCATGATTGACCTGTCCGGCCAGATAACCCGCGCCGCCATAGGCCAGGCCCAGTACTGTATTGGGCAGGTTCCAGATCTTTCCCGCGACATCCGGAAAACCGGACGGGCCGCCGCCCAATACGGGCAGATCGTTTCCGGAAAAATCCACCCCACCCATGATCGACGGCGCCTGGTAAGTGGGATCGTCCGGGCTGACGGCGATATTGGGCAAAATGGCGGGCGCCTGAATCGCCCACGACATATCACCATCCGCGGCACCGGGATCGCTCGTCAAATTTCCCATATCCCAGCGCCCATGTTGCCAATGCCGGAAGGTGCAGCTGCGACGGAAGAGCCGAGCCCGAGCATGGGGCCCAGCAGCGCGCTTCCCAACGTGCCCGTCCCCATTGTTCCGATGCCGAGCGCCAGCGAACCGATGCCGCCCAGGATGCCGCCGATGCCCGGGCTGCTCTGGGTGTTGCTGGTGGTGGTGGTCTGCTGCGGGATCATGCCCAGAGACTGGTTCAGGATGCTCTGCGCCTGCAAAGGCGCTGAGATCTGGCGCATGAATTCCTGATAGGCCGCATCGTCCTGCGCCTGCTGGAGCTGCTGCTGCTGGGCGCCGATATTATTGAGGATGCCGCCCTGCTGAATCAGCTGATTGAGATAGTCCTGGCCCAGCCCGGCGTTGAGGGTTGCGGCATTGCCCCGAAGCTGTGCCGCCGACAGCGCGTTCGCGGCATTGGCCTGCTGGGCCTGCAAATTCTGGCCGGCATTGAATTCCCCCGCGTTCAGACCGGCGGTGGCATTGAACTGACTGGCCTGATTGCGCGCCGCGATATCGGCGAGCGCAGCCTGCTGGGCCTGGGTATAATTGGCCGAATTCAGATTCGCCAGCGCCGAGGCGGCATCCTGGTCGTAGAACTGGCTGGTCAGGGCGTTCTGCACTGCCTGTCGATCGCCACCGAATGCGCCCGCGGCGGTAGCGGCCGCATTGTCGGCGACCTGCTGCTGGCCGCGCTGCTGGTTCAGCTGCGCCATGGTGCTGTTGATGACGGAATTCTGGTACGGGTTCAAATAGGGCGACAGATCGGTGCCGGCCAGCTGGGCCGCGGAATAGGTCGGCGCGTTCACGCTGCCCGCGGTCAATGTCGGCGCCTGATAGCCCAGAAGCCCGTTCACGCTATTCATGGAACTGGTCAGGGCATTCAACGCGGTGGGATCGTTGGCGGCCGCGGCCAGGTTCTGGAACGACTGCTGCTGGGTGGGATTGAAGCCCGCCACCATCTCGCCCGTATAGGGCACATAGCTGTAATTCGCGGCATTCTGCTGCGCATTGGCATAGTTGCCGTAATAGAGATCCATCAGCCGGGGATCGACCGTGGTGGAGGTTTGCGTGGAACTGGAACCGCCCATTTCATATGTCCTTTACGATGACTGACCAAAGCTTGCGATAGCCAAGCCCGAGACCGACACGTTCGCCGCCCGGCCGGCAGTGATGCATGACCCATTTGCAGCCCGCGTTGCGCGCGAAGGCGGTGATGAACGGGTCCATTTTCTCGCTATATTCCTTGACGGTTCTGCCGCCTTTTTCGCCGCCGCCGGCAAAGACATTCAGCGCCTTGCCGTTCGGATAGGCGCAGATCTCGAGCACCAGGGCGCAGTGCCGGCCGGGCAGGAAGATCATCCTGCCCTCGGCAATGGCGCGCTCGATATCCCCGATCCCGTAGAAACCGCCGCAATAAGGCAGCGCCTCCGCGATCCAGTCGCGGCAGCGGGCCCATTCGCCCTGAAACCCGCTCATGGGATGAAAGTCACGCGATAACGACGGCGCCATGCGCCACGGTCAAGCTGACCACCGCGCCGGTGGCAGTGTCACGCAGCAAGATCTTGTCCAGCACCTGGCCGGTCTTGAGATTCTTCTTGTCCTCGGTTTCCAGGATGCGGCGCATCTGGGACTGATCGGTCGTATCGTACTGCGCGGGTGGCTTGGGCAGATTCATCGTCCCTCCCCCGGCATGGCTTCCAGACGCGGGCTACCGAACCGCCAGTTGGTATTGCGCGCGCCGGTGATGGTCATCTCCACCAGGCCGCCGCAAAAGCGCAAGTCCGTCTTGCCGCTCAGGGCGAAAGGCCCAAACACCTGTCCGGCATCATCGGGATTGCGCCGCACCGTGAAGGAGGCGGTGACATCGCCAACCGTTGCGTCATCAGGGTAGAGTCCCAGCACATGGATGATCTGGTCACCATTGCCCAGTTCGATCGGGCCAGTGCTGGCGTAAGGCGCGAGCCCGCCATAATCCCAGCCCACCTCATGGTCCCAGATCGCACCGCTGGCATCGACCAGGATGGGATACTGGAACACGCCTTCGTCCACGCCACAAGTGCGCGCGGCACGCCCGATGGTCCAGTAATCGTCCCTGTATTGCCAGACCACGCAGCGGTCGATCTCCATCGATGACGCGGAACAATAGCGCCATTCGATCTCGAAACTGCCGGAATTGACGGTCGCCACGATCTTGGACATCTGCTGCCAGTTGATGTCCTGGCGAATGTAATCCATCACCGGACAATCCAGCGGCACCACCCCGCCGCCGTTCCATAGCCAGAAGCCGGATGGGCTCATCCAGGCGGCCTGCTGGTCAAAGGCGGCCACGGCCTGGCGCGAGATCGCGCCGCAGGCGTCGCCCACACGGTCAAAGCCATACACGAATGTGCCGCCGATGTAGGTGGCCAGATGGACGTCAAGATCGGTCAATAGCAAGGTGCCGCCCTTAACGCGGCAGCCGCACAAAAGCCGGCCCTTGGTCTGAAGCGGGAAACTGCCGGCCTGGTTGGTGGATGCCGGCGTCCATAAGGTGTTGTTCTCCTGATCGCACCAGGAAACGGTGCGCGGATCGTCGGTGCCCAACGCGAAAACGAAGCGCTCGGCCGTGGTGACGACCGCGGTGCAGCCTGGCGCATTGGCGACATGTACCGCTGGCGTGCCGGTGTCCAGCATCCATTGATAAAGCTTGCCGTCATCGGGACTGACGCCCAGCAGATCCTCGCCCCAGGTGTCGAGCGTCCATTGTGTGGCGTCGGCGATCAGGCTGGTGTCAGGCCTGGGCGTGCCAAAGGTACCCGAGCCATAGGTCGAACCGCCATAACCGCCCGCGCCATTGGCATCGGCAAGTCCCACCGCAAAGCCCGACGGCGTGATGTTAGTGAGTGTGCCGCCGCGGTCCATCACGAAAAGAGCGGAATGGGTGCCGATGGCAAGCCAGGTCTGGCCATTGTTGGCATGCCAGGCGAGAGCCGCACGCGCCATGCCGGTGACGGCGCCAGCGGAGTGCCGACGCCAGCCATTGACCGGGCCAAGGGCGGTGCCATACCAGCGCGTCAGCGCGGCATCATAGTAGTGGCCCTTGGACTGATATTGCGTGCCATCGCGGAAGAGACCTGGGGACAAAGTTATCGGGAGTCTGGCCATAACTTAACGCGGGGCTTCCAGCGCCTCAACACGCATGGTCAGTTCCTGAATGGCCGCGAACAGGAGCGGCACGGCGGTTTCGTACATAATACCTTTATATTCGCCTATTTCGTTAGTGGCCAATACTTCGCCAGTCTCCGGGTGAATATCGTTGACTTTGTTAGCCGGTCGGTAAGTGGCGATATAGGGAAAATACTCCACCGCATCTTCATAAAAGAGAAATGGCCGAAGCTGATGGGTCACCTCATCAGAATTATAATTACCAAGTGCAGCCTGCATTTTATTAACTGTCGCGAGCGCATCAGTGATCGGCTGAATATTGGTCTTAATTGCACGTGACGACGCGGCTGCCCAAGAGGTAGCGCCGTTCGCCAAATATACACCGCCGCTGTAGGCGCGCATTGTGATACCATTGCCACTGGTGGATAGAATGCTGCCATTGAAGTCCATGGTAGCTGTGAAGCCGAAGCCCGATACCTGAACATCCCCAGCGGTGCAGTTTATTGACGCGGCGGAAATGCCACCGGAACCGGCCACGTTAAGATTGCCGCTGAACGAACCGTTGCCATTAACTGTCAAAGCTCCAAACTGCGGACTTCCATTTTTTGAAACATCCTGATTATTAAACGTAATCTCGCGCCAATTTCCGGAGCTATCTGACTTGTAAATGCCAACATCCCCCGCCGCCGTCGTCCGGCTCGCGCCTCCCAGCAATATCAAGCTCGTCGCATTGTGCGTCAGGGTCAGCGCGCCGGTGAACCGCACAAAACGGACACAGTTGGCCACGCTACCGAAACTGGTAATGGTCGTGGTGCCGGAAATCGCCACCGCGGTCGACGCCGCATTGCCGATGTCGGTGGTGGCCGCCGACGCCAAGGTCACTTCCGGACCTGGCATCAGCTTGCCGGCAAAGGCATCGATCAGCCCCAGATCGGTATTGAGATCGTTGCCCCAATTGTCGGTATCGGCACCGACGGTCGGAATGGTCATGCCAAGATTGGTGGAGGTCATCGCACTCTCTCTATTTAAGGGTCCAAACACTCTGATCCGAAGACGCGCGCGCCCAAGGATCGGCGTCCCCGCCTATCGGGCTCCAGCTCGCCGCATCGTCAGGCGCCCGGGTCCAGACATCACCCGGCAACATTGTGGCCTGTTGCCCAATCAATGCCGTCGTCCCCGGCATGGCCTGAACGGTCCACTGGGCCATCAGAAATGAAGCCTGACCTGCCAGGGCAAAGACGCCTTCGCCCGCCGCCGCCAGCGCGCCCCACGGCAGCCCAGCCAGCCGACCCGCCAATGCAAAGGCTCCCACCGCCGCCGCGGCTGCGAACGCCGCCCGCAGGCCACAGGAAAGGCCCACAAGCCCAAATCCGCCCTGCGCCGCGGTCGTGCCCGCCTGCCAGGTCAGGCCAGACACAAGCCCGCTCTCGGCATAGGCGCCCGCAGTCGCCGTCAACACTGTCGCCGTGGGGGCGGAATAATTCCCCTCCCCATAAGCGCCGCGTCCATAATTGGCGGGCATCAGCTCAGCTGCAGGACGCCGTTGGCCAGGTCCAGCCCGACGGTGAAAGTATCGGCCGAGGCCAGGGTGATGGAGGTGCCGCGATCCCACCAACCGATCAGATTGCCACTGGCGGCGCTCGCATTGTACAGCACGGCATAGCGGAACGGCCCCACCGTGCCGCTCGCCGTCAGCACCGGATCGGCGCTGGGCAACAGCTTGTAGGTGCCACCCGTCTGGCTGGACGACGCAATCGCCACCGCCAGCCCGCCCGCGGCATAGCCGCTTCCGGCCGCGATCTCGCTGATATCGGTCCTGACCAGGTTGGCGGCGCTGGGCGAGGTGTTGGTCAGCATGACCTTCAGCGCATCGGCGCCCAGATTGTGCACCTTGTTGGCCAGATCGGCGACGAAACAGTTGAGTTTGGTGAAGCTCGCCATGATGCCCTCAGTTATAAACCAGATTCACATCGACATCGCCCGCGGCGACCGCGGTGGTATCGCTGTCGGCATAGGCGCCGGTAATGGCATAGGCGATGCCGTTGCCAAAACGTATTCCCGCCGCGCCGGTAAAATCCGCCAGCATCATACTCGAAGCAGGCGGCAGCCCGATGGTCAGGACCGGTATATCCGTCCCCACCGTCGGCGCGGATGCCTTGTTATAGAATTTGAAATACCGCTCCGAAGCAGCACGGTTGCGCAAGGAACCCGCACACAGATTGGCGTTGGATGTCTTCACCGATGTCGCATTGGTCGTCGCCGCCGATGTCAGCTTATGCATCGCGGTCGGCCCGATGCCGGCATTGGGGCTCAGCGCCAGATTGCCGCCGGTCACGTTGGCGTTCACGCCAGGCGTGTTGACGACATTGACGCCCAGTGCCTTGCTGCCGATCTGATCGCCCTCCGCCGTGCTGATCTGCACCCGCTGCTCGTAATTGTCGACCACCAGAATGCGGTTGACCGCGACCGTGGTGCTGGACCCCGGCGTGCCGGTGTTGCGGAAACGCAGCAGCAGCTTGTACAGCCGCGTGTCGTTGGGGCATTGGGTGGAAACCCGCGAGGCCGTCGCCGCCTTGGCCGACACGGAATCGGCATTGGCGTTGGAAACGATGATGTCGCGGCTGTCGATCTCGATCAGATATTCCTGGGCCGTGTTCATGCCGGTGATCGACGTGCCGGCATTGCCGCTGGCGATCCCCGACGAACTGTCGCCAATGGCCTGGGCGGTGAACAGGCCGGCGGTCGCGGTCGCCAGTACCTGCACCCCGCCCCGGTTGGTGAACTCGCCGGCGCCATTGCCATCGGCGGCGATATTGGGATTGAGCAGCGGAATGAAGGTGACGGGATCGACCTCCACCAGGCCGATGAACAGATCGTTCTGCGCCAGGGCCTGCGAGCGCGACAGGATGATGAAGATATCCTCCTTGCCGGCGAACACCTTCTGCGACAAATACCAGCGCTCCGCGCCCAGGGTCGTGCCCATGGTCACGGTCAATGTCGACGCCGACACACTGTCGGTCATGCCGGTGATGCCCGATCCGATCCTGGCCTGGCTGAACGCCGGAACGGGTGCGGCCGCCATCACGCTCACCGCCGCGCCCGACACGATGGCCGGCAGCCCGCCATTGATGACGTCCCAGGTGGTGGATGTGTTCACCGCCGTGCCGCCGAAGTCATCCGATAGCAGACTGTCCAGCGTGGTATGGGTGGTGATGGCTTTGCCATTGGGCGAGACATAGGCCGCCGCCGCCAGCAGCTTGGCATAAAGTCCCTTCAGCAGCGACACCACACTGGCGCCGCCGCTGCCGCCATAGGCACTGTCTCCCTGCGAGCCCTGAGTCACATCGGCGCCATCGGCCAGGGTCACCGCGCCCTCTCCCCCACCGCCGCCGCTGACCACGGTGACGGGCAATGGATTGGCGGAAGACACCTCGCGCGGCGCCGTGGTGGTCTTGCCACTGGCATTGGTGCCAGTGGCGTTGAATTGGATCGCGCTCATGAAAACCCTTTCAGCTGTCGGAAGTGATGTCGTAGGCGCCGAACCGTCCCCAGCGCATCAGCGCGGGAAAGGCGGTGCGTAGCCGCGACCGGTCGGTGGGCATGGGATCGGCGTTGCACATATCGTCCAGCGCCGCGGTGAAAAGTGTGCCCCACAACTCCGCACGCGCGTCGTTGCGCAGATAGGGCGCCGACTGCACCAATGCGCCATACAGATAGGCGTCGGGATAATCCTGCAGGACCCAGTTGGTCGGCGCCGCATCGCTCAGCGCCGGCGTGCGCGCGATATAGACCAGCTCGGCGTCATAATCCTGGTCGGCGGCGGGATAAAGCTGCAGCTCACCGCCCACCACGCTATAGAATTTGGGCGCGCCCATCCACACGGCCCGCGCCTTCTCGCGCTCCAGATTGGCGGGGTCCAGGTAGTCCAGTTCGATGGGCGGTGTGGCCTGAAGCATCAGATCCAGCGGCCCCAGCATGTCGCCTGGCACCGCCACATATTCCGCCGCCTGCGCGATTGCGGCGTCGGCGCGCACAATCAGCCGGCGCGGCACCGCCATGCCGGCGTTCGCCCGCGCCACCAGCCGGCGGGCCATCTGCGCCTCGGCCAGGGTAATGAAATCCGGAATGGTCGCCGTCAGGTCGCCGCGGTTCAGGAAATCCGCAACGCTGGCCTGCAAGCCGCCATAGCTGCCGTCAAGCGCCATGTCGCCTCCTTCATATTCAGATGTGAGAAATTTGCGGGCAAAACGCCCGTCGTGCGTGCGCGAGCAGCGCCCTAATAGGGTCCGGCGCTCACGTTATGCGAAGCGGGCGCAAATTTGCGCTCTTCCCCCGCAAGCAGGACGAACCCGGGCGGGCCATTTGAAAAGTCGATCGTATCGCCACCCGCCCCGGCGCCGCCCTTGCCATAATCGAACTTCACCGTCCTGCCGCGCACATGAAACGGCATACCGCTCACGGTGTATTCGCCGAGCAAAGACAGACCCTTTGCCTTTCTTTCCAGCACCAGCAGGCGGTAGTGCGCATGCTCGGTACTGGCGGCCTTTGTTTCTGGCGTCTCCTCCCAGGCATAGCCCCATATTTCATATTGCCTGCCATTCGCCGCTATCGTCCCGGCCGGCCATATGCGGGCATCGCTGTTGATCATCCACGAGTCGCCATTGTCGATCAGCAGCTTCCACACGCCCGAATGATGGTCCGGCGCGTTCCAGCCAACCGGAAACAGCACGTTCTGACGGACAAACTTGTGCACCGCGCCAAACAGCCGGACCTGCGCCGGCGGACCATCATCGTCGAACGCGATCCTGTCTTCGGCAAGCGCCGCATCCATCACGCCATGCGGCGGATATATCAACCGCATGGCGCGGGCTTCCATGCTCACCCGGGCATCATGGACATCGTATGCGCCCAGATAGAACAGACCATCGGGTCTCTGCTCGAAAACCAGGATATTGTCGTGCGAGGGATAACTCGCGGTATTGGCCCGAGCATCCTGCCATTCGAAACCCCAGATTTCATATTGGTGGCCACCGACAAAGATCTCGCCTTCCGGCCAGGCATGACGGGCGTCGTCCCTATCCACAAAGTGGAAACGGGCGGCTTTCAGAACTTTGTAGATGCCATCGGGATATTTCGCTTCAGCAATCTTGGGCCCGACGCACAGCCACGCCGCAATGGCTCCCGCCAATACGAAGAATGTGTGCCAGCTTCTCAATCGCCGTTCCCAGCCCTGCCCAGGATAGAATTAGCATAATTCTGGTTGTGCGGAAGACCACTGGGATCGGTTTTTGTATTGCCGTTATAGGCCTTGAGCGCATCGGACATCTTTACATCCGCCGAAGGGTTCTGGTTCGCCAGATGGTCGGCCTTGAGCCGAAACCAGTCCAGGCCGCTATTGATACTGGCCTCCGGCGTCATCTGTTGACCTTTCGTCAGTCCGACATTGGCTTTAGCTGCCGTCAAGCGCCATGTCGTCTCCTTTGAATTGATGTCGTGAATGCGCGCCAGGACACCATGGCGATCGCACAGTGATCGCGGTGCGTCAGAATGAAAGATCAGCCCTTAAAGGCCCGGAACATGCCCATCGAAATGCTTGCAGAGCCGATTGCCCTCCAGGCCGATGAAAACCGGATAGCCTTTGGCGTTCTTAAGCCGAAATTCCCACATGTTCTGATATTGCATGATGGTGCCGCATGTCATGTGCACGACCAAAGCATCCGCGCTTTCCCAACGCACTTTGGGGTCGGCATCATTGTCCGTCACGGAAAACACCAGCTTGGTATATCCAGTTTCAGGCCACCGCAGATAAAGCCGGTAATAGATAGGGTTCGTCGCCCATCCTCCCGTGTCCTTGGTGAAGATGGCCGTGAAGCCTCCGCCCGGCTGGGGCAGCTCCTGCACTACCTTGCCCCTGATGCGATCGTCGAGACCACCGTTGGCCAGACAGGCCACACAGCCAACCAGACAGAGTACAAAGACCAATAATACGGCCTTGACCCTATTTTCCCTTATGCGTCTGATAATATTGAATGCCTTCATCTATCATCTCATAGTCACGTGGGTTGTCGCCGGCGGGCGGGAACAGTCCGGGCAACCCGTAAGACGGCGACCAAGTCCCAGACCGCATCTGCTGAATACCCGCACCAGTGTGAAGTTCGTAAGGTGAAAGGCCCAGAGCGGAACCGAACGCGCCATAATTGAAATTGCCAAAGTCCCGATACTGATCGCCTTGTGTTTTGTAATCCATTTCATGCCCATCGGGAAATAACTGGAACATGAGACCATAGGCTTGTGGCCTTGTCGACAAACCGGGATCAGGTATCGTCTTCTCCGCTCGTTGGATGTTCTTATTCACGTCTACGCCGGGCGGGGCCACTGGAAGCACTGGATCGCCCTGATCCAATGTTGCGGGATGCCCCTGGGCTATCAGTCCTGGCCCGTCGGTAATCGTCGGAGGTGGATCGCCTGCATCAACTGGCGCAATTGTCGCCTGTTCCTCGGGCGTCATCAGCATGTCCAGGCTGTTATAGGGCGGATTCAAATCCGCGATCCCACCCAGGACGCCATCGGGATTCCAGCTAGGCTGATTTGTGCTACCCGACAAGATTGGCTCCAGATTTTGATCAGGCCAAGGCCGGTGCACCAGATCATCGGCCTCTGCCATCGCAGTCTCCCTGCATCAAAGAAAGCGGCGGCGCGGCCATTGCCGGCCGCACCGCCCCTTCATCCCGGTTGTCGGGCTCAGTTGTTCGCCAACCGGCACGCCAGCTGCGGCCGGATGGTCTTGTAGCCATACAGAACATCGATGCGGCAGGGGAACTTGTCGTTGACGATGTCGTACTGGCGCACGATGCGCATCGACACGCCGTCCAGCACCTCGCGCGCCGCGAAGTCGACGCCCCTGGGCATGATCAGGTCGGCGGTGGCAAAGGCGAAGGCGTTCTTCTGATAGGCCAGCGACAGGCCATACTGCTGCGACGCCGTGCCAACCTTGGTCACCACGCCCGTATTGGTGGGCGAAGCCGACACATTCTGGGCGGCGCCGCTGGTCACGATCGCCGGGCTGATGGGAATGACCGTGCCGGTGCTTGCGACCGGCGCCGTCACCACGAACTGCTGCAGCTGGCTCGACACCGCCTTGGTCTCCGGATGCACGCTGTAGCAGCCGGCAAAGGTGATGATATCGCCCTGGGTCAGGGTCTTGCTCGAGCCATTGCTCACCGTGATGCTGGAACCGGTCTGGTTCGCGCCATTGACGGCAAAGGTCGGCGACGATCCATTCTCGGTGCCCGACAGATGGGTCGGCCACAGCGTGTTCTCCAGGAAGTCGAAGCCCGCGGTGCGGCCCATATAGCCTTCGCGATACTGCTTGGCGATATTGGTCGAATCCTGGAACAGGCCCTTCAGTGCATCCACCAGGTCGACATTGTCCTGGGTGCACAGGTTGCAGGTGCGGTCATTGACCGGCGCCAGGCTGTCGACCAGGCGCTTCCTGGCCGTCAGCACATTGTTGAAGGTGATGGCCGAACCCTGATTGTTGATCTGCTGATAAACATCATTGACCATGTTCATGGCGTCGGCCTCGATATTGGCCGCCAGCACCGCCATGGCCGGCTCGATGATCCGGTCGCTGAAATCGTCCAGGCTCATGGTCAGGTCGTTGGAGGTGAAATTCACATCCACGCCCTTCTGGGTCGAAACCTGCAGCTGCACGCTGGTCTCGGTCGTGTCCTGGGTCGACAGGGTTGGGCCCGTGCGCACGGTATACTGGTTGGGCACACGGATGTTCAGCGTGTTGCCGATCTTGGCGCCGTCCTTGGCGAAGCTGTCGTCATAGCCGCGATTGATGGTGCCGACAAAGTTCAGCTTCTGATGCAGCACCATCAGCGCCTTGCGCGTCACCTGGGTGGGGGTAAGCAGTGTATTGGACATGGGGTTCCTTTAAGGGGATTGAGGGTTTAACGCCGGCGCATCCGCTCGCGCTCGCGCTTGGCCCATTCCTCGGTGCTTAGTGTGTCGCCGCTGGCGTCGGTGGTGCGGCGCGATGCCGTTCCCCCGCCGCCGCCGACACACGTCACCGGCCGAGCCGATTGCGCCACATCGAACGTCTGCTTTGCCTTGTCACGCTTCGCGGCTTCGTCGAACTGATGCGCCTTATGCAGCAACCGAACGAAGTTGGGGTTCTGGAGTGCCGCGCCGGTGATCTCGCTTTGCGAAAGCCCCTGTTCGGTGCCATAACGCGCCAGCTTCGCATCCAGGCCGGGCGACCAGTCCGCGATAAGCCGCGACAGATGCGCATGCGCCTCGCCCGCGCGCCTGGCGGTCGCCCGCTGCGCCTGGGTGGCGTTTGCCCGATCTTTCTCGATCCAGGCGCGGGCCGCGCGGTCCCGCAAATCCTTCATCTGCAGACGCTGCTGCCACGCCTGCGCGGCGCGCGCCGGGTCCTGCGCCTGAAGCCGCGGCCAGTCGATCCGGTCCAGCTGCATCAGGTGATCGTTCAGCGCCACGATGCGCGCCGCATCCTTGAGATGCGCGCGCGTGGTGGCGGCCTCGCGCCGATGGCCCTCGCGCTCGGCCTCGAAGGCGCGGCGCTGGCCGGCCAGCTCCTGGGTCTTGCGGGTATAATCGGCTTGGCGCAGCAAGGCATCGCGCAGCTCTGGCGGCAGCGAATAGCTCTTGCCGTTATAGGTCACCTCGACCTCGTCCGGCGTCTCGCGGCCGGCATCGGCCTCATCATCCGCCAAGGCGGGGTCGTTCGTGGCCGCCGATGCGGCCCCGTTCTCGATGGTCATGCTTGTTCCTTTGATTGGAGACGCGCGAAATCACCCGTGCCGTGCGGCGTCGCTCACGGCCCGTCTTTTTCAATCTCGAGAGAAGTTCTCTGTCACGGGATAGTCATCCCGCGATCTTCACCACACCAGGCCGCATCCGGCGGGCGAACCCCGATGAAACACCAGCACGTCTTCCCTGCTCATATTTTCTTCTAGGACTATAGTTTCCGTCAGGCAGGGCCCGGTCTTGATGCTGTGGTAGTTGCCATGCACCGGCCTCGGGTCTGCTTCCGTCATCATGCCATCGATGACGCCGTCCACCTGGCCATCGGAATGTATGACGCCATGAAAGACCGGCAGATTGGTCTTGTCATCAAACAATTTGGGATCGAGTTGCATCTCGACCTGCAAGGACGAACCCTTGCGAGTGATGGTGGCCATGCCCGAGAACACCGTCGGGGGGAAATAGGACGCGCCACCGAAGATGGTATAATACCACTTCCACTTCACGGGCGACGCGCCCTCGGCCAGGGTCTGCCGCGCCTGCGCCGGCACGCAGATCAACATCAGCACCACCGCAACACACGACCACGCAATCCGCATCAATGCCCCCGCCCCCGGCTCAAATCCACGCCCGGATGAAATTCCTGTCCGCCCTGGAATGTGCGCGTCTTGAACGGACTGGTTATGCTGCCACCCGGCATCACAATCCCGGCGTAGGGGGTGGGATCGATGATCGCGCCCGCCGCGCGCGAATTGTGAATATAGGGAGCATACTCCGGCTGTAACGGTTGTGAAGGGTCCCGCTCTTCCAAATGGGTATGCGGGCCACTCGAACGCCCATTGGTCGGGTCGCCGTAATTTCCCAGCACCTGCCCCTGCTCAACCTGATCGCCGGGCTGAACCTCGACTGAGCCGGGATCGGTATGGCCGTAGGTAAAAATATGGCCGTTATCGCCCTGAACCTTGATCCGATAT
The DNA here is from genome assembly GCA_035547275.1 of Rhizomicrobium sp. GTDB lineage: Bacteria > Pseudomonadota > Alphaproteobacteria > Micropepsales > Micropepsaceae > Rhizomicrobium. The sequence goes on from DASZVQ010000158.1 coordinate 65,205, forward strand.
CCATAACCCTGTTGATGATTTTGCGGGTTTTCCCAGCCCACGGCCAGCACCTTACCGCCGGTCGCGGAATGAAAGCCGCGATCGGGACCATTGGCGGCGGGACTGGTGTCTCCAGCGGCCGGGCTTGCGCCATTGCCGCCCGGCTGGGCCGACGCGATCTCGACAGGTGACACCGCGTCGGGGGGACTTGCACGCTGCTGGCCGCCGTCGGAGCCGATATCATCGGCCCCCATGCTCGCCAGGGGTGCTTCATTCTCGCCCCAATCCACATCCGCGATCTGCTCCGGGCTCATCAGCCCACCCAGCGTGCTTTGCCCCGCCGCCGCATTCATCGCCGGTACCCCGGCCATGATGCCTTCGGGATGCCAGCCATAGGGCACACCCGAATCATCCGGACCATCCGCCATATCGGGATCGTTCGCGGCCGCCGATGCGGCCCCGTTCTCGATGGTCATGCTTGTTCCTTAGGTTGGGTTAAAGAATTCACCCACCCTTTGTGGGAAGGGTTGAAATCCGCGGTGGCGGATTTGGGTCAGCTTTGCTCGCGAAATCAATCAGGCCGTGGCGCGTCGCCCACGGCGCGCATATCGAATGTCAGAAGCTCGGCGGCTTGGCCAACCCATCACAGGCTGGGAAACAAGGCATAATCGACGTGGCGCAGCGAAATCTCCACATCGGCGAGCTTGACGGCCTGGAATTCGACCGTCGAACGACAACAGGCTGATTGTTCGAGGGCACGAGCAACGTCAATGCTTCCTGCGCAACCCGAAAGCCATGCCATCACGCAGGAAGAACGCCTTGTCACAGCGTTTACCTATGGAGATGCCAGGATAAAAGAAATGCCGGTAGCTGGGGCAGTCATAATCCACGCTATAGGTATAACCCGGCGGATCGCCGTGGAGATTTTGATTGTAATCCGCCAGAGCTTCGACTTTTCCTACCGCGTCGCGGCAAGTATGCCCATCATAACTGATCATCT
>DASZVQ010000159.1:0-25240 GCA_035547275.1 Rhizomicrobium sp.
CGCCGAAACAGACATTGACGCGCTCGCGCCGCAGTTCGGAGGTTTCGGCGTTGGGTGCCTCTTTCACGAATCTCTTCAGCGCGGGCAGGATGGTCGTGTCGATCATCGCCGGCTTGCTGTCGCGCCAGTCTTCCCAGGGAAAATAATGATACCAGCCACGCCATTGGGTTTCGGGTGCTTCGCTCACCATCCGCGTCAGGGCCAGATAGCCGACCGAAACCACGCGGCCGCCGGCGCCGGATGACAGGTGCCGGCCCTTGTCGCCAAAGGTGTAGAGCTGCTCGGTATAACCCAGGTCCAGCTTGGTCTGCTCGCCCACCCATTTGCGCAATCCCGATTCCAGGGTGCGATGATGGGCGGGATCGAAGGGGCCGAAAGGCAGCGCATCGGCGCCGTCTTGATGCGCCACCACCAGCACCGACGGCCGGTCGGCTTCCACCGCCACGATGGCCGCGGAAAGGCCGATGGATACCGTTTCCCTGGGGCTCATAAACCCACCAGCGGAAAGGCGGTGGTGACGCCTTCCTCCACCACCAGCGGCGGTCCCATGGTATTGAGCGCGGCCAGCATTCTGCCGTCCCGGCCCAGCGCCTCATCGGCATGACGCACCAACAGGCGATTGGGCTGGGCATGGGGCGCGCGCTTGCGCATGGCGCGGGCGATCTCGATTTCGCGGTCCTCGCCCAGCCGGTCGCACAGAATGGTGAAAGCCGAAGCCATGGAGCGGGAGATGCCGGCCCAGCAATGAATCAGCAATGGCTGTCTGGCGTCCCAGCCGCGGGAAAATTCCAGCAGGGCGTCGATATGGGCGCGTCCCGGCGGCGCGGTGCCGGCGGCCGGATCGACAATGTCGTTAAGGCCAAGCTTCAGATGCCTGCTGGCGGGAAAGCCGGCCGGGGTTTCGATCATATGCTCGGGCGACAAGAGGCTCACCAGATGCGAAGGCGCATGGGCGGCGATTGCCTCTTCAAGACTGGAGAGCGGTGAAACCAGAAGCCTGGGCATGGCGCGTTTGTAGCACTATGACGCGTAAAGACGGTGAAATCTCTCCAGGAACTGGCTTTGCGCTTCCGCCGTGCCAAGCGGGGTCAGGCGCGGGGTCTTCAGCGCCTTGGGCGGGGCGCCGAACAGGCGGCGGGCCTCCGGCTCTTCGAAGCCCGCCAGCTGGGTGGCCTCGAAATAGGCCGAGAGATGATCGGCCTTCTTGAACAGGGTCTTCAGGGGAATGGAAACTTGTGCCGGCAGCCCGAAGCGCAGATGGATCGCCACCTGCAGCCGTTCCTCCAGCGCCTTGTAGTTGATCCCGACGGCCGCCTTGAACGGGCTGATCAGATCGCCCACCACATATTCCGGGGAATCATGCAGCAGCGCCATCAGCCGCGCCGCGCGCGACAGGCGGGGATTGAGTTCGCTCACCAGACGCTCCACCAGCACACTGTGCTGAGCGACCGAAAAGGCATGTGCGCCCTTGGTCTGGCCGTTCCAGCGCGCCACCCGCGCCAGGCCATGGGCGATATCGGCGATTTCGATGTCCAGCGGGCTGGGATTGAGCAGGTCCAGGCGCCGCCCGCTCAGCATCCGTTGCCAGGCCCGTGGCGGCAGACTTTTACGGTCAGGCACTGAGCAACCGTATGGCGACAATGGCCAAGGTTGTGGCCAGCACAATGCGCAGGGCCCGGTCGGGCAGGCGTGGCGCGAACAGGCTGGCCAGCACGATGCCGGGCAGGGAACCGCACAAAAGCGACACCAGTACGCCCTTGTCGATGCCGCCGCTGATGAGATGGCCCATCCCCGCCACCAGGGTCAGCGGCACGGCATGGGCGATGTCGGACCCGGCAATCTTGACCACCGGCAGCTCGGGATAAAGCAGCAGCAGGGCGGTGACGCCCAGCGCGCCCGCGCCCACCGAGGAGATCGTGACCAGCACGCCCAGCGACACGCCGGTGGCGATGGTGAAGGCGCGGGTCTGGCTTTCGCTCAACACGCCGATGCGGCGCGAATAGGTCGCAAGCAGGCGGCGGCGAAACAGAAGCGCCAGCGCGGTGCAAATCAGGGCCACGCCCAGGATCTTGGTCACCAGGCTGCTGTAGGAGGCCTGGTCGATCTTGAGCAACCACAGCAACGTCATGGTCAGAAGCGAGGCGGGCAGGCTGCCCAGCGCCAGCCGCCGCACGATGCGCCAGTCGATGGTCTTGTTCAGGCCATGCACGAGGCTGCCGCCGGTCTTGGTGACGCTGGCATAGATCAGGTCGGTGCCCACGGCGGTGACGGGGTGAACATGAAACAACAGTATCAGCAGCGGCGTCATCAGCGAGCCGCCACCAACGCCGGTCATCCCGACCAGGAATCCGACGGCGAAACCGGAAAGGACGAACAAAGGCTGGATGGTCTCGAACAGGGCCATTTCTTGTTTTGGTCAAGGATTTTGCGGAAGCAGGCAATCAAACACAAAGTGCGCTTGCGGACAATCACTCTGCGGCGGATTGCACCTTTGCAAGGCAAATCGCCGCCTTTCGGTGCGCTTTTGGCCCTCCGGACGGGCGCAAGGCGCGTCAACTTAACCCCTTTGCCATGAAGATTGACAAAAGCTGAAGACGGGGCCTTTCCGCCGCGCCCAGGAGGTCCCGTAACCTCAACTGGGCATTTAGATTTTTCCGCTACCACCATGGGCGATGCGAAGACTTTTCCACCAGCACGATCGATCCAGATGCCATCCTTGACCGACGCCATGGACAATCCCGGACAGAGCCGTTCACCCGGCCTTGCGCTGGCGCTCGCCGTCTTTGTCGCCGGGGTGATCGTGGGGATGGGATTGGTGGCCAATCTGGGCGGACAGTTCATTGCCGGACTGATCATTCTGGCGGCGCTGAGCGCAATGCTCGCATTGTTGCAGCGCGTGGCCGAGAACACGCGCAGGCGTGTCACCGCCGGCGAGGCCAGCTATCGCGCCTTCTTCGATCATGCGGTGGAAGGCATTTTCCGCACCACGCCGGAAGGCCATTATCTGGCGGTCAATCAGGCGCTGGCCGACATTTATGGCTATGCCACTCCCGAAGCCCTGATCAGCGGCCTGACCGACATCAGCGTCCAGCTTTATGCCGATCCCAGGCGGCGCGACGAGTTTCGCGCCTTGATGCAGGCCAATGACGTGGTCACCAACTTTGTCTCGGAGATCCATCATCGCTCCGGACGCCGCATCTGGATATCGGAAAATGCGCGCGCCGTGCGGGACTGGTCGGGCGCGCTGCTCTGCTACGAAGGCACGGTTGAGGATGTCACCGACAAGTTCGAGCAGGAACGTACCTTGCGCGCGGCGCTACGCCAGGCGGAGATCGCCAACAAGATGAAGGCGGCGTTCCTGGCCGCCATGAGTCATGAACTGAAGACGCCGCTGAACGCCGTGCTGGGCTTTTCCGAAATCATCCGCGACGAGATGCTGGGGCCGGTGGGGCATGAAAGCTATCGCGATTATGCGGGCGACATTCACAAAAGCGGAACCCGGCTTCTGGCTGTGATCAATGATGTGCTGGATGTATCGCGCCTGGAAGGCGGCCTTCTGACCCTCGAGGCGCGGCCGGAGAATCTGCTGGATGTGGCCGAAGGCGCGATCAAGCTGGCGCGCGGCCTGACCCAGGACAAGCGCCCCATCGAGATTGATGTGCCCATGGCCATGCCGTCGCTCCATGTCGATCCGCGGCGCCTGGCCCAGGCGCTGGGCAATCTCTTGGCCAATGCCCTGAAATTCACGCCGGAAGGCGGATGGGTGCGCTTGGCTGCCCGGCTGCAGCCGGACGGCGGCGTGCATCTGATCGTGGAAGACAGCGGCATCGGCATGGCGCAGGAAACCATCGCCGCGGCGATGGAGCCTTTCCGCCAATTGGACGGCAGCCTGGCGCGGCGTTTTGAAGGCGCGGGCCTGGGGCTTTCGATCTCCAAGGCGCTGGCGGAACTGCATGGCGGCGCCCTGAGCCTGAAAAGCGCGGTGGGCGAGGGCACCACCGTCACCATCGCCCTGCCGGCAACGCGTGTCGGCCAATACCCGGACGCGGCGCGGGTTGCATGATTTTGGCTCGCGACCACTGCCGCTCGCTTGTGCTCGCGGCGTTGTCCATACGCTGTCGCTATGGACCTCGAAATGGTCCGCTGGACCATTTCGTCCGCTTTTGGCGGACCGCTCCGCACCCTAGATTTTTACGGCTGGCGAGGGTAACACCCCGCCATGGCGACATCCGCACTTGTGCTGTTTTCCGGCGGACAGGATTCCACCGTCTGTCTGGCCTGGGCGCTGCATCGTTTTGACCGTGTCGAAACCGTGGGTTTCGATTATGGCCAGCGCCATGCCGCCGAGCTGGTAGCGCGCCCGCATATCCTGGAAAAGCTGCGCACCACCTTTCCCGACTGGTCGAAGCGTCTGGGAGATGATCATCTTCTGCCGCTGGATGTGCTCAAGGCCATTGGCGGCAGCGCGCTGACCGATGACATGGCGATCGAGATAGGGGGCAGCGGCCTGCCCACCACCTTCGTGCCGGGCCGCAACATACTGTTCCTGACGGTTGCCGCGGCCCTTGGCTATCGGCGTGGTATCGCCGAGCTGATCGGCGGCATGTGCGAAACCGATTTCTCCGGCTATCCTGACTGCCGCGATGAAACCGTCCAGGCCACGGCCAAGGCCCTGAGCCTGGGCCTGGCGCGCGAGGTCAAGGTGCACACGCCCTTGATGTGGATCGACAAGGCCGCGACCTGGCGGCTGGCGGAAGAACTGGGCGGCAAGGCGCTGGTGGATCTGATCGTGGAAGACACTGTCACCTGCTATGAAGGCGACCGTAGCCATCGCCATGCCTGGGGATATGGTTGCGGCCAATGCCCAGCCTGCGCGTTGCGCGCGGCGGGCCACGCGAAATACGTGACCGCATGACCTATTCCGTCAAAGAGATCTATTACACCTTGCAGGGTGAGGGCGCCCAGGCGGGGCGCGCCGCCGTGTTCCTGCGCTTTGCCGGCTGCAATTTGTGGAGCGGCCTGGAAAAGGACCGGACCCAAGCGGTCTGCCGTTTCTGCGATACCGACTTTGTCGGCACCGATGGTCCTGGCGGCGGCAAATTCGCCGACGCGGCCGCGTTGGCGCGGGCGGTGTTTGCGCAATGGCCCGACCGTGCCAGGGGAAAGCCCTATGTCGTCTGCACCGGCGGCGAGCCGCTGCTGCAGCTGGATAAGGCGCTGATCGGGGCACTGCATGACCTGGGCTTTGAGATCGGCATCGAGACCAATGGCACCTTGCTGCCACCGCCCGGTATCGACTGGATCTGTGTCAGTCCCAAGGCCGATGCCGAACAGAAGCTCAAGCATGGCGACGAGTTGAAGCTGATCTATCCGCAGGCCGGCGCGGCGCCCGAGCGTTATGCCGGCCAGGACTTCCGCAATTTCTTTTTGCAGCCGATGGACAATCCGGATCGTGCCGCCAATACGCAGCGCGCGACGGATTATTGCCTGAAAAACCCACAATGGCGTCTCAGCCTTCAGACGCATAAGTTGATCGGCATACGCTGACCAGCCCCGCGTTTCACGCAGATTGAAGGCCCATCCGGAACAACCATTTAAGTCAGGTTCCGGAGGGTATTATGGATTCCTGGCCTGTCGTCATCAGCTTCGCCGCCACCGCGGCGGCCATCTTCGCTTACAGCTTTCTGTTCGCGGCTTAGAAAACCGTCACGATAGCGTCCATGTCGGGACGGGGTCGCTCTTCCAGTTCGTCCTTGGGCGTGCCGATATAGATGAAGCCGGCGATGCGCTCGCCAGCCTTCAGACCCAGCCGGTGCTTGACGGCAGGGTGATAGGCGTACCACTCCGACAGCCAGTTGGCGACAAAGCCCAGCGCGGTCGCCGCGATCAGAATGTTCTGGCATACCGCCCCGGCGGAAAGTTCCTGCTCCCAGACCGGGATCTTGTGCTGTTCGCGGGCGGCAGAAACCACGCCGATCACCACCGGGGCGCGCAGGAAGCGGCCACGTTCTTCCTCCACCTGTTTTTCGCGTTCGCCCTCGGCCTTCATCACTTCGGCCAGGATGTCGCCGGCGCGTCCGCGGCCCTTGCCCTCGAACACGATGAAGCGCCAGGGAAACAGCTTGCCATGATCGGGCGCGCGGCTGCCCGCCCGCAGAATCTGCGCCAGCTGCTTTTGGGATGGTCCGGGCTCCGTCATCGCCTTGGCCGAGCCGGAACGCCGGCTGAGCAGGAGGTCGATGGCATGTGGCGCGGGATGATTGAATTCGGGCTTGTGGGACATGGGTAAGGACTTTCACTCAGAAGACATCACGCGGACATGCCGGCACAGGTCCGGGGCGGCGCCGTTCCCCGGGCCGCACAGAAGCGCGAGAAGCGCTTGGCGTCCAGATAGACGGTGCCGAGATATTCGTCACCCATGATCTCGCCGTCGAAGACATAATCGATGCCGTCCTGGTGCAACACCATATGTCTGCCTGTCATGCGCCAATGGCCTGAAAGGGTGGGTTGGATGGCCATGCCGGTCCTTCTATCCCGGCCGGCCTCCGCATAGCTGCCATCCGGTTTGAGACGCCAGGTATAAATATTGTCCGGAAAGCCCTGCCGGATCACAGCGGTCCAGACCACCTCTTGAGCGCCGGCCGGCAAGGCCGTCGCCCCGGCCAGCGCGATAGCCAGCAATGTTTTGAGCCGCAGCGCCATGGGACCTTTTAAGCGCGGGAACCGGGCCTATCTTAACACGGGGCGAGGTGATGCTCGGTTTGCGGCCCTTTTGAAATTCTACAAGCTTCCGTGGTAAAAGCACGGCCTCAAGGATACCTCATGGCAACGCCCCGCGAAAAAGTCTCTTCCATCGATCCGATCTGGACGGCCATGCGTCAGCAGGCCGAAGCCATGGCCGGACGCGAGCCCACGCTGGCGGGTTTTGTCCATGCCACCATTCTGCAGCATGACCGGCTGGAGCAGGCGCTCTCCTATCATCTGGCGCGCAAGCTGGGCAGCGAAGACCTGAGCCCGCTGGCCATCCGCGAGATGTTCGACCAGGCGGTGGCGGCCGACGCTGCGATCGGCCAGGCGGTGCGCGCGGACCTGTCGGCGGTGTTCGAGCGCGATCCGGCCTGCCATTCCTATCTTGATGCCTTCCTGTTCTACAAAGGCTTCCATGCGCTGGAAAGTTTTCGTGTCGCGCATTGGATGTGGACCCAGGGCCGCAAGGCGATGGCGCTGTTCCTGCAAAGCCGCATCTCACAGAAATTCGCGGTCGATATTCACCCCGCCGCGATCATCGGCCGCGGCATCATGCTGGACCATGCCACCGGTATCGTGATTGGCGAGACCGCGGTGGTGGAAGACGATGTCTCCATCATGCAGGATGTCACGCTGGGCGGCACCGGCAAGGAGAGCGGGGACCGTCATCCCAAGATTCGCCGTGGCGTGCTTCTGTCGCTGGGCGCCAAGATCCTGGGCAATATCGAGATCGGCGAATACAGCCGCGTGGGCGCCGGCTCGGTCGTGCTCAAGCCCGTGCCGCCGGGCTGCACCGCGGTCGGCGTGCCGGCCAAGCTGGTCAATTGCGATTGCGGCGAAAATCCGTCGCAGCAGATGAATCATTTCATCGAGGAATTGCCGGATAATACGGGGTGAGGCACGACCGGCTTGCCGGTCAAATCGGTCCGGTGGACCGATTTGAGTGCCGAACGCCTCGCCTCCCTCGCTTCGCTCGAAGAGGGGCAAGCTTTTCTAGGCTCGCTGACGCTCGCCAAGAAAAGCTAAGCCAGCTTGGGCGAGCGGCCGGAGAGATGTCCGAACAGAATTCCGTGCTCCAGCGAGGCCGGCGATGGTTGCGCATCACTTCTTGACGCTGCCGGCCCTGCCATGCGACTTGAGCCACGTCCATTGATGAGGAACCGGCCTTGACCCGCAGCGAAATCTGGCGCCTGGAGAAGTATCTCCGCAACCTGTTCCGTCTCGACACCATCACCATTGTCGAGCGGCCCAAGCAGCCGGATTCCGTGGAAGTCCAGGTCAATGGCGAGTTCGTCGGTGTCCTGTTCAAGGACGAGGAAGACGGCGAGATTTCCTATGCCTTCAACATGGCGATCCTGGAAATGGATCTGCCGGAAGCGCCCGCCTCGCGCGGCTAGCGCCGTGATCTTTTGCGTCGTGTGTTCGTCGCGCTGCGCTCATGTACGGCTTGTACATGTCGCCCGGCGCTTCTGCTCGCGCCGCAAAATCTCCACGGCGCCGGCAGGTGGTTGCGGGTCAGCTTTTGCTTTCAAAGCGCGCCATCAGCGCATTCACCCCGTCCGATAATTCGCGCCAGCGCGCCAGATAGGCGCGTTTGAAGCGCCAGGACAGGCTGGCCGATTTGCCCAGGGGCTGGTCGGTGGCCAGGCAGTTCGGGCTGGGCAATTCCGGGGCCGGCTGCTCGCACAGAAACAGCAACAGCCGGCCATCCTTTTCGCCGGCAAAGAGATCCTGGCGCTCATAGCCGGAATTCCGGGCAAAGCCATATTGGGTCAGGCCGAAGGGGCCTGGCGTCCCCTTGGGATCGAGGACATAGGGCAGGTAAATCCGCGCCAGCCGGTCGGCCGCGTTCAGCGGATTGGCCTCGCCCCGCAGCGACAGCCGCACCACCGGGGAATCCGGCGCGTTGCCCCAAAAAGCCTTCGCCTCATCGTCCGAATAACCGTGCCAGGATGGGAACAGGGCGGCCAGTGTGACGCTGTTCTGCTCGCCTCCGGCGCGCGCGGCCGGGCTTTGGATATAGTTGGCGGGAATGGTGAATGCCTGGCCGTGCACGGTCAGGTCCACCAGTGTGACCTGGCCGGTTGGCGCGGCCGCAAGCCTGGGGCCGGGGCGCAGATACCAGCCCAAAAACAGCCCCGATAACAACAGGATGGCACAAAGGACGAGGCCCGGGATCAGCCAGCCCGAATGCCGGTGGATATCGTCCTTCTGGTTCACGTGACTCATGTTGCCCACCCCGCCGTTTTAACACGCCCAATACGGCGGTTCGCACGCTCTGGCCCAACCGGTTGCCCAATTCTTGCGACGCGTAACCCGGAAACCTCAATTCGCGTCATTCCGGGACATGTCACAGATCCTCCACGCCACCACGGCCTTCGCACTTGCCGCCCTGCTTACCGGTCACCTCCAGCTTCTGAGTCCCCGCTGGCGGGCCGTGGCCGTCGATCTGCACCAGGCCCACCCCCAGGCCAAGCTTGAGATGGCCATCCTTTCGCTGCTTCCCGGCAGGAAGGGCTAACCATGCACAATTTCCTGCTGGTGATGTTTACGATCGCGGGCGGCCTGACCCTGTCGGGCATTGTCGCCAACCTGTATCGCCTGATCGCGGCCAGGCCGAAAAGCGGCGGCGAAAGCTGGGCCTATTACGGGGTGATGGCGGTGGCCGGTCCGAGCGTCCTGTTTGACAACGCCACCCGTTCTTTCCGCAAGAAGGAATGCTCGCGCTGGGCCCTTGCCTTCGCGCTGGGGCTGGCGACCTATTGGGCGATGATGCTGGGCGCGCTCGTTATCGAGGCCGCCCGTTTGGTGTGAGAAAAAGCGCGGAGCATATGATCTCCGCGCCTTTTCCATTTTGGGGTTTCAGAGAACCGTCAGCATCGAAGCCACCAGCGGGTGGCGGACGATATCGCCTTCCGCCAGCCGCACGACGGGAATATCGGGCAGCTTTTCCAGCTTCTCCGCGATGTCGGCCAGCCCCGATATGCCGGGCAGAAGATCGGTCTGATCCGGATCGCCGGTCAAGACCATGGTGGAGCGCCAGCCCAGCCGCGTCAGCAGCATCTTGATCTGGGTATAGGTGCAGTTCTGCGCCTCATCGATCACCACAAAACATTCGCTCAGGGTGCGGCCGCGCATATAGGCGACCGGCGCGATTTCGATGATGCCGTCGGCCAGCATCTGTTTCAGCCGCTTGGTGCCCAGCCTTTCGGTCAGGGCGTCGTAAAGCGGGCGCAAATATGGCGCGAGTTTTTCGGTGAGATCGCCCGGCAGGAAGCCCAGGCTTTCACCCGCTTCCACCGCGGGCCGCGACAGCACGATGCGTTGGACCTTGCCGGCTTCCAGCGCCTCCACCGCTTTGGCGATGGCAAGATAGGTCTTGCCGGTGCCCGCCGGTCCCAGCGCCAGAACCACGCTCTGCGTGTCGATCGCATCCATGAACTGCTGCTGGGCCGGGCTCATGGCCCGGACATTTTTCACATATTTGCGATCCCGGAATTGGGCATCGGGATCGTGCGGCGTCCAGCCCTTGTTTTGATGATTGGGGCGGCCGGGGAAAAGCGGATGCACATTTTCTTGAGCGTAGGCAGAGTCACGCGACTTCGAACGCATGGAGCGCTTGGCCATGAATACTCCCGACTGGTGCTGTGAAGGGTGATGGAAGGGAAGGGGCTTTCCGGCGTGCCGGCCCTGAACTCTTTCGGCGAACGCAGTGCCAGGTGCACCAGTGCCTTTTCCCCCGATAACAGGCGAATCGCATCGCCCAGGTTCAGGGTATCGTTTTTTGCGAATGGCTGTGTGAAATTCTCAAGACCGAACAGACTCAAGATTGCGACGCATGGGAGTTGTTAACACATGCCGATTTACGCGCTCGACGATGCGACGCCTGAGATCGCGCAGGAATGCTGGATCGCGCCGGACGCGGTGCTGATCGGGAAAGTCCGTGTACTGAAGGGTGCAAGCATCTGGTTCGGCGCGGTGCTGCGCGGCGACAATGAATGGATCACAATCGGGCCGAACTCCAACATTCAGGATCATAGCATCATTCACGCCGATCCGGGACAGCCCGTGACGATCGGGCGCGGGGTTACCATCGGTCACCGCGTGATCGTGCACAGCGCGCATGTGGGAGATGATTCGCTGATCGGCATGGGTTCCATCCTGCTCAATCGCGCGCGGATCGGCGCGCGTTCCCTGGTGGGCGCGGGCGCGCTGGTGACCGAAGACAAGAGCTTCGAGGATGGCAAGATGATCCTGGGCGCGCCGGCGCGGGCGGTGCGCGATCTGTCGGCGGAACAGACGGCGGGTCTTGAGCGGTCGGCGGCGATCTATGTCGCCAATGCGCGTCGTTATGCGAAAGGACTGCGCCGGCAGGACTGAGCGCGTTGCCCGGTGACCGGGGCAGCAGTCAGGCGCGTCTGGTGGCGCGCTTTTCCGTACCGGAGAATTCTGTCGGACGGCTCCAGATCTTGCGGATGCGGGTGTCGGTCTCGGGGCCGAAATTGAACCAGGCCGCCTTGTCGCGGACGGCATCGACGATGAACAGGGTATCGAGCTTGCCCAGTTTCTGTACCAGGGCATTGCGGATGGTGTTGATGGGCGCCTCGGCGGCCAGCACCCAGGACTGGGGCCCGAAGCGATGTGCCTGGCCCAAATTGAATATCTCTTCTTCCAAGCCGGTGATGGAACGTGATTTCATATCCGCGACGATGACGAAATGCGCCAGCTGGCCGCCCGAGGTTTGCGAAACCGGGCGCGCCCCGAAGCGGTGCGGCCGGGCCGGTTCGCTCGCGGCATCGGTTATGGGCTCGACAGCGCCGGGCGCCGGCTGAAACAACGGCGCAAGCGCGGGATCTTCGCTGGCGGGATGGAAATGGTCCTCGCCCGCGCGCGCGACAAGGGAATGGTCCGCCAGCCGGTTCTCGGCATGGAAGCCTCGCATCTGTTCAAGGCCATAGGGACCATAGACGCGGCCGCCAACACTGATCGTCCAGGATTCGGCCATGTTCAAAACGCGCGATTTCTCAGGCGTCACCCTAACGGCGAATGGTTACGCAATTGTTGCCCACGCGCGCGACAAGGCCAAAAACCCATGGAAATAAAAGGTTTTTGACAAAATCTTGACTGGACGCTTACAGGAACTCCCAGCGGCCGTCCCGGCGGCGGCAGCGGAGCATCGAGCCGGCGAGCGAAGCGAGGCGTAAACCCGTGCGACCGTGAAAACAGGCCTGCCGGCGTCTGCTACAGGAACTCCCAGCTGCCGTCCCGGCGGCGGCAGCGGAGCATCGGGCCGGCGAGCGAAGCGAGGCGTAAGCCCGTGCGACCATGAAAAACAGGCTTGCCGGCGTCTGCTACAGGAACTCCCAGCTGCCGTCGCGACGCCGGCAAGCCGTGCCATTGCGGTCGAACTCGCGGCCGCGGCGATAGACCACCTGGGTGAAATCGCGGCACAGCCTGGGACCCCGATAATATTCGCGATTGGTGACGATGTAGCCGTGATTGGGGCCGCGGCTCCACTCATAGCGGCGTCCGACCTGACCGTGGAAACTTTCGTCATAGGAGCGGGCGGCATAGGGCCGGTCCTCGCAATCCATATCGCGGGAAATGGCATTACCGGCCAGGCCGCCCAGAAGAGCGCCACCGACGATGCCCACGCCATTGCCACGGGTGAGAACCCCGCCCAGCACGCCACCCAGCACACCGCCGGCGATGGTGCCGCCGGTATGGTCGCGGCCACTGCAGGCATCGGCGAAAGCGGGTTGGCTTGCGGCCATCAGGCCCAGGCCGAGGGCAAAAGCAGCTGCGGCGTATCTCATCGCGGTCTCCCGTCATGGCGCTTGCCGGGGACTTTAGTGGCTCGGCCACAGGTTGGCACAAGTTCATGGCCCCGGCGTGTGCCGGGGCCATGACCGTCACTCAATCGAACCGCCAGCCGCCATTGTCCCTGTCACGGCAGGCGACGCCGGTGCGGGTATTGCTATGGTCGCCACGCCAGGTGGTCTCGGTGAACTCACGGCAAATCTGACCGCCGCGGCGGAATTCGCGCGTGGAGGTGAACGTGCCGCGATTGGGCCCGCGGTGCCATTCATAAGGCCGGCCGATATCGCCATTCAGTCCATCGACATAAACCGGATAGGCCTGGGCCTGGTCCTCGCAGTCCATATCGCCGGCGATGACGTTGCCCAGAACGCCGCCGCCGATCACGCCGCCCACGGTGGCCAGGCCATTGCCATGACTGGCGAAGCCGCCAATCAAGCCACCGGCGAGCGCACCCAGGATGGTGCCAGTGGTGCGATTGTCGCTGCGGCAGTCACGTGCCGGCGCGGGCGGCGGACCGTAAGCAGGCGGCGGTGGCGGGCCATAGGCGGGCGGCGGAGGCGGCGGCGGACCATAGCTGTAGCGGTCGCCATAGCGGATGTGGCGATAGCGGCCGTCGCGGTCGTAATAGCCGTTGTGATCGGCGCTGCTGTAATAGCCGGCCGGATCATTGCCCGGCGGCACCCAATCCGGCTGGGCCCAGGCCGTGCCGCCGGCCAAGGTTGTGGCCGCACAGGCAGTCAGAAGAATTTTCCTTAAGGCCATATGTCTGTCTCCCTTTTCAAATGCGTTCGGCGCTCCTCGCCGGAAAGTCAAAGACTCGCGGCTTTCACCTGAACCTTATCTGAACAGATTGCGGCGACTAGTTGACGGAATAATCTGTCACCGACCAGCCGCCATTCTCATAGGCGAGGGTGACGGTTTCCACCGCCTGGGCCTTGTGGGCGAAGACCGTGTCATAGCGGATGACGGCGGTATTGCTGCGGCTGAGATCGACGGACTTGAGGTCCCGGCTGGCGACGGCGCCAAGGGGCGCGCGTTTCGCGCTTTCCTCCGATGCCCAGGCTTCGCTCTTCTGACGATTCTGGAAGGCCTTGCCGGCCTCATTCCAGCTCTGGGCGTAGTTCTTGTCATCCACCAGCACCAGCCATTGCCGCGCCCGGTCGTCGGGGGTTGGGGTGACGGCGGTGACGGTGGATTTCCGGGCGGGCTGGGCTTGGGCAAACGCCCCTGTTGCAGCGCCGAAAAGCAGCAGGGCGGCAAAAACCAGACGAATGAACATGGCAGCCTCAAATGCGCGTCATCTATCCGGACGATAACGCGCGAAGAGGGTTTCGGGTTCGCCCAGCCCAGCAGGCGCGCGCCCTAGTAAGTGCGCGCTTTGGGTTTGATGTACTCGACCTCGCTGGTCAGCGTGTAGGTGTGAACCGGGCGGTAGTCGATTCGCGTCTGGCCGGTGTTCACGTCCAGCCAGGCCAGGGTGTGCTTCATCCAGTTTTCGTCGTCGCGGCTGGCATAATCCTCGCGCGCATGCGCGCCGCGGCTTTCCTGGCGGTTGACCGCGCCCGCCACCGTCACCACCGCCTGCTGGATCAGATTGTCGAATTCCAGCGTCTCCACCAGATCGGTATTCCAGATCAGCGAGCGGTCCTTGATGCCGATATCGCTGCGCTGGGCATAGATGGCTTCGACGCGCTTGAGGCCCTGTTCCAGCGACTCCCCGGTGCGGAACACCGCGGCGTCCTCCTGCATCGCCTTCTGCATGGCCGCGCGCATGACGGCGGTCGGTGTCGAGCCCTTGGCGTTGCGGAAATGGTCGAAGCGGGCGATGGCCTCATCGCCGGCATTCCTGGACAGTTCCTGATGGCCGTGGATGCCTTCCAGCGACTTGGCGGCCTCGATGCCGGCAGCGCGGCCGAACACCACCAGGTCGATCAGCGAATTGGAGCCCAGCCGATTGGCGCCATGCACGCTGACACAGGCCGCTTCGCCCACCGCCATCAGGCCATGCACCACCGTGTCGGGATTGCCATTGGAAAGCGTCAGCGCCTCGCCGGTATAGGCGCAAGGGATGCCGCCCATATTGTAATGCACCGTCGGCAGCACCGGGATCGGCTCCTTGGTCACGTCCACGCCGGCGAAGATGCGCGCCGATTCCGAAATGCCGGGCAGCCGCTCATGGATGATCTTGGGGTCCAGATGCGACAGATGCAGATGGATGTGGTCCTTGTTCGGACCCACGCCGCGGCCTTCGCGGATCTCGATGGTCATGGCGCGGGAGACGACATCGCGCGAGGCCAGGTCCTTGGCGTTGGGGGCGTAGCGTTCCATGAAGCGTTCGCCTTCCGAATTGGTCAGATAGCCGCCTTCGCCGCGCACCCCTTCGGTGATCAGGACGCCGGCGCCGAAAATGCCGGTGGGATGGAACTGCACGAACTCCATGTCCTGCAGCGGCAGGCCGGCGCGCAGCACCATGGCGTTGCCGTCGCCGGTCTGGGTATGGGCGCCGGTGCAGCTCTGATAAGCGCGGCCATAGCCGCCGGTGGCCATGATCACCTTGTGGGCGCGGAAACGGTGGATGGAGCCGTCGTCCAGATTCCAGGCCATCACACCGCGGCAGGCGCCGTCTTCCATGATCAGGTCGAGGGCGAAATATTCGATGAAGAAATTGACTTCATGTTTCACGCACTGGCCATAAAGCGTGTGGAGCATGGCATGGCCGGTGCGGTCGGCCGCCGCGCAGGTGCGCTGGACGATGCCTTGGCCATAATTGGCGGTCATGCCGCCAAAGGCGCGCTGATAGATCTTGCCGTCCTCGGTACGGCTGAAGGGCATGCCGAAATGCTCGAGCTCATAGACCGCTTCCGGCGCGTTGCGGCAAAGATACTCGATGGCGTCCTGATCGCCCAGCCAGTCCGACCCCTTGACGGTATCGTACATATGCCAGCGCCAGTTGTCCTCGCCCATGTTGCCAAGACTGGCGGCGACACCACCCTGCGCCGCGACCGTGTGGCTGCGGGTGGGAAAAACCTTGGTGATGCAGGCGGTCTTGAGGCCGCGAAGCGCGCATTCCAGCGTGGCGCGAAGTCCCGCGCCGCCGGCGCCGACAACGACGACGTCGAATGTGTGGTCAACGATATTATAGGCGGGCATGAGCGGTCCTTACAGGGCTGCGATGCGCACGATCGCGAACAGGCTGACAACGCCGACGGCGATGATGCTCAGAAGCGAGAACAGCAGCAGGAAGATCTTGGCGCCGGCGGTGTGGATGTAATCGTCAATCACAACCTGCAGGCCGAGATAGGCATGATAGAGCGAGAAGCTGACAAAGCCGCCCATCAGAAGCGCGTTCCAGGGATGGGCCAGGAACTGCAGCGCCGTCACCTCGCTGGTGCCGGCCAGACCCAGCATCACATACAGAAACCATAGCGACAGCGGGATCAGGGCGACCGCGGTAACGCGCTCATGCCAGAAATGGCCGGTGCCGGAATGGGACGAACCCATGCCTTCCACCTTGTGCAGCGGGGTTTGCGCCGAACTCATTGCAGATATCCTCCATGGCCGGTCCAGGCCAGCGCGAAAATGGCGATGGCGCCGATGATGGAGAGCGCGAAGATGATCACGCTGTTGCGCTCCGCCACCTGCTTGGGGAAGCCATAGCCCAGGTCCCAAGCCAGGTGCCGGATGCCGTTGAGGAAATGATAGACCAGGGACCAGGTCAGGCCGAACAGGACCAGAAGGCCGATGGGCGTGTCGGAGATGGCATGGAAATCCTGCCAGCCCTCCGGACCGTTGGAGACGCAGACCAGCCACCAGGCCAGCACGACCGCACCCACCGTCAGCCCGATGCCCGTGGCGCGATGGGTGATCGAAGTCGCCATGGTGACGGGCCAGCGATAGATGGTGAGATGCGGAGAAAGCGGGCGTGATGCCGCCACAGATTTTTGCGGATTGTCCGCCATACATTCCCCTTTTAACGTAAGTCCCCGGCCGGGGGCGGAGTTTAGGGGCGCACTCGCCTCAGTCAACCGCGCTTTCCGCCTTCCAGCTATCGCTTTGGGACGCAGCTTGCGGCAAATTCTCCCCGCTGGGGCGAAATGCGCGAATCGATCTTGAACACAAGGACTTGGGACATCCGGGCCTGGCCCGTCCGGGGCATGGCCGCAACCTTTTTGGGGATGGCGATTCTCAGCGCAATGTTCCTCGCCGCCGCCATCTGGAACGGCTTTCCGCTGATCTTCTATGACACCGGCGCCTATGTGCTGGAGGGGCTGGGCCATGTCTTCCTGGTGGAGCGCGCGCCGGTCTATGCCGAGCTTCTGTTTCTGGCGGGCGGCGCCTTCAGCCTGTGGCCCATCGTGGTGCTGCAGGCGCTGATGACCAGCTATCTGATCCTCGAAGTCGCCCGCATCGAGGTGCCCGGACTGACCTTGCTGGGCTTGTCGGTGATCGGCGCGGTGCTAAGTCTGGCCACCGGCATCGACTGGTATGTGGGGCAGGTCGAACCGGACATTTTCACGCCCATGGTGATCCTGGGCTGCTGGCTGCTGCTTTTTCGCAGCCGGCAACTCGGCAGGGGCGCCCGCGCCGGTGTTATCTGCCTGACCGGCCTGGCGGTGGCCTGTCATCCGTCGCATCTGGGATTGCAGATCGGTCTGATCCTGGCGGCGGTGCTGCTGAAACCGGTGGCGCGGCGCTGGCGCTCCCTGCCGCAACCCGATCTGCGGCAGGGCCTGATCGGACTTTGCGCCGCGCTGGGCATCATCCTGGCGGGAAATTTCGTGCTCACCGGTACCGTCTTCATCAGCAGGTCGGGCTCGGTCTTTCTTTTTGCCCGGCTGATGCAGGACGGCATCGTCCAGCGGCTGGTCAAGGATACTTGTCCGCCGGCCGGCGATATGCATTGGGAACTGTGTCCGTACAAGAACCGCCTGCCGCGCAATGCCAATGCCTGGCTGTGGGGCGCGACCAGCGAATTCCATGCGCTGGGCGGCTTCACCAGCCAGGTGCAACAGGAAGAAGACAGCCGCATGATCATGGAAAGCGTGAAGCGCTATCCGGTGATGCATGTGAAGACGGCGTTTTATGACACCGTGCTGCAGTTTCTCGATTTCAAGACCGGCGACGGCATTGAACCGCAGCTCACCATCCTGGAATCCGGTTTCAAGCGGATGATCCCGGCCCAGGTGCCGTCCTATCTGGAGGCGCGCCAGCAGCGCGGCCGGCTGCGGTTTCATACCTTGAACCTGATCCATGTTCCGGTGGGGGCGGTGTCGGTCCTGGGGCTTCTGCTGTTGCTCCACAATGCCGCTGCCCGCCGGGCCTGGAATGAAGCCAGCCTGCCGGCCCTGGTGCTGCTGGGGCTGATCGGAAACGCCATCATCTGCGGCACCTTCTCCAATCCGCACGACCGTTATCAGTCGCGGATCATCTGGCTGCCCAGCCTGGTCCTGCTTTTGGCGATATCCCGTGATCGCCGTGCGTTGCAACCGGTCGCAGAATCCGGCACTTAACCGTCATGGCTAAGCCCGTCCTGATCGCGCCGTCCATCCTGTCCGCCGATTTCTCCAAGCTGGGCGCGGAGATAGAGGCGATCGAGGCCGCGGGCGCCGACTGGATTCATGTCGATGTCATGGACGGCCACTTTGTTCCCAACATCACCATCGGGCCCCAGGTGGTGAAGGCGCTGCGGCCCCACGCCAAAAAGCCCTTCGATGTGCATCTGATGATCTCGCCGGTGGACCCCTATCTGGACGCTTTTGCCGACGCGGGCGCCGATGGGCTCGCGGTGCATCCCGAAGCCGGCCCCCATATCCATCGCAGCCTGCAGCACATCAAAAAGCTGGGAAAGCGGGCAGGGGTGGTGCTCAATCCCGGCACGCCGGTCGATGCGCTCGACAATCTGATGGATCTGGTCGATCTGATCCTGATCATGAGCGTCAATCCCGGTTTCGGCGGCCAGAGCTTCATCCAGAGCCAGCTCAAAAAGATCGAGGCCGCGCGCAAGCGGATCGACGCCAGCGGCCGCGACATCGCACTGGAAGTGGACGGCGGCATTACCCCCGACACCGCAAGGCAGGCAGTCGCCGCCGGCGCCAGCGTGCTGGTGGCGGGCACATCGGTCTTCCAGGGCGGCCCATCAAAATACGCAGCCAACATTGCCGCTTTAAGAGGCTGACGTGCAGGGGCGCGAGATGCTGCCGCTCCTGCCCGAACTGTTGCGGGCGGGGCTGTATCGCGCCGCGACGCCGCTTCGGGTCTGGCTGCGGCGCAATCCGGTCTACCGCCATCTGCTCAAGGGCCAGCTTGCCGATCATATCGTCTTTCATCCCTGGGACGCGGCGCCCCGCCGCCTGGAGGAAGCCGATAGCCTCTTGCGGGGGCGCTTCCGCTTTCACGGCATTAGCGTGGATGTGCCTGACGGCGTTTCGGTCTTCGATCTGGCATCGCCGACGCCGGCCTGGCACATGGCGCTGCACAGCTTTGCCTGGCTGCCGGCTTTGTCGAATGCCGGCGGCGACAATGCCCGCCGGCTGGCCACCAATCTGATCGGTCAATGGGTCAAGCGCTATAACAGCTATTGCGAGCCGGTGTGGCAGCCCCACATCATGGCGCGGCGGCTGGCCGCCATTTTCAGCCATGGCCGGCTGGTGATCATCAATTCCGAGATGATGTGGCGCTCGCGCCTGTTCGTCTCCCTGCGCGAGCAATCCAAGCTCTTGGAACGGATCTCGCGCGAAGCTCCCGACGGGGTGCCGCGGTTTGAAGCTGCGGCCGTTCTGGCGCTGTCGGGCGTATGTCTGGACGACAGCCTCAAGCGGCGCGAGACGGGGCTTAAACGGCTGGAAGAGGAAATCGAGCGCCAGATCCTGCCCGATGGCGGCCATGTCAGCCGTTCGCCCGAGGCGCTGCTTACCGCCTATCGTCATGTCGTGATGGTGCTGGAAGCGCTGAGCGCGGTTGGCGAAGAACCGCCGCACAATCTGCGCAACGCCCATGACCGCATGGCGCCGATGCTGCGCTTTTTCCGCCATGGCGATGGCGCCCTGGCGCTGTTCAATGGCGGACCCGAGGGCGATGGCAAGATGATCGCGGGGCTTCTGGCGCGCGACGACATACGCGGCCAGCCTTTCCACCATGCCCGCCATTCGGGCTATCAGCGCCTGACCGCGGGACGCACGCTGTGCCTGCTGGATTGCGGCAAGACGCCGGATGGCGCCTTCGCGCTTGAGGCCCATGCCGGAGCAGGGGCGTTCGAACTCTCCTCCGGCCAGGACCGCATCGTGGTCAATTGCGGCGCCGCCGGCCAGTCGCACCAGGCCTGGAGCGCGGCGCTCCGGGCCACCGCCGCCCATTCGACCGTCACCATCGCCGATACCTCCAGCGCCCGCATCCTGCCGGCCGGTCCGCTCCGCGACCTTCTGGGACCGCGGCTGATCGGGGGGCCGGTGGCGCCGACATCGCGGCGGCTGGAAACCGACCAGGGCTGGTCGGTGGAAGCCATGCACGACGCCTATGTCGCGGCGTTCGGCCTGCGTCATGAGCGCCAGATCACCCTGTCGCCGCAGGGCCTGATGCTGACGGGCCGCGACCGGCTGGTGCCGGCCGACGGCCATTCCATAAACGGCCTGCATTTCGCCGTGCGATTCCATATCCATCCAGACGTGCGGGTATCGCGGCTGGATGGCGGCGGCATCCTGCTCAAGCTGCCGGGCGGTGAAGGCTGGCGCTTCCGTTGCGGCGGAGGCGTGCTGGATGTGGAGGAAAGTGTTTATCTGGGCGGGCCCGTGGTGCGGCGGACCGAACAGCTGGTGGTCAGCGGCACCATCAAGGATCAGCCTACCGAAATCGCATGGGTGTTCGAGCAAGTTGCTTCCTGACCCCCATCTGTCGCAGATCGAATCGGCTTTGCCGACACCTCGCTGCGACATCTTCCCCCACATTGAGCGCTACGCGCCGCGGGGGAAGAGAGCCAGTGTTTCGACGCAATCCAGCCAGTCATTTGTGGGGTTGTTCCCAGCCGTCCGCGCTGGCAATCTGGCACAAGATCACCCGCCTTCAGGAGTTCCCCCGTTATGGTTGAAATCATGCTGCCCAAGAACAGCCGGGTGAAGAAGGGCAAGGTATGGCCGGCCGAGACCGCCGCCAATGGCAAGAAGCCCAAGCGCAGCAAGGAATTCAAAGTCTACCGCTATGATCCGGACAAGGGCGAAAACCCGACCGTGGACACCTATACGGTCGATCTCGACAGCTGCGGCCCCATGGTCCTGGACGCCCTGATCAAGATCAAGAATGAGATCGATCCGACTCTCAGCTTCCGCCGGTCCTGCCGCGAAGGCGTGTGCGGCTCTTGCGCGATGAACATCGCGGGCGGCAATACGCTGGCCTGCACCAAGGCGATCAACGATTGCTCGGGCGCGGTCAGCATCTATCCCCTGCCGCACATGCCGGTGGTCAAGGATCTGGTGCCCGACCTAACCAACTTCTATGCCCAATATGCCTCCATCCAGCCCTTCCTGAAGACCAAGTCGGCGCAGCCGGAAAAGGAATGGAAGCAGTCGCCGGAAGATCGCGCCAAGCTGGACGGTCTCTATGAATGCATTCTCTGTGCGTCCTGCTCGACCGCGTGTCCGAGCTATTGGTGGAACAGCGAACGCTATCTGGGGCCGGCGGCCTTGCTGCAATCCTATCGCTGGCTGATCGACAGCCGCGATGAGGATACCGGCGAGCGGCTGGACGATCTGGAAGATCCGTTCCGCCTTTATCGGTGCCACACCATCATGAATTGCGCCAACACCTGCCCCAAGGGCCTGAACCCGGCGGCGGCGATCGGTGAGATCAAGCAGATGATGGTCAAGCGGAAGACTTGAAGGTGAGGAGCGGTCCGGCAAAGCCGGACAAAGCAGTCCGGTGGACTATTTTGGGCGACGAACGCCGCGAGCTCAAGCGAGCGGCCGGCAATACTCTGAACGTGGAAAGTCATGTTTCCTGAAAGACTGACCAAAGGTTACCGCGCCTTCCTCGCGGGCCGGTTCGCGGTGGAACGCGGCCGCTATCAGCAGCTGGCTGGCCAGGGCCAGTCGCCTTCCATCATGGTGATCGGCTGCGTCGACAGCCGGGTGTCGCCGGAAGTGATCTTCGACGCGGCGCCGGGCGAGATCCTGGTGGCCCGCAACGTCGCCAATCTGGTGCCGCGCTACGAGCCGCCCACCACGCCGCAGAACGATATCAGCCACCAGCACGGCACCAGCGCGGCCCTGGAATTCGCCGTGCGCGCGCTTCGGGTCGCCCATATCGTGGTCCTGGGCCATGCCTTCTGCGGCGGCATCAAGGCGTTCGCCTCCGACCAGGCGCCCCTCACCGCCAGCGACTTCATTGGCCGCTGGATGAGCCAGATCGCCCCGGCCGCCGAAACCATCACCGCGCCCAAAGAGGACCCGGAGGATTACCTCCGGCAGCTGGAATTCGCCTCGGTGGAACTGTCCTTGCGCAACCTGATGACCTTCCCTTTTGTGAAGGCGGCGGTGGACGAGGGCGTGCTGAAACTCCATGGCGCCTATTTCGGCGTCGCCAGCGGCAAGCTCCTGGTGCGGAACGAACAGAGCGGCGCGTTCGAGCCGGTCTAGGCCGAGCGGGCTGAGAGCCGGTGCCAGAGGACCGCGCCGGCCAGGTTGGCCAGCCAGCCATGGGGGTTGGCTCCCACCACCTTGATCACCATCTGCACCAGCTTCTGGATATGATGACGGTGGTAAACCGCCATGCTGGTCTGGCTGGCGAGGTTTGAATATTTCTTGCGCTGATAGGGGGTTATCGCCTCTTTCTCAGGCGGGACATTAGCGCAGTAATAGGAGAAGGCGAGCTCGTCATCGTCGCTTTCGCGCACCCGGCTCACCGCGATCCAGAGCTTTTTCCAGAAGCCCAGGTCCGGCTCCGGCTGGGCATGCAGGATGTCGTAGAACAGCTTGTAGTGGCGGTACTCGTCGGCGGCGATGCGCCCGGCGATCTCCTTGAGCACCGGTTCTTGCGAGGCATCGCGGATCGCCGAGTAATAGGAGGAGGTCCCCGATTCCACCACGCAGCGGGCAATCATTTCGCCCCGGCGCGAACCCCGTACGGAGCCGTCCTGGTCGGGGGCGAAATGGGCCGGCGTATAGCCCTTGCGGAAGCGGGCAAAGGCCTCTTCCAGCTTGAACCCGGGATCGGCCATCTCGGCCCAGGCGCCCAGGGCGCGGCCATGCTGGGCCTCTTCCTTGCCCCATTGCGCGATGGCCGCCAGGGTGCTGGGGTCCGCATCGGCAAAGACCCGACTGAGATAAGCGACATAGTCGGGCGCGTTGTATTCCACCAGGGCGGCGGCCTTCACGGCAGCCAGCAAGGTGGGATCGACCTTGGAGGGGTCGAACAGGGACCAATGGATGTCATCCATGGTCCAACCCTGTTTGTAGACGGGATTGACCGTCATGTTGGTTTCCCCGGCGGAACCCGGCTGCTTCGCCGCCGTGTATAGCAAACCCGTCACGGAGGCCAAAGTGGCGTCAGTTCCGGGTTAACGTGTTTTCCGGCTTAAAAGGCGGCCCGGACGAGTTTCAGGTCATCCACCAGCTGGGAGGCCTTGAGGCGGTCCGTATCGGTCTTGGCGGCGATTTCATCGTCCTGGGCATCGGCAATGCGCTGATCCAGCACCGCCAGGTCCAGTTCGGTCATGGGGATGGCTTCCTCGGCCAGCACCGTGATCTTGGCGGGACCGATTTCGGCGAACCCGCCGCGGATGAAATAACGGTCATCCTGGCCGTTCGCCTGCACGTCGATCATGCCGGCGCGCAGCGTGGTGACCAGCGGCGCATGGCCCGCCATCACGCCCAGATAGCCTTCGGTGCCCGGCACGGTGACCATGTCGGCTTCCGTGGACAGCAGCAGCCGCTCCGGAGAAACCAGATCAAAGGCGATCTTGGCAGCCATCAGGCGGCCTTGGCGCTGGTTTCGGCGGCCATCTTCTGGGCCTTGGCGGCGACTTCCTCGATGGCGCCGACCATGTAGAAGGCCTGCTCCGGATACTGGTCGCACTCGCCGTCCACGATGGCCTTGAAGCTGCGGATGGTGTCGGCCAGCTCCACGAACTTGCCGGGCGAGTTGGTGAACTGCTCGGCGACATGGAAGGGCTGGCTGAGGAAACGCTGGATCTTGCGCGCGCGCGCGACCACCAGCTTGTCCTCTTCCGACAGCTCGTCCATGCCCAGAATGGCGATGATGTCCTTCAGCGCCTTGTACTGCTGCAGCACTTCCTGCACGCGGCGGGCGACGGTGTAATGCTCGTCGCCGATCACCTGGGGATCGAGAATGCGCGAGGTGGAGTCCAGCGGGTCCACTGCCGGGAAGATGCCCAGCGAGGCGATGTCGCGCGACAGAACGGTGGTGGCGTCCAGATGGGCGAAGGAGGTCGCGGGCGCCGGGTCCGTCAGGTCGTCGGCCGGCACGTAAATCGCCTGCACCGAGGTGATCGAACCCTTGTTGGTGGAGGTGATGCGTTCCTGCAGGTTGCCCATCTCGGTGGCCAAGGTCGGCTGATAGCCCACGGCGGAGGGGATACGGCCCAGAAGCGCTGACACTTCCGAACCGGCCTGGGTGAAGCGGAAGATGTTGTCGATGAAGAGCAGCACGTCCTTGCCTTCCTGGTCGCGGAAATATTCGGCGACGGACAGGCCGGTCAGCGCCACCCGGGCGCGCGCGCCTGGCGGCTCGTTCATCTGGCCATAGACCAGCGCGCACTTGGAGCCCGCCGCCGAACCCGCCTTCTTGGGGTCGATGTTCACGTTGGACTCGATCATCTCGTGATAGAGGTCGTTGCCCTCGCGGGTGCGCTCGCCCACACCGGCCAGCACGGAATAACCGCCATAGGCCTTGGCGATGTTGTTGATCAGCTCCTGCATGGTCACGGTCTTGCCCACGCCGGCGCCGCCGAAGAGGCCGATCTTGCCGCCCTTGGTGTAGGGGCAGAGCAGGTCGATGACCTTGATGCCGGTGACCAGCACTTCCGCCGTGCCCGCCTGTTCCGCAAAGCTGGGGGCTTCGCGATGGATGGAGGCGACATGATCCTGGCTGATCGGGCCGGCTTCGTCGATCGGCTCGCCGATCACGTTCATGATACGGCCCAGGGTGGCAGGACCGACCGGCACGCGGATGGGGGCGCCCGTGTCGCTCACTTCCTGGCCGCGGACCAGGCCTTCGGTGGTGTCCATGGCGATGGCGCGCACGGCGTTTTCGCCCAGATGCTGGGCCACTTCGAACACCAGGCGGAACGGTTTGCCGGTCTTGGCGTCGGTGTTGGTGGTCTCCAGCGCGTTCAGGATCGCCGGCAGCTCGCCTTCGAACTCGACGTCCACGACGGCGCCGATGACCTGGATCAGTTTGCCTTTGGACTTGGTGGATGAGGGGGCCATGATGGTCTCTCTTTCTAGCTCTTAGACCGCGGAAGCGCCGGAGATGATTTCAATCTGCTCCTTGGTGATCTGCGCCTGGCGGGTACGGTTCATCTGGATGGTGAGGTGGTTGATCAGGTCGCCCGCATTGCGGGTGGCATTGTCCATCGCCGTCATCTGGGAGGCGAAGAAGCCGGCCTGGTTCTCGAGCAGCGCGGTCAGCAGCTGCACCGAGATATTCTGCGGCAGTAGGGCGCGCA
>DASZVQ010000160.1:0-3969 GCA_035547275.1 Rhizomicrobium sp.
AGAACGACCTTCCGGATGGGCTCGATCTCGGCTCCATCGTTGCCATCGACAGCGAGACGCTGGGGCTGAATCCGTATCGGGATCGTCTGTGCCTGGCGCAGCTTTCGGCCGGCGATGGGGTCTGCCATGCGGTCCAGTTCGGGGCCGGGGACTATGCCGCGCCCAACCTCAAGAAGCTGCTGGCCGATCCCAGGACGGTCAAGCTGTTCCATTTCGCCCGCTTCGATGTCGGGGTTTTCCGGCAATATCTGGGCGTGAATTGCAAGCCGGTCTATTGCACCAAGATCGCCTCCAAGCTGGTGCGCACCTATACCGACAAGCACGGCCTGAAGGACCTGGTGCGCGAACTGCTGGGCGTGGAACTGTCGAAGGAGCAGCAGTCGTCGGACTGGGGCGCGGCCGAGCTTTCCGAAAAGCAGCTGGCTTACGCCGCCAACGATGTCGCCTATCTGCACCAGTTGAAGACGGCGCTGGATGCCATGCTGGCGCGCGAGGGTCGCAGCCATCTGGCGCAGGCCTGTTTCGATTTCCTGCCATCACGCGCCGAGCTTGATCTGAAGGGCTGGGAAGACGTCGACATCTTCGCCCATTAGTTTTTGGGCGCCAGGCACGTCATGTCGCCTTCCTGGCAGGTGAGCTGGAAGGTCAATTCCTTCAGCCGCGCTTGCGTCAGCTCGCCCAGGCAATCCGCCATCACCATGGGCTGGGCGCTGCCGCCCTCGACTCCGGACGCCACCAGCCTGCACTGGGCGTCGCGATAGCCGAGCCAGGCTTTCTCTGACGCGCGCAGCATCGCCTGCTGCCGTGCGTCGAACCGCTTCATCAGATTCGCATAGGCAGCATTCAGCTTGCTGTCCGCATCCTTCAGCCGCTGGCCGCTGCAGGCCCGCGCCTGGCCCTCGGTCTCCTGCCGGCTGCAATCCAGCGCGAGCGCGGGGGCGGTGAGGAGCAGCAACAGAAGCACGGTGCGCATGGCCCCAATCTGCCCCAGCCGCCCGGATTTTTGCACTGCGGCCTGCCGCCTTGCTCTGAAGGCCGTTTCGGGCGAAAATTGGCACGAAATTCGCTTAACGCCTCTGTAACGTGCGGGCCTTAAGCTGGTGGGTAATTGAACTCACAACAAAATCAAAGGCTTGTATGTCGCCTTCCAAGGCCAATCTCGCTCCCGTACCGGCCCCGGCCGACCTGGAGGCTGCCCGCCGGGTGCTGACCAGCGCGGCCCAGGCCCTGACCAGCCTGGCCGACAGCCTGGACGGGGCCTTCGCCCAGGCGGTCACCGCGATGGAAGCGGCCAAGGGACGGGTGATCGTCAGCGGCATGGGCAAGTCCGGCCATATCGCGCGCAAGATCGCCGCCACTTTCTCGTCCACCGGCACGCCCGCCTATTTCGTCCATCCGGCCGAGGCCAGCCATGGCGACATGGGCGCGATCACCCGCGCTGACGTGCTGCTACTGCTCTCCTGGGGCGGGGAGACGGCGGAGTTGTCGGACCTCATCACCTATGCCAAGCGGCACCGCATTCCCCTGATCGGCATCACCGGCAATGCCGACTCCAGCCTGGCCAAGGCGGCCGACACGGTGCTGGTCCTGCCCAAGGCGGCGGAGGCTTGCCCGATGGGCCTGGCGCCCACCACCTCCACCACCATGATGCTGTCCCTGGGCGATGCCCTGGCGGTGGCGTTGATGGAGCGCAAGGGCTTTGACGCCGACCAGTATCGCGATTTCCATCCCGGCGGATCGCTTGGCCGCGCCTTGATCCGTGTCTCCGACCTGATGCATGCCGGCGGCGAGATTCCGCTGGCGCGCGAAACCACGCCGATGCGCGAAGTGCTGCTGAGCATGGCCTCCGGCCGGCTGGGCTGTGTCGGTATCGTGGACGGCGCCGGCGCGCTGGTCGGCATCGTGACCGACGGCGACGTGCGCCGCCACGTCGAGGCGATCGAGACCCGTACCGCCGGCGAGGTGATGACCCACGGCCCCAAGACGGCGCGGCCCGCCCAGCTGGCGGCGGAAGCTCTGGCGCTGATGACCGACAAGAAGATCACCCAGCTCTTTGTGCTGGAGGATGGCTCGCCTGTTCCGCTGGGCGTGATCCATATCCATGACTGCCTGCGCGCGGGGCTTTCCTGATGGCGCAGGATTACGGCTATGACTGGTCGGCGCGGGTGCGCAGCACCACCAGCGAGGCGATGCGCTATTCCCGCTTTGTCGCGGTGATGAAGAAGGTGCTGTCCATCTCTGCCTTCGCCATCATCGCCGCTGTCCTGGCCTTCTTCTTTATCGAGCGGCAGCCGCACCGGCTGGAGCTGGCCTATGAAAAGCTGGGCCGCGTGAAGAACGACCTGTCGATGATGAAGCCGCGCCTGACCGGCGCCGATTCCAAGGGCAACCCCTTTGTCATTACCGCCGACCGGGCGGTGCAGGATGCGAAGAACCCCAAGAAGGCGACACTGAAGCATCTGGAAGCCGACCTGACCCTGGACAAGGGCAACTGGCTGAATGCCCGCGCCCGCGACGGCATGGTCGACATGAACACCGGCCAGCTGGAGCTGTCGGGCGGCATCGACGTGTTCAGCGCCAATGGCTATGAACTGCATTCCCGCACTGCGTCGGCCAATCTGAAGCAGAGCATCATCCATGGCCATGAGCCGGTGACCGGGCAGGGGCCGCAAGGCACGTTGCGCGCCGACAGTTTCCACGCCGACCGCAACAGCGGGCTACTGATGCTGAATGGCCATGTCCAGATGTCGCTGGTAGGAGCAAAATCATGAAGACCGGTTTGGCGCTGCTTGTGGTGATGACCGTCGCGGCCGCTGCCGCGCCGGCGGCCAATCCGCTGATGTCCAAGAGCGACAGCAACGCGCCCATCAACATCTCGTCCGACAGCTTCCAGGCGGACCTCAACGGCAAGACCGGCACCTGGTCCGGCAATGTCGTCGTGGTCCAGGGCGACATGAAGCTGCGCGCCAATTCGGTGCACATGACTACGGTCAACGGCAAGGCCGACAAGGTGTTCGCGGACGGCAATGTGGTGGTGGATTCGCCGAAATCCGGCACGGTCACCGGCGAAAAGGGCGTCTATAGCGTGGTGCCGCGGGTCGTGGTGATGACCGGCAATGTGGTGATGAAAAAGAACAAGGACGTGATGCGCGGCGCCCAGCTCACCGTCAATCTCAATACCGGTCAGGCCAATCTGGGCGGCGGGGTGAAGACCAACGTTCCCGGCCAGCAGGGCCGCGTGCAGGCGGTATTCACCCCCAACAGCAACAGCCAGTAATTCATCGTTCCTTAAACACGAACAGGCATGATTTTTGCCATGACCGAGATCTCTCCCGGAACTGCCGAAGAAATGGGCGAAAATGCCCAGGAGGCGCTGCGCGTCGTTGAAGGCGGCAAGGGCCTGGTGGTCAGCCGCATCGGCAAGAGCTTCAACAAGCGCCCCGTGGTGCGTTCGGTTAGCCTTTCGTTAAAGCGCGGCGAGGCGGTGGGCCTGCTCGGTCCCAACGGCGCCGGCAAGACCACCTGCTTCTACATGATCACCGGCCTGATCCCGGCCGATACCGGCACCATCGAGGTCGATGGCCATGACGTCACCAGGCTGCCCATGTACCGCCGCGCCCGCCTGGGCATCGGCTATCTGCCGCAGGAAGCATCGATCTTTCGCGGCCTGACCGCGGAGCAGAATATCCGCGCCACCGCTGAACTGCTGGAGCCGGATGGCGCGCGGCTGGAAGCCATGGTGGAAGCGCTGCTGGCGGAATTCGGCATCACCCATATCCGCAACACCCCGTCGGTGGCGCTGTCGGGCGGTGAGCGCCGGCGCGTGGAAATCGCGCGCTGCCTCGCCACCCATCCGTCCTACATCCTGCTCGACGAGCCCTTCGCCGGCATCGATCCCATCGCGGTGGGGGAAATCCGCGACCTGGTCAAGCATCTGAAGGATCGCGGCATCGGCGTCCTGATCACCGA
>DASZVQ010000161.1:0-47590 GCA_035547275.1 Rhizomicrobium sp.
TGAAAAAGCTGCCCCCCAGCATGGAAAGCGGCGTCAGGAAAAACACCACCGGCATGTTCAACTGCTCGAAGCTCTTGGACCAGAGGCCGATCAGGATGCCGACCAGGCCGAAGATCACGGAGACCGCCACGATCCAGAACACGAACAGCGGCCAGGATTCGATAGTCGAGGCGCGGAAGCAAAGGCCCAGGAGCAGAATGCCGATGCCGGTGACGGTGGCGCGCACCACCACGGTGGAAAGGCTGCCCACCACCATCTCCAGATAGGACAAGGGCGCAACCAGCATCTCCTCGACAAAGCGGATGAAGCGGGAGAAATAGATCGCCGACGAGGACTGCAGGAAGGCGGCGTTGATGATGTTCATCATCAGCACGCCCGGCATCACGAACTCGATATATTTGTGGCCGCCGATGGTGCGCATCGTGCCGCCCAGCACATAGCCGAACACGAAGATGAACAGCAGCGCCGAACTCCAGGGCGCGATGAAGACCTGGATCGGCACGCGCAACATGCGTTGCACGTCGCGGCGCACAATGGTGTAGAGGCCGATCCAGTTGACGCCCATGGGTTTGAGACTTTGCGGACTGGGAGTTTGCGCGTCCATCTACTGCCCCGCGACATGATCGGCTTCGGCGCCGGTGGCGACCAGATAGGCGCGTTCCAGGCTGCCCGGCGTGCCCGCCATCTCCTCCTTGGTGCCCTCGCGCACAATTCTGCCCTTGGCGACGATGGCGATGTCGCGGCACAACCGCTCCACCTCTTCCAGATAGTGCGAGGTCAGCAGGATGGTGCGGCCGTCCTGGTTGATTTCGGTCAGATAGTTCCACAGCACCCGGCGCAGCTCCACGTCCACGCCGGCGGTGGGTTCATCCAGGATGATCAGCTTGGGGTCATGCACCAGGGCGCGCGCCAGCACCACGCGACGCTTCAATCCGCCCGACAGCTCCCGGAAGCTTTTTTTCAGATGCGGCGTCAGTTCGAACCGCTCCATCAGATAATCGACCCGGGATTTGCGTTCGGCCCGGCTCATGCCGAAATAGCCGCCGGCCCAGTCCACGATATTGGCGGGCTTGGCGAAGGGATCGACATTGAATTCCTGCGGACACAGCCCGACCAGCCGGCGCGCTTCCCGGTAATTCTTCACCGCATCCAGCCCGAAGACCTCGATCGTGCCCGAGGTGGGATTGGCGATGCCGGTGATGCAATGGATGGTGGTGGACTTGCCCGCGCCGTTGGGACCCAGAAAGCCGAAGAAATCGCCCTCGTTGATGGTCAGGGACAGATCATCGACCGCGACATTGCCGCGACGATAGACCTTGCGCAGGTTTTTGATCGAAAGGGCGGGGGTGGGCATGCCCCCGTTATATGGACCACTTCGGCGCTTTGCCAACCTGAGGCGCCGAAATTTCCCCTTGGTGTGGCGAATCGGCCCCTTAATAGGCCCGGGGCTTGGCCAGGGGCGCGCCCCATGTATGCGCGGGTGGCAGATCCGCCCCCCTGCCGCTGGGCGTGACAGGCCGCTGATAGCCGCCCTGGGTCATCAAACGGTCGTAAAGCACGATGGCCCCGGCCATGCCGACATTGATGGAAAAACGGGTCGGTATCTTCACCACGAATTCGCACAGGGACAGCATCTGCGGCGATAGTGAATAACGCTCGGCACCGAAGACATAAGCGGCCCGCATGGGATGGCGGAAGCGGGGCAATTCCACCGCATCGTCGGTGATCTCCACCCCCACCAGCCGACAACCCAGCGGCAGGCGGAAATCATCCGGATGGGCGAAGGAATAGAAGGGGAGCGCCCCTTCGGCATTGCTGGTGTCGCTGTTGGCGTCGGACAGTTTCAGACGCGGCGCGATCGAGAAGAAGAAGCTGGCGTCAAAGGCATGCGCGATCCGGACCAGGTTGCCCAGATTCATCGGCTTGGAAATACCTTCTACGCCTACGCCGAAATACCCTCGCAAGATGCCCCCTCCAGCCTTCGCCGGCGCACGCCAGCCACGGCCACCACCCCATCCTGCGCGCTTTTGCGCGCAAGGACAGGTAGAGCCTTAGCCCGATTCAGGCTGGGCCGCCTATCGCTGTTTCGCGGCAGCCGCCGCGGCGGCGTCCTGCTGGTCCATCGCCGGGGTCTGATACTGGACATCGCGGATCATGCAGATGCCCGGACTCGCCGGATCGTGAAACAGCACCTGATCGCCCTTGGACACACAGGACAGGTTGCTGGTTCCACGCGTCTTGAAGCGCAGCCCCATCGGATACTGCAGGTCGTAGCACTGACCGATGAAATTGACGCGATAGCGCTGGCGGTCGCGGCCGATCACGATCAGCGCGCGGTTACCCGGCACGGGCTTGAAATCATACATGTTGATCTGGCGCAGGCAGGCGGGTCCGGACGGCGGCTGCGGGGCCGGCTGGGCCATGGCCGGTACGGCAGAGAACAAAAACACGGCGGCAAAAAGGTAACGGGTCATGCTATCCTCTCTATGCCCTTCCCTCCTTACTCTACTCTACTACGCGGGAACGGATTGGTGGGCTCCTGACTTTATTTTCACCTGTCTCATTTTCTTCCGTCTCAACAAAACAGCCGCCCGGCCTCCCATGTCCCATCCGCGACCCAAGCCCGGCCTGCGCTCGCGGGTGCATGCGGCGCCGCTCCTCAAGCAGCTGGGGCCGGGCCTGATCACCGGCGCCGCGGATGACGATCCCAGCGGCATCGCCACCTACAGCCAGGGGGGAGCACAGTTCGGCTTCAACCTGCTCTGGACCCTTCCTCTCACCTTCCCGTTGATGGTAGCGATCCAGATGGTCTGTGCCCTGATCGGCCGGGTCACTGGCCGGGGACTGGCCTATAATATGGGCCAGGTGATGCCGCGCTGGCTGGTTCTGAGCCTGCTGGCGCTGCTGTTCATCGCCAACACCATCAATCTGGGCGCGGACCTGGCCGCGATGGGGGAATCCGCGCGGCTGGTCACCGGTTTCAATGAACATGCCGCGACCTTCTTTTTCGCGCTCCTGTCGCTGGGCTTGCAGCTTTTCATCGCTTACCGCCGCTATGCCCGCTTTCTGACGGTGCTGACCTTCAGCCTGTTTGCCTATGTCGCGGTCCTGTTCTTCCTGCATCTGAACTGGGCGGATATCGGCGCCGGCCTGATCGGGCTTCATCCCGACCTCTCCGGCGAGGCCGCCACCACCATTGTCGCCATCTTCGGCACCACCATCAGCCCCTATCTGTTCTTCTGGCAAAGCTCCCAGGAAGTGGAGGAGGTGGAGCAGAAGTCGGACGAGCATCCCCTGCTGGAGAAGCCGGACGAGGCCCCGGCCGCCATCGAACGCATCCGATTCGATACGATTACCGGGATGGCGGTCTCCAACCTGATCAGCGTTGCCATCATGATCGCCACCGCGGCCACCTTGCACCCCCATGGCGTCACCAACATCAACACGGCTGCCGATGCGGCCCGCGCGCTTGAACCCTTCGCCGGGCGCTTCGCTTTCGCCTTGTTCGCCCTGGGCATCATCGGCACCGGCCTGCTGGCCGTTCCGGTGCTGGCGGGATCGGCCGCCTATGCGGTGGCCGAAGCGCTGGATTGGAAATCGGGGCTGGACAATATGCCCTGGCAGGCGCGCGGCTTTTACATGGTGATCGGGGCCGCGGTGCTGCTGGGGCTGGGCATCGACTGGTCGCCGCTCGATCCCATCAAGGCGCTTTACTGGAGCGCGGTGCTTAACGGGGTGATCGCGGTGCCGATGATGGCGGCCCTGATGTATGTCGCCGGCAACCGCCGCAAGATGGGCGAATTCCGCGCCGGCTGGCTTTTGGGCGGGCTGGGCTGGCTGTCTACCGCGGTAATGGCCGCCGCCGCCGTCACCATGATATATGTGAGTTTGTGAGAAGCATTTCGTATCGCGAAAGAAATGATCTTCGCCAACGACAGCGTGGCATGACACTTATTTTAAGCGGCAACGCCGTGCGCATAAGCGAGCGGCAAGCGGGAGATACTGACGATGTATATTCTGGGCTGGATCGTGTTCGGCGCCTTTGTCGGCTGGCTTGCCACCTTGATCATGGGCAAGCAGGGCGGCGGCTGCCTGGTCAATATCGCGCTGGGGCTGGTTGGCGCGGTTGCCGGCGGCGTGCTGTTCAGCGCGCTGGGGCCGGGCTTCCACTATGACCGCCACGGCTTCATCGTCTCGACCCTGGTGGCGGTGATCGGCGCCATCATCGTGCTGGCGATCTGGAACGCCTTCACCGGCCACCGGCCGCTGCGGTAAATTAGTTGTAGCTGTACTTTGCGTCGGCGTAATTTTGCGCCGCCGGGGTTACATGGGTGACGCGGCAGATCTCGCGGCGGCCACCCGGAACGCTGGCAACCACGTCATCCCCGACCGCGATGCACTGGCTGAAGGAATGCAGCGAGATAAAGGCGGCGCGATCGACATGGATGCAGGTCGTATCCAGCTTGACCGCGCGGCGATCCGGACCAAAGGCATTGCGCGCCAGCACCGTGTGCAAGGACAGCGGTCGGGCATTGTAGCGGCCATCCCTGCTGGCATCGACACAGAGCGGCTTGTCTTGTTGCGCCAGGGCGGGCGCGAAAGCGGGCGTGGCGGCGAGGACAGCAAGCAGGACAGCATGTTTCATGGGCAACGCTCCCTGAGCGGCGCGCGATCATAACATGAAGCAATGTTCCCGCTCAGCAGAAAGGCGGCACCGGCTTTTTCTGTCCCGGCTGAATGCCGCCGATATGGGACAGGATTCGTTCATATTGCGGATCGCCGCGATGATAGGTCAGCGCTCCGCGCATGATCGGGCCGGTGAAATTCAGCGTGACGGTTCCGTCCGCCGACATCAGCGCGGTGCCGATGGCGGGACCGGACCCGCGGCAATCCGACTGCAGCGGCGCGGCCGCGGCCGCAGGCGCGAGCAGCAACAGCGCGGCGAGTGCTTGCCTCATTCCGCGACCGGCCGGTGGAGGTAAATCTCTCCACCGGCCTGCTTGAATTCCTCGGACTTTTTGGCCATCGCGGCGCGGATTTCCGCCGTGGACAGCGTGTCATTGGTGCCCTTGGCGGCGTCGCGCACTTCCTGGCTGATCTTCATCGAGCAGAATTTCGGCCCGCACATGGAGCAGAAATGCGCGATCTTGGCGCCTTCCGCCGGCAAGGTCTCATCGTGGTAGAGCTGGGCGGTTTCCGGGTCCAGCGCCAGGGCAAACTGATCGCGCCAGCGGAATTCGAAGCGCGCCTTGCTCATGGCGTCGTCCCAGATGCGCGCCGCCGGATGGCCCTTGGCCAGGTCGGCCGCATGGGCGGCGATCCGGTAGGCGATCACCCCGGCCTTCACATCGTCGCGATCCGGCAGGCCCAGATGCTCCTTGGGCGTGACGTAGCAGAGCATGGCGGTGCCGAACCAGCCGATCATGGCGGCGCCGATGGCCGATGTGATGTGGTCATAGCCCGGCGCCACATCGGTGGTCAGCGGTCCAAGCGTATAGAACGGCGCCTCGTCACAAGCTTTCAACTGCCGGTCCATGTTTTCCTTGATCTTGTGCATCGGCACATGGCCTGGCCCCTCGATCATCACCTGGACATCATGCTTCTGGGCGATGCGGTTCAGCTCGCCCAGCGTGTCCAGTTCCGCAAACTGCGCCGCGTCATTGGCGTCGGCGGTCGAGCCGGGACGCAGGCCATCTCCCAGAGAGAAGGACACGTCATACTGCTTCAGGATCTCGCAAATATCCTCGAAGTGGGTGTAGAGGAAATTTTCCTTGTGATGCGCCAGGCACCATTTGGCCAGGATCGAGCCGCCGCGCGACACGATGCCGGTGACCCGGTCCGCCGTCAGCGGAATATGCGCCAGCCTGACCCCGGCATGGACGGTGAAATAGTCAACGCCCTGCTCGCACTGCTCGATCAGCGTGTCGCGGTACAATTCCCAAGTCAGCTCCTCGGCAATGCCGCCGCATTTTTCCAGCGCCTGATAGATCGGCACGGTGCCGATGGGCACCGGGGAATTGCGCACGATCCATTCGCGGATGGTGTGGATGTGGCGCCCGGTCGAAAGATCCATCACCGTGTCGGCGCCCCAGCGGATCGACCAGACCATCTTTTCCACCTCCTCGGCCACGCCGCTGGTCACCGCGCTGTTGCCGATATTGGCGTTGACCTTGGTGAGGAAGTTCCTGCCGATGATCATCGGCTCGGTCTCGGGATGGTTGATGTTGGAGGGGATAATGGCGCGGCCGCGCGCGATCTCGTCGCGCACGAACTCCGGCGTGATTTCGGAGGGGATGCCGGCGCCGAAGCTGTTGCCGTCGGCCAGGGCCGAGCGGCCCAGATTCTCGCGGGTGGCGATATACCTCATTTCCTCGGTGATCAGGCCCTGACGCGCGTAATGCAGCTGGGTGACGTTCTTGCCCGGCTTCGCGCGCAGCAGCCTCACACCCGTACGGTCGAACTGCGGCACGGTCAGTTTTTCACCCGGTTTCAGGCCATCGTCTTCCGGCTTGCGCGCCCGGCCCGCATATTCCTCGACATCACCGCGAGCCAGTATCCAGCCGCGGCGAAGGCCCGCCAGGCCCTTGTCGATATCGATTGCGACGGAATCATCCGTGTACGGACCGGACGTGTCGTACAGCCGCACCGGCGGTTCCCCACCCGACAGCGCTATTTCACGAAACGGCACGCCGCCGAGCATCAGCTTTTTTGAGCCGGGCAACGCGCCGCGGGTGATGGAAAGCGATTTGTCGAGAACGGGCTTGTTCATCTGGCCTCTCCCTACGCCGGTTTTAACCGGATCAGGTTCTAAGGGATCCGCGGGATTGCGGTCTCAGCCCGCGAACGGGCACCCCTGGGAAGCCATCAATCTAATCCTGTGCCCCGCCGGGCGCAATCGGGTCAGGCCGACAGCCAGAACGCCCACAGCAGCAGGATCAGCGCATTGGCATTGATCAGGAGCGTGCGGACCCAGTGGGTTTCCAGGATCTTCTGGAGATAGGGACTTTCGGAGCCGCGATTGTCGCGCGCCAGCAGATTCTGCCAGCGCCCCCAGAAGAAGACGGTGAGGACCAGGGACGACAGCTGGCACAACAGGCTGCCCCAGATGCCCCAAGGGGGCGAATGCGCCGGATGGAACCAGATCAGGCCAACGGCGCCCAGAATGCCGAGACCGACCGGGATGAAGATCCAATAGGGCAGCTTGCGCCAATGCTCGCGCTGGACCTGGCGGAAATATTTGGGCCCGATCAGCCGCCAGGTGCGGAAGATGTCCACCTCATGCGCCCAGATGGTGCCGGCATTGTAAAAGCCGAGCGCCAAATTGATCAGAAAGAATCCGGTTGCGTTCATCGCCGCGGATCAGCTGGCCGCGAACTGCTTGAATTCGGCAATCACAGCCTTCACCGCCGCCGCGACAATCTTTTCGCCGGCCGCGACCGATGCCTGGCTGGGATCGGACCCGATGCGGCCGTCGGGAAAACGCCGGCGATAGTCGTCGGCATCCAGGATCGGGCCGGTGGGCGCAATGCGCGGGCTCATGGCCACCTGTTTCTGGGCCTCAGGATAGCCGAACCAGGTGACGGAGACTTCCGACGGAGTGGCATGACTGCCCTCGCCCACCGGAAAAAGCTGGCGGCATTGATCCATCACGCCGGGCAATTCCCACCAGTTGCGCAAGGAACAGCGCAGCGGCGGGTGATTGGCGCCGGCCCGATCAAAGCTGACGCCGTGATAGATCTCGGAAAAGGCGGCGGTGATGGTGGCGATATTGCCGCCATGGCCGTTCAGCCAATAAATGCGTTCAAAGCCATGGCGCACAAGCGACTGGGCCCAATCCACCATCGCCGCGATCATGGTGGAGGGGCGCAAGGTGATGGTGCCGGGAAAGCCCATGTGATGCTGCGCCTGGCCGACATTGAAGGTGGGCCCGACCAGAAAGCCCGCTTCATCGCCGGCGCGCCGGCCGATGATCTCCGGACACAAAGCGTCGGTGCCCAAGAGCCCGTTGGGGCCGTGCTGTTCGGTGGAACCGATAGGGATCAGGATCGCCTTGGACCGGGTCAGATAAGCCTCGATCTCCGGCCAGGTCGAAAGATGAAGTTGCATGGACCGCCTTGCGGAAAACCCGACGATCATAGCACCATCGCGCCAGACGCAAGCCCAAAAGAGACTGACATGTCCGACCAGCTGTTTCCTATCCCAGCGGAATGGAAAGAACGCGCCTTCATGACCCGGGCCCAGTATGAGGCCGCCTATGCGGAGTCTATCAAGGACCCCGACCGCTATTGGCGCAAGGAAGCGGCGCGGCTCACCTGGCTGAAGCCCTTCACCAAGGTCAAGAATGTCTCCTGGGACCCGGCCAATCTGTCGATCAAATGGTTCGAGGATGGCGCCTTGAACGTCTCGGCCAACTGCATCGACCGGCATCTGGAGACCCGCGGCAATCAGACCGCCATCATCTGGGAGGGCGATGATCCCAACGTCTCCAAACACATCTCTTACAAGGAGCTGCATCAGGAGGTCTGCAAGTTCGCCAATGTGCTGAAAGCGCAAGGCGTTCAAAAGGGCGATCGGGTCACGATCTATATGCCCATGATCCCGGAAGCTGCCTATGCGATGCTGGCCTGCGCCCGCATCGGGGCGGTGCATTCGGTGGTGTTCGGCGGCTTCTCGCCCGACAGCCTGGCCGGGCGCATCACCGACTGCGACTCCAAAATCGTGATCACATCGGATGAAGGCGTGCGCGGCGGCAAGCCCATCCCGCTGAAGAACAACACTGATGAAGCGCTAGCCAAGGCTCCTGGCGTCACCAGCGTGATCGTGGTCAGGCGCACCGGCGGCGCCATCGCGATGAAGGCCGGGCGCGACGTCTGGTATCACGAGGAAGCGGCCAAGGTATCCGCCGCCTGTCCCGCCGAAGCGATGGGCGCGGAAGAGCCGCTGTTCATCCTCTACACCTCGGGCTCGACCGGAAAGCCCAAGGGCGTGCTGCACACCACGGCCGGCTATCTGCTGTGGTGCGCCTATACGCACCATTACGTCTTCGATTATCACGACGGGGAGGTCTATTGGTGCACCGCCGATGTCGGCTGGGTCACCGGCCACAGCTATATCCTTTATGGCCCGCTGGCCAATGGCGCCACCACCCTGATGTTCGAGGGCGTGCCGAATTATCCCACCAGCTCGCGCTTCTGGGAGGTGATCGACAAGCACAAGGTCAACACCTTCTATACCGCGCCCACGGCCATTCGCGCCCTGATGCGCGACGGCGACGCGCCGGTGACAAAGACCAGCCGCGCCAGCTTGCGCCTGCTGGGCTCGGTCGGCGAGCCGATCAATCCGGAAGCCTGGGCCTGGTATCACCGGGTGGTGGGCGACGGCCGCTGCCCGATCGTCGACACCTGGTGGCAGACCGAGACCGGCGGCCACCTGATCACGCCGCTGCCTGGCGCCACCGACCTCAAGCCCGGTTCGGCCACCCGCCCACTGCCCGGCATCGTGCCCGAGATCGTCGATGCCGATGGCAAGGTTCTGGAAGGCGCGGCCACCGGCAATCTCTGCATCGCCGACAGCTGGCCGGGCCAGATGCGCACGGTCTATGGCGATCACCAGCGCTTCATCGACACTTATTTCAAAACCTATCCGCGCAAATATTTCACCGGCGACGGCTGCCGCCGCGACGAGGATGGCTATTACTGGATCACCGGCCGCGTCGATGACGTGATCAACGTGTCGGGCCATCGCATGGGCACGGCAGAAGTCGAAAGCGCGCTGGTCCTGCACAAGGACGTGGCCGAAGCCGCGGTGGTCGGCTATCCCCATGACATCAAGGGCCAGGGCATCTATGCCTATGTGACCTTGAACGCGGGCGTCGAGGCCAGCGACGCACTGAATGACGAACTCAAGAAATTCGTCGGCCATGAGATCGGCCCCATCGCCAGGCCCGACGTGATCCAGTTCGCGCCCGGCCTGCCCAAGACCCGCTCCGGCAAGATCATGCGGCGCATTCTGCGCAAGATCGCGGAAGGCGACACCTCCAGCCTGGGCGATACCTCGACCCTGGCCGATCCCTCGGTGGTGGACGATCTGGTCAAAAACGCGCACAAGTAGCCGATGTTCGTTTTTCTGTATCTGCTGGCGGCCATGGGCGTGGCCTATTGGGCCAAGCTCGACCGGCGCAGTCCCGGCATCTGGTTTGTCGCGTCGGTGATCCTCACCCCTCTGGGCGCGAGCCTGGCGCTGATGGTAATGGACCGCTATTTCGGTCGTTAGAGTGCAGTTATCCGTTAAACCATGATTGTCATGGCCCGCAAATGCGGGCCATCCAGATGACGCCAGGCGCCAGATTTTCAGAAAGATCGCCAACTCAACTGGATGGCCCACACTCCGGTGGGCCATGACAATGCGTTAACGGCCGCCGCCGACAGCCGCGTACCCGTCCATCGCTGTCGCCAGGTCTATATCCTTCCGGGTCACGCCATTCGCATCATGGGTGGCCAGGGTCACATCCACCTTGTTGTAGACATTGAACCATTCGGGATGGTGATCCATTTTCGCCGCCAGGAGCGCCGTGCGCGTCATGAAGGCGAAGGCGGCATCGAAATCGACGAACTGGAATTTGCGGGCGATCGCCTCGCGGTCTTTCGCCAGCTGCCAGTCCGGCAGCCGCTTCAGCGCCGTCTTCAGTTCCTCAATCGTCAGCTTGGTCATCGAATCCTCCCGTGTCGAACCCTCTCAAGGGGTATTCCTGTTCCACCCGATAGATGCTGCCATCGCTGGTCAGCTTGCTGGAATAAAGGCAAACCGCGCCAACCATGAACGGGTCGCTGGTATAGAGCGCATTGTCGGTCAGCCAGGCCCGTACCTTGTCCAGTTCGGGGTGGCGCAGCCGGGCCAGCGTGACATGCGGGGTAAATTTGTGCGCGTCCTGCGGCTGGCCCACCCGGCGGATGGCGGTATCGACCTTGCGCGCGAGATGCTCCAGCAGATCGTTCGGGCGCG
Source organism: Rhizomicrobium sp. (assembly GCA_035547275.1). GTDB lineage: Bacteria > Pseudomonadota > Alphaproteobacteria > Micropepsales > Micropepsaceae > Rhizomicrobium. Next base: position 11,002 of record DASZVQ010000161.1, read on the forward strand.
CCGCCGCCCAGAGGGAGTGCGGCTGCCTGTTGCCGAACTGGCCCACGCTGTGAAGCTGCATCTCGAACGCCGGCGCATCGATCCCCGCCAGCGCATCGTCCAGGGCGCGGGCGTCGCGGCCATCCACCTCGCCGATGAAGCGCAGGGTCAGATGCAGCTGCTCGCGCGCCTGCCAGCGCGCGCCTGGCACCCCGCCCTCGAGCAGCATCAGGCTGTGCGCCACGTTGTCAGGAATGGAAAGCGCCACGAACAGCCGCATGGGTCACGCCATGCGCCGGATCGGCAGGCGGCTGCGGAACAGCAGCAGGATGGCGCCATAGCCAAGCCCCGCTCCAAGGATGGCCGATGCCAAAGCAATGATGTCGCCATGCGCCTTGAGCAGATTCGCGCCAATCCAGGCGCCCGCGCCGGTCGCCGCCGCGGCCAGCAGAGACGCCGGCAAAGCCTGCAGGAACTGGCGTTCGATTGACAACAGATCGCGGCTCCGGCCCAGCCAGGTCAGCAGCGCGACATTGATCCAGGCGCCTGCCGCTGTTCCCGCGGCGATGCCGGCCACGCCCAGTCCCGCCCCCCAGACCAACAGGAATTTCAGTCCGATATTGCAGGCAATGGCGATCACGGTGGCGCGCACCGGTGTCATGGTGTCGTGCCGCGCATAGAAGGTGGATTGCACGATGCGCAGCATCGCCATGGCCGGAAGGCCCACGCCATAGGCCGCCAGCGCCGCCCCGGCCAGCACCGCCGCGCCCTTGTTGAAAGCACCATGCGCCAGATAGGCGCGCATGATGGTGCCCGGAATCACAACGAAGGCAACCATGAAGGGCAAGGTCAGCAACAGGCTCATGGCGGCGCTGCGGTTCTGCGCGGCATGCGATCCCGCGACATCGCCTTTCGCCAGCCGCGACGACATTTCCGGCAACAGCACCGTGCCCAGCGCGATGCCCAGCACGCCCAGAGGCAGTTGATTGATGCGGTCGGCATAATAAAGCGCGGTCCGGCTGCCGGTGGGCAGGAAGCTCGCGATCAGCGTGTCGATGAAGGGCGAGATGACGATGCTGGCCGCGCCGATGGTCACCGCGCCGAATGCCTTGAAGAATTCCGCTATCTCGGGCGACCAGCGTGGCCAAGTGACTTTCAGCCATAGCCCTTCGCGCGCGCCGGCCCACAAAATGAAGATCAGCTGCGCCACGCCGCCCGCGAACACGCCCCAGGCCGCGGCATAGGCGGCATTCGGGAACCAGCGCCACAGCAACAAGGTGGCGATCATCGCCAGATTCTGCAGGTTGGACCAGAAGGCACCGGCCCAGAAGCGGTCAATGGCGTTCAGCATCGCCGAAAGCTGCACCGCCACCAGGGTCATGATCAGATAGGGAAAGGTGATGCGCGCCAGTGAGACGGTCAGGTCGAATTGCCTGCCCGACCAGCCGGGCGCCAATATATGGATAAGGGCCGGCATAAAGACGGTGGCCAGCACCAGCAACACCACCTGCGCCGCCATCTGCCAAGCGAAGACGGCATTGGCGAATTTGGCGGCAGCGGCATGTTCGCCCTTGGCATGCAGCGCGGCATAGCGCGGCAGGAAGGCTGGATTGATGGTGCCTTCACCGAAGATGGAGCGGAAATTGTTGGGAAAGAGGAAAGCGACAAAGAAGGCATCCGACAGCAGACCCGCGCCCATCGTCCAGGCCAATAGCGCATCCCGGCCGAAGCCAGTAATGCGCGATAGCAGCGTGAACCCGCTGACCGAGACCAGCTTCTTCAACATCAATGCGCTACCAGTTTCTTCACATAGGGAAGAATGCGCGCCACGATCACTTTCACCCCCGCCGGATTGGGATGCATGCCGTCCGCCTGATTGAGTTTGGGATTGAGCGCCACGCCATCCAGAATGAAGGGATAGAATATCACAGGATAATCCTTCGCCAGCCGGGGATAGATGCCGTCGAATTCCTTCACATATTCGGCGCCCAGGTTGCGCTGGGCACGCATGCCGGTCAAAAGCACCCGGACATGGGCGGCCTTCAATTTGTCCAGGATCGCGCGCAGGTTCTTTTCGGTCTCCGCCGGGGCGATGCCGCGCAGCATGTCGTTGGAGCCCAGCTCCAGAATCACCGCATCGGGGTGATCGGCCAGCGACCAGTCCAGCCGCGCCAGCCCGCCGGCGGTGGTATCGCCGGATACGCCGGCGTTGGTCACCACCGCATCAATGCCGCTTTTCTTCAACGCGGCCTGCAATTGCACGGTGAATTCGGTGCCAGGCGGCAGGCCATAACCCTGGGTCAGGCTGGTGCCCAAAGCCAAAATCTTTACCGGAGCCGCGAGCGCCGGCCCCACCGCCATCATGACCGCCAGCAGAACTGTGCTAAGCAACGCCTTGAAACCGCGCGTCATCGTGCCTTTATCCCAGAACAAGATGCACAATCCCCTGCCTGCTCTTTCCCTGCAAGATGTCAGCCTGACGCTGAAAAGCCTGGCGGGACCGGTTGACATTCTGTCCGGCGTGTCACTCGACGTCGCGCCAGGCGAAACCGTGGCGCTGACCGGTCCCTCCGGTTCCGGCAAGTCCTCGCTGCTGATGGTGGCGGCGGGGCTTGAGAAGCCCAGCAGCGGCCGCATCTCTGTCACCGGCATCGATATCACGAAAATGGGCGAGGACGCGCTGGCGCGTTTCCGGCTGGGCCGGGTTGGCGTGGTGTTCCAGAGTTTCCATTTGATCCCCACCATGACGGCGCTGGAGAATGTCGCGGTGCCGCTGGAACTGATGGGGGCGCGCGACGCTTTTGAACGCGCGGAAAAGGAACTGCGCGGTGTCGGCCTGATCCAGCGCACCGATCATTATCCCGGCCAACTATCCGGTGGCGAACAGCAGCGCGTGGCCCTGGCGCGTGCCCTGGCGCCCGGCCCGCAAATCCTGTTCGCCGATGAACCGACCGGCAATCTCGACGGCACGACCGGCGCGGGGATCGCCGACCTGATCTTTGCGCTGAACGCCGAACGCGGCGCCACCTTGTTTCTGGTCACGCATGAGGAAGGCTTGGCGCGGCGCTGCGGCCGCATGTTGCGCATGGCGGACGGAAAAATCGCCGATGCATGAGGTGCGGCTGGCCCTGCGCTTCGCCCGCCGCGAGCTGCACGGCGGCTTTCAGGGCTTTCGCATTTTCTTCTTCTGTCTGCTTTTGGGCTCGGCCGCGATTTCGGGCGTGGAGTCGCTGAGCGACGCCTTCCTCACCGGCCTGCAGGACCAGGGCCAGGTGCTGCTGGGTGGCGATGTCTCGGTCAATCTGGTGCATCGCGCCGCCAGCCCGCAAGAGCGCGCGTTCCTTGATGCACAAGGCCGCGTCTCAGAAGCGATCTCCATGCGCGCCATGGCTTATGCCCGCGACAACAGAGCCCGCCAGCTTGTCGAGATCAAAGGCGTCGACGATCGCTGGCCGCTGTTCGGCGCGCCCGGCTTCACCCCTGCGCAAAATCTGCATGATGTCATCGCTTGCGAGGATGACGGGGTCTGCGGCGCCGCGGCCGAGGAAAGCCTGCTCGACCGGCTTCATGTCAAACGCGGCGACCTGATCCGGCTGGGCAACGCCACTTTCCGCATCATGGCGGTGCTGGACAGCGAGCCCGACCGCATCTCCACCGGCTTCACCTGGGGACCGCAGCTCCTGGTTTCGGCAAAGGGCCTGCCCGCCACCGGGCTGGTCACACCGGAAAGCCTGATCGATTACACCTATCGCATCGCGCTCAGGAATGCCGGCAACGAGCCGGCGCAATCACGCGCCGCAATCGCCGCTTTCCGGACCCGCGCGCAGACGGCTTTCCCCGATGCCGGCTGGAATATCCGCGACCGCACCGATGCCGCGCCGGGCATCAAGCGCTTTGTCGAACAGCTGACCATGTTCCTTACCCTGGTGGGGCTGGTGGCGCTGGGTGTGGGCGGAGTGGGCGCGGGCCAGGCGATCCTGGCCTTTCTGGACCGCAAGCGCGCCGACATCGCCATCCTCAAGACCCTGGGTGCGTCGGGCGGCTTTGTTTTCCTGGTCTTCTTCCTGCAGGTGATGATGGTGGCGGTCGCCGCCACCGCGCTCGGCGCAGCGCTGGGCGCCGCACTGCCCTTTGCCGCCGTCTGGATCTATGGCGCCAAATTGCCGGTGCCGCCGGCCTTCGGGCTTTATCCGGTGCCATTGCTGCTGTCGCTGGCGTTCGGGCTCTTGTCGGCCGTCGCCTTTGCCGTGCCGCCTCTGTCACGCGCCCGCGCCGTGCCGCCGGCCAGCCTGTTTCGAGATTTGATCGCGCCGGCAAAAGCCGAAGGTCAGAATTTCTACCGCGCCATTTCGGCCGCCGCCGCCATCGGCATCGCCGCCCTGACCATGCTGGTGGCGCCATCGCCCGTCTTCGCCGCCGAATTCCTGGCCGGCGCGGTCGCGGCGCTGGCGCTGCTGCGTCTGCTGGCGGAGGGCCTGCGCCGGGCCATCGCCGCCCTGCCCCGCTTCCGCTCGCCCCTGCTGCGCATGGCGCTGACCAATCTGGTGCGGCCGGGCGCGGCCACCGGCGGCGTAGTCACCGCGCTGGGGCTTGGTCTGACTTTACTCGCCACCGTCACGCTTTTGAACGCCACCATCAACGCCCAGGTCTCGGGTGCATTGCCGGCGCGCGCGCCCAGCTTCTTCTTTGTCGACATCCAGCCCGATGAGGCGGTGAAGTTCGACCATGTCATCACCAGCTTTTCGGGCGCGTCTGACTACAAGCGCACGCCCATGATCCGGGGCCGCATCACCGCGCTGAACGGCACACCATCGGCCGACGCCAAGGTCGCGCCCGACGCCAAATGGGCGCTGAATGGCGACCGCGGCATCACCTATGCCGCCACGCCGCCACCTGGCACCGTTATCACCAAGGGCCAATGGTGGCCGGCCAATTATAGCGGTCCCACCCTGATCTCGCTGGATCAGGCGATCGCCAAAGGCACCGGTCTCAAGATCGGCGACAGCATGACCCTGAATGTCCTGGGGCGCAGCTTTGACGGCCGCATCGCAAATTTGCGCAAAGTCGATTTCACCACCGGAGGGCAGAATTTCGTGCTGGTGCTGTCGCCGGGCCTGATCGACAAGGCGCCCCATGCTTTCCTCGCCACGGTGCGGGTGACGCCGGCGCAAGAGAACGCCATGTACATGGCGGTGACCGACCGCTTCCCCAACATCTCCACAGTGCGGGTCAAGGACGCCATCCAGCAGGTGCAGGATCTTCTGTCGTCGCTGGCCGATGGCGTCAGTGCCGCCAGCCTGGTCACCATTCTGGCCGGACTGCTGGTGCTGGCGGGCGCCATCGCGGCCGGCGCCCGCGCCCGGCTGTATGACGCCACCATCCTGAAGGTGCTGGGGGCGACAAGGGCCCGAATCGCGCTGGTCTATGCAATCGAATATGGTGTGCTGGGCGCGGCGACCGGGATCATTGCGCTCCTGGCCGGAACATTGGCGGCCTGGGTGATCGCCTTTTCCATCCTGGATGTGCCGCTGACCTTCGATTTAAGGGCGGTGTTTGTGACCGTGGCGGTCGGCGGCGCGGCCACCCTGTTTTTCGGGCTTCTGGGAGCACTGGGCGCCCTGCGCGCCCGCCCGGCCAGGCGCCTGCGGACGGCTTAAGCGTTGTTAATCCTTCACATAAGCTTTTTTGGCCGGCTTTTCGCCGGGCTTGATACCCCCATCCCGAAACACGATATACTGATGGTCAAAGGAGTACCCTATGGCTGACTATGACAACCGACTGATGCGTGGCGCGACGACTGTCGCCGACACGATGGATACCGGCCTGCGCGCGCACATGCTGCGGGTCTACAATTACATGGTGGGGGCGCTGGCCCTGACCGGCGTCGTGGCATGGCTGGTTTCCAGCTCGCCGGCGCTGCTGAATGCTTTCTACCACGAAGTCGTCACCGCCAATGGCGTGGCGCTGTCGCCCACCATTCTGGGCTGGGTGGTGATGCTGGCGCCTTTGGCGCTGGTCTTCTTCCTGTCCTTCCGCATCATGCAGATGAGCCAGGCGGCCGCGCAGACGACCTTTTGGGCCTATGCCGCGATGGTGGGCGCCTCGCTCGCCTCGATCCTGATCGTCTATACCGGCGCCAGCGTGGCGATGACCTTCTTCGTCACCGCCGGCACTTTTGGCGCCATGAGCCTGTGGGGTTACACCACCAGGCGCGACCTGACCGGTTTCGGCAACTTCCTGTTCATGGGCCTGATCGGCATCCTGCTGGCCAGCCTGGCGAATTTCTTCTTCAAGTCGTCGGCCATTAATTTCGTGGTCAGCGTTCTGGGCGTGCTGATCTTCACCGGCCTGACCGCCTGGGACACCCAGAAGATCAATAACACCTATTACATGGTGGGTGGCGATGCCGCCGTGGCGGGCAAGGCCGCGATCATGGGCGCGCTGGCGCTCTATCTCGACTTCCTGAACATCTTCCTGTTCCTGCTGCGCTTCATGGGCAATCGGCGTTAGAAGTCTCCTCCATCTGTCGCAGCTCGGGTCAGCTTCGCTAACACCTCGCTGCGACATCTTCCCCCGCAATAGGCCGCTTCGCGGCTAGCGGGGGAAGAAGGCTGGCGGATGCTCCAGGTCACGCCGCGAAATGCGGCGCTCGAGCAAAATTAAAAAGCCCGGCAGCGATGCCGGGCTTTATTCTTTTGAGAGCGCCTTGAGCAGCTTCTTGTCGAAGACTTTCAGCACCTGGGCCAGTTCATGGCCGCGCTTCAGAATTACGCCCCCGGCCGCCATCACGCTGTACTGACCCTGTTTGGCGCGCAGCCTCGGCCGTTTCTCGATTCGGAACAGCGGCATCTCGGAACTGCGGCGGAAAATCGAGAACACCGCGACATCGTCCAGGAAGTCCAGCGCATAATCGCGCCATTCCCCGGCGGCAACCATGCGGCCGTACAAAGTGAGGATGCGGTTGAGCTCAAGACGGTCGAAACAGACCTGCGGAACTGTCGCTGGAGACATGTCACGCGCGCCTTTTTCAGCAAGAAATGCGGCGCGGTGCAACGATATCGGTTCTTCCACCATCCATGGGAATGATGGTCCTGGAACTCTTGCGCCGCAAGCAGGGAAATCCGCGATTCCTGTCGAAAAAGTTATGCCTGCCCCGAAATGGTCACGATTGAACCAAACCGTGGCCACCTTCGGGAGTGAGTGTCCATCCGTCGGTTGGTCGTGACTCGGCTCGGATTAACAAGCCCCCCAGCCCCTTTCCGGGTCGGCGCCGCGCCAACCGACAGTTCTTTCCCCGAAAAGAATCGATCATTGCCTGCGAAAGCAGCAGGCTACTCCCGCATACCGGCGATATAGGCGCGAAACCAGGCGGCATACTGGCCAAACAATCCGCCGATGGCGCCGATGAGCGCGCATATCATCACGCCATAAGGCAGGAATCGGTCGGGATGATCGCCCAGCAGATTCGCCACCCCCACCGCCGACAGGCCGCAAGCCGCGCCGATCACCAGACCGCCCAGAGAGCCCGCGATATAGCCACGCGCCAGGTCGCGCGCATAAAGCAGGGCGGCGGTGCCGGCAATCATCATGCTGGCGAAAAGCCCGTAATACAGATCCAGAAAAGGGCGGTAATGGCCCGTCAGAACGAAGGCGGCCTCGCACAGGACCCCCGCCGCCAGGGCGCGGTCCAGAATCTTGGCGTCGATCAGGGTCTTGGCGATTTTTTTCATCCTGAAAGCCTAACGTCCAGGGCGGGCCGGTAAAGCCGGTTTTTGGGCGTCCTTGCGGGAAAAAGCCCTTTTCTCTAAGCAGTTCCGCCATGGCGGGCGAAACCCTGACAGGCGATCAGTTCCTGCGCGACCTCTGGTACATGCCGGCGCTGGCGAAAAGCCTTGGCCCCGGCCAGATGCGCCGCGAGATGCTGTTGGGCGAGCCGGTCCTGCTGGGACGGCTGAAATCGGGCCAGGCCTTCGCCTTGCGTGACATATGCCCCCATCGCGGCGTGCCTTTGTCGGCGGGCCGTATCCTGGCCAATGACAGTGTCGAATGCCCTTATCACGGCTGGCGTTTCAAGGCGGACGGCCGCTGCAGCAAAATTCCTTCCCTCACCGGCCATGAAGACCTGGAAGAAGAAAACATCCGCGTGCGCAGCTATCCGGTGCGCGAACAGGACGGGCTGATCTGGGTCTATATGGCGGCCAGGCCCGGCGCCGAACCCAAAAGCGAACCGCCGCGCGTCGGCGTCAGCCATGCGATGCGCTGGACCGAGATTCAGACCTTCCGCTGCGGCATCGACCATGCCGTGATTGGGCTGATGGACCCGGCGCACGGGCCTTATGTCCATGCCCATTGGTGGTGGAAGAAAGCGCCCCGAATAAAGGAGAAGCACTACGCCTCCTTGCCCAACGGCTTTGTGATGACCCGGCACAAGCCCTCCAAGCCGGTCTACAGCCTGCTCGGCGAAGTGGAGACGGAGATCACCTTCGAGCTGCCTTCGACCCGGTTCGAGATCATCACCGGCAAGCTTTTCGGCATGGCTTTCAAGGTGGTGGGACTGACGGTCTGCACCCCGCGCGACGCCGACAATACCGATGTGATTCAGGTCTTCTATTGGCCGGGCTGGCTGAACTTCATCTATCCGTTCTTCTGGGCGCTGGGCCGCACCTTTATCGCCGACGACCGCAAGATCGTGGAGCTGCAGCGCGAGGGACTGAAATTCAATCCCAGGCTGATGCTGATCCAGGATAGCGACCAGCCCGCCATCTGGTATCACCGCATCAAGAAGGCTTGGGCCGAATCGACCGAAACCGGGGCGGAATTCATCAATCCTGTGCAGGAACGCACCCTGCGCTGGAGAAGCTGAGCACCCTTGCGGATTCGGGGGTTGCGGCGCAGGCCTGACCCGTCTAAACGGTCCCCTTAACCTGCAATTCGGCCGGCCCAAGGGTGCGCAAATCCGCGCCCTCTTGCATTCGCACATGGTTGGCCGGGTCGCGCTTCGGCCGGACTTTCGTCCGGCCTCGCTGCCCGGCCATGACAAGGTTTTAAAGAATGCCCAAACGCACCGATATCCACACCGTCCTGATCATCGGCGCGGGCCCCATCGTTATCGGCCAGGCCTGCGAATTCGATTATTCCGGCGCCCAGGCCTGCAAGGCGCTGCGTGAGGAAGGTTACCGGGTGGTGCTGGTCAATTCCAATCCCGCCACCATCATGACCGACCCGGACATGGCGGACGCCACTTACATCGAGCCGATCACGCCGGAGATCGTCGAGAAGATCATCGCCCGCGAGCGGCCCAATGTGCCCGAAGGCAAGGTGTTCGCGCTGCTGCCCACCATGGGCGGCCAGACCGCGCTCAACACCGCGCTTTCCTTGCGCAAGATCGGCGCGCTGGAGCGCCACAATGTCGAACTGATCGGCGCCACCGCCGACGCCATCGACAAGGCCGAGGACCGCGAGCGCTTCAAACAGGCCATGGGCAAGATCGGCCTGGATGTGCCCAAGGGCATCACCCTGAAAGGCCAGCTGCGCCAGAAGAAGGATTCGGCCGGCAATCCCATCTTCGACGGCAATCACAGTCCGGTGATGGAGCTGGCGCCGGAGACCTTCTCCAAGGCGCTCGCCGCGCTTGACCAGGTCGGTCTTCCCACCGTGATCCGTCCCAGCTTCACCATGGGCGGCACCGGTGGCGGCATCGCCTACAACCGCGAGGAATTCTTCGCCATCGTGGAATCGGGCATGGAAGCCAGCCCGACCAACGAAGTGCTGATCGAGGAATCGGTGCTGGGCTGGAAGGAATTCGAGATGGAGGTGGTGCGGGACAGGTGCGACAACGCCATCATCATCTGTTCGATCGAGAATATCGACGCCATGGGCGTGCACACGGGCGACAGCATCACCATTGCCCCCGCCCTGACCCTGACCGACAAGGAATATCAGCGCATGCGTTCGGCCTCGATCGCGGTGCTGCGCGAGATCGGGGTGGAAACGGGCGGCTCCAACGTGCAGTTCGCGGTGAACCCCAAGGACGGCCGCATGGTCGTCATCGAGATGAACCCGCGCGTGTCGCGTTCCTCGGCCCTGGCGTCCAAGGCGACCGGTTTCCCCATCGCCAAGATCGCGGCCAAGCTCGCCTGCGGCTACACACTGGACGAACTGAAGAACGATATCACCAAGGTCACGCCGGCCAGCTTCGAGCCGACCATCGACTATGTGGTGACCAAGATCCCGCGCTTCGCCTTCGAGAAATTCCCCGGCGCCGAGCCGCTTCTGACCACCGCCATGAAATCGGTGGGCGAGGCCATGGCCATCGGCCGCACCTTTGGCGAATCCTTGCAAAAGGCGCTGCGTTCGCTGGAGACCGGCCTCACCGGCTTTGACGAAATCGCGCTGGACAATGATCCGGTGGAGATCCGCGCCGCGCTGGCCCGCGCCACGCCGGACCGGCTGCGCTTGACCGCACAGGCGATGCGCTACAATTTCCCGATTGATGAGATCCAGCGCATCACCGGCTACGATCCCTGGTTCTTGGGCGAGATCGAAACCATCATCCGCACCGAGGAGCGTGTGCGTGCCAACGGTCTGCCGAAGGATGCCAGGGGTTTGCGCCAGCTCAAGGCCATGGGCTTTTCCGATGCGCGGCTGGCCAGGCTCACCGGCCAGAAGGAAGCCGCGGTGCGGGCCGCCCGCCACGCGCTCGACATCCATCCCTGCTACAAGCGCATCGACACTTGCGCCGCGGAATTCCAGGCGCTGACACCCTACATGTATTCGACCTACGAGACGCCGGTGGGCGGGGCGGTGGTATGCGAATCGGGTCCCACGGATGCGAAGAAGATCATCATCCTGGGCGGCGGCCCCAACCGTATCGGCCAGGGCATCGAGTTCGACTATTGCTGCTGTCACGCAGCCTTCTCGCTGTCGGATCGTGGCTATGAGACCATCATGGTCAACTGCAATCCCGAGACCGTCTCCACCGACTATGACACGTCCGATCGGCTTTATTTCGAGCCGCTGACACTGGAAGACGTGCTGGAGATCATCGCCAAGGAACAGGAAAAAGGCAGCCTGGCCGGCGTGATCGTGCAGTTCGGCGGCCAGACACCACTGAAGCTGGCCAACGGGTTGCGCGATGCCGGCGTGCCGATCCTGGGCACCAGCGCCGACGCCATCGACCTGGCCGAGGACCGCAAGCGCTTCCAGGCCCTGCTGGAAGAGTTGAAGCTGAAGCAGCCGCGCAACGCCACCGCCATGACGGCGGAAGAGACCGTCAAGGCGGCCGCCTCCATCGGCTATCCCGTGATCCTGCGCCCCTCTTATGTGCTGGGTGGGCGCGGCATGGTGGTTGTGTCCGACGAGAGCGAGCTGAAGAAGCAGGTGGAATCGGGCGAGCTGTTCCGTATTTCCGGCGACAATCCGGTCTTGATCGACGGCTTCCTCAATCGCGCCACCGAAGTGGATGTCGATGCGGTCTGTGACAAGGACGGCGATGTCTTCATCGCCGGCATCATGGAGCATATCGAGGAAGCGGGCGTGCATTCCGGCGACTCGGCCTGTTCACTGCCGCCGCGCTCGCTCTCCGCTGAAACCATCGCCGAGATCGAGCGCCAGACCATCGCCATGGCCAGGGCGCTGAAGGTTCAGGGCCTGATGAATGTGCAATACGCCATCCAGGGCGGCGAGATCTATGTGCTGGAGGTCAATCCCCGCGCCAGCCGCACCGTGCCATTCGTCGCCAAGGCTATCGGCCTGCCGGTGGCGGCGATCGCCAGCCGCGTGATGGCCGGCGAGACGCTGAAATCGCTGAACCTGAACAAGCCCGCACCCAAGCACATTTCAGTGAAGGAAGCGGTGCTGCCCTTCAATCGCTTCCCCGGCGTGGACACGATTCTGGGGCCGGAAATGCGCTCGACCGGCGAAGTCATGGGCATGGACGAAAATTTCGGCCGTGCCTTTGCCAAGAGCCAGATCGGCGCCGGCACCAGGCTGCCCACCGGTGGCACCGTGTTTCTGTCGGTCAAGGATGCCGACAAGGATCTGATCGAGGCCCCCGCGCGCGAGCTGGTGGCGATGGGCTTTTCGCTGGTCGCCACCCGCGGCACGGCAAAGGCGCTGGAGAGCAAAGGCCTGCCGGTCACGGTGATCAACAAAGTGCTGGAGGGGCGTCCCCATGTGGTGGACGCGCTCAAGAATGGCGAGATCAACCTGGTGTTCAACACCACCGATGGCGCCCAGGCCCTGGCCGACTCATCCTCGATCCGCCGCGCGGCGCTGACGCTGAAGGTTCCCTATTATACGACCATGGCGGGCGCGGCCGCGGCGACCCAGGCGATCCAGGCACTTCGGACAGGCTCACTTGAAGTCGCTCCCCTCCAGTCCTACTCTTTGTGATGCACCGCTGACCAGTTAGAGGAATTTGTCAGCGAAATCAGTGCCTTAACAATCGATGGTTCCGGCATCCGGGCACCCCGGGGGCCGCGAGCCTCTTATTGCCGGACGAAAAAGACGATGGAAAAAATTCCGATGACGGCCTCGGGCTTCAAGGCCCTGGAGGACGAGCTGAACCGCCTGAAGAACGAAGATCGCCATGAAGTGATCAAGGCGATTGCGGAAGCGCGCGCGCATGGCGACCTGTCGGAGAATGCCGAATATCACGCCGCCAAGGAGCGTCAGAGCTTCATCGAAGGCCGGGTGATGGAATTGGAAGACCAGATCGGCCGCGCCGATGTGATCGACATTTCCAAGCTTTCGGGCACCAGTGTGAAGTTCGGCGCCACCGTGACCCTGGTGGACGAAGATACCGACGAGGAGCGCCGCTACCAGATCGTGGGCGATCTGGAGTCGGATGCCCGCGCCGGCCGTATTTCCCTGTCCAGCCCGATCGCGCGCGCCCTGATCGGCAAGAGCAAGGGCGACACGGTGGAAGTGGCCGCGCCTGGCGGCGCGCGTTCGTACGAAGTGGTCAAGGTCGAGTTCAAGTAGCGCCATGTGATGGCCGCCCTGGCGGCGGCCATCCGCCTCGCAGCGGACAAGCGGATGGCCGGTTCAAACCCGGCCATGAGGTCTGCGCTAGATGATTCCAGGAATAAAGCGGCTGGTCCGCGCGCGATATGCGCCATATTCGGGATAGGCGCCGGCCAGCACTTCTTCCTCGAAATGGCTGCGTATCCACAGCAGGACCACCACAGCCAGCGCGATCACCCAGGACCAGGGCCCCTGGAACTGCATCGCCGTGCCGATGATGGTGACGATCTCCACCGTATAGAGGGGATGGCGCACCAGGGCATAGGGCCCGCCCGTGACCAGCTTGCGCGCCTCCGGCATGATCGAGAAGCTCTTGCCCAGCCGCGACAGCACCAGCAGCGAACCCAGGCTCCCCAGCCCGATCAGGACGGCGGCGAAGATCTGCATCGTCAAGGTCAGATGCGCCACCGGCAGCTGCAGGATGCCCACGCCCATGAAAGTGCCGACCACGCCGAAGATGCGCGGCCATACCCCTTGCGCGCGGGCCACGGGACGCTCGCGCACCGCCAGCATATAGACCAGCAGCAGATCAAAGGCCGCCGCCGCCAGAAGCGCAAAGAACTGCACCCAGATGAACAGGCTGGCGGTGCCGGCGGCGATAAGGCTTCCGTCATAGGCCAGCACGGCGCGCAACTGCAGCGCGCCATAGGCAAACCACAGGATCAGCGGCAGCGCCGCAATGGCGTCATAATATTTGGTCTCCTGCACCTTCAGCAGGCGCTGATCGGGCTCGCCCGGCAGAAGCACCCAGACCATCAGCGCGATCCAGCCCAGGCCCAGATTGGCCAGGACCGCGGCAAAGGCGATCGAAACCGGATCGGCGGCACCGACCGACAGGATGGCGGGCCACAGGACATGCAAGATCGCGGCCTGCACCGGCGACAGCAGCACATTCAGCACCAGGATAATGAAGAAGCGGCGGTGACCGCGGGCAAAGGCCAGCACCGCAGGCAGGAAGTAGACGAACAGGAACGCCGCCCAAAGCAGCAGCGAAATGCTTTTCGCCTGCCCCGTCAGAATCTGTTGCAACATGCTCCCCCCAATCATGCGTCCTGTCCCGGACGCCGCGCCAAGAGCGCCACCAGCTCGGCGATTTCGGTGAATGTTCCATCCGACGACAATTCCCGCAAGGCCGCCGACAATGCGGCCGCGAATTCCCCGGCGCGGTCTCCCAGTTTCTCCCGCGAACAGGTGGACATGGAAAAAGCGCGGCCCACCAGCGCATCCACCGTGACGGTGTGGCGAACGGTCACCGACAGACCATCCAGCTGGGTGAATTGCGAGGCCAGCAGAAATGGCTCGTAACGGCCATGGCCGCCGCGCCGCTCCCGGATATGCCGCTCCGCGCCGCGGCCAAAGCGGTCCTGCACAGCGCACATCACCTTGAACCAGCCATTGTCGGGCACGGGCGGATGCGCATCATGGAACAGCGCCACCCCGCCATCCGGCGTCACGATCTGTTCCAGCATGGCGAGCGTGGCGGCGCGGTCCATCCAGTGAAAGCTGCGCCCCATGGTGACCAGCCGGAACGGCCCCATATCCGGCGTGAGATCGGCCGAACCGCCTTGCCGCAGGGCGACCGTCACGCCGGCCGCCCGGGCCGCCGCTTCACAGGCCGCCAGCATGTCCGGTTCCGGGTCCATGGCGGTGACCGCCATCCCCGCCCGCGCGAACCCCACCGCCAGCATTCCCGTCCCGGCGCCCAGGTCGAGGACCGAATCGCCGGGCTTCAGACCGGCCAAGGCGGCCACCCGCGCGATAAGCCGGGTGGGATAGGCCAGCCGGTAGCGCTGGTAATAGGCCACCGTGCTTTTGAAGCGGCTGTGCCCGTCATCGGCGTTCATAATGGGAACCTTTTGGACTTTGCTTTGTTCATCATGGGCTTATACTGGCTCAGCCTCATTTTGAACGGATTCGAATGGCGAATATCGCGCTCGTCGACGACGACAAGAATATCCTGGCCTCGGTCAGCATGCTGCTCGAGCAGGAGGGATATCATGTCCGCAGCTTCTCCGATGGCGCTGCGGCGCTGACGGCGCTCACCACCACGGCGCCCGATCTTGCCGTGCTGGACATC
Organism: Rhizomicrobium sp.; assembly: GCA_035547275.1. Taxonomy (GTDB): domain Bacteria; phylum Pseudomonadota; class Alphaproteobacteria; order Micropepsales; family Micropepsaceae; genus Rhizomicrobium. The sequence continues at coordinate 26,084 of DASZVQ010000161.1, forward strand.
AAGATGCCGCGCATGGACGGGCTGGAACTGCTGCGCCGCCTGCGTCAGGCCAATCCCGAATTGCCGGTGATCTTCCTGACCAGCAAGGACGAGGAAATCGACGAGCTGATGGGGCTGAACGCGGGCGCCGACGATTATATCCGCAAGCCCTTCTCCCAGCGGCTGCTGCTGGAGCGTGTGCGCGCGGTTTTGCGCCGCGCCGAGGGCCGCGGCACGACCACCCCCGCCGCCGCCGAGGCCGCCAAGAAGGAAGCGCTGGTGCGCGGCAAGCTGGCGCTGGACCCGCAGCGCCACGAATGCACCTGGGACGGCAAGCCGGTGCGCCTGACCGTGACCGAATTCCTGATCCTGCAGGCGCTGGCCCAGCGTCCCGGCTTTGTCAAAAGCCGCGACAGCCTGATGGACGCGGCCTATGACGATCAGGTCTATGTCGATGATCGCACCATCGACAGCCACATCAAGCGGCTGCGCAAGAAGTTCAAGGTGGTGGCTGACGATTTCGACGCCATCGAGACGCTTTACGGCGTGGGCTATCGCTACCGCGAGTAATGCCGAGGTTCTCCGCCCTCACCTGGCGCATCCTGGGCTTCAATGCACTGGCGCTGATCGTGCTGACCGGCGGCGTGGTCCTGGTGCAGGCTTCGGGCCGCGGCCTGGTCGCGGAACGCCTGAACGGCATTCATCAGCAGGCGGCCATCGTGGCAAACACGCTGGCCGAATATGCGACGGACCTCCAAACCCATACGCTCAGGATCGGCGACACCGAAAAGCTGCTGCCCCAGCTGATCGCGCCCACCAAGCTGCGCGCGCGTGTCTATCTGCCCAGCGGCCAGCTTGCCGTTGACACCAATTTCTTTCTGTCGCGCGGTGCGTTTCGCGTGGTGCCGCTGCCGGCGCTCGATACCGTCAGCCAGGTGAAGGAATGGCTGGCGCGGCTTTATGATGGGATCATGGGGGTCAGACCCTTCGCGCGGCTGGCGCCCTATTACGAAGCCGGCGACGACGGCCGCGTCTATCACGAAGTGGAAAGCGCGCTGACCGGCACCGACGCCAGCGTCGAGCGGGTGGACGACCAGAACCGCCTGGTTCTTTCGGTCGCGGTTCCGATCCGGGGGATGGCGGCAGTCTATGGTGCCTTGCTGGTCACCACGGAAGGCGGCGATATCGACGATATTCTGCGCGCCGAGCGTTTCACCCTGTTCGAGGTCGTGCTCGTCGCCTTTCTGGTGATGCTGATCACCTCCCTTTATCTGGCCGGCACCATCGCCGAGCCGGTGCGACGCCTGGCGGCGGCGGCCGATCTGGTGCGCACCGGCGCGGGCGGGCGCAGCGACATCCCCAATTTTCCCGAACGTACGGACGAGATCGGCGACCTGGCCGACAGTCTGCGCGCCATGACCGCCAATCTCTATGACCGCATCGACGCGATCGAAAGTTTCGCCGCCGATGTGGCGCATGAATTGAAAAACCCGCTGACCTCGCTGGCCAGCGCGGTGGAAATGTATTCCCGCGCCAAGGATGACGAGAACCGTGCCCGGCTGCTTGCCATCGTGCGCGGCGACATCAAGCGCATCGACCGGCTGATCACCGATATTTCCGACGCCTCGCGGCTGGATGCGGAACTGTCGCGCGAAGCCAAGGAACCGGTGGCGCTGTCCCGGCTGCTTTCCACCATCATCGAAATCTACCGGATGACCGACAATCCCCGGGGCGTGGAATATGCGCTGCATGACGAGCTGCCGCCCGGCACCATCGTGCGCGGCCGTGACGAAAGGCTGGGCCAGGTCTTTCGCAACCTGATCGACAATGCGGTGTCGTTCAGCCCCGAGCATGGCAGGGTGACCATCAGCGCGTCCCGCCACGACATGGTGGTCCGGGTGACGGTGGAAGATGACGGCCCGGGCATTCCGCCGGACAATCTGGAATCCATTTTCGAGCGCTTTTACACCGAGCGGCCGGTCGAGAATTTCGGCCGCAATTCGGGCCTGGGCCTGTCCATCGCCCGCCAGATCATCGAAGGCGCGGGCGGACGCATTTATGCGGAGAACCGCGCGCCCGGAAACCAGCAGGGCCAAGGCGCGCGCCTGGTGGTGGAATTGCCCATGGCGGGCCTGCATGGCTGATGCCGGACAAAGCGCCAACATCCATGCCAGCTGCGTGGCGATCGGCCGAAGCGGCGTGCTGCTTTTGGGCAAGAGCGGTTCGGGAAAGTCCGATCTGGCGCTGCGGCTGATCGATGACGGCGCGGTTCTGGTGGCCGACGACCGCACCATCCTGTCCGTGGAAAAAGGCGCGCTTTACGCGCGCGCGCCAGCCAGCATCGCCGGGCTGATGGAAGTGCGCGGGCTTGGCATCATCCGGTTTCCGCGGCGCGCCAAGGTCAGGATCGCGCTCGCCGTGCAACTCGGCCGGGAAGGCGCGCGCCTGCCCGGCCCGCGTTTCTATCGTCCACCGGCGCGCCTGAAACCGCAAATCCCGGTGCCCGAAATCCTGCTGGAGGCGTGGCCGGCCGCCACACCCGCCAAAATCCGCGCCGCGCTGGCGGCTTTTGCGCGGGACTTGTTTCGCGACACTTTTAACCCCAAATAACCCTTCCCCCCCGGCGCGCTTTTGATACTGTCCGCGCCGTCGAAGGAACCTTCATGATCGGCATTGTTCTTGTTACCCATGGCCGCCTGGCCCAGGAATTCATTTCGGCGATGGAGCATATGGTGGGTCCGCAAACCCATCTGCGCGCCGTCTGCATCGGGCCGGAAGACGATATCGAACGCCGCCAGCGCGAGATCGCGGCCGCCGCCAAGTCGGTGGACGTGGGACGCGGCGTCATCATCGCCACCGACATGTTCGGCGGCACGCCCTGCAACCTGGCGCTGACCCTGCTGGAGCGGGGCAAGATCGAGGTGCTGGCCGGCGCCAACCTGCCCAGCCTGATCAAGCTGATCGACATCCGCGCCAAGGTGCCGCTGGAACAGGCGGTCAAGGAAGCGATCGAGGCGGGCCGCAAATACATGCGCGCGGGTAGCACGGACCTGGGATGACGGTTCTGCATGCCAGCGCCACAATCCTGAACAAGCGCGGGCTGCACGCCCGCGCCAGCGCCAAGATCGTGGAAGCCGCGGCGCGCTTTCAATCCGAGATTCACATCATCAAGGACGGCTCGGCCGTCAATGGCCGCTCCATCATGGGCCTGATGATGCTGGCGGCCTCCATCGGCTCGACCGTGATGGTCACCGCCGAGGGTCCGGACGCGCAGGAGGCATTGACTGCGATCCTGGCGCTGATCGAGGCTAAGTTTGGAGAAGAGTGATCCGAAGATCACGCTTCTCCGAACTTGCCAAGCCCGCGCGCGCGACAGCGACGCGAGGATGGGCGCGGCAGGACAAGTGAATAGCGGAAAGCCGCAATGACCCTCTCCATCGCCGCCATCGTTCTGTTCGCAGCCCTGCTTCATGCCTCCTGGAACGCATTGCTGAAAGGCGGCAGCGACCGGCTGTGGTCCATGACCATCATGGGCATCGCCACCAGCATCGTCTGCGCCTTGCTGGTGCCGTTTCTGTCCGCGCCCTCGCGAGCCAGCTGGCCTTATCTTCTTGGCTCGGCGGTGCTGCATGTCGGTTACAACATCTTTCTGATCCGCGCCTATCGCAGCGGCGAGTTCGGATCGGCCTATCCCATCGCGCGCGGCTCTTCGCCCCTGCTGGTCACCTTGGGCGCGGCGGCCGCCGCCGGCGAAGCCCCCACCCCTTCCGGCGTCGCCGGCATCCTGCTGGTCAGCACCGGCATCATCTCGCTGGCCTTTCGCGGACGGCGATTGCCGGAAGCCGGCATCTTCTATGCGCTGGGCACCGGCCTGTTCATCGCCGCCTACAGCGTCACCGACGGCATTGGCGGGCGGCTTTCGGGAAATCCGGCCGCCTATACAGTGTGGATGTGCCTGATGTGGGGCCTGACCGCGGCGCCGGTCTATTGGCTGCGCCGGCGCGATGGCCGCTTGTGGCGAGGTGCGCGCGATACCGGCCTTGCCGGGCTGGGCGGCCTGGTCTCGCTTCTGGCTTACGGCATCGTCATCCTCGCCATGACGCAGGCGCCCATGGGCAGCGTCTCGGCCCTGCGTGAGACCAGTGTGCTGTTCGCAGTGCTGCTGGGGCGGCTGTTTTTTGCTGAACCCCTGACGCCACGGCGGATAGTATCGGCGCTGGTGATCGCCGCGGGAGCCTTGTGCCTGGAATGAAAAACACGCTTCGAGCCGCGGTCCTGTTTGTCCTGGCACTGCTGGCGGGCGCGCCCGAGGCTTTCGCCCAGGCGCAACCGGCGTTGCCGCCTTTCACCGCCTATCCATCGCTCTGGCATGTCAAGACCGATCAGGGCGAGGCTTATATGCTGGGCGCCGTGCATGTGCTGCCCGCCAATGTGCGCTGGCGCACGCCACAGATCAGCCACGCCCTGTCGCGCAGCGATGTCTTTGTCTTCGAGGTCCCGGAAGACGCCAAGTCGATGCAGGAGCTTGCCGGCATGATCCAGGCCAAGGGCTATCTGCCGCCGGACCAGAGCCTGCGGGCGCAAATCAGTCCCGCCGTCCTGCCCGACTATGATGCGGCTGTTGCCGCATCGGGCCTGCCGGCCGCCGGGGTGAACCGGGAGCGGCCCTGGCTTGCCGGCATCCAGCTGATGTTCGCCCAGATGCGCAAGCTGAACTATGCCACCAGCAACGGCGTGGACTCCACCTTGATGGCGGAAGCGGCGAAGAACCACAAGCAGATGCGTTATTTCGAGACCATCGCCGAACAATTCGCCCTCCTGGCGCCGGACGATCCCAAGCTGGAGCTGCAGGAATTCGAATCCGGCCTCAAGGACCTGCGCGATCTGGCCGACGATGTGCAGCCGATGATGAAGGCCTGGGGCACAGGCGATCAGGCCAAGCTGGATGAACTGATCAACGGCGACCTCAACGAATTCCCGCAAGCGCGCAAGATACTGCTGGATGATCGCAACAAGCGCTGGGTGCCCAAGATCGAGGCCATGCTGAAGGAAAAGCATGTCTTCTTCATCTGCGTGGGCGCAGGCCATCTGACGGGCGCCGCCGGCGTGCCGGCCTTGCTGCGCGCCGATGGGTATAAGGTGGACGGGCCATAATGACCGCGATCCGCGGCGGCGCCGAGCACGGACCGGCGTCCGCGTCTTGTCCGTGCGAAGCCGGATGCGTGACGAAATCGCGGCTCCGTTAACCAAGATTCCTGCAATTTTAAATATCGTTTTTGCGCCGCCTTAAGCCGGATACGGCATGGTCTTGCGCCAAAGGGGCAGGACCGATGCGGACACATTTCGGATATTGGCTGTTCAGGCTGGCGCTGGTCTTCATGACGGCGGCGCCGGCTTTTGCAGACGACGACAAGGACAAGTCGGAGCCAGTCGTGCATGCCACGCCCGCCATGTGGGTGGTCCACGGCCCCAAAGGCACCGCCTATCTGCTTGGCTCGGTGCATGCCTTGCCGAAAAATGTGCAATGGCAGACCCCCGCGATCAAGGCCGCGGTGAAACGCGCCGATACCTTTGTCTTCGAAATCAACATGTCCAGCGAAAATCTGGATCACACGGGGCTGTTGATGGCGGAGAACAAGTTCCTGCCGCCCAGCGTTTCCTTGCCGTCCTACTTCGACTCGGAAATGCGCAGCGATTTTCGCGCCGCGATAGAGCATACCCAGATCGATCCCGAAGGCCTGGTGGGCCTGAGGCCCTGGTACGCGGCCATGGAACTGGAAGACGCGATGAGCGGCAAGCTCACGCTCCATACCGAGGAAGGCGTGGACAACAAGATCTATGCCATGGCCCAGGCGCGTGGCGTGCGCGACGTGCGAGCGCTGGAGACGCCGGAACTCGCGCTGCATGCCCTGAAGCGCGACGCCAACACCAAGAACGAACTTGGCATCCTGCGTGCCGCCATGAAGAAGGCGGCGAACAAACCCATGGTTTCCTTCAAGAAGCTTCTGGAGGCTTGGGAAGCCGGCGATACCGCGGCGATACAGGCTGTGAACGTCGCAGCCGAGTCACCGGAAGAACACAAGGCGCTCCTGTACGATCGCAACCATAACTGGCTGCCAAAGATCGAGAAGATGCTGAACGAAAAACGCACTTTCTTCATCACCGTAGGCGCGGCCCATCTGGCGGGCGGTCCCGACAGTGTGCCGAACCTGCTGCGCCAGGCCGGTTACAAGGTGGATGGACCCGACCTCAAGCCGGACTCGAAGCCAGACCTGAAGCCGGGCGCCAGATCCTAGGCCGCGCGGCGGTAATGCCTGCCCTCTTCGATCTCCTCGATGATCTTTGAAACGAAGGCCGGCAGATCGTCCGGATTGCGGCTGGTGATGATGCCATTGTCCACCACCACCGCCTGGTCGATCCATCTGGCGCCGGCATTCTCCACATCCTTGCGGATGGATTTGTAGGAGGTCGCCTGGCGGCCTTTCAGGGCATCGGCCTGCACCAGAAGCCAGGGACCGTGGCAGACCGCGGCCACAACCTTGCCGCTGTCCAGAAACGCCTTGACCAGCTTCATCGCGTCTTCATCCACCCGCAGCTTGTCGGGATTGATCACCCCGCCAGGGATCACCAGCGCGGTATAGTCGTTCGGCTTCGCATCCTTGATTGCCATGTTCACATCCGCGGGCCGGCCCCAATTGGTGCGATCCCAGCCCATGATCTGCCGGCCATCCGGCGAAGCAATGGTGACATGCGCGCCGGCTTCCGTGAGCTTGTCCCGTGGCACTTCAAGTTCGGCCTGCTCGAAACCATTCGTGGCGATGATGAGAATCCTGGATTGCTTGATGCCTGTCATGCTGAGATTCCTCTGTTGATGCCGTTTGCCCGGCCGCTCGCTTTGGCTCGCGGCGTTCGCCGCTTTCGCAGGTCCGCCGGACCTGCTCACGCGCTTTGCGCGCCGCAGCTCACGGTGGCGATGATGAGAATCTTGGATTGCTTGATGCCTGTCATGTGGCTCTCCGAAGCTGGGATCTGAAGACAATCCGGGAACCCGCCTTCGGTTCAGAGGCCTGAAAAGACGGGCATTTTCGTCATCCCAAAACCATATGCAGATTTCTTTATATGTTTCTTGCCCTGCCCCGGTCCGGCTGGTATAGGCGGGCCCAGAGACCGATCAAGAAACCAAGGGATTTTCATTCATGCCGGCCTTCAGCGACTATATCGTCAAGGACATCAGCCTGGCCGAATGGGGCCGCAAGGAACTCGCCATTGCCGAAATCGAGATGCCGGGCCTGATGGCGACCCGCGCCGAATACGGCCCCTCGCAGCCTCTGAAGGGCGCACGCATTGCCGGCTCCCTGCACATGACCATCCAGACCGCGGTCCTGATCGAGACCTTGAAGGCGCTCGGCGCCGATATCCGCTGGGTGTCGTGCAACATCTATTCGACCCAGGACCATGCGGCCGCGGCCATCGCCGCCGCCGGTATTCCGGTCTTCGCCGTCAAGGGCGAAAGCCTGAAGGATTATTGGGACTATACCGCCAAGCTGTTCGAATGGCATGGCGGCGGCTATCCGAACATGATCCTGGACGATGGCGGCGACGCCACCATGCTGGTCCATGCCGGACTTCGCGCCGAAAAGGGCGACACCGCCTTCCTGGAAAAGCCGGAGAATGAGGAAGAGGAAGTCTTCTATGCCCTGATCAAGCGGCTGCTTGCGGAAAAGCCCAAGGGCTGGTTCGCCGAGATCGCCGCCAACATCAAGGGCGTGTCGGAAGAGACCACCACGGGCGTGCACCGCCTCTACATCATGGCCAAGGAAGGCAAGCTGCTGTTCCCAGCCATCAATGTGAACGACAGCGTCACCAAGTCGAAGTTCGACAATCTCTATGGCTGCAAGGAATCGCTGGTCGACGGCATCCGCCGCGGCACCGACGTGATGATGGCCGGCAAGGTCGCCATGGTCGCGGGCTTTGGCGATGTGGGCAAGGGTTCGGCTGCCTCTCTGCGCAATGCCGGTTGCCGCGTGATGGTGTCGGAGATCGACCCCATCTGCGCGCTTCAGGCCGCCATGGAAGGCTATGAGGTCGTGACCATGGAGGATGCCGCCCCCAAGGCCGATATCTTCGTCACCGCCACCGGCAATGTCGATGTGATCACGGTGGAGCATATGCGCGCCATGAAGGACCGCGCCATCGTCTGCAACATCGGCCACTTCGACAGCGAGATCCAGGTCAACGCCACCCGCAACTTCAAGTGGCACAACATCAAGCCGCAGGTGGACGAGATCGAATTCCCCGACGGCAAGCGCATCATCCTTCTGTCGGAAGGCCGCCTGGTGAATCTGGGCAACGCCATGGGCCACCCCAGCTTTGTGATGTCGGCCAGCTTCACCAACCAGACGCTGGCGCAGATCGAACTGTTCACCAATCCAGGCAAATACGAAAAGAAGGTCTATGTGCTGCCCAAGGCGCTGGACGAGAAGGTCGCCCGCCTGCATCTGGGCAAGATCGGCGCCAAGCTGACCGAGCTGAACAAGAAGCAGGCCGACTATATTTCGATCCCGGTGGCGGGCCCGTACAAGCCGGACACCTATCGCTACTAAGCCGTCCGCTGTGAAAAAAAGCGCGGTCGCCCGAACGGCGGCCGCGCTTTTTCCATACTGGTTAAAAATTCCTTGCTGCCTGCAAGCAGGCAAGCCGCCGCTGTCGCAATCGACAGCCAGATTCTAATCCCCTGAATTGACTCGGAAATCCGCCGCAACCCGCAAGATGTGGGGCGGTCGGCCGCATCTCGGTTTTAGTAATTTATTAACCACAATCCCTAGGCGGACTCGCGCTCCGCAGCTATCTTGTTGATTCCAAAGTGATTCGTCCAAAAGGCGATAAGTTAACGAGGGCTGGCGGCATGCGTCCCATAATGGGACACGGGGAAAAGGTGGGAAACAAGGGAGGCCGGGGGCTTAACCGCCTGCTGATGACCCTGCTGCTAGCCTTTCCGCCTGTTCCTGCGCTGGCGGCGATGCCCGACGCTCAAATAACCGGTTTGGCACTCCAGAACGGCAATGTGGTGGTCCTTTCGGCCCTCGCCTGCGGTGGCGTGGCCTTGGCGATTGCCGCCGGCCTGTGGGCCCTGGCCGAACAGCGCGCCGCCCGCCGCCTGCGCAAGTCCCTGCGCACCGTCAGCGCCAAGACCAAGGCGGCGCTGGGCGAGCGCGACGCTCTTCTGGGCGCGGGCCGCGAGGCGCTGGTGGTATGGGGCCGCGACGGTTCCGGCCCTTTTTCCTATAATGGCGGCGAAGAGCTATTGCAGTCCTGCCTGAAGGGTGCGGATGCGTTGGCGCTGTCGGGCGCGATCGACGGCCTTTCGGACCGCGGCGCAAGCTTTTCGCTGCAGGTTTCAGACAGTCACGGCCGCCGGCTGGTGGCGCGCGGCCGCGCCGTGGGCAGCATGGCCGCGGTATGGATGGAAGAGCAGCAGTTCGCCGCCGAACAGGGCGCCGATTACCGGGCCATCCTGGACGCGCTGCCCATCCCCGTCTGGCTGCGCGACAAGGGGCTGGCGCTGACCTGGGGCAATCATGCCTTCCTGAAAGGCACCGGCGCGCCCGATCTGGAAACCGCGCGCCGCGACCAGCTGGCGCTGGACAAGGGCGAGCGCGAACTGGCCCAGGCCGCGCGCAGCACCAACGCGCCGCAACAGTCCAAGCGCTTTTCGGTGGTGGGTGGCCAGCGCCGCGCCATCAATTTCACCCAGATCCCCTTGGGCGACGCCGGGGTGATCGGCGCCGCGGTGGATGTCACCGATACAGCGGCGGCGGAAGCCCGGCTGCAGCAACATGCCGACGCCCATGCCGATACGCTCGACAAGCTGCAGACGGCGGTCGCCATTTTCGGACGCGACCAGAAGCTCACGTTCTACAACAAGGCGTTCGTCAAGCTGTGGGGGCTGCCGGAAAGCTTCCTCGACAAGCATCCCAGCGAGGGAGAAATCCTCGACCGGCTGCGCGAGACCCGCAAGCTGCCGGAACAACGCGACTATCAGGCCTGGAAACGCGCGCGCCTGGCGCATTATCAGGACGGCGCGCGCGACAAGACCAGCGAGGAACCCTGGTATCTGCCGAACGGCCAGACCATCCGGGTGGTGACCCAGCCCCATCCTTTTGGCGGCCTGACCTTCCTGTATGAAGACGTCACCGCGCGCCTGACGCTGGAGAGCGACTACAACACTTTGATCAAGGTGCAGTCGGCGACGCTCGATACGTTGAGCGAGGGCGTCGCCGTGTTCGGGCCCGACGGCAAGCTCAAGCTGCACAATGCCGCCTTCGCCCGCATCTGGGAATTCGACACCGCGGACCTGGAAGACGAGCCGCATCTGCGCACCATCGCGGCGCTTTCCCGCGACCGCTTCGGCGACAGCCATATCTGGGACCAGCTGATCCAGGCCATCGTCACCGGCGTGGGCGCGCGCGACATGGGCGATGTGGAACGTTCCGACCGTTCGGTGCTGTCGCTTTCCACCTCGCCCCTGCCCGATGGCGCGACCCTGGTGACATTCAATGACGTCACCGACCGCTTCCGCATCGAGAATGCGCTGCGCGACCGCAATGAAGGCCTGGAAGCCGCCGACCGCCTGAAATCGGACTTCATCAAGCATGTCTCTTACGAGCTGCGCACCCCGCTCAACACCATTCTGGGCTTCTCCGAGCATCTGGCCAGCGGCGTGCCGGGCGCGCTCAATCCGCAGCAGGAGGAATATGTCCAGGCCATCGTCTCGGGCGGCAATACGCTCAAGAACCTGGTCAACGACATTCTCGATCTGGCGCTGGTGGAATCCGGCGCGCTCAGGCTGGAGCTGGAGCGCATCGACATGAATGTGCTGGTGGCCGATATCGCCGCCCATGCCCGCGAATGGGCCTCCAAGATGGGCCTGTCCCTGGATGTCGAGATCGCGCCCAAGGCCGGCGTGTTCCTGGCCGATGCGCGGCGGCTGCGTCAGATCGTGTTCAACCTTCTGTCCAACGCCTTCAAATTCACGCCTCGCGGCGGCGCCATCACCTTGTCGGCAAGGATTGTGGGCGAGGATGTCCAGATCGCCGTGGCCGACAATGGCCCGGGCCTGCCGGCGGATGTGAAGGCCAGCGTGTTCGAGCGCTTCTCGGCCAAGAGCAATGCCGGGACACGCGCCGGCGCGGGCCTGGGCCTGGCGCTGGTCAACCGCTTCCTGGAACTGCATGACGGCTGGGTGGAGATTGAAAGCAACCAGGGCACCCTGGTGCGTTGTCACCTGCCCCGCCGCATTCATGACGACGAGCCCTATCCCGAACAGTCCCGCGACCGCCGGACGGCTTACCTCTAGGATGGATCGGTAGCCGAAATCGGGCGGCCCGCCATCAGGCGTGCTGGGTCTTGGGCAGGTTCAGTACGATCCCGTCCAGATCGGCCGTCATGCGCAGCTGACACGACAACCGGCTGTTGGCTTTCACATCCGGCGCGAAATCCAGCATGGTCTCTTCCATATCGGTCTTGGCCGGCAACTTTGTCTCCCAGCCCGGCGCGACATAGACCTGACAGGTGGCGCAGGCGCAGGCCCCTCCGCAATCGGCATCAATGCCGGGAATCAGATGCTTGACCGCCCCTTCCATCAGCGACCAGCCCTCGGCCACATCCACTGTATGCGCCTGACCGGTGCTCTCGATATAGGTGACCTTGTACTTCCGGGCCGGCATCACGCCATCTGCTTCATGGGGATCGACAGGTCGGCGAGCTTTGCGGCATCGACCGCCCTGCCCTCGGCAATAAGCCGCTTGCCGATCATATATTCGGGCGCGGCATTGACCGCTTCCACCGCCGCCACTTTTCCGTCGCGCAGATGGAAGACGGCGAATTTGCGTTGCCCCGGATCGCCGCGCTGGACCAGACGGTCGCTCGGCCGCGCCAGGCCGGCGATCTGCAGCTTCAGGTCATACTGGTCGGACCAGAACCACGGCACTTCGCTGTAGGTCTTGGGCTTGCCCGCCATCGCGAGCGCCGCATGCTTGGCCTGATCGATGGCGTTCTGCACGCATTCCAGGCGGATCTCATGACCCTCGCGGCCGACATGGCGGGTGCAATCGCCCGCCGCCCAGATATGGGGGTCGCCGGTCCTGGCATTCCGGTCCACGACGATGCCGTCATCGACGCCAAGGCCCGCTTTCACCGCCAGCTCGTCACAGGCGATCACGCCGATGCCGACCAGCACGATGTCGCAATCATGACTTTGGCCGCCGGCGATCACCCGCTCGACCTTGCCATTGCCTTCGACGGCTTCGACACCAGTATGGAGCTTGAGCCTGACGCCCGCCTTTTCATGTTCTCGGGCATAGAAATCGGAGAGTAGCGACGACACGGCACGCGCCATCAGCCGGTCCATGGCCTCGAACACCGTGACATCCAGCCCGCGTTTGGCGCCGACCGCCGCCACTTCCAACCCGATATAACCGCCGCCCACGATGGCGATGCGCTTGCCAGCCTGGAAAACCGCCTGCAACCCGTCCACATCGGCGATGGTCTTGAGGTAATGCACGCCCGGCAGATCAGCGCCGGGGCATTTCAGGCGCCGCACCCGCGCGCCGGTGGCCAGCAGCAGCTTGTCGTAATCGAGCTTGCGGCCATTGGAGAGCTCGACGGTCCGCTCGGCGCGATGGATGGCGGCGACGCTGGTATTCACGATCAGCTCGCAGCCGGCTTCCGGATAATAGCTGTCGGCTTTGAGGAACAGGCGCGGCCGCTCGAAATTGCCCAGCAGATAGGCCTTGGACAGGGGCGGCCGCTGATAGGGCGGATAAGCCTCATCCCCGATCATGATGATGGGTGCGTCTACGCCTTCAGCGCGCAGCGTTTGGACGGCTTGCGCGCCGGCCTGACCGGCGCCGACAATCACGATATTTCCGGACATTTTCGAGCGGTTTCTCCGACTGGGCGCAGGGCGTTACCATGCCGGGGGCCATCCCACAACCGGGCCCTTCCGGAGGCCGCGCGCGCGGGCTAAAAGCGGACAAATGGCCCAAATCGAAGCGACATTCCGCAAGGAGATTGCCTTGCCCGACCTTGACGCCACCACCCGTCTGGGCGCCGCCATCGCGGGCGGGCTCGCGCGTGGGGACGCGGTGGCGCTGTGGGGCGATCTGGGCGCGGGCAAGACCACCCTGGCGCGCGCCATCCTGAACGCGCTGGGCGTGACGGAGGATGTGCCCAGTCCCACCTTCACCCTGGTACAGAGCTATGACACGCATCCGCCCGTGTCGCATTACGATCTCTATCGGTTGAAGAACGCGCGCGAGCTGGAGGAGCTGGGCTTTGACGATGCGCTGACCGATGGCGTTGTGCTGGTGGAATGGCCGGAGCGCGCGCCCGAAGCCCTGCCGCCCGAGGCGCTGCATGTGCGGCTCTCGGCGCGCGACGGTGTGCGCATGGCGCGCCTGACCGGGCCGGCGCGCTGGGAAAGCGTCATCCATGTCTGATCGCCAGATTGCCATGGCCGAATTCCTGGCGCGCAGCGGCTGGGGCGACGCCGTCGTGACGCCGCTGGCGGGCGATGCCTCCACCCGCCGCTATGCGCGCCTTGTTCTGGGCGGGCGCAAGGCGATGCTGATGGACCAGCCCCAGGCGGCAGAGGGCGCGACCGCTCCGGCCGGCGCCAGCGAAGAGACGCGCCGCGCCCTGGGCTATAATGCCGTGGCGCGGCTGGCCGGCGCCGATTGCGCCCGCTTTGCCGCCGCCGCGAGGTGGCTGCGCGCCCATGGCCTGGCCGCGCCCGATGTCTATGCCGCCGATCACGGTCAGGGCTTTGTCATTCTGGAAGACCTGGGCGACACGCTTTTTGCCGATGTGCTGGCCGATGGCGGCGACGAGAAGGAATTGTACCAAGCCGCGGTTGAGGTGCTGGCCCGCATCCATGCCAATGACGCGCCCGCCATGCTTTCTTCCGACACGCCGCTGTTCGACTATGACCAGACCGCGCAGCTGGCCGAAACCGATCTTCTGATCGAATGGTTTCTGCCGCTGGCGCTGGGCCGCGTGGCAACGGATGCGGAAACCGAAGACCATCGCCGGTTGTGGCGCGCGGCGTTGGCGGGCATTTCCGGCGGGCGGCGCGTTTTCGTGCACCGCGATTATCACGCCGAGAATCTGTTGTGGCTGCCGGAACGTGATGCCGTGGCGCGCGTCGGCCTGATAGATTTCCAGGATGCCGTCGCCGGCAGCCCGGCCTATGACTTGATCTCTCTGACCGAAGACGCCCGCCGGGATGTCGCGCCCGAACTGGCCGAGGCCGCCACCCGCCATTACCTGGCGGTGATGAAGGCGCAAGGCTGCCCGGTCGATGAGGTCCGGTTCCGCCATGAGATGGCGGTGATGGCGGCCCAGCGCAACGCCAAGATCGTGGGCATCTTCGCCCGCCTCTACACGCGTGACGGAAAGGCTCGCTATCTCGCCTTCCTGCCGCGCGTCTGGGCCCATCTGGAGCGCGACCTGGCCTATCCGGCGCTGGACCGGCTGAAGGCGTGGTACGATCGCGTGATTCCAAAAGACAGGCGCGCCGTGGAGATCCCATGAGCCAGATCGATGCCGCCATGATCATGGGCGCGGGCATTGGCAGCCGTATGCGGCCCCTGACCGACGACCGCCCCAAGCCGCTGGTCACGGTGGGTGGCAAGCCCCTGATCGATCATTCCATCGACCGCCTGGTCGCCGCCGGCATCCGGCGGATCGTGGTCAACCTGCACTATAAAGGCGAGATGCTGCGTACCCATCTCCAGCAGCGCCAGGATGTGGAGATCATTTTCTCCGACGAGACCGAACAGCTGCTGGATACCGGCGGCGGCGTGGTCAAGGCGCTGCGCCATTTCGGGGACGCGCCCTTCTTCATTCTGAATTCCGATTCCATTTGGGTGGAACGCGCGGGTTCCGCGCTTGCCGCCATGATCGAACATTGGAACCCGACGCGCATGGACGGGCTGCTGCTGCTTGCCGACATGCAGACCGCCATGGGCTATGACGGCATGGGTGATTTTGTCCTCAAGGCCGAAGGTCATGTGCTGCGCGCCCGCGACCAGGCGCGCGGCGCTTACGCCTATCCTGGCGTGCAGATCGCCCATCCCCGCCTGTTCGCCGGGGCGCCCGAAGGCGCTTTCTCCACCAACCTGATGTGGGACCGCGCCATCACACGCGGCCGGCTGTTCGGCACCGTGCTGGATGGCGTATGGATACATGTCGGCACGCCAGCCGCGCGCGATGAGGCGGAAGCCTATCTCCGGCAACCCGCTTGAAGCATCCATCCGTCTTCACCATCGCCCCCAGCGCGCCTTTTGCGGAAACGCTGGCGCGGGGACTGATCGCGCGCGCGGGTAATGATCCGCTGGCGCTGTCCACCGCCGTCATCTATCTGCCCACCCGCCGCGCCGCGCGCAGCTTCGGTGACGCCTTTGCCCGGGTGATGGGCGGCGCGGCCCTGCTGCCGCAGTTCCGGCCCCTGGGCGACAGCGACGAGGACGAGTTGCTGTTCGATGCCGCGGCCGAAGGGCTGGAGTTCAGGCCCGCGATCAGGCCGCTGCGCCGCCAATTGTTGCTGGCCCAGCTGGTGCGGCGCTGGGACCGCACCGACCGTGGCGGTTCGTTATCCTTCGCCCAATATGCCGCCTTGGCCGACAGCCTGGCCAAGGTGATGGATGAGATCGAAACCCAGGACGCCGACCTCTCCAATCTGAAAGATCTGGCGCCCGCCGACCTGGCCGAGCATTGGGAAGGCGTCACCCGTTTCCTGGAGGTGATCCGCACCCAGTGGCCGGCCATGCTGGAAGCCGAGCATGCGCTCAATCCCGCCCATCGGCGTGTGCAAGGCTTGAAACAGCTGGCGGCGCGGCTGGAAACGTCTCCGCCGCAAGGCTGGGTGATCGCCGCCGGCTCGACCGGCTCGATCCCCGCCACCGCGGACCTGCTCGGGGCGATCGCGCGCCTGCCCAAAGGCGCGGTGGTCCTGCCGGGACTGGACAAGCGGCTGGATGAGAAAAGCTGGTCCGATCTCGATCCCGGTCATCCGCAGTTCGGCATGGCCCAACTGTTGCGCACTATCCGCTGCGCGCGGGCCGATGTCGAAGACTGGTTCGAGGCCCAGACCAATCCGGCGCGCGAGGCCCTGCTGAGCGAAACCCTGCGGCCGGCGCCCACCACGGATGCATGGCGCGCGCTGGCTGAAAGCGGCGCCAGTGAAATCGCAGCCGGTATAAAAGACATCGCCCTGGCCGTCGCCGCCGATCCAGCGCAGGAAGCCTTGGTCATCGCGCTGGCGCTGCGCCAGGCATTGGAGACGCCCGGCCGCCGCGCCGCGCTGGTGACGCCCGACCGCAGTCTGGCGCGCCGGGTCGCGGCCGAGATGACGCGCTGGGATATCGCCATCGACGATTCCGCCGGCCGTCCCCTCGCCCATACCGCCGCCGGCAGCTTCCTCTGTCTTCTGGCGGAGGCCGTGGATGCGCGCTTTGCGCCGGTGCCGCTGCTGGCGCTGCTCAAGCATCCGTTCGCGCGGCGCGGCGAAGATCACGCCGGCTTCCGCGCCCGCGCGCGCGAACTGGATCGCTGGTGCCTGCGCGGTCCGCGCCCGGACACGGGCCTTGCCGGCATCGCCAAGACAATCGAAAGCGCGCGCGTCCATCCCCGCAACAGTGGCATCGCCGAGCCGCTGGCGCGGCTGGCCTTGTGGTGGGAGGAGATCGCCGCCCTTCTGGCGCCGCTGGAGCGGATTTTCACGCAAGGCGATGCCGATATCGGCGCGCTGTGCGAAGCCCATGTCATGGCGGCGGAAGCCTTGGCCTGTGACGAAGCGAAGAACTGCCTGTTATGGGCCAATGCCGATGGCGCGCTGGCGGCGGAACTCTGCGCTGCGCTCCAGGAAGACTCGCGCGATCTGCCGCCCATCGAGCCCGGCTCGTATGCGCCACTGTTCCGCAGCCTGGCGATGAAAGTGCCGGTGCGCGCCACGTTCGGCCGTCATCCGCGCCTGGCCATCCTGGGCCCGCTGGAAGCGCGTCTGCAGCGTTTCGACCTGACCGTGCTGGGCGGATTGAACGAAGGCACCTGGCCGGCCGGCACCGGCGCCGATCCCTGGTTTTCGCGGCCCATGCGCGCCACGCTGGGACTGGATCAGCCAGAACGCGGTATCGGGCTTTCCGCGCATGACTTCGCCATGCAGGCTGCCGGTCCCTGCGTGCTGCTGACCCGCGCGCTGAAAGTGGACGGCGCGCCCACCACCGCCTCGCGCTGGCTGCAGCGGCTGGAACAGCTGACGCGCGGATTGAAGCTGGATGCCGGTCTTGCGTCTGAACCCGACTGGCCGACGCTGGCGGCTCAGATGATGGAGGTGCCGCAGGGCCCGCGCCTGCCGCGGCCCGCGCCCACGCCACCGGTCGCGGTGCGGCCCAAACGGCTTTCTGTCACCGAGATCGAGACCTGGCTGCGCGATCCTTATGCCATCTATGCCAAACATGTGCTGGGCCTGCGCCCGCTGGAGGCGCTGGACGAACCGATCGGTCCGCTGGAGCGCGGCACCGCGCTGCATAAGGCCCTGGAACTGTTCATCGACAAATATCGCGACGGCCTGCCGGATGATGCGGTGGCAGAGCTCGTCGCCATCGCCGATCAGGTCTTTGCCGAAGCCGGCATTCCCAAAGCGGCGCTGGCATTGTGGCGGCCGCGTTTTCAGGGCGCGGCGAAGGGCTTTGTCGCCTTCGAGCGCGAGCGCCGCGCTGGCATAGCCAAATCGCATCTGGAAATCCCCGGACGCCTGAAAATCGATGACTTCACCCTCACCGGCGTCGCCGACCGTATCGACATTCTGAAAGACGGCGGCGCGGTGATCCTGGACTACAAGAGCGGCGCGCCGCCCAGCAACCGGCAGGTGGAAGAGCTTCTGTCGCCGCAGCTGCCGCTGGAAGCCGCCATGCTGGCCCAGGATGGTTTCGGTATCGGCGCGCATATCGCCCAAGACCTGATCTATCTCAGCCTGGCCGGCGAAAAACAGGCGCGCAATCCGCGCCATATCGAGGATGCCGCCGCGCTGGCGTCGCAAGCGCTGGCGCAGCTTGCCCGCCGCATCGCCTGGTTCCAGGAACCCGCCACCGCCTATCGCCCGCGCGTGCGCCCCTTCCGCGCCGACATCGCCGGCGACTATGACCATCTGGCGCGGGTCAGGGAATGGTCGCCATCGGGCTGGGGCGAGGAGCCATGATGCGCGACGATTCCATGATCGCCTCGGACCCGGAAATCTCCGCCTGGGTGGCGGCGAATGCGGGGGCGGGCAAAACCTATACGCTCGCCAACCGGGTGGCGCGGCTGCTGCTGAGCGGTGCGCGGCCGGAGAAGATTCTCTGCCTCACCTTCACCAAGGCCGCCGCGGCCGAGATGCAGAACCGGCTGTTCCAGCAGCTGGGCGGGTGGGCGATGTTGCCCGACGATGATCTGCGCGAACAGATCGTGCGGATCGGTGGCGATGCCCATGAAGACCTGGCCAAGGCGCGGCGGCTGTTCGCCCAGGCGCTGGAGACGCCGGGCGGGCTGAAGGTCCTCACCCTGCATGCCTTCTGCCAGATCGTGCTGTCGCGCTTTCCGCTCGAGGCGCGCGTGCCGCCGGCCTTCGAGGTTCTGGATGACCAGACGGCGCGCGAACTGATCGGAGAGGCGCGCCAGCATGTGCTGGAACGCGCCGGCACCGGCGATGCGGAATTGGCGGACGCGGTGGCGCTGCTGGTCACAGAGACCAGCGAGGCGCGGTTGTCGAGCATTCTGGATGCAGGCCTGGGCGGCGACCGGCGCAAGCTGGACCGCTTCTTTGCAGAGGCGGGCGATCTGGCCGCGCGGGTGCAAGGCAGCCATGGCCTTGGCGAAAACGACACGATCCAGAGCATCGAGACCGGCTTTTGCGCCGAACTGGCGCGCGAGATTGAAATGGTGCGCGCTGCGCGGGAATGGCTGTCGCAAGGCACCAAGACCGACATGGACGCGGCCGGAAAGCTTGCCCCCGTGCTGACCGACATCGCCAACGCCTTTGTGCCGCTGGGCGATTTTCTGCTCACCGCCAAGGGCGAACCCCGCGCCAGGCTGGCGACCAGGAAGCTTGCCGATGCGCGGCCGGACCTGCTCGCCTTCCTGACCGATCTGCAGGCACGCTATTGCGCGGCGGCCGAACGCCGGCGCGCCGCGCGCGCCGCGCAGCTGGTCCATGCCGCGCTTCTGCTCATGCGCGCCATGCGCGCGCATTATCAGACCGCTAAGCGCCTGCGCGGCGTGCTGGATTATGACGACCTGATCGTGGAGACCCGCGACCTCCTGGTCCGGCGGCGCGCGGCGCAATGGGTGCTCTACAAGCTGGATGGCGGCATCGACCATGTGCTGATCGACGAGGCGCAGGACACCAGCCCCGAGCAATGGGAGATCGTCAGGAAATTGACGGAGGAGTTCTTTTCGGGGTTGGGGCGCGAGCGCAGCCAGCTACGCACCATCTTCGCGGTGGGCGATGAGAAACAGTCCATCTTCAGCTTCCAGGGCGCCGATCCCAGCCAGTTCGACATCAACCGCCGTCATTTCGCGCAAGTGATCGCCGGCGCCGAACAGCAGCTTTACGAAGTGCCGCTGATCACCTCGCGCCGTTCCGCGCCGCAAATATTGGGCTTTGTGGACCGCGTGTTCGAGAGCGAAGAGGCCCGCGCCGGCCTGACCTATAGCGGGGCGCAGATCATCCACCGCGCCCATCGCGAGACCGCCAAGGGCGGCATCGAATTCTGGCCGGCGCTCAAGCCGGAAGAGGAAGAAGAAACCGACTATTACGCGCCTGTCGATGTGGTACAGAAGGAAAGCCCGGTGGCGCGGCTGGCCTCGCTGGTGGCCGGCAAGATCGACGGCTGGCTGAAAAGCGGCGCCGGGCTGCCCGGCCACGACCGTCCGATCGCGCCGCGCGACATCATGATCCTGCTGCCGCGCCGCGAACCCTTTGGCGGCGAAGTGATCCGCCAGCTCAAGCTCAGGCGCGTACCTGTGGCCGGGGCCGACCGGGTGCGGCTGAGCGAACAGATCGCCGTGATGGATCTGATCGCGCTGGGCCGTTTTGTGCTGCAGCGGGAAGACGATCTCAACCTGGCGGCGCTGCTGCGCTCGCCGCTGTGCGGGCTTGGCGAGGAAGACCTGTTTTGCCTGGCCCATGATCGCAAGACCGATCTGTGGCGCGCGTTGGCGGCGCGGCGCGGCGATTTTCCGGCGGCGCATGACTTCCTGTCGGCGCTGCTGGAGCGCGCCGACTATGCCCCGCCCTTTGAATTCTATTCCCATGCCCTGACCACATTGGGCGGCAAGGCGCTTCTGCTGGCCCGGCTGGGCATGGAATCCGCCGATGCCATCGAGGAATTCGTTTCTCTCACCCTCGCTTACGAACGCAGCCATTCGCCCTCACTGGAAGGTTTTCTCGACTGGGTGGAGCGCGGCGGTGTCGAGATCAAGCGCGACATGGAGCATGGCCGCGACGAAGTGCGGGTGATGACCGTGCATGGCGCCAAGGGACTGGAAGCCGACATCGTGATCCTGCCCGACACCACCACCCTGCCGGACCCGCCCAGCCGCAAGGGCCATCTGCTCTATGACGAAGACCGGGTGCTGTTCCCGCTGGCCGATGACGAAGCGCCACAGGTGGTGAAACAGGCCAAGGCCCGGGCCGAAGCCGAAACCCTGCGCGAACATCGCCGCCTGCTCTATGTGGCGCTGACCCGCGCCCGCGACCGGCTTTATGTCTGCGGCTTTGAAAACAAAAAGGGTATCAAGCAAGGCTCCTGGTACGAACTGGCGCGCGCCGCCGCCGAAAGCCTGGGCGTGACAGTGACACAAGGCGATGGCGAAATCATCGCTTTTGGCGAAACCGGCGAGGAAAAGGGTATCGCCGCCGCTCACGCGCGCAAACAGCACACTCTGCCCGACTGGATCGACAAGCCCGCGCCGCGCGAACCGGCACTGCCGCGTTTGATCCGACCGTCGGATGCGGTTGACGCAACGCTGCCCACCTTTTCGCCGCTGAGCGCGGGGCGTTTTCGCCGTGGGCAGGTGGTGCATGCGCTGTTGGCGCGACTGCCGGAGATCGCGCCCGCGCGCCGCCGCGCCGTGGCGCTGGCTTTTGTGCAGGCCAGCGGGCTGAAACAGCCTGAAGCGCTGGTCGATGAAACCCTGGCGGTGCTGGACGATCCCGCCTTCGCCGCCGCCTTTGCTCCCGGCAGCCAGGCGGAGGCCGGGCTTCTGGCCAAATTGCCAGAACTGGGTGTGGGCGCGCGCATCAATGGCCGCATCGACCGACTGGCGGTGACCGATCAACAGGTCCTGATCCTGGACTATAAGACCAACCGCCCGCCGCCGGCGCGCGAAGAAGACGTTCCCGCCGTTTACCTTGCCCAGATGGCGCTCTACCGTGCCGCCGCCGCCAAGGTGTTTGCCGGCCGTCGAATCGTCTGCGGCCTGATCTTC
>DASZVQ010000162.1:0-3205 GCA_035547275.1 Rhizomicrobium sp.
CGGTTTCCTTCCAGGCCATGGCGCAGCGCCAACAGCAGCTGGCCGCCAAGATCCTGCAGGATCCCGATGTGGCGAGCCTGTCCTCCTTCATTGGCGTCGACGGTACCAATACCACGCTCAACAGCGGGCGTTTCCTGATCAATCTCAAGCCCAAGGAAGATCGCGACGGCGTTTCTACCGTGATGGACCGTCTGGCCCAGTATGCCCATACCGTGCCGGGCATTACCTTTTATCTTCAGCCGGTGCAGGACCTGACCATCGACTCGGTGGTGTCGCGCGCCCAGTATCAGTTCGTGCTGCAGGCGGCGACCGCTTCCTCGCTGAACCAGTTCGTGCCCAAGCTGCTGGCACAGCTGAACAAGGTGGGCGCGATCCGCAATGTCTCCACCTCCTATCTGGACAATGGCCTGTCGGCCTATCTGGTGGTGGACCGCGACACCGCGGCGCGCTTCGGCGTGACGGCGGCCACCATCGACAATGCGCTTTATGATGCCTTCGGCCAGCGCCAGATATCCACCATCTTCACCCAGTCCAACCAGTATCGCGTCGTCCTGGAAGCCGATCCGCGGCTGCAAAGTTCGGTCGAGTCCATGAACAATATCTACCTGCCGACCGCGGGCGGCGGTCAGGTCCAGCTGGCGGCGATCGCCCATGTCGAGCAGCGGCCGACGCCGCTGGAAGTGGATCATCTGTCGCAATTTCCCTCGGCCGCCTTTTCGTTCGACGTGTCGCCTGGCTATTCGCTGGGGGCCGCGGTGAATGCGATCCAGCAGGCGGAAAGCGATGCCGGCACGCCCCCCGGTATCACCACCCAGTTCGAGGGCTCGGCGCTCGCCTTCCAGTCGGCCCTGTCCAACGAGGTGCTGCTGATCCTGGCCGCGATCATCGTGGTCTATATCGTGCTGGGCGTGCTGTATGAGAGTTTCATCCATCCGATCACCATTCTGTCCACGCTGCCCTCGGCGGGGGTGGGCGCGCTGCTCGCCCTGGTGGTCACCGGCCATGACCTCAACATCGTTTCGATCATCGGCATCATTCTCCTGATCGGCATCGTCAAGAAGAACGCGATCATGATGATCGACTTCGCGCTGGAGGCCGAGCGCAATGAGGGCAAGACGCCGGAAGAGGCGATCCATCAGGCCGCCCTGCTGCGTTTCCGGCCCATCCTGATGACCACGGTGGCCGCCCTGTTCGGCGCCCTGCCGCTGATGCTGGGTTCGGGCATGGGCTCGGAGCTGCGCCATCCGCTCGGCATTTCGATCGTGGGCGGCCTCCTGGTCAGCCAGTTGCTGACCCTGTTCACCACCCCGGTGATCTACATCTATTTCGACAAGGCGGGGCGCGACTTGCGGGAATGGCGGGCGCGCCGCCGCATGGGTCATGCGGGGCCTGAACCGGAACCCGCCGAATGAATCTGGTCCAGCTCTTCATCCAGCGCCGCATCGCCACCACATTGCTGGCGCTGGGGCTGGGCCTGTCCGGGATCGTCGCCTATTTCCTGCTGCCGGTTTCGCCCTATCCCAATATCGACATCCCCACCATCGCGGTGAGCGCCAACATGCCGGGCGCCTCGCCCGAAACCATGGCTTCCAGCGTGGCGACACCGCTGGAGCGGCATCTGGGAACCATCGCCGGCGTCACCGAGATGACGTCGCGCAGCAACGTCAACAACACCCAGATCGTGCTGCAGTTCGACATCGACCGCGACATTGACGGGGCGGCGCGCGACGTGCAGGCGGCGATCAATGCCGCGCGCGCCGATCTGCCGGCGGCACTCAGGACCAATCCCACCTATCGCAAGTTCAATCCCGCGGACCAGCCGATCATCGTGCTGGCGATGACGTCCAAGACCCTGTCCACCGGCCAGATCTATGACCAGGCGTCGAACATCATCCAGCAGAAGCTGTCGCAGATATCCGGCGTCGGCGATGTCGAGCTGAACGGCGCCTCGCTTCCCGCGATCCGCATCGAGCTCAACCCCCGCGCCTTGTTCCAGTACGGCATCGGCCTGGAGGACGTGCGCGCCGCGGTCAGCGCCGCCAATGCCAACAGCCCCAAGGGCGACATCCAGCAGCAGGGCCAGAGTTTCCAGGTCTTCGCCAATGATACCGCCACCCTGGCCAACGATTACAAGACCCTGATCATCGCCTATCGCAACAATGCGGCCGTCAGGCTTCAGGACGTGGCCCAGGTCTATGACGGGGTGGAAAATGTCCGCAACCTGGGGACTTTCAACGGCAAGCCCGCCATCCTGGTCAATATCACCAAGCAGCCCGGCGCCAATGTCATCCAGGTGGTCGACAATATCCGGGCCCAGCTGCCGTCGCTGAAAAGCGCGCTTCCAGTCAGCATCGACCTCGGCATCCTGTTCGACACCACCACCTCGATCCGCAACGCGGTGCATGACGTGGAGATGACGCTGATCCTCTCCACCATCCTGGTGATCGTGGTGGTGTTCCTTTTCCTGCGGAACTTCAAGGCGACAATGGTGCCCACGGTCTGTGTGCCGCTGTCGCTGCTGGGCACCTTCGGCGTGATGTATCTGATGGGCTTCAGCCTGGACAATTTCTCGCTGATGGCGCTGATCGTCTCCACCGGCTTCGTCGTCGACAATACCATCGTGGTTCTGGAAAACGTCACCCGCCATTTGGAAAATGGCGAGGACCGGCTGACCGCGGCGCTGAAGGGCTCCAGTGAGGTCAGCTTCACCGTCATCTCCATGTCGATTTCGCTGGTGGCGGTGTTCTTCCCGGTGCTGCTGCTGGGCGGGCTGGTGGGCCGCATCTTCCATGAATTCGCCATCACCGTGACCACCGCCATCGTCATGTCGCTGATCGTGTCGCTGACGGTGACGCCGATGATGTGCGCCTATCTGGATTTCGCGGTCAAGGAAGATCAGAATTTCCTGATGCGCTGGTCGCGGCGCGCCCTCGATGCGATGCAGGATTTCTACCGCCGCACCCTGAGCTGGTCGCTGGACAACCCCAAGACCATCATGGTGATCGTCCTGATCGCGGTGCTGCTGAATTTCTACCTGCTTTACATCGTGCCCAAGGGGTTCTTCCCCGATACCGATTCCGGCACCATCCAGGGCGGCATCCAGGGCGACCAGACCATCTCCTACCAGCTGATGAGCAAGAAATTCCTGGCCTTCATGGATATCGTCCGCGCCGATCCGGCGGTGGCGGAAGTGGCCGGCTCGATC
>DASZVQ010000163.1:0-5380 GCA_035547275.1 Rhizomicrobium sp.
GCAGGCCCGCAGCCCGCAGGCCGCGCACCAGGGCGAAGGAAGACGCGGCATCGGACTTGTCAAACACGGTGACGACGATAAGGGGATTGTGTGACGCGGTTGTGAGGCCCCGCGCCTTCAAGGCCGCCATCAGACGCGACACGCCGATGGAGACGCCGGTGGCCGGCACCTGCTGGCCGGTGAACCGCGCCACCAGGTCGTCATAGCGGCCGCCGCCAGCGACCGAGCCGAACACGACCTCCTCGCCGTCTTCATTTTTCACAGGGAAGGTGAGCTGCGCCTCGAACACCGCGCCGGTGTAATAGTCCAGTCCCCGCACCACGCCGGTATCGAACATCACCCGGTCGGGCCCATAGCCCGATGCCTGCAGCAATCGCACGATGGCTTCCAGCTCGGCCAGGCCTTGCGCACCTATCGCGCTCTTGTCGACCAGAAAGCCGATCTGATTGAGATGTTCTGCCTCGCTTTTGGCATCCGGCGCGACGAAGGCGAGAATCCGGTGCGCCTGTTCGGGCGAAAGGCCGGCACCCCTGGTGAAATCGCCGCTTTCGTCCTTGCGTCCCTCGCCCAGCAGCGCCGAGACGCCCTCCACCCCAAGCCGGTCGATCTTGTCGATGGCGCGCAGCACGATGCCGCGCCGCACCCGGTCATCCAGCGCCACGCCGGCCGCTTCCAGCACGCCGTCCAGCAGCTTGCGGTTGTTGAGCTTGACGATGTAGTCGCCGCGCGACAGCCCCAATGCCTCCAGCGTATCGCTCAGCATCATCAGCAGTTCGGCATCGGCGGCCGGATTGGCGCTGCCCACGGTGTCCGCATCGAACTGCGTGAATTCGCGGTAGCGCCCCGGACCCGGCTTTTCATTGCGCCACACGCTGCCGGTCTGATAGCGGCGGAAGGGCTTGGGCAGGAACTGGAAGTTGGCCGCGACGTGGCGAGCCAGGGGCGCCGTCAGGTCATAGCGCAGGCTCAGCCACTGATCGTCATCGTCCTTCAGCGAGAACACGCCTTCATTGGGACGATCGACATCGGGCAGAAACTTGCCCAGGGCATCGGTATATTCGAACGCCGGGGTCTCCAGCGGCTCGAAACCATAGCTCTCATAGACCCGGCGGATGGTCGCCAGCATCGCCTGCTCGGCCATGATCTCGGCGGCGCCGCGGTCGCGGAAGCCGCGCGGCAGCCTGGCCTTGGGTCGGGATTGCTTGGAGGCGCTCATCGGTCCTGGAATCTTCGGATTGGCGGGGGTTGTACCGGCCCATGTCCGGCGCGGCAAGGAACCGTCAGGAGATATTATATTTCAATAACTTGGAAGGTGGCACCTTGCCTCTTGCGCCGGCCCATATTGCAATGCGAACTAGGCTAAACGCTGGGAGTAAAGCGGTGCAAAGCAAGGTCTATCCCGACGCGGCTTCGGCCCTCAAAGGCCTGACTTTCGACGGCATGACGGTAATGGCCGGCGGCTTCGGCCTGTCGGGCAATCCGGAGAATCTGATCGACGCGCTGAAAGAAGACGGCGTCAAGAACATCACGATCATCGCCAACAATTGCGGCGCCGACGGGCGCGGGCTGTGGGTGCTGCTGAACAATGGCCAGATCCGGAAGATGATCAGCTCCTATGTCGGCGAGAACAAGCTGTTCGAGGAGCTGTATCTGTCGGGCAGGCTGGAGCTGGAACTGAACCCGCAAGGCACCCTGGCGGAGCGCATCCGCGCCGGCGGCGCCGGCATTCCCGCCTTCTACACCCGCACCGGCGTCGGCACGGTGGTGGCGGAAGGTAAACCCACCGAGGATTTCGACGGGTTGACCTATGTGCGCGAACGCTGGCTGCGCGCCGACCTTTCCATCGTCAAGGCGTGGAAGGGCGATACCGAAGGCAACCTGATCTACCGAAAGACCGCGCGCAATTTCAATCCGATGATGGCCACCGCCGGCAAGGTGACGATCGCGGAAGTGGAAGAACTGGTCGAACCCGGCCAGCTCGATCCCGACAAGATTCATACCCCGGGCATCTTCGTGCAGCGCATCCTGCAGGGCAAAAACTACAAGAAGCTGATCGAAAACCTGACGACGCGGCCACGCCCCGCCGCCGGGGAGGAAGTCTGATGGCCTGGTCGCGTCAGGAAATGGCCGCCCGCGCCGCGCGCGAGCTCAAGGACGGCTTCTATGTCAATCTGGGCATCGGCATCCCGACCCTGGTGGCGAACTATATCCCGGAAGGGATGAAGGTGACGCTGCAGAGCGAGAACGGCATGCTGGGCATGGGGCCCTTCCCCTATGAGGGCGAGGAAGACGCCGACCTGATCAATGCCGGCAAGCAGACCATCACCGAATTGCCGACCACCAGCTATTTCTCGTCGTCCGACAGCTTCGGGATGATCCGGGGCGGCCATATCGACCTGTCGGTGCTGGGCGCGATGGAAGTGTCGGAAACCGGCGACATCGCCAACTGGATGATCCCGGGCAAGATGGTCAAGGGCATGGGCGGCGCCATGGACCTGGTCGCCGGGGTCAAGAAGATCGTGGCGGTGATGGAGCACACCAACAAGTCCGGGCAGAGCAAGATCCTGAAGACATGCACCCTGCCGTTGACCGGCACCCAATGCATCGACATGATCATCAGCGATCTGTGCGTGTTTACGCTGGAACGTGGCAAGACCGGGCTGACCCTGGTCGAACTGGCGCCGGGCGTGACGCTGGATGAAGTGAAAACAAAAACAGAAGCCAGTTTCGTCAGCGCCCTCTGATTTCATGACACCGCGCCTGTCCCGCCGCCTGTTGCGGCATCACCTGCCCCTTGGCGCGGCCACGCTGCTGTGCGGCTTCGCGCTCTATGCGACGCGGCCCTATCCCGATGTCATCACCAGGCTGTCCTTCGCCAGCGCCTGGCCGGCCCTGGTCCTGCTGGCCGTCACGCTGGTGATCGGGCCGTGGCGCAAGCTGACGGGCCGCGACACGCCCACCTCGCAGGACCTGCGCCGCGACATCGGCATCTGGGCCGGCATCACCGGCCTGTTCCACACCGGCATCGGACAGTGCGTGCATCTGCGCGGCCGGCCCTGGCTCTATTACATCTATGAGCATTGGAAAGTGATGCCGCTGCGCTATGACGTTTTCGGCTTTTCCAATTACGCCGGATTGACCGCGGCGCTGATCCTGATGGTACTTCTCGCGACGTCCAATGACGCTTCCCTGCGCGCGCTGGGCATGGCGCGTTGGAAGGCATGGCAGCGCTGGAATTACGGCTGCTTCGCCCTGGCTGCCTTGCACAGCTTCGGCTATCTGGTCGGGATCGAATCGCTGAAGTACGCGTGGATCGCGCTGGCCGCCGGTTGCGTGCTGCTGGCGCTGGGGCTTCAGCTCGCTGCCTGGCGACGCGCGCCCTGATTTTGCCACACCTGTCGCAATCTGTGCGGAACGGAACGATCACGCTCCTCATAACTTTTCTTGTCCAGGCCACGGTCTCCTCGGGGAGCTCGCGGCCTGGAAACTGCAGCAAGAGAGAGATCATCATGAAAGCGCTTCTCGCTTCCGCTCTCGCCCTGGGCCTGCTGGGCGCCACCGCTACGGCGGTTGATGCCCGGCCGGCGGTCGGCATCCGCATTGGCAATGTCGGCATTGGCGTGGGCCATTACCATTATCATCATCACTGGTATCGCCACCGTCACTGGGAACGTGACCACTGGCGTTACTGGTAAGTGACGACAGATAAAAATCCCGGCGGCGCCTAGCACCGCCGGGATTTTTGTTAGCGTTCCGCCGGCCCGCCCACCGCGGCAAAGCCCTTGCCGCTGCAGCCCAGCGCCCCGGCGCGCACGAATTTCTGGATGCGCTTTCCGGTGTCGACTTCCGCCGTATAGATGTTGCCACGGCTGTCCAGGCTGACCTGGTGCAGCCAGTGGAACTGGCCGGGATTGCGCCCGGCTGTACCCAGCCGCCCCAGTTCGGTCAGGTCGCCGCGGTTAAGGATGTAGATGGTCTGGTTGGTGTTGTCGCCGACATAGAGACAGCTCTGCGCCTTGTCGGTGGAAAAGCTCATCGACACCGACGTGCCCGGCATCACCGGCAGGGTTTCGGTATGGGCGCTGATGAACTGCTCACCGACGAAACCGCACTTGCCGGCTTCTCCGTTCGGGTTGCTGCAAGGCTTGCCCAGCTCCGGGCTGTTCTTGTCGAACACCTGGATGCGGTCATTGCCGCGATCACAGACATAGATCCTGCCGTCGCGCGCGATCTTCACGCAATGCACCGGATTGCGGAAGACCATGGGCTTGGTGCGGCCGGCCGCCAGGTCATCGGGCCAGCGTCCTGCCGCCTTGGCCGCGGCGTCGTCGATCGGATTGCCGCCATAGGCGCCGAAATGGCCGATATACTTGCCGGTGGTGGCATCCATGATCACGATGCGGCGATTGCCATAGCCATCGGCGACATAGAGGCGGTTGGTGGCCGGATCGACCACGATGTCGGCCGGCTGATAGAAGACCGGCGTGCCATTGAGGCCGCCATCCTTGTCATTGCTGGCAAAGGCCTGCGGCGTGCCGCCGATGCGCATCTTGAAATTGCCGTCCATGTCGAACTTCAGGATGAAGCCGTCGGCGCCGTATTTGTTGGTCGCCCAGGGCGCGCGCGGTCCGGTGCCGGCGGCCTCGGCGCCGCCCTCCTCCGGCGGCTTGCCGCCATAGGCGGTGTTGCCGCCGATCCAGACATTGTCCTGGGCATCGACATAGATGCCGTGCTCGTTACCTGGCCAGATGCAGCCATCGGCCGCCTTGCAATGGCGGTCCAGCCAGCCGGCATCGGAGGGGCCACCCCAGGCGCGCAGCAGCTTGCCGCTGGTGTCGAATTCCAGCACCGACGGCGCCGCCAGGCAGCAGTCGGCGCCGGGTCCGTGCGGCCGCTCGAAGCCCAGGCCGTTGACCGGCACCTTGGCGGCGGTCATCGCGCCCTTGACCGGCGGCTCCGCGCCGGTTTCGTCATTGGTCAGGCTACGGGGGCGATTGAGCACCCAGACATGATCGTGCCGATCCACGAACAGGCCGCCGATCTGGCCCAGGATCCAGTTGTGCGGCAAGGGCTGCGGCCAAACCGGGTCGACCGCAAATTGCGGCGTGCTGGTGCCGGGCGCCTTGTGCCACACGCCCGTCTGGGCACGCAGCCGGTCCTGGAGCGAGGCCTCTTTCGTGGCATCCGCTGCCAGCGCGCTGCCGGCGCCCAGCAGCGCCAGCATCAAAAACATCTTCCGCATATCTGTCCCCTTGTTAATTCGGCACGTCGATCATCAACAGGCGCTTGGGCCCCAGGCCGACCTTGATCCGCGACAATTCCTTGCCGCTGTGCGCATCCAGGATCGAGGTATCGTCGCTGTCGGCATTGCTGACGCCGG
>DASZVQ010000164.1:0-1753 GCA_035547275.1 Rhizomicrobium sp.
GCGGCAGCCAGCCTGGGCGTTCCCTGGGGGGTAATGGCATGGCCCGGGTAAAGCGCCCAAAGATGCGAAACATGTCTGTGTTCGGGCTCGAACTCGGGATAATCCTCGATCCATTCTTGCAGCTGGCCCCGCGCGCCGACCTGAAGCGGCGGCAGGCGGCCCCTCGCCTTCAATGCTTCCTCCCGCATGGCCGCGTCACGCTCGAGCGTTTGTGAAGCCTGGGCAAAGGCGTCGAACAGCGCGCCAATCAGCTCCAGGTCCATGGTGGCGGCGTAGGTGAGTTGTGCCTTCTCTCCATTCAACAGATATGTGTTCTCTGGAGAAAAGGACGGATTGGTGACCAGCTTTCCAGCGAAGCGGGAGCCGGCTGGCGCCTCCACCAGCGTATCCAGCACGAAACGCACCGCGCCTTGCATGGCCGGCCAGGCGCGCTCCTCGAGAAATGCCCGATCCAGGCTGTAGCGATAATGGTCCCACATCTGGTTGGCCAGCCATACCGCGCCCATCGGCCATATGCCCCACGGGCCGTCCACCGGCGCGGCGGCACGCCACACGTCGGTATTGTGATGCAACACCCAGCCACCCGCCCCATAATGCACGCGGGCGGTTTCGGCGCCGGTGGTCTGCAGATCGTCGATAAGATCCCAGAACGGCGCCTGTGTTTCCCACAATGCGCCCGCGTCTGCCAACCAATAATTCATCTGCAAGTTGATGTTGGTGGTCCATTTGCTGCCCCAGGGCGGGCGCAACTGCTCGT
This sequence comes from Rhizomicrobium sp., assembly GCA_035547275.1. Classification (GTDB taxonomy): domain Bacteria; phylum Pseudomonadota; class Alphaproteobacteria; order Micropepsales; family Micropepsaceae; genus Rhizomicrobium. The sequence continues at coordinate 758 of DASZVQ010000164.1, forward strand.
TCCACAAGCCCTGGAGATTGGCGGGCTGGCCGCCCGGCCTGGACGATGCGATCAGCAAGTATCGACCGAACTGGAAATAGAGCGCGGCCAATGCAGGATCATCTTGCGTCTTGGCGGCCAAGATGCGCTGGTCGGTGGCAATATCTGATCCCCCGCCAAGGTCCAGCTCCACGCGGCGAAACAGTGCCCGATGATCGGCGACATGGGCCGCCCGCAGCACGTCATACGGCATGGGCCATGCCGCTTCCATGATGTCGTGCGCTCGCACCAAGGCATCGCCTGCAATATCGGTATAGCTGCGGAAGCTCGTGGCGCCGCTGAACAGGATCGTCACCGCGTCGGCCTTGCGTACGACCAGGCGTCCATTCTCGGCGGTCACGATGCCGCCCTCCGCGCGCACGCGCACCAGCCCGGCATAATGCAAGCCAGGTTGCACCCACGATCCGGTCCAGGATTGCGGTGGATTCTCGCGCGGCTGAATCTGTCCAGCAAGCTCCAACATGTCGCCCTGGGCGCGAATGACGGCGCCCGGTTGCGGCGAATCCAGCGCGATCGTCAGATTGTGGCTGGCCGGCCGGTCCGCGGTCAGCCTGACTGCGAGCACCCGACCCGGATGGGAGACAATCATCTCGCGGCGAAACCGGCTGCCGTCCGCATGGTAGGTCACCGCCGCGACGGCTTCATCAAGCGACAGGCTGCGCTGATAGTCCTGCGCGTCGTCGGCCCCTTCCATCAGCAGGCGCAAGTCGCAAAAGGGCTGGTATGGCATCAGCAGCCGAGGACGCGCCATCATGTCCCCGCTGAGAGTTTCGGCTTCAGCGATGCGCCCCGCGAAGATCAAGTCCCGCAACTGTGCCAGATGCGCGCGCGCATCAGGATTGGTGTAGTCGTGGGGGCCGCCCCCCCACAGCGTGTCCTCGTTGATCTGGATGCGCTCCTGGCTGGCCCCGCCAAAGACCATGGCGCCCAGACGCCCATTGCCTATCGGCAAGGCTT
>DASZVQ010000165.1:0-41381 GCA_035547275.1 Rhizomicrobium sp.
ACACTTCCCCCGACAACCATGCGCCACGAGACGCGCGGGTTTATCGGGGAGGTCTCCTGTGAAGGCATGTCTGGCGGCGGCGGCCGCTGTTTCCTTGTTGCTCACACCTGCCACGGCGTTCGCGCAGTCCGCGGCCGCGGCTTATGACAGCGCACCGGATCTGCCCTATGAGGCGGTGCCCAATTTCTTCAAGATGCCCCCCGGCGACGCCATGGGCGAAATGCAGGGCGTGGCCACCAACTCCAGGGGCGATGTCTTCGCCTTCTTCCGCGGACCGCAGACAAGGCTGTGGGAGTTCGGACCCGATGGCAAATTCATCAAGGAAATCGGCAAGGGCTTTTATGGCTTTGCCTTCGCCCATTCGGTGCGCGTCGACCGCCATGACAACATCTGGACGGTGGATGAAGGCACCAATGTCATCACCAAGTTCAATCCCGAAGGTACCAAGGTCCTGATGATCCTCGGCCACCGCCCTAGCCAGGCTGATGGTCCTTACGCCACGCCGCATGGGCCCAATCCGCCGGACGAGAAATACACGCTGTGCCGGCCCACCGATATCGCTTGGGACCTGCAGGACAACATCTTTGTCAGCGACGGCTATTGCAACAACCGGGTGGTGAAATATTCGCCCGAAGGCAAGTTCCTGGCCGAATCCGGCAGCGCCGCGCCGGGCAAGGGCGAAAATGAATACAACCTGCCGCACGGTCTGCAGGTCGATCATCAGGGCAATGTCTATGTCGCCGACCGCACCAACAACCGCTATGTGGTGCTGGACAATAACCTGAAGTGGAAGACCGCTTACACCCAGTTCGGCACCGCCTGGTCCGACTGCATCTCCGAAGGCGCGCATCAATATCTGTTCGTCTCCAACTCCAATCCCAACGGCAACCCGCCGGGCAGCTGGGCCAAGACCGGGCAGATCTACAAGCTGGAGCTGGACGGCACCGTGATCGGCAAGTTCGGTCATGCCGGCAAGCTGGCGCCTGGCTTCCAGGTGGTTCACATGATGGACTGCCGCAATCCCAACCAGATCATCGTGGGCGAAATCGAATCCTGGCGCATGCAGAAATTCGTCTTGAAGGGGAGCAAGTAACATGAAGCGTTTCGCAACCCTTCTGCTCGCCGCCTGCGCGGTTCTGGCTGTGCCCGCCATGGCCCAGGACATCGGCTATTCCACCTCCTGGCCGCTGACCCTGCCACATGACACTTTCTTCGGCATGGCGGCCGGCGTGGCCACCAATTCCAAGGGGCATGTCTTCGTCTATACGCGCAACACCGATCCCATCATGGTATTGGGCGGCAGCCGCGCTTTCGTGCATGGGGGCTCCAGCCTTTATGAATTTGACGCGGGCGGAAAGTTCGTCCGCCAGATCGGCAAGCAGATCTATGGCTTCCTGGCCGCCCAGCAGGTGCGGGTCGACGCTCATGACAATATCTGGGTGGTGGACCGCTACAGCGACATGGTGATCAAGCTCAATCCGCAGGGCGAGGTCGCCATGCTGCTGGGCCGCAAGCCGGAATCGGTGGATGTGCCGTCGACGCCCGATCACGGCCGCGGCAATCCGCCGGGTTCGGGCCAGCAGAGCGACCTGTTCCAGTCACCCACCGATGTGGCCTGGGATTCAAGCGGCAACATCTTTGTCGCCGACGGCATCGGCAACGCCCGTGTCGCCAAATTCACGCCCGATGGCGTGTTCGTGAAAAGCTGGGGTTCGCGCGGCACCGGCGACAGTCAGTTCAACGAGGCCCATGGCATCGCGGTGGACGCGAGCGGCAATGTCTATGTCGCCGACCGCGGCAATCATCGCATCCAGGTGTTCGACAATAACGGCAATTTCAAAAGCTCGATCACCAGCGGCGGCGATCCGGAGGCGATCTGCATTTCGCCCGGCGCGCACCAGTATCTGTTCAGCTCCAACTCCAATCCCCAGAACGACCTGGACCATGGCGGCGAGATCTACAAGCTGGAGCTGAACGGCACGGTGGTGGGAAAATTCGGCCAGGCCGGCAAGGGGCCCAAGGACTTTGGCAGCGTCAATGCCATCGACTGCCGCAATCCCGCTACATTGTATGTGGCGGAAGCCGGCAACTGGCGGGTGACCAAGGTCGATCTGCACTGATGGATCGCCGGGCTTTTCTGGCGGGTGTGGGGGCATGCGCATCCACATCCGCCTTTGCCGCCGATCCGATCCCGGTCATCGATACCCATGTTCATCTGTTCGATCCCACCCGGCCGCAAGGCGTGCCTTATGCCGGGCCCAGGGGAGAGCCGCCGCAGATGGCGTCGCCGGAAAATTATCACAAGCAGATCGTCGGCACCGGCATCGTCGGCGCGGTGGTGGTCGAGGCCAGTCCCTGGATCGAGGACAATCTCTGGATACTGGAGCGGGCCAATTCCGATCCCGTCTTTGTCGGTGTGGTCGGCAATCTCGATCCGTCAAAGCCGGACTTTGGCGAATATCTGAACCGCTTCTCGAAAGATCCGCTTTGGCGCGGCATCCGCTATGCGCGGGTATGGCAGATGGAAGGCAGCAAACAGACGCTCAAGCCCGGTATGGCCGAGGGTCTGACGCTGCTGGCCCAGGCAGGCCAGACGCTCGACATGGCCAATCCGTCCTTTGATCTGCTGCGCGGCGCATTGCTGGCGATGGAAGCGGTCCCCGATCTCAGGGTGGTGATGGATCACATGCCGTCGCTCGATCCCACGCCGCAAACCCAGGGTCTGTATGATTCGCTGATCGCGGAACTCGCACAGCATCCCAATTTCTTCGTCAAGCTGTCACAGGTGATTCATAAAGATGACAGGGGTGTCACGGTCACCGCCCCCCGCGCGCGGCTGGATCAGCTGATGACGGCGTTTGGAGAGGATCGCGTGATGTTCGGGGGCGACTGGCCCAACAGCGTGGGCACCGCCACCATCCCCGAGACCCTGGCCCTGATGCGGGATTATTTCGCGGGCCGCCCGCGCATCCAGGCCGAGAAATATTTCTGGAAGAACAGCCAGCGCATTTATCGCTGGCACAAACGCGACCTCGCTCAGCCCGGCTAAGTTTTGCTGCTGTTGCGAAGTGACCGATCAGACGGTTTTGCATCCCACCAAAAGCCCGCTAGGATCGCGCGCAAATTCCAGTCCGGCAGTTGGGGAGGGGACGTTGACTCAAAAACATTCCACGCGCGGCGCATGGCTGATCATATTGGCCTCGCTGATCGTGATGGCGATCTGTGTTTATGACTATTACACACCCGAAACCGGCCTGATCGGCACCGGCGGCACCATTCTGGTGGCGGTGTCCGCGCTTTTGATGCTGCTGGCCGCGCTGGTGGTGGCGACGGTGCCCAACAGGCCCTGCTTCCTGCAGTATTTTCTGGTGTCGGCCATCCTGCTCGACATCATCGGTTGTTCCGTCGCCGGCTACTTCCTGGAAAGCCCCGTCATCATGGCCGCCGAGGCGTTGGCGCTGATCGGCTGGCTGATGAACGTGATCGGCGAGGCCGCCGACCGCAGCGTGGAGATTGACGATGTCGAAGATTAAGAGCCTCACGCTTTATACGCTGGGTCTTGCCGCCGCCGCGGCGGTTCTGCTGATTTTGCCCGGCCATCGCGCCACCGCCCAGGGGCCCGACAATGATCCGCCCCAGAATTGGGACGCGTTTGGCGGCAATCAGCAGGCGCAGAAATATTCCACCGCCACCCAGATCACGCCCGACAATGTGAAGAACCTGAAAAAGGCGTGGGAGCTGCACACCGGCGATGTGGGCAGCGGCGCGCATGAGACGACCTGGGGCGCAACGCCCCTGTTCGTCAACAACACCGTCTATGTCGGCACGCCCTTCTACCGCGTCTATGCGGCCGAGCCCGACACCGGCAAGGTGAAGTGGGTCTATGCCGCCACCAAGCAGGGAACGGCCGCCAACCAGGGCTTCAAGGGCCGCGGCGTCGCCTATTGGCAGGCCGCCAATCCTGTCGCCGGACAGCCGTGCCAGAAGATGATCTATATCGGCACCATGGATGGCGAATTGCACGGCATCGATGCCGATACGGGCAAGCGCTGCCCCGGCTTCGGCAACAATGGCGTCGTCAATGTCGATGCCTGGAACACCATCAATCACAAATGGAAGGTGGGTCTGATCCAGCCGCCGGCGGTCTATAAGGACACGCTGATCCTGGGCTGGGCCGGTCTGGACTGGGTCTACAAGACCGAAAATCCCGGCACCGTCTATGGCATCGATGCGCGCACCGGCAAGCTGAAATGGACCTTCGATCCCATTCCGCCCGACCAGCAGAACCAGACCGGCACCGCCAATGTCTGGGCCGGCATTTCGGTCGATCCGGAAACGGGCCTGGCCTTCCTGCCGGTGTCTTCGCCCAGCCCCAACTATTATGGCGGCGACCGGTTGAAAGAGATGCCGATGGTCACGGCGACGGTGGCGGTGAATGCCGAAACCGGCGAAGTGAAATGGGCGCGCCAGCTCATCCATCACGACATCTGGGATCTGGACATCAACTCCGCGCCCACGCTGGTGGATCTGCACAAGAATGGCCAAACCATTCCGGCCCTGGTGCAGGCCAACAAGATGGGCCTGATGGTGGTGCTCAACCGCAATACCGGCGAGCCGGTTTATCCGATCGTGGAAAAGGCCTATCCGGCTTCCGATGTGCCGGGTGAACATGCCTCTCCGACCCAGCCCTTTGTGCCCTATCCGGTGCCGCTGGTGGCCGAGCAGATGCCGCCGATCTCCACCCTGGCCGACATCACCAGCTTCGGCCAGTGCAGCCGCTGGAAGGCGAGACTCCGCGATGAGGGTCGCTATACGCCGCCCAGCCTGCGCGGCTCCATTGCCTGGCCCGCGACGGTGGGCGGCGTGGAATGGGGTGGTGGCGCCGTTGATCCCACCACCGGCACCTATGTCGTCAATGCCGATCAGGTGCCGCAGGTCTACACTCTGATCCCGCGCGCCGAAGCCAACCAGAAATATGGCAATGCGCAGCGCGGCGATGACGGCTATTCGGCGCAGGAAGGTTCGGCCTATGGCTTCAAGCTGGAGAACTTCCTGAACATGTGGGGCATGCCCTGCTGGGCGCCGCCATACGGCCAGCTGTCGTCCTATGACCTGAACACCGGCAAGCTGTTGTGGCGCAAACCCTTCGGTCAGGTGCAGAAATGGGGCTTCTACATGCCGGAAAGCTGGGGCTCGGTGACCATCGGCGCGCCGGTGATCACCCGTTCGGGCCTGGTCTTCATCGGCGCCTCGATGGACAGCCGCGTGCGCGCCATCGACCTGAAGACCGGCAATGTGTTGTGGAAGCACATTGTGGATGCGCCCGCCGTGGCCCAGCCCGCGGTCTATACCTACAGGGGCAAGGAATATGTCGTGTTCGCCGCCGGCGGCAACGGCATCCTGACGCCGCGCCTGTCCGACCAGCTGGTGGCCTTCGCGCTGCCCAACTGATGATTGGCTAAACAACAACAAGGGAAGGGCGCTCACGCGTGTGGGCGCCCTTTGTCTTTCAAAAGGGGAAGAAGATGAGAAAGCGCGAATTTCTGGCCGCATTGGGTCTGGCCGCCGGCGCAGGGCTCACGGCCGCAATGGCCCAGGACTATCCCAGGGGCAAGGATCTGGGCGCGGCGCCGCCCGAAAAGAAAAAGGACGTGCCCCACCGCAAGGTCACCACCCGCAACCTGTTCAAGGTGCCCCATGGCTATCCCAATGGCATCGCCATCGCGCCTGAGGGCGTGTGGGTGGGCGAACAAAAGGCGCAAGGCTACGGCAGGGAGGGCGGCCATGTGACCGAAGATGCCTGGCTGTTCGATTGGAGCGGCAAACTGCTCAAGACGGTGCACACGCCTTCCAGCAACACGTCCGGTCTCGCCTATGGCAACGGCCATGTCTGGATGGGCGCCAATGGCGGACCCGAAGGCATCTATGAAGTGGACATGAATTCCAATCTGATCAGCCATCGCCAGATCCCGCTGGGCCCCGCCAACAATGGCGGTGGTTGCCATGGCTTGATGTGGCATGAAGGCAAGCTCTGGATCGTGGCCAACCGGCTGCGCGGCATCCTGAGGGTTGACCCCGTGAGCTGGACGCCGGAATTCATAATCCCGATCACCACCGACCGCTGGCATGGCATCGCCTGGGATGGCACCCATCCGGGCGGCGCCATCTGGATGGTGACGGGTTCCTCCGATGTCGACCGCTATGTGATGCAGAATGGCAAGCTGCATCACACCACCAACTCTGGCCTGGTCAAATATGACGCCCAGACCGGGCAGCTGCTGGAAACCGCGGAATTCCTGGAAGGCACCGCCGATCCCCATGGCCTGGCCATGCGCGACGGCAAGCTGATTTCCTGCGATGCGGGTGTGGGTCCGCCGGGCTTTGAAGGCACGGGCAGCCCGAATGCCGGTTATATTTTCGAGATCGATTTCGTCTAGAGCGGCCTTGCCAATCGCCGCTCGCGTACCCATTGTCCCAGCCGAAGGGTAGGACAATGGCAACGCCCCACGAGAAAGACCCCGGCGCGCGGCTGGACGAATGGTCGCCGCGGCTTCTGAAGTCGCGCCTGTACAACCGCATCCTGGTGGACATCATCATCGGGGCGTTGGCGCCCAACGAACAGCTGGACGAGAACGGCCTGGCCAAGCGCTATGGCGGCGGCCTGGCCGGCATCCGTGAAGCCCTGACGCGCCTGGCGCTGGAGGGGCTGGTGGTGCGCCGCGCCCGGGTCGGCACGTCGGTGGCGCCGCTGGATCTGCTGGGCGCGCGCGAGGCTTTCGAGGCGCGTTGCCTGATCGAGGTGCATTGCGCCGGTCTTGCCGCCCAGAATGCCACAGAGGAAGAGATCGCCGGCATCCGCGCCACCCTGGACAATGGCGAGGAGGCGGTGCGCGCCGACGATCAGGCGGCGCTGGCGGCCATGGACGAAGCTTTTCACGTCTCGGTAGCGGCGGCGAGCCACAACCGGGCGCTGGCCAAGATGGTGGTCACCCTGCATCATCAGACGGCGCGCTACTGGCTCTATGCCATGCGCGGGCCTTCCGATGACGACGGCATGGTCGCGCTGAACGAGCATCGCGGCCTGGCCGATGCCATTGCCAGCCGCAATGTGGAACGCGCCCGCGCCGAAATGCTCAAGGTGCTGGGCGATTTTCCCGCCGAAGTGAAACGCACGCTGGAAAGCCGGTAGCGGCAATGGTCGAGCGCGGCGGGCGCGCCTGGGCGACGTTGGGCCTGATGAGCGCCCTCTATTTTATCATCACCGCGGCCACCTTCGGTTCGCTGGGCCTGGCGCTGCCGGCCATGGTCGCGGAGATGGGCTGGAGCTGGACCGGCGCGGGCTTCGGTTTCACCCTGTTGGGGTTTCTGTGCGGCATCACCAGCGGCGTGCCGGCCGCGCTGGTGCGGCGCTTCGGCGTGCGCGTCTGTCTGATCGCCGGCGCGCTGGTGATGGCGCTGGCCTTTCTGTGCCTGGCGCATTCCCATGGCCTGCCGCTTTATTTCCTGGGTGCTTCGCTCGCGGGCCTGGGGTTCACCCTGCTGGATTCGGTTCCGGGCACATATCTTTTGTCGCGGCTGTTCGTGCGGCCGTCTTTCGCCATCGGTCTGTTCTTCACCGTCGGCGGCTTGGGCGGGGTGGCGGGGCCGCTGCTCTATTCCGCGATTGTGGGCACCTCCGGTGGCTGGCGCGATTACTGGCTGGTGATCGGCGCGGCAGTGGCGGTGATGGGCGTGATCGCAGCCTTCGTTGTCGATGCCCGAACCGATGTGGGCGCGGCGGACGGCGATCCCGATATCTCCACCGAAAAATGGACCATGCGCGAGGCGCTGCAGACCCGCCAGTTCTGGATCATCGCCGCGGCCTACGCCGCCTTCCAATTTTGCGGCATCACCGCCAGCGCGGTGTCGGTGGCGCATCTGACACAGCATGGCGTCGCCGCGGTGATTGCCGGCAGCATGATGAGCGTGGAGGCGCTGCTGAATTCCAGCGCCCGCTTCATCGGCGGCATTCTCACCCGGTTTGTCAGTGCCCGGGCGATGATGTGTCTGTCATTGGCCTCTCTTGTGGCCGGGCTCATCGCGCTGGGCGTGGCGCGCGACGTGCCAATGATGCTGATCTATGCCGCCGGTATCGGCATTGGCTATGGCCTGACCCTGTTTTCCGCTACCATCCTGCTGCTCGACTATTTCGGGCGGGGGCCCTATCTGGAGCTTTATTCCGCGGTCAATCTGATCTCGACCGTGGGTGCGGCGGCACCAACCCTGGCCGGGCTGACCCGCGACCGGACCGGCGGCTTCATGCCTTTCTTTGTCGTGCTTGCGCTTGTTGTCGCTGTGGTGCTGCTGGCGGCGCTGACCATGCGCGCGCCGCGCAAGGTGCCGGCATGAGCGGGCCGAAGGAATATGGTGTGTTTCTTCCGATCGCCAACGGCGGCTGGATCGTCTCCCGCGCCACCCCGCCGCTGGATGGCGGCTGGCAGCAGAACCGCGACGCCGCCCTCATCGCCGAGGACGAAGGCTTCGACTTTGTGATGGCGATGGGCAAGTGGCGCGGCTTTGGCGGCGACACATCTCACTGGGGGCGCTCGCTGGAAGCTGTCACCATGATGGCGGGCATCGCCGCCATCACCAAACGGGTCAAGCTGTGGGCGACATTGCACGCCATCCTGCACAATCCGGCGGTGGCAGCCAAGATGATCGCCACCCTGGACCATATTTCCGGCGGCCGCGCGGGCCTGAACATCGTGGCCGGCGCCTATCGCGGCGAGTTCGAGCAGATGGACGCCTGGGATGCGGAGCTCAGCCATGATGCGCGCTATGATCTGACGGAGGAATGGACTCAAATCGTCAAGCGGCTGTGGCGTGAGCCCAGCGTCGGATTTGAGGGCAGGTACTTCAACTTTCAAGATTGTGTCAGCGAGCCCAAGCCCCTCAAGCCGCCTTTTCTGATCTGCGCTGGCATGTCCAGGCGCGGGTTTGAATTTTCGGTGCGCGAGGCCGATGGCTGTTTCATCGGCGGCCGGGATGCATCCGAAACGCGCGAGGCCAGCTTGCGCGCCAAAACACTGGCGGCGGAACTGGGCAAGCCCATTCGGACTTATTGCATGATGACGGTCATCACCGCGGACACGGATGCGGAAGCGGAGGCGCGTGCCGAGAAATATCGCGAAAATCTGGACGAAGGCGCGGTGCTGGGCATGTTGCAGAGCTACGGCGTCGAGGGTAATGCCATGACCGCCCGCGCCCAGGGCGCCTTCATGACCCAGACGGTGGTCGGCGCGCCAGCAACCTGTGCGGCCAGGATCGAACGGTTCCTGCGCGACTGCGATATCGACGGTCTGATGTTCATCTATGACGATTATGTGCGCGGCCTGAAAGTGACGGGCCGCGAAATCCTGCCCCGGCTGCGTCAGGCTTTCGGATGATCGCGCCAGATTGGATTGCCCCTGAGCGCACCGCCCTGATCGTGATCGATATGCAAGTCGATTTCGGCGCGCCGGAGGGCGAGATGGCGCGACGCGGTGCCGACATGGCCGCGCCGCAGGCCGCGCTGGTTCAGGCCGAGGCCCTCGTCGATGCGGCGCGTTCCGCCCGCGTGCGGGTGGTATTCGTGCGCCTTTTCACGCATCCGGGCGGGGAGAACCGCATCATCCGGGAAGCCAAGGAACGCCAGAACGACCGCGATCCGGATTTGTGTGTTGAGGGCACGCGCGGCGCCGACTTCATTGGGCCTAAGCCGCAGGCTGGTGACGCCATCGTCTCCAAGACCCGTTTCAGCGCCTTTGCCCGCACCGGTCTGGGCGATCAGCTGCACAGCTGGGGCATCGATACGGTGGTGCTGGCGGGGCTGACGACGGAATGCTGTATCCAGTCTTCCGCCTGGAATGCTTTCGAACAGGATTTCCATGTCCTCATCGCCACCGATGCCTGCGCGGCCTATGAAGAAGAGCTGCATCGGCACACCCTGCGAGCGCTGGAACTGAGCGGGGCGACCCTTGCATCCAGTGCAGAGCTGACTGCCGTTTGGTCAAAGTATATATAAATCAATAGCTTAAGTTATTGACCATTTATCATAGCGCTCTTTCGCGCCCGCCATGTAAAATGTTACATGGCATTTCTGAAGTTCGCGCCTATGTAGGGTCCATGAGGGGTCTGGTTTTTCTGACAGTTGCCGGCTGGGCGGCGATGATGGGCATTGCGCTGGCCCAGCCACCCGAATCCATCACCGTGACCGGCGATGTCGCGCATCTGCTCCAGACCGGCGACAGTGATGCGGCGCTGGGTCTGGACAAGCCGCTGCTGGAAACACCCCGCGCTGTCACCCTGGTCAGCGACGCCACGATCGACCGCTATGGCATCACCGGGGTCAACGACCTGACCGCGATCACGCCTTCGGCCTATACCGCCAGCTATTACGGGGTGGAGGGCGCGGTCAGTCTGCGCGGCACCCTGGCCGAGAATTATTTTCAGGGTTTCAAACGGGCGGAGAACCGCGGCACCTACACCACGCCACTGTCGGATGCGGCGGGAATCGAGATTCTGCGGGGGCCGCCATCGCCGATCTATGGCGCGGGCAAGGTGGGCGGGCTGGTGAATTTCATTCCCAAGACGGTGGGGGCCAGCGATGCGCTGGGCGGCGAGGCCACGCTGACCTATGGCAGCTATTCCAAACGCAATGCCACGCTCCAATACAATATGCCGGTGGTGCTGGGTGATGCATCCGGCGGCGTTCATGCCTATGGCGAAATCGACGACAGCTACAGTTTCTATCGCGGCATCCATCCCAGCCATCAGCTGCTGGAGCTGACCGCAACGCTGGCCCAGGACAGCTGGTCCTTCTCCGCCGACTATATGTACTACCATTCCAATGGCGATGTGCAGACGCCGGGCTGGAACCGCCTGACCCAGGCCCTGATCGACAATGGCACTTACATCACCGGCCGCAACACCACGCTCGTGGCCTCGAACGGCAAATATCTCACCTTCAACGATCTGGGCGGCAATCCCTATGCCTTCGATCCCGGCTTCCAGCCGCTGGCTTGCCCCGGATGCCAGGATGCGGCGCATACCCTCAACAGCGGCGTCGGCGCCACCACACTCAGCACCCGTAGCGTCTATATCGCCAAGGGTGTGGATTTCTCCAACACCATCACTCACACAGCCTTTCTGGAAGCCGCCAAGACCATAGGCGACGGCCAGATGCTGCGGCTGCAGCTGTTCGGCGACGTGCTGCAGAACGACCGCTTCGTCTCTTACGGCTTTCCCGGTTCCTATCGCACCCAGATCGGCGAGGCGCGCCTGCGCTATGACGTCAAGCGCGATTTCGGACCGCTCAAGACCCAGACCGTGGCCGGCCTGTCGTATCGCTATGTCCATGCCATCGGCAAGGAAAGCTACAACAGCGGTGTCATCGCACTGGATCGCCGCGACATCAGCGTGGGCGCGATGCCCAATGACATCATCGATTCCCCGTTCAATACCGATCCGCCTGGCACCTTCCAGATGGGCTGGGAGAATAACGTCCGCACCAACACCGCCGATGCCGGCGCCTTCCTGACCAGCGACATCCGCTGGGATGACAGCCTCGATCTCACGCTGGGCGGGCGCTATGACGACTATAATGCGCGTTCTGTCGATGTCGGCGTTCTGCCTTATGAGCCGGGAGCCGGCCGTGGCGGTGCCGGGCGTTTCACCTATTCCGCCAGCCTTTCCTACAAGACGCCGTTCGGCCTGGTGCCTTACATCACCAACGCCAAATCGGCCGCGGTCGAGATCGGCCAGGCCAGCCAGGTCCTGACCAGCCTGCTGGCCGGCCGCGACTGGCTTTCAAACTCCTTTCTCGATGAGGCCGGCGTGAAGTTCAGCGCGCTGGATGATCATCTGCTGGGCAGCCTGGACTGGTATGTCCAGAACCGCACCCAGCTCAGCCAGGGCGCCCAGGGCATCACCAGCGTGATGGGCACGGTGGCGCGCGGCGCCGAGCTGGAATTGCGCTATGTCGTCAACGCCAATGTCAGCCTGACCTTTGCGGGCGGTTTGCAGCACACCACGGTCAAGGGACCTGACGACAGCTTTCAATATGTGCCAGCGCGCACCTATGGGATTTCGCCGCAGAACGGCTTCGGCGGGTCCTATGTCGTCTATGACTTCTCGACCCTGCCGGGCAAAGGCGGTGACTATGAAGACACGCTTTTGCCCCATGCCGTCATCAGCCCCTATCTCACCTGGACCAGCGACCGACAGAGTTGGGGCGTATGGGGCGCAAGCTTCGGCGGCACCTATGTCGGCCAGACCCGGCAGACCGTGCCCAACCCGATCGTCTTTTCATCCTATGTGGTGCTGAATGCCAGCGCCTTTGCCCAATGGGACATGTGGGAGGCCGACCTGAATGTGAACAATCTGGCTGACACCCGCTACTTTACGCCCGGGGCGGACACCTATGCCAATCTCAGCGCGCTGCCGGGATTGGGGCGGACGTGGAAAGTCACGATCAAGCGATTGTTCTAGAGCGGACTGCCGCCTAGGCTCCCGCGCATGAAAAAGCTCGCGCTGGCCGCTTTCCTGTTCTTTCCTTCCCTTGCCCAGGCCGCGGACACCGCCTGGGTTCAGGCGGTCTCTGGTGGCGGCTATGAAGCGCGCATCGTGACGGACGCAACATCCTGTCCCATGCTGCATACCGATCGGGGTGACGCGCAGATGACGGTGCGCGCCGCCGCGGATGCCAATTTCGCGCTGACATGCAGTGCCCTGATGCCGGCCGGGACAAAGGCGGCCGCGATTGGCGCGATCATTCTGCCTGTCCCGGTCGCCCATCCCCGGCGCATCCTGGTTCTGGGCGACACCGGCTGCCGCATCAAGGGCGCCACCTTGCAGGCCTGCAATGATCCGGCGCAATGGCCGTTTCCGCAGCTGGCCGCCGCGGCCGCCGGTCTCAAGCCCGATCTGGTGATCCATGTCGGCGACTATCTCTATCGCGAAAGCGCCTGTCCGCGGGGAAATCAGGGCTGTGCCGGTTCACCCTGGGGCGACAATTGGACGACGTGGCAGGCCGATTTCTTCACGCCGGCCGCCCCGCTTCTGGCGGCTGCGCCCATCGTGCTGACGCGGGGCAATCATGAAGACTGCAAACGTGCCGGTCCCGGCTGGGAACGGCTGCAGGGACCGGCCGCCTTCAACGGCGCCTGCAATGGGCATGAGCCGCTCTATACCGTGAATCTGGATGGGCTGACACTTGCGGTGCTGGACGATGCGGTGTCGAATGAGACCGACCTGGATCGCGATGTCGCAAAAGTCTATGCCGACGAGATCGAAAGCCTGGCCAAACTGCCGGCGCCGGTCTGGTTTGTGCATCATCGTCCGACCTGGGCCGCGGTCAGCGGGCCCTTAGGCATTCCCGTCGGCGGTAATCTGACCCTGATCGAAGCAAGCCAACGCGCCATGGCCAAGGGCCTGCCGCCCATGCCCCACAGTGTGGAACTGATGCTGTCAGGTCATATCCACACATTCGAAGCCATCAATTTTGAACAGGATGTGCCGCCCCAGATCGTGGCAGGCAATGGCGGCGACAATCTGGATGTCACGCCCCGCAATCTGCGCGGTTCCCAATTTCTCGGCCACTCCGGCGTCCGGGTCGCCGACGGGCTGTCGGTTGGCGGTTTCGGCTTTCTCCTGATGACGCGCGTGGCGGACGGATGGACGATCGATCTCTACGATCCGGCCGCCAAGCCCAAGGGCCAATGCCATTTCACCTCGCCACTGGGCGGCAAGCGGGGCCGGCTCGACTGCCCAAACCTCAGGACCTGACGATCAGCGCCCTTCTGTGTCCTTGTCCAGCATCGCCAGCAGCGATGCGGTGGCAAAGCCGTCGGCGGCCAGGCCCCGCGACTTCTGATATTGCCTGAGCGCCGCGCGCGACTTGCGTCCCAGAACGCCGTCCGGCGTGCCGGTGTCAAATCCCAGTCTGGTGAGATCGGTCTGGAACTGGATTCGCTCGGTTCGCGACAGCGGCCGCTCGTCGCGCGGCCAGGCATGTTTCACCGGCGGCGCGCCCGCCATGCGATCGGCCAGAAGCCCCACCGCCAGGGCGTAGCTCGCGGCATTGTTGTATTTCAGGATCACGTTGAAATTGGACAGGACCAGAAAGGCCGGGCCGCGCACGCCGGCGGGAAGATAGATGCCGGCGCTGTCGTCGGATTGCGGCAACAGCGCACCGTCGGCGGTCTTCACGCCCATGGCGCCCCATTCCGCAACCGTCTTCTGTGTCTCGGTATCGGCGTCTTCATAGGGGAAGCCGTTGGGCAGCCTGACCTCATAGCCCCAGCGTTCGCCCGTTCTCCAGCCTTGTGCCGACAGCAGCCGCGCCGATGACGCCAATGCATCGGGCGCCGATGCCCACAGATCGATCCTGCCGTCGCCGTCGCCATCGGTGGCGTATTTGAAGAAAGTGGTGGGCGTGAATTGGGTCTGGCCGAAGGCGCCCGCCCAGCTCGCCACCATTTCGCCGAGCGGATAGTGCTGCTCCTGATAGAGCTTCAGCGCGGCGAAGAATTCCGGCCGGGCGTAATCGGCGCGGGGACCGTCATAGGCGAGTGTCGCCAGCGCCGAAAACAGGTTGAAGCCGCCATTGTCGGAACCATAGTCGGTCTCCATGCCCCAGATCGCGACCAGGATTTCTTTCGGCACGCCGCTGGAGGCCTGGATCTTGGCCAGCACATCGCCATAGCGCGCCAGCATGATCTTGGCGTCGGCGATGCGCCGGGCCGACACCGCTGAATCCAGATAGCTCCAGACGGGCTTGGCGAATTCCGGCTGATTGGCGTTCATGGTGGCGATGGCAGGGATGGGCGCGATCCCTGCCGTGGCGGCATCGAAGGCCTGCGGGGTGATTCCCTGGGCCAGCGCCGTCTTGCGCGCTTCCGCCAGAAAGGCATCGAATTTGGGATTGCCGGAACCGGGCGCGGCCGGCGGCGGGGCCAGGGGAATTGTAACGGAAGGCTGCGCCGGCGGTGTGGGCTTGGGCGCGGTCGTGGCGCAGGCCACCACCACCAGGGCGCCACACAAGGCGGCGAGGCGTTGGAGACCGGTCAGGGCAGGCAAGCGCCGCGTCATGGATCGATTCGTACACCGGTTCGGTGACTTTTTGGCGGAAAAGCTGGTTTTTTGGTCGTTTTTTGTCGTCCGGCCGAAGGCTGCGCTCCGGCAATTTCGCGGGTTGACAGGGTGGGGTCCCTTGCATAGTTTCCGCGCCTCATTTGGCGGCCTTTGGGCCGGTTTTGGCTCGATCAAGGCAGTGTCATGAAGGTTCGCAACTCCCTCCGGTCGCTCAAGAAGCGTGACAAGGACTGCCGCGTCATTCGCCGCAAGGGTCGCGTTTACGTGATCAACAAGAAGAATCCGCGGTTCAAAGCCCGCCAGGGTTAAGCAATACTCGCGGCCTGTATTCAGGACAGGCGCATGTATCTTCCTCCGACTGACGCAAAAATTGTCGCCCGCCGCGCCGAGATCGTGGCGGCGCTGAAAGCGATCGTGCCCGATGGCGTGGTCGCCGATCCGTCTGGCCTTGCCACTTTCGATGCCGACGCGCTCAGCGCCTATCACCAGATGCCGCTTGTCTGCGTGCTGCCGTCCAATCGCCAGCAGGTCAGCGAGATCCTGAAATTCGCGAGCGCCGAGGGCGTGCCGATCGTGCCGCGCGGCGCCGGCACATCGCTGTCGGGCGGAGCCTTGCCGCGCGAAGACGGCATCCTGATCGGCATGGGCCGGATGAAGCGTATTCTCGAAATCGATTACGAGAATGGCTGTGTGGTGGTCGAGCCCGGTGTCACCAACCTCAATATCACCAAGGCGGTGGAAGCCAATGGCTTCTATTATGCACCCGATCCTTCCAGCCAGATCGCCTGCACCATCGGCGGCAATGTGGCGGAGAATTCCGGCGGTCTGCATTGCCTGAAATATGGCCTGACCACCAACAACCTCCTGGGTGTCACCATGGTGCTGCCGGACGGCGAGATCGTCACCCTGGGCGGCAAATGCGGCGCGCAGGGCGGGCTGGATCTTCTGGGCGTGGTCACCGGCTCCGAAGGCCTGCTGGGCGTCGTTGTTGAGGTGGTGGTGAAGATCCTGCGCAAGGCGCCCGTGACCCGCACCTTGCTGGCGTCTTTCAGTTCCGTTCCGGCCGCGGGCCAGTGCGTCGCCGACATCATTGCCGATGGCGTTGTGCCCGCGGCGATGGAATTCATGGACCGGCGCTGCGCCGAGGCGGTGGAAGGCTACAACCAGCCCGGCTATCCGCCTGGCGCCGAAGCCATTCTGATCATCGATGCCGATGGCGTGGAAGCCGATGTCACCGATGCGGTATCGCGCATCGGCGCGATTGTCGCGCGCTGCGGCGGCACCACCATCGAGGCCACCGACGAGAAACAGCGCGCGCGCATCTGGTCGGGCCGGAAGGCCGCCTTTGCCGCCATGGGCCGGATCGCGCCCGACATGATCTGCATGGACGGCACCATTCCCCGCCATGCCTTGCCGCAGGTGCTGGAGGAGATGGCGAGGCTGGCCGATCACTATCAGCTGGGCTTCTGCAATGTGTTTCATGCCGGCGACGGCAATCTGCATCCGCTGATCTGCTTCGACACCATGAAAGAGGGCGAGTTCGAGAAGGCGGAAGCCTTCGGCGCCGACATTCTGCGCCTCTGCGTCAAGGTCGGCGGCGTGTTATCGGGCGAGCATGGCATCGGCGTGGAAAAGCGCGATCTGATGACCGATCAGTTCGCCGAAGCCGATCTGGAGCAGCAGCACCGGCTGAAATGCGCTTTCGACGCGCGGGGCCTGTTCAATCCCGGCAAGGTCTTTCCAACCCTGTCGGCCTGTATCGAGCAGGGCCATATCCATGTTCACGGCGCCCAGCTCCCCCATCCCCATCTGCCCCGCTACTGATGAGCAAGATCACAACCGAAGAGCAGGTGGTGGAGTTCGTGCGCGCCGCGCGTGCCGACAAGTCGCCTTTTGAGATTGTCTCGGGGGCCACGCGCCGGTCTGTCGGCAGGCCGGCCGCGGACCTGCCAATGCTGGATGTCTCGGGCCTGTCGGGCATCGTCAAATATGAGCCGGCCGAGCTGATCATCACGGCCCGGCCGGGCACGTCGCTGACCGAAATCAAGGCGGTGCTGGCCGAAAAAGGCCAGCGCCTGGGCTTCGATCCGGCCGACTGGTCAAGGCTGTTGGGTTCCAATGGCGCGGCGACCTTGGGTGGCGCGGCATCCAGCGATGCCTCGGGCTCAGGCAAGCTGCGCCATGGCGGAGCGCGGGATTCACTGCTGGGCTTTCGTGCCGTCAATGGCGTGGGCGAAAGTTTCCGCGGCGGCGCCAAGGTGGTGAAGAATGTCACCGGCTTTGATCTGCCCAAGCTGATGTGCGGCGCCTATGGCACGCTGGGCGTGCTGACCGAGATGACATTCCGGGTCTATCCGCAACCGCAATATTTTGTCGTCCTGTGCCTTGCCGATGTGACGCCTGAAGACGGCTTTGCCGCCCTGCGCAAGATCGCCCTCAGCGCGCTGGAGCCGGCCGGTCTGGCCTATCTGCCGGGCAATATACTGGCGGATGTGGGGCAGGGCGCGGCGCTGATCAAGCTGGAAGGCGCGGCCCAACCGTTGGAAGAAAAGGTCGCGCTGGCGCATGGGCTTTTGGGCAACGCCATGCACCGCATCGATGGCGATCCTTTTGCCGCCATCGGCTGTGGCGAGAAATTCGCCGACATTCCCGGCGATATCTGGCGGGTGATGATCGCGCGCACCGATGCGCCGCGCGTCGCGCGGGAACTGAACGCCCGGCATTGGCTGGGGGACTGGGCCGGCGCGGTGCTATGGCTTGCGGCCGATCCATCGCAAGGCCCGCGCATTCGCGAAGTCGCCACCAAAGCCCATGGCCAGGCCATGTTGTTGCGGGCTTCGGCTGAAAGCCGCGCCACGCTGGGGCTGTTCGCGCCGCAGCCGCCGGCATTGGCCGCCTTGGGCCGGGCGGTCAAGGCTGCGTTTGATCCGTTGTCGCTGTTCAATCCGGGACGGCTCTGATGCGTTACAATTTCACACCCGAACAGATCGCCGATCCGCAGCTGGGCCCCGCCGCCAAGGCCGTGCGCGCTTGCGTGCATTGCGGCTTCTGCACCGCGACCTGCCCCACCTATGTCGTGCTGGGTGACGAGCGCGACAGCCCGCGCGGCCGCATCGTATTGATGAAGGACATGCTGGAAAAAGGCGGCACACCAACCAGGGAGCAGGTCTATCACATCGACCGCTGCCTTTCGTGCCTCAATTGCAAGACGGCCTGCCCCTCCAGCGTGAATTACCAGCGGCTGGTGGATCAGGCGCGCGTCCATATTCAGGAGCATTATCGGCGCCCGCTGGCCGACCGGCTGATGCGTTTCGCCATCGCCAAGGTGATGACGCGCCCCGGTTTGGTGCGCCTGGGACTGTTGCTGGCGAAGATCGGCGCCCCTGTCGCGAAGATCATGCCAGGCCGGCTGGGCGCGATGGCGCGCATGGGCCTGGCCGCGCGCCCGCAAGGGCCAGAGCCGACGCAGTTTCCCAAGCCGGCTGTCGTGAAACAGCGCATCGCCATCATGCCCGGCTGCGTGCAGGGCGCACTCGCCCCCCAGATTGACGGCGCGGTCGGCCGGGTGCTGGCGCGGCGCGGCATCGAACTGGTGGCGCTGGAAGGCGCAGGCTGCTGCGGCGCGCTGCCCCACCATATGGGCCGCGAGCAGGACTCGAAAGAATGGGCCAAGAAGGCGATCGCCGCCTTCGAACAGGGCCAGTATGACGGCGTGCTGATCACCGCCACCGGCTGCTCGTCCCAGCTCAAGGATTATGCCCATCAGTTCGCCGGCGATCCTGTCTGGGAACCGCGGGCCGCCAGATTCGCCGCCGCCGCGCGCGACTTCGCCGAACTGTGCACGCCGCTCACCGTGACGCCGCCGCGCGCTCTGCGCGTCGCCTATCATCCCGCCTGCTCCCTGCAGAACAGCCTGAAGCTGAATGGCGTGGGCGAAGCACTGCTGGAAGCGGCCGGCTTCATCGTCACGCCCTTCGCGGAATCGCATCTGTGCTGCGGTTCTGCCGGAACCTATTCCATCTTGCAGCCCGAGCTTTCCGGTCAGTTACGAACCCGCAAGCTGGGCAATATTGCGGCGGCCGAGCCGGACGTGCTGGCCAGTGGCAATATCGGCTGTCTGCAGCATCTGGCGGCGGGCGAGGGGCTAGATCAGCCGATCCTGCACATCGCGGAACTGCTCGATTGGGCCGAGGGCGGAGGAGCGGCGCCTTGGGAGAATCCCAAGGCGTGAGCAGGTCCAGTGGACCTGCGAAAGCGACGACGGCCGCGAGCTTGGGCGAGCGGCGGGAGGGCCTAGCGGCTTGTTCTCTCGTCAATCTGGAATTACCGGGCCAGCCGCATTAAGGTTGGGACATGCGCGGCGCGCTCGTCCTTTCCTTGCTGCTTTTTTCCGGCGCGGCTGTTTTTGCCGCCGACGCGGCCTTGGCCGTGACGCCGCCGGCCAAACCGTCCTCCCAGCCCGCACCCGCAAAGGCCGAGAGCGAACAGGATCTGTTCGCCAAGCTCAAACAATGCAGCAGCGCCGAGGATGCCCATCCGATCGAGGCCAGGCTGTTGTCGATGTTCCGCGCCTCGGGCAGTCCCAGCATCGATCTGCTGATGACCCGCGCGCTGGCCGCGCAGGGTGCGGGCGACGCCAAGACCGCCCGCCAGCTGGTCGAGGCGGTGACGAAAATCGCGCCCAACTATGCCGAGGGCTGGCATGTGCGCGCCAACATGGAACAGGGCGCGGGCGATGACACCGCCGCCCTGGTGTCCCTGCAGAAGACGGTGCTGCTCAACCCGCGCCAGTTCACCGCCCTGAACGAGCTGGCCGACATGCTCCAGGATTATGGCGACAAGGCCGGCGCGTTGAAGCTGTATCGCCGGGCGCTGGATCTCGACCCGCAGCTGGAGGGCGCCAGTCAAAAAGTGCGCGAGCTGACCCAGAGCGTGGAAGGCCGCGATATCTGATCCATGCGAGGCTTTTGGGCGAGTTTGATCCTGATGCCGGTTCTGGCGCTCGAACCGGCTAACGAGGCCTCCTATATGGTCGTGACCTGGTTCGGCCATGGCCAGCCCGACGACAAGGAGGCCATGTATATCGACCGCATGCGCCCCGATGGCTCCTGGCGCGGCGAATACCGCACCTGTATCAAAGGCAAACCTCAGGACCAGGTGCAGGAGGGCCATTGGAGCCTTGCGGGTGATACGCTTTCGCTTCGGGTTGATACGGTGAACGGCGTGCGCGCGCCACGCACCGATCTTTACAAGATGCTGGCCCATACCGCGACGACTCAGAAATATCTCAGCCTGGGCTGGAACTATCCCTATACGCCGGAGCGGGAGCCGGACGATTTCAAGATGCCGTCCTGCCTCATGATCAGCTGATGCGTGGACTTGTGATCTGTGCCTGTCTTTGTCTATCGGCCGCGCGGGCGATCGCGGCGCCATCCCTGACGGGCATCTGGTTCGGCCAGGGCCAGCCCGGCGACAAACAGTCCATGTATCTGGATCGCCTGACGGCCGATGGTCAGATTCATTCCCGCTTCCGCGATTGCCGCAGCGGCAAGCCGATCGACAGCACCGAAGATGGCACCTGGACCCTGTCCGGCAGCACGCTGACCATCCAGGTCAATTTCCACAACGGCCAGCTGATGCCGCGCACCGACGTCTATCATCTGGATTCCGCCAGCGCGCGCGGTTTCCACATCACCTATGTGCTGCTGAATTTTCCCTATGACGAGCGGCGCGTGGACGACAAGTTCGAGATGCCGTCCTGCCAGCTGACCAGCTGAGGCCCTTGCGCCGGCCGCGCGATGGTATTCCGCGTGGAAGGGCCCTGGGCGGACTGCCGTTCACTCATCCGTCACAAATGCCACCCGCAGCATGTTGGTGGCGCCGGTGGTGCCGAGCGGCACGCCCGCGGTGATGACGATGCGCTCGCCGGCCTGGGCGAAACCTTCCTGGCGCGCGATCTGGCTGGCGCGCTTCACCATGTCGTCGAAGTCGCGGATATCCTCGGTGGTGACACTGTGGACGCCCCAGACCAGGCACAGCCGCCGCGCCGTATCGATCGAAGGCGTGGGCGCGATGATGGGCGCGGTCGAGCGTTCGCGGGCGGCGCGCATCGCGGTGATGCCCGACTTGGTCCAGCAGATGATGGCGCGGGCCTCGATGGTCTCGGTCACGGCATGCACCGCCGCCATGATGGCGTCGGGGGTGGTCTTTTCCGGTATGCCGCGCTGGGCCTCGATCATGGAATGATAAAGCTCGTCATCCTCGACCGAACAGGCGATGCGATCCATGGTCTCCACCGCTTCGACCGGATAGGCGCCCGACGCGGATTCCGCCGACAGCATGACGGCATCGGCGCCGTCAAACACCGCGGTCGCCACGTCGGAAACCTCGGCGCGCGTGGGCATGGGCGACTGGATCATGGATTCCAGCATCTGGGTAGCCACCACCACCGGCTTGCCGGCCTTGCGGGCGGCGCGGGTGATCTGCTTCTGCAGGCCCGGCACCCGTTCCAGCGGCATTTCCACGCCCAGATCGCCGCGCGCCACCATCAGCGCATCGGCCAGTTCCAGGATGCCATGCAGCGACGCCAGTGCCTTGGGCTTTTCGATCTTGGCCAGCACGCCGGCGCGGCCCTGCACGATCTTCTTCAACTCGGCCACGTCTTCGGGCCGCTGCACGAAGGAAAGCGCGATCCAGTCCACGCCCAGCTCCAGCGCCGCATCCAGATCGGCCCGGTCCTTGGACGTCATCGCCGACAGGGGCAGCAAGGTGTCGGGCATATTCACGCCCTTCCTGTCCTTGATTTCGCCCCCCACTTCCACGACCGCCTCGGCAAAGGTGTCGGCCTTGCGCAGCAGTCTCAGGCGCACCTTGCCGTCATCGATCAAAAGCGCGTGCTTTTGTTTGATGGCCTGGAAGATTTCCGGATGCGGTATGGGAATGTCTTGCGGCTGCTCGCTGGTCTCGCCCAGCACCAGCTTGATGCGCTCGCCTTCCTTCAACATGCGCGGGCCGCCCGTCAGCCGGCCCAGGCGAATCTTGGGGCCCTGCAGGTCGCAAAGAATGCCCACCGGCCGGCCCACAATGTCGGCCAGGGCGCGCAGATCGGCGACCATCCTGGCCAGCATCTCATGGCTGGTATGACTCATATTGATGCGGAACACATCCACGCCGGCTTCGAAAAGCGCGCGCATTTTCTCCGGCGTGTTGGAGGCAGGACCCAGGGTGGCCAGGATTTTCGTCTTGCGGCGGCGGCGCATCAAACTCTCATTGATCAGTTGGAAAGGGTCTGGGTCCAGTCCGGCTTTTTGCCGGTATCCACTTCGAAGAAGCCGCGGCGGTCGAAACCGTTCTTGGCGCAGTCTGCGCGTCCCATCGCTTTGAAGCGCTTGTCGGGGGCGACACAGAAATGGGTCTTGCCGTCCCAGATGCCAGCGGCGCCGTCGGTGGCATAAAGATAATAGAAGCGCCCCTGCAGCGGGCCGTTCAGCAGGGCCGTGCAGGCGCCAGCCTTCACCGTCCACCAGCCTTCCGATGTCCAATGGGTGCCGTCAAAACGGCCCAGCGCGGCGCGCACCGCAAGGCCGGTCTTGTTGCACAGGCTGAAGCCGGCGAGCGCCGGGCCCCCCAGGCAGGGAAGGCCCAAAAGGCCCAAGGCAGTCGCGAAGGTCAGGGTCGTGCGACGCATCGTCTGTCCGGTTTGGAGCCAAAGAGCTTGGCCGTCAACGGGTTCCGAATCTATATCCTGAGCATATGACGGAAACCGCCTTCGAGGCCATTTCGGGAAAGGGGTCTCTCCTCTTCCTTTGCGACCATGCCGCCAATGCCCTGCCGCCGGGCGGCCTGGGCCTGGACCCCCGATTGCTTGCGACCCACATCGCCTATGACATCGGGGCGGCGGCGGTGACCCGCGCCCTGGCACATGCCTATGGCGCGCCGGCGCTGCTGGGCGTCTGGTCGCGGCTTCTGATCGACCTCAACCGGGGCACAGACGATCCAACTCTGGTGATGAAGCTGTCGGATGGCAGCATCATTCCCGGCAACCGCCATGCCGATGCGGGCGAGGTGGCGCGACGCATCGCGGCATTCCACGCGCCTTATCATGCCGCGATCGACGCAGAACTGGATCGTATCGGCGGCCAGGCCGTGCTGCTTTCCATGCACAGTTTCACGCTAGCCTGGAAGGGGAACCCAAGGCCCTGGGAGGTGGGCGTGCTCTACGACCGCGACGTCCGGCTGGCTGTGCCCTTGATGGCGCGATTGGCACAAGCCGGTTTCACCGTGGGCGACAACGAGCCTTATAGCGGGGCGCTGGAGGGCGACACGCTCTGGCGCCATGGCACCTGCCGCGGCTTGCCGCATGTCCTGATCGAAATGCGGCAGGATTTGATCAGTACGGACGGACAGGCACAAGCTTTTGCGGTTCGCCTGAAACCCATACTCGATGCTGCGCTGGCCGACATGA
Organism: Rhizomicrobium sp.; assembly: GCA_035547275.1. Classification (GTDB taxonomy): domain Bacteria; phylum Pseudomonadota; class Alphaproteobacteria; order Micropepsales; family Micropepsaceae; genus Rhizomicrobium. The sequence continues at coordinate 23,576 of DASZVQ010000165.1, forward strand.
CCGCTGGGCCGCGCTAAGAAAAGATGCACAGCCTCGGACAGGCTTGCGCATTGCGGGATGGGAAAGGCGCGGCTAGTTTCCGCGGCTCTCGAAACGCCGGTCTGTTCCATGTCGAAAACCGCCTTTGCCAAAGACGCGCTCAAATCCTTCATCAACCGCATCGAGCGGCTTGAGGAGGAGAAGGCCGCGCTCGGCGCCGACATCAAGGAAGTCTATAGCGAGGCCAAGGGCACCGGTTTCGACACCAAGATCATGCGCCAGGTCATCCGCATGCGTAAGCTCGACAAGGCGGACTTCCAGGAGCAGGAAGCGATACTGGACCTGTATCTGACGGCAATGGACATGCGCTGATTGATGCTTCCGGTGGCGGGAAGTGATACCGGACTTGTATTTGACAGCGATGGACAGCCGCTGATCTGATCCCTCAAAAGCCGGGCACAAGGCTCGCGTCTCTTGGAGGGATTTGATGCCTGATTTTTCCGTTGACCGCCGTGGATTGATGCTGGCCGCCGCGGCCGCGCCCGTGATCGCGACCGCCGCGCAGGCGCAGGTGCCCGGCGGCGGCTATGGAACGGGCGGTGCGCCCACTCCCGATCAGCAGCGCCGCCTGGCCTGGTGGCATCGGGCCAAGTTCGGCATGTTCATTCATTTCGGTCTTTATGCCGCCTATGGCCGCCACGAATGGGCGATGGAGACGCAAAGCGTCCCCATCTTGGAGTATCAGAAACTCACCGCCAGTTTTCTGCCGGCCAGGGGATCGGCCCGCAAATGGGCCCAGCTCGCCAAGGCCGCGGGCATGAAATACATGGTGCTGACGACCAAGCATCATGAAGGCTTCTGCAACTGGGACACCAAACTCACCAACTACAATGCCGTGCAGCAGGGGCCGCGCTATGACATCGTGCGGGAATTCGTCGAGGCGGCCCGCGCCGAGGGCCTGCGCGTCGGCTTTTATTATTCTTTGATGGACTGGCATCATCCCGATGGGGCGCGTTGCCTCACCGACGAGGCCGCGCGCCGCCGTTTCGTGGACTATACCCACGGCCTGATCCGCGAGCTGATGACCAATTACGGCAAGATCGACGTGCTCTGGTACGATGTTCACTGGCCGCTGGACGCCAAGGGCTGGGAATCGGAAAAGATGAATCAGATGGTGTTCGCCCTGCAGCCCGACATCATCGTCAACAACCGCAACGATCTGCCCGGCGATTTCACCACGCCGGAACAGACCATCAAGGCGGAAGAAGGCGGGCGGGCCTGGGAAAGCTGCATGACCTTGAACGATAGCTGGGGTTTTCAGCGCGCCGACGACAATTGGAAGACGCCGCGCACCGTGATCCGCAATCTGATCACCTGCGCCCGCGATGGCGGCAACTATCTGCTCAATATCGGGCCCGAGCCCGATGGCTCGATCCCGCCGGAAAGTGAGCGCATCCTGCGCGAAGTGGGCGCATGGATGCAGACGGGCGGGGCGACCATCTATGACGCGGAGCCATGCAAGGTCACACGCGGCAACTACGCCAATTTCACGCGCAGGGGCAATACGCTTTACATGCATGTGCACTTCTGGCCGGGCACGGATGTCGCGATCTCGGGCCTGAAGCAGAAGGTGCTGTCGGCAAAGCTGCTCAAGACCGGCCAGAGCGCCATGGTCGCGCAAGACGGTTTCCGCACCCATATCACCGGCCTGCCCGCCACCGCGCCCGACACGCCGGTCACCACTATCGCCATCGAGTGCGATGCGGCGCCCGAACAGGACGTGATTTATGTGCGGACCAACAAGCCTCGGGCCTGCGTCGGTATCTAATGCGGGGGAGGGTAATTCCCCGCTCCGCTTGCTAGGCTCGCGCCATGTCCAGACGCGGCCGGCCACGCCATGACGACCTTCTGACCCCTGCCGAATGGCGGACGGTCGAAGCCGTGCGCCATGGCCTCAGAAATCCTCAGATCGCGGCCCGGCGCGGCATCAGCCTGGATGCCGTCAAATTCCATGTCGCCAACGCGCTGCACAAGCTGGGCCTCGCCAATCGTGGCGAACTGCGGCGCTGGCACGGCGTGGCGCGCGGCACAGCGCTTTTTTCCGTGGAGGAAGCAATGGGTGAGACACTGACATTAGGGCCGCTGGGACAGGTGTCGCGCAAGGTGAAGGATATTGCCGCCGCGCGTGTCTGGTATGGCGAGACCCTGGGGCTGAAGCATCTTTATTCCTTCGGCGATCTGGCTTTTTTCGATCTGGGCGGCTCGCGGCTATTTCTCTCCCAGGGCGATGGTGAAGACTCCATTCTCTATTTTCGCGTGCCCGACGTGCGCAGCGCCCATGCCGCGCTGGCGGCGCGCGGCATTGAATTCGTCAACGCGCCGCACATGATCCATCGCCACGAGGATGGAACCGAGGAATGGATGGCCTTCTTCAAGGACAATGATGGCCGCCCGCTGGCGATCATGTCCCTGGCCAAGCCGTAAAAGAAAAGCCCCGGTCTTGCGACCGGGGCCAGGTTCACGACAGAGAAACAATCCTTCAGCCGGTTTTGCGGACGCCATCATCGCCGTTCGTGCCGTCTTCCGACACGCTGCCTTCCAGGCCGAATTCCTTGAGTTTGCGGTAGAGGGTCGAGCGGCCGATGCCCAGCCTTCGCGCCACTTCCGACATATGGCCTTCATAGCGGCTAATCGCCATGCGGATGATTTCCGATTCCATCTCCTCGAACTTGCGGATATGGCCGCTCCCGTCGGTGGCACTTAGCGTGAAAGCCGAATGCATGGGCTGACCCGGGGCGCCGGGACCGCCTGGGACTGGCGCGCCGGCGGCTGGGTTCTGGCGCTGCACCGCCTCCACGCCCATCGCCGCGGCGATCTGCGGGAAATCGCACACATCCAGCAGGGAACCATCGCACAGCACCACGGCGCGGAAGATGGTGTTTTCCAGCTGGCGCACATTGCCCGGCCAGTTGAAATGTTCCAGCAGCTGGCTGGCCTGCGGGGTGAGGCCGGAGACCGCTTTGTTCTCTTCCGCCGCGAAGCGCTCGATGAAATGGCGCGCCAGGGGCGCAATGTCGCCGCTGCGGTCGCGCAGGGCGGGCACCAGCACGGGGAACACATTCAGGCGGTAGTACAGGTCTTCGCGGAACCCGCCTTCCCGCGCCATCTGGCCCAGGTCGCGATTGGTAGCAGCGATGATGCGCACATCCACTTTCACGGGACGCTTGGAGCCGACCGGGTCGACTTCGTTCTCCTGCAGCGCGCGCAGCAGCTTGACCTGCATGTCCAGGCGCAGCTCGCCGATCTCGTCCAGGAACAGCGTGCCGCCATCGGCTTCCTGGAACTTGCCCAGATGCTTGTCGCTGGCGCCCGTGAAGGAACCCTTCTCATGGCCGAACAGGATGGATTCGATCAGATTCTCGGGGATGGCGCCGCAGTTCACCGTCACGAACGGCTTGCCGGCGCGGGCCGAGGTGCCCTGGATGGCGCGGGCGATCAGCTCCTTGCCGGCGCCGGATTCGCCCTCGATCAGCACGGGAATGTCGCTTTGCGCGGCGCGCGCCCCCAGGCGGAAGACCTGCTTCATCTCCGGCGAGCTCGCGATCAGGTCGTCGAAGGTCAGCCTGTTGTCCTGCTTCTTCTTCAGCTGCTTCACTTCGCCCGACAGGGTGCCGATCTTGAGCTGATTGCGGATCGAGACCGTGATGCGTTCCGGGCTGGCCGGCTTGACCAGAAAGTCGTTGGCGCCCGCGCGCATGGCTTCCACGGCCGAATCGATGCCACCCTTGGCAGTCAGCACGATCACCGGCAGTTCCGGATTGGTGGGACGCAGGCGCGCCAGAACCTCCAGGCCGCCCATGTCGGGCATCACCAGATCCAGCAGCATCAGGGTGATCTGCTCGCCGCGGGGACCGTTGATCAGATCCAGCGCCGGCTGGCCGCCAGGCGCGGTGACGACCTGCATGCCCGAACGGGTGATCGCCGTTTCCAGCAGCCTGCGCTGCACCGGATCATCGTCCACGACAAGAATGGTCTGCGCCATAACTAAGCTCTCCAGAACAGGCCCAAAAAGGGGTCTTGAAAACCGGGCGAAGTCTCGCAGGGCACAGGTAAATGTGGCGTTTATGCCTGTTCCTTTGCGGCACAGGCGCCGGCATGGCCGGGGGCTTAACAAAGCCTGAATCCACGGCGAAAACCGCAGGCGGGAAGGGGGGCATGGGCCGCAAACCGGCCATGCGGGAAGTCTTAATAAACCACGTTGCCGGCGGGGCCGCCTTTGCTATAGTCCCGCGCAACTTTCAAAGCACAGCACGGGGGCCTTAATGGCGCACGAAACCGACTATCAGCCGGGATCCATGGACATCAGCGCGCATCTGAAGGCCTATCGCGGCTTTCTGACCGGCTCGAAGTGGACCTTCGGGTTCATTTTGCTGATCATGATCTTCCTCGCGATTTTCCGCACTCACGGCTAAGCCTTAAAGGCTGCCCATGCGCCTCGCGGTCCCGAAGGAAACTCGCGATGGGGAGACGCGCGTCGCCGCGACCCCTGAATCCGTCAAGAAGTTCAAGGGCCTCGGGCTGGACGTGGTGGTCCAGGCGGGCGCTGGCGCCGGCGCCAAGATCGCCGATGCCGATTACACCGCGGCGGGGGCGCTGATCGCGCCCGACGCGGCCTCCACCTACAAGGATGCCGATATCGTCCTGAAGGTGCGCGGGCCCGAAGCCGGCGAAATTTCACAGCTGAAAAACGGCGCGGTGCTGGCGGCGCTGTTGTCGCCCGCAACCGAACAGGCCTCGATTCAGTCTCTGGCGAGTCAGGGCATCACGGCTTTCGCCATGGAACTCCTGCCACGCATTTCCCGTGCCCAGGCCATGGACGTTCTGTCGTCCCAGGCCAATCTCGCCGGCTACAAGGCGGTTGTGGATGCCGCCGCCGCTTTCGGCCGCGCCATGCCGATGATGATGACCGCGGCCGGCACTATCGCGCCGGCGCGCGTGCTGGTGATGGGCGTGGGCGTTGCGGGCCTTCAGGCCATCGCCACCGCCAAGCGGCTTGGCGCCATCGTCTCGGCCACCGACGTGCGCCCCGCCACCAAGGAACAGGTGGAAAGCCTGGGCGGCACTTTCGTCGCGGTGATGGACGAGGAATTCAAGAATGCCCAGACCGCGGCCGGCTATGCCAAGCCGATGAGCGAGGACTATCAGAAGAAACAGGCGGCCCTGATCGCCGAAACCATCAAGAAACAGGATATCGTCATCACCACCGCGCTGATCCCGGGCCGCAAGGCGCCCATCCTGGTGAGCGAGGAGATGATCCAATCCATGAAGCCGGGTTCGGTGATCGTGGATCTGGCGGCGGGCGCGGGCGGCAACACGCCGCTGTCGAAGCCCGACCAGGTGGTGGAGGCGCATGGCGTCACCATCATGGGCCATACCAATCTGCCGGGCGCGCTGGCGGTGGATGCGTCCGCGCTCTACGCCCGCAATCTGTTCAACTTCGTATCCCTGATCGTGGACAAGAAGGCGGGCCAGCTTGCCATCGACTGGAATGACGAGATCGTCAAGGGCTCAGCCGTCACCAAGGACGGCGCGCCGGTATCGCGCAGCTAGAAGGGGTTCAAGGGGCAGCCATGGAAATGATCGATCCCTTCGTCTTCCGCCTATCGATTTTCGTGCTGGCGATCTTCGTGGGCTATTTCGTGGTGTGGGGCGTGACACCCGCGCTGCATACCCCGCTGATGGCGGTGACCAATGCGATCTCCTCGGTGATCGTGGTGGGCGCGCTGATCGCGGTGGCGGTGCCGGTGATTTCCGACGCCTCCTGGCTTTCCAAGATCCTGGGCGTGGTCGCGCTGGCGCTGGCCAGCGTGAACATCTTCGGCGGCTTCCTGGTCACCGCCCGCATGTTGGCGATGTACAAGAAGAAGGCGAAGTAAGATGAAGGCCGATATCGCCGCCCTTCTCTACCTCGTCTCTGGCGTTCTCTTCATCCTGGCCCTGAAGGGCCTGTCTTCGCCCGCCTCCAGCCAGGCAGGCAACCGCAACGGCATGATCGGCATGGCGCTGGCCATTGCCACCACCCTGTGGGTGGCGGGCGTGGCCGACGGCATGACCATCGGCCTGATCGTGCTGGGCTTGGCGGTGGGCGGGGCGATCGGCGCGGTCACCGCCAGGCGCATCGCCATGACGGCGATGCCGCAGCTGGTCGCGGCCTTCCACTCCCTGGTCGGTCTGGCCGCGGTGCTGACCGCGGCGGCGGCCTTCTATTCGCCGGAAGCCTTCGGCATCGGCGCGGCCGGCGCCATCCGCACCCAGAGCCTTGTGGAAATGAGCCTGGGCGTGGCCATCGGCATCATCACCTTTGCCGGCTCGCTGATCGCCTTCGCCAAGCTCAATGGCAACATGAAGGGCGCGCCGATCCTGTTGCCCGCGCGTCACCTGCTGAATCTGCTGCTGTTCGCGGCCATCATCGGTCTGATCGTCTATTTCGTGATGGACCAGCAAGCCTGGACTTTCTGGGCCATCACCGGTCTCGCCTTCGTCTTCGGCATCACCCTTATCATTCCCATCGGCGGCGCCGACATGCCGGTGGTGGTGTCGATGCTGAACTCCTATTCCGGCTGGGCGGCCGCGGGCATCGGCTTCACCCTGGAGAACACCGCGCTGATCATCACCGGCGCGCTGGTCGGTTCCTCCGGCGCGATCCTGTCCTACATCATGTGCAAGGGCATGAACCGCAGCTTTGTCAGCGTGATCATGGGCGGCTTTGGCGGTGAGACCGCCGCGGCGGCTGCCGGCGCCAAGGAGCAGCGCCCGGTCAAGCAGGGCTCCGCCGACGATGCCGCCTTCATCATGAAGAACGCCTCCAGCGTCATCATCGTGCCGGGCTATGGCATGGCGGTGGCCCAGGCCCAGCACGCGCTGCGCGAAATGGCCGACAAGCTGAAGGCGGAAGGTGTCAAGGTCTCCTATGCCATTCATCCGGTGGCTGGCCGCATGCCCGGCCATATGAATGTGCTCTTGGCCGAAGCCAATGTGCCCTATGACGAAGTGTTCGAGCTGGAGGACATCAACAGCCAGTTCCCCCAGGCCGATGTGGCCTATGTCATTGGCGCCAATGACGTGACCAATCCGTCCGCCAAGACCGATCCCAAGTCGCCGATTTTCGGGATGCCGATCCTGGATGTGGAAAAGGCCAAGACCGTGCTGTTCGTCAAGCGCGGCATGGGTTCGGGTTATGCCGGCGTCGAGAATGAGCTGTTCTTCAACAACAACACCATGATGCTGTTCGGCGACGCCAAAAAGATGACGGAAGAAATCGTCAAGGCGCTGGATCACTAGCATCGAATGCGGTCATGAGCGTAAGAGAAGCGCGTCTGCCGGCCGATGAACAGGCGATACTGTCCTTCGTCACCGGCCTTCAGGATTACGAGGCCGCCTTCGAGCCCGACCGCAGGCGCGATCCGGATTTCGCCGTCGATCATTGGCGCGAGCTGCAACACCGTTGCGCCGAAAATCACGGCATTTTTTTGATAGCGGAGCAGGACGGAAAACCGGTTGGCTGGGCCTTCGCCCATGAATCGCCCGGCCATCTCTTTGTCGTCGAGCCGGAACGCCGCCATGGCAGCCTGGCCGAACTGTATGTGTTGCCCGAGGCGCGCGGGCAGGGCCATGGCCGCGCCCTGATCGCGGCCTGTGAGGGTTGGTCACGGGCCCGCGGCTACAAGCTTCTGACCGTTGGGGTGCTGTCGAAGAACGCGCGCGCCATCCGTTCCTACGAAGGGGCGGGCTTTTCGCCCTATACCACAGTGATGCGGAGATATCTGTGATGCGCAGGCTGGCGCTCGCGGCCCTGTTGCTGTGTGCGCCGGCCCATGCGCAGCCCGATACAGCGGCCGTCAATATCAAGGCCGATATGGCCTATCTTGCCAGCGACAGGCTCAAGGGCCGCGAGGCGGGCACGCCGGAATATGACATGGCGGCGCGTTATGTCGCGAGCCAGATGAAACAGATCGGCCTGGTGCCCAAGGGCGGCTCCAAGGATTTCGGGGCCGGCTATTTTCAGCATGTGCCGCTGCTGGCCTATCGCGCCAGGGACCCCGGCGTGATGATCCTGCATGACAAACGCGGCCGCGGTGTGCCGCTGGTGTTCGGCACCGATTATCTGGTGGACGGCTATGGCCTGGCGCCGGTGCTGAAGCTGGATGCGCCGCTGGTCTTTGTCGGTTACGGGCTGGTGGCGCCCGAACACCATCGCGACGACTATGCCGGGCTGGACGTCAGGGGCAAGATCGTGGTGGCGCTGTCGGGCGCGCCCAAATTCCTGCAAAGCGAGGAGCGTGCCTATTACCGCAGCGGGCGGGTTAAGGCGGCCGCGGCGCTGGCCCATGGCGCGGCGGGTTTTGTTTCGATCGACACGCTGACGCGCGAGCGGCTTTATCCCTTCGCCAATTCCGTGCGGCAATATCGAAGCTGGGACATGACCTGGGTGAAGCCGGATGGTTCGCCATTCTTTGCCACCACATTGCCCGGCGTTGCCGGCATCAGCGTCGCCGGCGCGCATAAATTGCTGGGACCCGGCACTGACAGGATTCTGGCGGAAGCCGAAACCCAGGATGGCCTGGTCAGGGGCTTTGCCCTGCCCTGGTCGCTGAAGGCGGAGCTGCACAGCGAAATCAAGCGCATGGAAAGCGAAAATATCGTGGGTCTGCTGCCGGGCAGCGATCCGAAACTGAAAGACCAGTTTGTCGTGCTGTCGGCGCATCTGGATCACATCGGAATCACCCCGCCGGTGAACGGCGATTCCATCAACAATGGCGCATTGGACAATGCCTCAGGCGTCGCCACGACCCTGGAGGTGGCGCGGCTGTTCGCCGGCAAGCCGGCGCGGCGTTCCGTGCTGTTCCTGATCGATACGGCGGAAGAAAAGGGGCTGATCGGGGCGGAATATTTCGCCCACAATCCCACCGTGCCACGCGCCGCCATTGTGGCCGATGTGGATCTGGACATGCCGATCCTCACCTATGAATTCACCGATGTGGTGGCCTTCGGCGCCGACCGTTCCAGTATCGGGCCGTCGGTGCGGCGCGCCGCGGCGGGCATGAATGTAAAGCTTTCTCCCGATCCCATGCCGGACGAGGGCATCTTCACCCGCTCCGACCATTACCGCTTTGTCGAGCAGGGCATTCCGGCGGTGTTTCTGGCCACCGGCTATGCCAATGGCGGCAAGGCCGCCACCGAATTCTTCATGCGCAACCACTACCACAAGCCCAGCGACGATCTCAGCCAGCCGATCCGCTATGACATGGGAGCGAAATTCGCGCGGCTGAACTATGCCATCACCCGCGAACTGGCCGATGACGCGGCGCGCCCGTCCTGGAACAAGGGCGATTTCTTCGCGGCCAAATTCGCCAGAAAGTAGTTATTTCAGTCCATTCCGGCCGCTCGCCCAAGCTCGCGGCGTTCGGCGTTCAAATCGGTCCATTGGACCGATTTGCCCCGCTATCGCGGGTCACGCCTCACCCATTTTGCAGACTTCCTTCCATTCGGCTTCCGTGACCGGCTGCACCGAAAGCCGGAAGCTGGTCACCAGGCTCATCCCCTTCAGCTTCGGATTGGCCTTGCAGTCTGCGAGCGTGACGTGCTTGGGCATGTCTTTCACCGCCTTCACATCCACCAGGCCAAAGACGCCCTTCGCGTCGGTGGGATCGGGGCGGTATTCCCCGATCACTTCCACAATGCCGACCACGGCCTTTTCGTCGCCCGAATGATAGAAAAAGCCCAGGTCACCCTTCTTCATCGCCATCATGTTCAGCTTGGCGGTGTGGTTGCGCACCCCGCTCCAAGGCTCGCCCTTGGCGCCTTTCCTCTTTTGCATGTCCCAGGACCAGGTCTCGGGTTCGCTCTTGAACAGCCAGTGCTTCATGACGCGCTCTCTATTCCGTTGTCAGCCTGCGGCTCATCAGCCGCATCATCGCTTCACCCAGCGGCAACGTGCCGGTGATCAAGTCGGCCATGGCTTCGGCAATGGGCATTTCCACGCCGGCCGCGCGCGCGCGCGCCACCAGCGCTGGCGCCGTGGCCACGCCTTCCGCCAGCGGCCGCTCTGGCGCCGACAATTCCGTCATCGATTTGCCCCGTCCCAGCTCCATGCCGAAGGAAAAATTGCGCGACGACGGACTGGTCGCGGTCAGCACCAGATCGCCCAGCCCCGACAGGCCCATCAGCGTCTCGCGTCTCGCCCCCAGGCTTTCGCCCAGCCGCGCCAGTTCGGCGAAGCTGCGTGCCAGAAGCGCCGCGCGGGCGTTCTCGCCCAGGCCCATGCCCTCCACCACGCCGCAGGCGATGGCATAGACATTCTTGGCCGCGCCGCCCAGCGCCACGCCGGTCATGTCGTCGCTGGCATAGGGGCGGAAGGTGGCGCTGCCCAATGCCGTCTGCAGATCCGACGCCAGACCGTTCCGGGCCGCGATCGTCAGCGCGGTGGGAAGACCGCGCGCCACATCGCGCGCGAAGGATGGCCCCGACAGGACCGCCAGCGGCGCACCGGGCAGGCTTTCCGCCGCCACTTCGGTCACCAGTTTGCCGCTGCCCTGCTCGATGCCCTTGGCGCAGATCACCACCGGTTGATCCTGGACCAGATATGGCCTCAGTCTTTCGGCAAAGCCGTGCAGCACCTGCGCCGGCACCACCAGAAGAAGGGCATCGGCCTTTGCCGCCTCGGCCAGATCGCCCGTGACGTTGAGGTCCCTGGGCATCGCCACGCCGGGCAGGAAACGGTTTTCCCGGCCCGCGCGGATGTCGGCCAGAACATCCTCTTCGCGCACCCACAGGGTCACGCTGCGGCCGGCCGTCCGGGCGGCGAGGGCCAGGGCAGTACCCCAGGCGCCCGCGCCCAGGACGGCAATATGGGAAAAAGTGCGGGTCATGATCGCGGGTGTTGCTTATTCAGGCCTTGACCCTATCTTGCGCCCCGTCGTGCCGCAAACCGGCCTTGCCTGAATTTTTCCATGATGTCTTGCGAGTCTTGCTGATGCGCCGTTCGCACCTGATCTTCCTGCCGGTTCTGATGGTTCTGTTATCAGGCGCCGGCCAGCCGGCGATCCTGCGCGCCATCTATACCGATCAGCAGAAGGCCGATCTCGACAAGGTCAGCGCCTATCTCAACGGCATTCACAGCCTGAAGGCGGATTTCGTGCAGATCGGGCCCGATGGCGGTGTCGCCCAGGGCGAGCTCGACATCCAGAAGCCGGGCCAGATCCGTTTCGCCTTCCAGCCGCCCAGCCCCATGCTGATCGTGGCCACCAATGGCGAGATCTATGTCAAGAATTCGCGTCTCAACACGGTGGACCATTACGATCTGGACGACACCCCGCTGCCCATTCTCCTCAAGGAGAATGTGGATCTGAAGACCAACCGTCTGGTGCTGGGCGTGTTCGAGCAGAACGGCGCCCTGATCGTGCAGGCGCGCACGGCGCTGAACCAGAACAAGTCCAACATCACCCTGGTCTTCTCGCTGCCGACGCTGGAGCTGCGGCAATGGATCGTGAAGGACAATCAGGGCGGCAACACCACCGTGGCCCTGGGCAACATGCAGATCGGCGCGCATATCGATCCGTCGGTGTTCACCGTGCCGGTGAAGGACCCCAAGCCTGCGCCGGCCCATTGATGCCGGTCGTCGGTCTTGTCACCGATCGCCGCGTCTTTGATGGCATGGCGGTACATCAGGCCAATGACGAATATGTCGCCGCTGTCCGCGACGGTTGCGGCGCGCTGCCCCTGCTGATCCCGTCCAGTGATACGCCCTTGCCGGCCGGCGACGTGCTGGCGGCGGTGGATGGGCTTCTGTTCACCGGCGCGCCGTCCAATGTCGCCCCCTCCCGTTATGGCGCCCATGCGCGTCCCGGCACCGAACTGGACGAGACGCGCGATGCGACCACCTTGCCGCTTTTGCGCGCCGCCATCGCCGCCGGAAAACCCGTTCTGGCGATCTGCCGCGGCTTTCAGGAATTGAATGTGGCCCTGGGTGGCAGCCTGCATCAGCATGTGCATGAGATTTCGGGCCGGCTCGATCATCGCGAGCCGCAGGATGCGCTCACACGCGATATGGAATATGCGCCCGCCCATGCCATCGCCATCACCGCGGGCGGGCTTCTGAACCGTCTGTCGGGCCTCAGCGAAGCCATGGTCAATTCCCTGCATCATCAGGGCGTGGACCGGCTGGCGCCGGGGCTCGTGGTCGAGGCGGTCGCGCCGGACGACCAGATCGAAGCGGTCTCCATGCCCGGCGCAAGGGGATTTCTTCTGGGCGTGCAATGGCATCCGGAATGGGCTTTTGCCGACGACCCCCTCGGTGGCGCCATCTTCAGGGGCTTCCGCGCGGCGCTTTAATCCCTATTTACAACATCCTAAGACATTCCTGACAGGTTTCGGCGTCTTCCCCGCGCGGAGTTTGTATGCCGCATCCTGCCCGGCTTTTGGGTTTTGCTTTTACCAATGCCGACTTCCTGTTCGAGGTGGATGCGCAGGGGCTGATCCGGTTCGCCGCGGGCGCCGCCAACGATCTGGTCAAGGAGAGCGGCGATGCGCTGCTCGGCAAGCCGGCGGGCAAGCTGTTCAAGCCATCGGAAGGCATCAAATTCGCCACCTTCAGCAAGGCGCTGAAAGCCGGCGACCGCGCGGGTCCCTTCAAGCTGATGCTGGCGACGGGCGCGGAAGCCAATCTCGCCATGTTCCGCCTGCCCGACAATGGCGCCAATATTTCCTGCACCCTGGCGCGGCCGGGCACACGCAGTCCCAGCGCCAAAACCGATCCCAGGACCGGACTGGCGCAACGCGATGAATTCCTTGGCGCCGCCGAAAAAGCCGGGAACAAGGATGCGCTGACCCTGGTGAATGTGCCGGGCCTGCCCGACATCTGCGCTCAGCTTTCCTCTGACAATGCCGATGCCCTGATGCAGCGCATTGGTGACAGCTTGCAGATCTGTGGCGCCAGCGTGACGGGGCGCATCTCCGAGACCGGCTTTGGCGCGGTCGCGCCGGCCACGCGCGGCAGCCTGGATTTGGCGCGCGCGATCGCCGAAGCCATTGCCGCGGGTGGATTGGCGCCGCCAGTCGTCGCGGAAACCCGCATGGCGCTGCTGGGACCGGACCTCAGCCCTGAACAGCGGATTCTTTCGTTGCGCTATGTGATCGGCCGTTTCGCGGAAAAAGGAAAGTTCGAGGCCGGCGACGGCGACATCGGCTCGGCCTTTGCCAGCATGATGGAAGAGACGCAAGCCCGCCTCGCCGCCATGAGCCGCACGGTGGGCGAGGGCGCCTTTGAGATCGCCTATCAGCCGATCGCCGATCTGGCCAGCGGCAAGATCTCCCATTACGAGGCGCTGGCGCGCTTCACCGGCCCCGAAGGCACGGGCGAGACCGTCAGGTTCATCGAGGCGCTGGGCATCGCCAACAGTTTGGATATCGCGGTCGCCACCAAGGTGCTGGGCCTGATCGAGCAGCATCGCGATGCCCACATCGCCTTCAATGTCTCCGGCGAGACCATCGCCTCGCCGGTAAGTTTCGGCATGCTGGCGGCGATCCTGGCCAGGCGCCGCAAGCTGGCGTCGCGTACCCTGATCGAGATCACCGAAACCGCCGCCATTGTCGATCTGGCCGGCGCCGGCAAGGCCATCCAGGCGCTGCGGGACATGGGTTACCGCGTGGGACTGGATGATTTCGGCGCCGGCGCGGCTTCCGTGAATTATCTGCACGCCTTCCAGGTCGACTTCGTGAAATTCGATGGCGCCATGATTCAGAAGATCGGCATCTCAAAACGCGATGATGCGCTACTGGCGGGGCTGGCGAAACTGTGCGGCGAGATGGGAATCACAACCATCGCGGAATGGATCGAAAGCAAGGGCATGGCCGATGCCGCCCGGGCCATGGGCTTTCAGCACGGCCAGGGCAAGTGGCTGGGCGCGCCGCTGCGGGAGATTCCCGTCACATCCCATGCCCCCGCCCGGCGCAAGGGCGTTCAGGAGAGCTGGGGGTGAGGAGCGGTCCGCCGCAGGCGGACGAGCATGTCCAGTGGACATGCGAGAGCGACGAACGCCGCGAGCTTGGGCGAGCGGCCGGAGAGCTGCGCGCCGCGAGATCTGGACAGGTTTGAATGCCGAACGCCGCGAGCTTGGGCGAGCGGCCGGAGAGCCGTTTGCAGCGAGGTCGGAACCATTTCGAATGCGAACGCCGCAATGCGGGGCCCATGAATTCATCGGTCAGCGCGACCGGAACCGGTTGAAACTCCCGGTGATTTGCCGTGCCGCTATTATGACAGAAAAGCCACTGTCATTATAATTCTTTCAGGCGGCCGAATTTTCTTGAAACGTGTTGCATCTTTGCATAGTTTATATCCCGAAGACGGCATTGAGCTGTTGGCACTGCCCCCCGCTCGCTTCCAGCTCCCGTCTTCTTGGGACTTCCGGTCATCCCCTCCCGGCTGTCCCTCGCGCATTTAAGCGCATTTGCCCCCGGCCCCCCGGCCGGGGGTCTTTTTTTGTCAGACGGCCACACGGCGAAGGGTCAGGCTGAGGCGGCCACCTCCGGGAACCAGCCTTGAGGTTCCCGGCCGGATTCGGTCGATGCCGTGATAGGCCAGCCGGGCGGGCCCGCCAAAGGCGATCACATCGCCCGAGGCCAGGGTCACGCTCCGGGTCTTGCCGCCACGGCTGGCCTCGCCGATCCGGAACAGGGCCTCATCCCCCAGCGACACCCCGATGACGGCGGCGCTGACATCGCGCTCGTCACGGTCCTGGTGCAGCCCCATTTTGGCGCCCGGCCTGTAGAGATTGACCAGGCAGCACTCCGGCGGCGGCCCATCATTGATCCCGGCCCACAGCGCCAGCAAAGCCTCGGGGATGGCCGGCCACGGCTTGCCCGTCACCGGATGGTCGGCCTGATAGCGATAGCCGGTCTTGTCGGCGACCCATCCCAAGGTACCGAAATTGCTTTCCTCCACCGAAAAGGGCCTGGCGGTGTTCGGCATGACGGGCCGGTAAAGCGGCGCCTGTTCCAGACGCGCCAGCACCTCGCTGAGCAATGTCTTCTGTTCGCTTGCGGAAAATTTCTCGCGCCACAGCGATACGCCGGGCGCGACAACAAGCTTCACCATTGCCGGGGAGAGCGTGTCGGCGTGGTGAAGATGGCGGCATAGCTGCCGCTCATGCCTTTTGCGTCCAGCCAGGCTTTCAGTTTTTCCGGCGTATAGCCTTGCGCGATCCAGGCCGCCAGCGGAGCGCCGCCGCTGTCGTCGCGCGCGAATTCCGGAAACTGTTTCAGCCAGCGCTGGTGGGTCTTGGGGAAGTGCAAATAAGGAAAGCGCGCAAATTGCATCATGGCCATGTCCATCGCGCCCCAGCCGTTGCGATGGATCAGATAAAGCGCGGCGGCAAGGCTGGTGCGGTCCTGCCCGCCGGAGCATTTGAGCAGAAAAGGCCTGGGCGCGGAATCGAAGCTTTCGATCAGCGTGACGAGCATGGCCCGCGTCGGCAGCTTGCGGGAATCCATCATGGCGTCGAGATGGGCGATGCCCAGGTTTCGCGCGATCTGGGTTTCCTTTTTCCACCAGCTCAGATCGTCATTACGCCCACGCAGATTGATGATGGCACGGATGCCGCGCGCTTTCAGGAATGGCCTGAGGAATCCGGCCCAATCCTGCATGGCGCGCGCCGCCTCGCCAGGCACCACCCAGTGGAAATTGTAGAGAATATCGCCAACTGTTCGGGCAGGCAGGCTTCGCATAAGATGGCCTTAGCATAATCGGGACGGGAATGCGCATCACCAAACAGGCTCTGGTCCGCCGCTGGGCCTTTTTCACCAGCGCCGCGATTGTCGTGTTTGCCGTGCTGGCCTGGCTGGACTGGCGGCTGAAAGCCTTGTCTGGCGCCAGCACGTCGGATCTGCAGGGCTTCAATACCGCCATCCAGTATCGCTGGGCTTTCCTGCACTGGCCATCGCGCCAAGCGGTGTTGGTCGGCTTCATCTGGGGCCTGGATTATCTCTTGATGCCGCTTTACGCGGCCGCCTTCTTTTATTCCGGTATCCTGGCGCGGGAGGCTTTTGCGCCGCGTCCCGGCCGCCTGCGGCGCGTCCTGACCTTGCTGTCCGCGGTGCCCATTGCCGGCGCGGTGCTGGATGCGGCCGGGAACGCGCTGGAGCTCAACCAGATGCTGGCGGGCGCCAGCGACGACCTTGCACGCATCGCCTTCACCGTCTCCAATGCCAAATGGATGGCGATTTATGTGGGGCTGATCCTGCTGGTGGGGGCGGTCATGGCCAGGGTCGCGGAAGGCCGTCCGAAAGCGTCCAAAAGGTCTGTTCAAACCGATACTTGACCCTGGCACGTCTTTCCGTATATTCCGCCGCTCTCCGGGAGACTCATGTTTCCTGGAATACCTTTATTTTCAAGGATTTAGGTCCATGTACGCGGTCGTCCGCACCGGCGGAAAACAATATAGGGTGGCCAAGGACACGGTCCTGAAGGTCGAAAGCCTTGCTGGCGACATTGGCGCCAAGCTGGACCTTGAGGTCCTGATGCTGGGCGGCGACACCCCCAAGATCGGCTCGCCGCTGGTTGCCGGTGCGTCCGTCCAGTGCGAGATCGTCGGCCACGGCCAGGGCGAGAAGGTCATCGCCTTCAAGAAGAAGCGCCGCAAGAACACCCACCGCAAGCGCGGTCATCGCCAGCACTTCACCACGGTGAAGGTGCTCGGCATCACGGCGGGTTAAGGAGTTAAGTCATGGCGCACAAGAAAGCTGGCGGTTCCTCGCGCAATGGTCGCGATTCCAACCCCAAGATGCTGGGCGTGAAGCTGTTCGGTGGCGAAGCGGTTGCCGGCGGCAATGTGATCGTGCGTCAGCGCGGCACCAAGTTCTATCCGGGTGAAGGCGTGGGCATGGGCAAGGACCATACCCTTTACGCGCTTCGCGACGGCCAGGTCTCGTTCAAGACCGGTTTCAAGCGCCGCACCTTCGTGTCCGTGACCCCGGCCGCGAATCCGGCGGTGAAGATCGCGGCAGAATAAGGCGGCTGAAGACATAGGCCGCCAACCAGTTGGCGGCCCATACATGACGCGAGGGAGATGGTCCGCCATCTCCCTTTTTTCTTCCTCGCGCGCGAAAGGATTTGCGGGGGATGTCATGTGTGTCTTGGAGAGCGAGAGACTGATTTTAAGACCGCCACGGCCGTCCGATATTCAAAGCATGACGGCGTGGCTGGGCGACTATGATGTGGCGCGGATGACGTCGCGGGTGCCCCATCCCTATGGCGAGAGCGACGCGGAGGCTTTTGTGGCGGCCGGCGCGCCCGACCGCTTTGTGATCGAGCGCAAGAGCGATCGCGTGTTTCTGGGCATGACGGGGCTGCATGTCGATGAGGGCTGCGAGTTCGGCTATTGGCTGGGCAAGCCCTTCTGGGGCTTTGGCTATGCCACCGAGGCGGCGGCGCGGCTGGCCGAATATGCCTTTGTGGCGCTGGGGCTGGAGATGATCCATGCCGGCTGGTTCTACGACAATCCGGCCTCGGGCCATGTTCTGGCCAAGCTGGGGGCGCGCCACAATGGCTCGCAGATGCGGGAATGCCGGGCCCGGGGCATGCAGATCCTCTGTCATGACATGCTGTTGACGCGGGCCGATTTCCTGCGAAAACAGGCCGCATAGGAGCGTCCGCGCGAGCGGGAGCGACCAGAATAGAGCGTCCGCGCGAGCGGGAGCGACCAGAATAGAGCGTCCGCGCGAGCGGGAGCGACCAGAATAGAGCGTCCGCGCGAGCGGGAGCGACCAGAATAGA
>DASZVQ010000166.1:0-4458 GCA_035547275.1 Rhizomicrobium sp.
AGGGACGCCTCTATAGCGGCCAGGTCCCTGCGGGGCAAGCCAAACCCGGCCAAATGCCCGCCCGGAACTGGTTTTCCGGCGCCGGGCGACGTTCCGGCGGGCGAAGATCGGCCGGACCTTCGCTTTTCCGCCTCTCCTTTAGCGCGCGTCCTTCAGGTTGAAGCTCACGCTGGCCAGGGCCTGACTGGTCACCGGCTGGCCTCCTGCCAGCGCCGGCTTGTAGGCCCAGTGCGCCACAATCCAGACCTGGGCTGCCTGGTCCAGCGCTTCGCTGCCGCTGGACGTGACGATATCGGCGCGTCCCACCCGGCCGGTCTCCAGCACGATCAGTTTCAGCACCACCTTGCCTTCCAGATTCTGCCTGAGCGCGATGGGCGGATAAGGCGGCGTGGTGTGGGTGGCGGCGACGCCCACCGCGGCATGGTCGGGCTGTGCCGGGGGTTGCGGCTTCACCGGCTGGTCGTCGGCCGGCTGCCGCGGCTGGACGGTGATGGTGTGATCGCCGCGGTCCCAGGTGAAGTCCTGGATGATCGGCTGCGGCACCGTCGGGATGTTCTTGGGGATCACCGGATCGGGCGGTGGCATCTTGTCAATGGTGGGCTGCTTGAAGTCGAAAACATGAAGGTCGCCTTCGATGAAGGGGATCGAATGGCCCAGGCCTGACATGATCAGACAGACGGCGCCCACCTGCAAAAACGCCGCCAGCGCGAATAGCGGCAGGCGGCGGGACATGTGCGATGTATTGAAGGTGATGTGTGAAGGACGCTCCATACTTCCTCCTCTTCCCGGCGCAATATGCCGGTCGGGAAGTGTCGCGCCCGAAGAATGGCGTGATTAAGGCGGCGCGGTCAGGCCGCCGCCAGCATGCGATCGACTTCCGCCACGATCTCGCGCAGGTGGAAAGGCTTGGACAGCACCTTGGCCTGTTTGGGGGCGCCGGATGCCGGGTGCAGCGCAACAGCGGCAAAGCCGGTGATGAACATGATCTTCAGCGCCGCATTCATCTCGGCGGCGCGCTTGGCCAGCTCGATGCCATCCATCCCCGGCATCACAATATCGGTCAGCAGCAGGTCGAAGGTGGCGGCCTGTTGCAGGCAGGCGAAAGCCTCGCCGCCATCGCCGAAATCGGTGACGGCATGGCCGGCCTTGACCAGCGCCGCCGCCAGGAAGCGCCGCAGCGATTCATCATCTTCCGCCAACAGGATATGCGCCATGACAGCCCCGAAACGTCCCCTATGTAACCCTATACGGTACAAAGCTGTAAACCAGGGTTAACGGGAACTCTTAACCCTTTGCGCGGCCGCCCCGGCCTGTGCTTCCCTGTGACTCGCGATGCGTCGGACTTGAGCCCATGGACCTTGAGGAATCCCAGCCTTTCCGCCTGGATCGCCCGGCCCGCCAGACCGTGCCCTTCCTGTTCGCCTCGCCCCATTCGGGGCGCAGCTATCCCGAAAGCCTGCTGGCGCGCACCCGCCTGGATGCGACCATGCTGCGCCGGTCGGAAGACGCCTTTGTCGACGAGCTGTTCGCAGGCGCGCTGGGGCTGGGGGCGCCCCTGCTGGCAGCGCAATTTCCCCGCGCCTTCCTTGATGTGAACCGCAGCCAGCGCGAGCTGGATGCCGGCATGTTCGACAGCGCGCTGGAGGTGCCGGTGGATGCACCCACCCCGCGAGTGGCGGCCGGCCTTGGCGTGATCCCGCGCATCGTGCGTGACGGGGCGGAAATCTATCGCGGCAAGCTGTCGGGCGCGGAAGCCCAGGCGCGGCTGAGTCAGCTCTACCAGCCCTATCACCAGGCGCTGAAGACCTTGCTCGAGGAAACCCGTGCCCGCTTCGGCGTGGCGGTGCTGATCGACTGCCATTCCATGCCCTCGGCCTTGTCGGTGCCCGACATCGTGCTGGGCGACCGTTACGGCGCCAGCGCGGCGCCGGCGCTGACGGCGCGCGCGGAAGCCGCGTTCACGCGGGAAGGCTTTTCGGTGGCGCGCAATACCCCCTATGCCGGCGGCCACACCACCGCACTCTATGGCAAGGTGGCGCAGGGTTGCCATGCGCTGCAGATCGAGATCAACCGCGCGCTTTATCTGGATGAGGAGCGCATCGCCAGGAAGGCGTCGTTCGAACAGGTCAAGGCGCGGCTGACCCTCGCCATCGCGCACCTGACCGCGATCCCGCTGTCGCAGCTCGGCACGCCCGACTCGCTGCCGGAAGCCGCCGAATAGATTTTCAGGCTGTTTTGCGCGCGCAAAAAAAATGGCCGCTCGTGAGAGCGGCCAAGTTCAGGGAGGAAACGCCCAGGAAGGGCGGCGGCCTCGCAATCAAGGATCGCGATACCGCGCTGCAGCAATATGCTGGAACCGCTGTTCGTCTGCAAGGATAAAATAGAGCAATTCCAGACAAAACGCCGCAGAAAGACTGGAAAAAATCGCACCTTCTGCCTGAATTTTCCGCAACTGCCGAAGTTTGTGACAATTGTGCGATGCAATAAACGGCAATGGCGCGCGACATCGCGAAACATGTCTGGCGGCATGGGCGCGGGCATGGCGGCTTCATGACGGCGGCGGGACCGTGTGCGCAAAACCGTCACGATACGGACAAACCGGCAGCACGGGATGCAACGCATACGGAATATCCGTTAACGCGCGCGCGATGGAACCGTTAACGGGCGTGCCTTGCGATTAACGCTCGCGCCTTCATCACTTCGTCGCATCCACGCAACAAAAGATTCGCGCGAAGCAGCTAATCCCCCGCACAGAGCAAGGTGCGGAGACGCCCGATGTCAGATGTTGTGTGGTTCGAGAATGCGCTGGGCAGCTTCACGCCGGCGCGGCCAGCAGCACCGCCCGCCACCGCGATCGACACCACGCGCTTTTCCCGGCACCGCACGATCTTCATCTCCGACACCCATCTGGGCACGCGCGGCTGCAAGGCCGAGGCGCTGGCCGATTTCCTGGCGCATAACGAATGCGACACGCTTTACCTGGTCGGCGATATCGTCGATGGCTGGCAGCTCAAGCGCCGCTGGTTCTGGACGCCGGCCCAGCAGCAGGTGGTGCATGAAGTGCTGCGCAAGGTCGATAACGGCACGCGCGTGATTTTCGTGCCGGGCAACCATGATGAATTCGCCCGCGACTATGCGGGCCGGCTTTTTGGTGGGATCGAGGTCATCAACGAAGCCATCCATGAAACCGCGGCCGGAAAGCGGTTCTGGGTGCTGCATGGCGACCGTTTCGACAGCGTCATCGCCTGCGCCAAGTGGCTCGCGCATCTGGGCGACTGGGCGTATGGCGTGGCGCTGCGCGCCAACGACCTGGTGTTCTCGGCGCGCAAGCATCTGGGCCTGCCCTATTGGTCGCTGTCGGCCTGGTTGAAGCACAAGGTCAAGAATGCCGTGGAATACATCTCCCGCTTCGAGGAAATCGTGGCCCATGAGGCCCAGTTGCGCGGGGTCGACGGCGTGGTCTGCGGCCATATCCACCATGCCGAAATCCGCATGATCGGCGATGTCCTCTATCTCAATGACGGAGACTGGGTTGAAAGCTGCAGCGCCCTTGTCGAAGATGCCCGCGGCAATCTGGAGATTCTGCGCTGGGCACTCCCTCCTCAAAGACGCGCCGTCCCGGCCGCCGCCAAGCCGGCGCTTATTCCCGCGTAGAACAAGGCGGCTGGAACCGGGGTTTGTCCCCGGAGTGGCCGCACATTTGAAGATCCTCATCGTCACCGATGCCTGGAGGCCCCAGGTCAATGGCGTGGTGCGCACCCTGGAGGTGCTGGGCGACGACCTCGTTCAATTGGGCCACAGCGTGCGCTATGCCACGCCCGAGGGACGCCTCACCGTGCCGATGCCGACTTATCCGGAGATACGGCTGGCGCTTTTTCCGCGTGCCGCCCTGGAACAGGAAATCCGCGAATTCGCGCCCGACGCCGTGCATATCGCCACCGAAGGCACGCTGGGGCTTTCGGCCCGCTCCATCTGCCTCAAATACGGCATCCAATTTTCCACCTCCTTCCACACCCGCTTTCCCGAATATGTGAAGGCGCGCTTTCCTTGGATGCCTCTGGAACTGGTCTATCGCTGGCTGCGCTGGTTTCACGGTCCGGCCACGGCGATGATGGTGGCGACCGAAAGCCTCAAACGGGAATTGGCGGCGCATGGTTTCCATCATTTGCGCATCTGGTCGCGGGGCGTGGATGTCGAGCATTTCCGCCCGGTTCCCGGCGCTTCCCTGCCGTACGAAAAACCGATCTGGATTTATGTCGGCCGGGTGGCGGTGGAGAAGAATATCGAAGCGTTCCTGGCGCTCGACATGCCGGGCACCAAGCTGGTGGTGGGCGACGGGCCGGCAAAAACCGCCCTGGCGGCGAAATACCCAAAAGTGCAATTTGCCGGGGCGCTCACCGGCGAGCCCTTGGTCCGGGCTTATGCGGCAAGCACCGTGTTTGTCTTTCCCAGCCGCAC
>DASZVQ010000167.1:0-5211 GCA_035547275.1 Rhizomicrobium sp.
AAGGCGGCGGTTTGCTAAACCGTTATACGGTTGAAAAGCCGTATCGAGGGTTCGAATCCCTCCGGCACCGCCAATCCGCTTCGAGCGGAAATCAACCAACACAATACGAAGCGGATTGGCGGCGCCGGATCGGCATTCCGGACAAACAAGCTGACAATCAACCGTCCACGGACGAAGAGAAGCCCATGACGGTTGAACCGTCATGGGCTTCTGCTCAAAGGTACGTCGGTCGACGTGGATCAGTCGTGAGGCGTCGAGGCTGCGCCGGCGACGGCGCCTGTCCCGCCACCCACGGCCGCGCCCACCGCGGCGCCGGGCGCGCATCCGATCGGAAGCGTCACGAGACACCCAATCGCCGCGCCCAGGCCGGCGCCCGTCGCGCCACCCGCCACGGCGCGCGCGCCAGGATCGGCATGCCAGCGACCATCGCGCTCATAATAACCGCGGTCATCGGCGGGGTCGGAAACCCAGTGAACATGCTCATCGCTGCGGTGGGTGTCGTACCAATCGGCATTGTAGTACCGGATCGGCGCGGCTTCGCCATAAGCGTAGATGTGATGCACGCGCCAGCAATCGCCGTAGGAATTGCAGGCGACATAGCTTTTGTCGACGGTCGTCTGGGCGCTTGAGGCCGTGGGTGCCATCGCGCCCGCAAGTGCGAGAAGGGAACTCAGTCCAAGCGCAGCGTGAAACTTTCTCATGTGGGACCTTTCATGGCAGCCGCATCCGACAGCGTCCCGACTAAACGGGGCGGGGAGACGACGGTTCCAATACGGATAGCGAGCCAACCCAACATGGTCGAAGCGGGATGGCCCGACACCCCGTTTCTCACCGTGTTTTTGACGTCCGCAACGCCGCCGACCTGCGCGCGGCAAGGACGGAACCCGCGCATCCAGCGCGGAGTTTCTTGCCCGTGGCGGATGCGACCTGCCTGGCCAGCAGGCTGCCCAGGAGGTGCCATGGAACAGTTTCTTGTCGCGATCTTTGGCGTGCAGAACCACATTTCGACCGCCCAGGAAGCGGCGCGGGCGGTGTTGATCTTCAGCTATGGCCTGATCCTGCTGCGGGTGAGCGGCCCGCGCATGTTCGGGCACTGGTCGGCGCTGGATATCACCATCACCATCATGGTGGGGTCGGCGCTGGCGCGCGCCATGACCGGCAGCGCGCCGCTGGTCGGCACGATGGTGGCAGCGGCGGTGATGGCCTTTCTGCATGTGGTGCTGGCCCATATCGTCGCCCGCCACGGCAAGGTCGCGCATCTGGTCGAAGGCGAAGCCGTCACCCTGATCGATCATGGCCGCATCGACCATGCGGCGCGCAAGCGCAACATGATTTCGGACGCCGACATCCGCGAGGCCTTGCGCCAGGAAGGCGTCGATGGCGAGGCCCATGTCGACAATGTGAAGGTGATGACCCTGGAGCCCAGTGGCCATCTCAGCGTGGTGAAAGTCGATCCCTGCAAGCCTGACCGCAGCTAGGCATGGCGGACAGGATCCGCATCGGGATATCGGGCTGGCGCTACGCGCCCTGGCGCGGGAAATTCTATCCGCAAGGGCTGCGGCAGGCGGATGAGCTGGCCTATGCGGCGGGCAAATTCTCCACGGTGGAGATCAACGGCACCTTCTATTCCCTGCAGCGGCCGGAATTCTTCGAATGCTGGCGCGATGCAACGCCCAGGGACTTCGTCTTCGCCGTGAAAGGGGCGCGCTTTATCACCCATATGAAGAAGCTGAAGGATGTTGAAACGCCGCTGGCCAACTTCTTCGCTTCCGGCGTGCTGGCGCTGAAAGAGAAGTTGGGGCCAGTGCTGTGGCAATTGCCGCCCAACTTTGTCTTCCGGCCCGAAAAGCTGGCGGCGTTTTTCGAACTCCTGCCGCGCACCACGCGCCAGGCGGCCAGGCTGGCGCGACGCCATGACTCCAGGCTGGACGGCCGTGCCTGTCTCAAGGCCGATGCCGACCGCCCGCTGCGCCATGCGCTGGAGATCCGGCACGACTCCTTTCGCGATCCCGCCTTCATCGCGCTGCTGCGCCGGCATGACGTCGCGCTGGTGGTGGCAGACACGGTGGAATGGCCGTTGCTGATGGATGCCACCGCCGATTTTGTCTATGTCCGGCTGCACGGCTCACAACAGCTTTACGCCAGCGGCTATGGCCCCAGGGCGCTGGCGCGCTGGGCGGCCCGCATCCAGGCCTGGTCGCGGGGACAGGAAGCCGAGGGCGAACATGCCGGGCCGCCGGCAGCGAAAAAGCCGCGCGATGTCTATGTCTATTTCGACAATGACGCCAAGGTGCGCGCGCCGTTCGATGCCCAGGCGCTGGACCGGCTGCTGCGCAAATAAAAAGCCCGCCGCCCGAAATGGACGGCGGGCATCGGCGCATGATGACAGGCTATCTGTATTTTTTCGCCAGCGTCTGGGCCATCTGCAGGTGCATCTTCACCGCCTTGTCGGTATCGGCGGCGAACTTCCGGATGGCGGCGTTGTCGCCATCCTTGGCATAGCCGCGCATCAGGATATCGGCTTCCTTGTGGGCCGCGACCTGCTGGGTGATGTAGCGGTGGTCGAAGTCGCTGGAGCTGGCGCCGCGCAGATCGTCCAGCATACCCTGGCGGCGGCTGTCGACATTGGGCGGCGGCACGATAGTGGCCGGCAACAGGCTTTTCAGTTTCTGGGTGGTCTGGGTATGGGCGTCAATCATCTTCCGGGCGAACGCCTTGACCTCGGGGCTGTTGGAACGCTCCAGGGCAACCTTGCCGGCGGTGACTTCATACATATCGGAAATCGCGGCGGCGGTGACAAAGCCGTTGGTGCTGTGGGTCATCTCGGCGGAAACCGTACCGACCAGGCCGGCGGTGGTGTCCTTGACGGCGCTCATGGTTTCGGAATTGGTTCCGGGCGCCGGGCTCATATGGCCGGGCTTGTCGCCGGTCTGCGCGAAAGCGGCGGAGCTCAACAATGTCGCGGCCAACGCCGTCTTTAATATCAAATGCATGTTCGTCTCCTGGCTGCGTTAAGTCCGCTCAGGAACGCGGCGGAACCTGGGCAGTTCCCCGCGCACGGCGCCGGCCACGCAGCACTTCTTCCAGATAGGGCAGGATCGCCAGCAGCAGAAACACGCCCAAGGGCGGAATGATCTCGCCCCAGCGCGGGATCTGCTTGGGGCCCAGGGAAAAATCGGCGCGCTCCGGGCCGCAGCCGAACAGCGCCTGGGTCTGTGGCCAGTGCAGCGTCATGATCAAAAGCAGCGCCGTCAGCGGCAGGATTTCCAGCGCGCTGTGGACCTGGTGTTCGAACACCGTCACACGCCGCGTCGCCATCGCCAGCTTGAGATCGAGATAGCCGGTCACTTCGTGCGCTATCAGACAGACAATTGCTATCGCCAGCAGCAGCGCATTGATGCGGAAAAACACCATCAGCCCCAGCGGTATGATCACCTCCGCCAGCATCAGCCAGTGGATCATCGATTCCCGCGGCCCCGTCGCTTGGGTCATGTGACTGGCGCGATGGCACAGATAGTCCATGAAACCGCACACCACCCATAGCGGCAGCACCGCCCAGACCAGAATGTTCCATACCGGTTGCATAGGCGTGCAACGCGCCAGAACGCTATCCGGTCACTAACATAGGATGGACGCTGCAAAATCGCAGCGAAATCGCGGAACGATCACCCGCAGGGCCGGTTAGGTGAACACATCAACGGGAGAGCAGGATGAAGGCGGTCGTCTATCATGGTCGTTACGATGTGCGCGTGGACGACGTGCCCGACCCCCGGATCGAGGAACCGCGCGATGCCATCGTCAAGGTGACCTCCACCGCCATCTGCGGCTCCGACCTGCATCTGTACGACGGCTACATACCGGAGATGCACAGCGGCGACATCCTGGGCCATGAATTCATGGGCGAGGTGGTCGAAGTCGGTTCCGGCAACAGGAAATTGAAGGTCGGCGACCGTGTCGTGGTGCCATTCAATATCTGCTGCGGCGAATGCTGGTTCTGCCA
The DNA here is from genome assembly GCA_035547275.1 of Rhizomicrobium sp. GTDB lineage: Bacteria > Pseudomonadota > Alphaproteobacteria > Micropepsales > Micropepsaceae > Rhizomicrobium. The sequence continues at coordinate 4,001 of DASZVQ010000167.1, forward strand.
GAACGGGCTGTGGTCGGTCTGCGAACGCACCAACCGCACCGCCGACAATGCCAAGAAGATGTTTGGCCACCTGACCGCCGGCCTGTTCGGCTATTCCCATCTGACCGGCGGTTATCCCGGCGGCCAGGCACAGTATGTCCGCGTACCGTTCGCCGATGTCTGCCCCACCAAGGTGCCGAACGGTTTGACCGACGAGCAGGTGCTGTTCCTCACCGACATCTTCCCCACCGGCTGGCAGGGCGCGGAGTTCGCCAACATCAAGCCGGGCGACACGGTCGCGGTATGGGGTTGCGGGCCTGTGGGCCAGATGGCCATCCGCAGCGCCATCATGATGAAGGCCGGCAAGGTGATCGCGATCGACCGCATTCCGGAGCGTCTGGCGCTGGCGGCCGCGGCCGGGGCGGAACTGATCAATTTCGACAAGGACGATGTGCAGGACCGGCTTGACGCCATGACCGGCGGCCGCGGCCCCGACAGCTGCATCGACGCAGTCGGCATGGAAGCGCATGGCACGGGTGCCGCAGCCGCGGTGCTGGACCGGGCCGAGAATCTTCTGGGCATCGGCACCGACCGGATCGAAGCCTTCCGCCAGGCCATCACCAACTGCCGGTCGGGCGGCACGGTTTCCCTGTCGGGCGTCTATGGCGGCTTTCTCAACCATCTCAATTTCGGCGCCGCCTTCCAGAAGGGGCTGACCATCCGGATGGGCCAGTGCAACGTGATGAACTACATGGACAAGCTGCTGCGCATGATCGAGGCCGGCGAATTCGATCCCTCCTTCGTTATCACCCATCGCTGCAGCCTCGATGACGCGCCCAGGATGTACGACACCTTCAAGAAGAAGGAAGACGGCTGCATCAAGGTCGTCATGAAACCCAACGACTGAACAGGAGACAATCATGGCATCGCATTCCGGAAAGTTTTCCATTGTCACCGGCGCTTCCACCGGCATCGGCCTTGAACTGGCGAAATGCTGCGCCAGGGACGGCATGGACCTGCTGATCGTCGCCGACGTAGCCGCGATCGAGCAGGCGGCGGAAGAGCTGCGCAGCCTGGGCGCTGGCGATGTCCAGGCCATCCAGGCCGACCTGTCCAGCGAAGAGGGCGTGGACAAGGTGATCGCCGCGGTCAAGGACCGACCGATCGAGCACCTGATCGCCAATGCCGGCCGCGGCCTGGGCGATTCCTTCCTCAACCAGGACTGGGCCGAT
>DASZVQ010000168.1:0-17234 GCA_035547275.1 Rhizomicrobium sp.
ATACAGCAAAGCGACAAGGGCAAGACGGTGCCGCTACGTTGCGTTGCAGCGTCAGTTTGGATCGTGCATCGGGGGCGGCGACGAGACCTTGGCCTTCTTCAACGCCTTTTTGCTGGGATGGCGGGCGGAAGACGAGCCGGCCTGGGATGGGTTCTGAGACGGACCGGAATTCTGGGCGGCAACAGGCGGCCCCGCCACACCGGAGACCGACTTTTCATTGGAAGTGCCCTGCGTCGTGACGGTTTTCGCATGGGCAGTCATGACCGCGGCGGGAATAAGCGCGATCGCAAAGAATACGGCAATGGGTTTCATGGCCATCTCCTGTCCTGACTTGTGTAACAGATAGGACAGGATGGCGGTTGCCGGAGTTCCGGCTACTTATTGAGCATCGGCTTGCCTTCATGGGCGACCAGAAGGTCGTGCATGTCGTCGGCGTGTTCCTCTTCCACCTTCAGGATGTCTTCGATCATGACGCGCGTGGTGGGATCGTCATTGCCGAAGAAGCGGACCAGCTCGCGGTAATGATCGACCGCGATGCGCTCGGCGATCAGATTTTCGCGGATCAGATCGACCAGATTGCCGCCTTGCGAATATTGCGAGGCCGAACGGCTGGCCAGTCCCTCCGGATTGAAATCGGGCTCGCCGCCCAGCTGGTTGATGCGCTCGGCGACAGCTTGGGCGTGTTCCCATTCCTCCTTGGCATGTTCGGCGAATTCCGCCTTCACCCCTTCGCTGGAAATGCCATGCGCGGCGATGGCATGCTGGGTATAGCGCAACACACAGACAAGCTCGGTCGCCAGAACCGATTGCAGAATCTCGATGGTCTTCTTGACGTCGCCGCCGTAATTGGTGCCGATGGCGCCATCTTCCAGATGCTTCCTGGCGCGGTCGCGCAGGGTCTGGATATCAGAGAGAAACGGTTTTTCTTGCGCCATGACAGTCTCCTTCAGTCAGCCGCGTTAACGGCTGGAAGGAAGAAGCGTTCCGGCGCTTCAGATCGAGATGGGCGTCTGCGGCACCATGCAGCCGCCATCCACCGAAATTTCCGTCGGCACCAGATCGTCCTCGATCGGCACCGTCTCCATGCCGTCCAGGCAAAGCGATGGCAACGAATCCGAGGAAGTGTCCTCGGCCCGCGCCATATGCGGCACGGACAACATCACACCCAGCATCCAAGCGACCGACAAGCGATAAAGAGCGCGTTTCATAACAGCAGCCCGCCTTCAGCAGAGCCTTCTTGGCGTCCGTCCCGGACGCTAGCCGGAAGGCCCTTGAAAAGAGTATGACAGATTTTTTGCGCTGCAGCATGAATTTTCTGCATTCCCGTGCGCGGCAAACTGACCGCTGAGACGCCAAGTTCCTGATCTGCTAGGAAAACCCGCCTTTTCCCGGGATCGATCATCATGAAAAGCCTGCTTCTCTCCGCCGCCTTGCTGTTTGGGGTTACTGCCAACGCCTCGGCCCAGCCAGGTGCCAGCGCTTTCACCACCAGGTTGGACGATCCCCGCGCAGTTCCACTGACCGGCGCGGTGGGCGACGGCAAGGCCGATGACAGCGCCGCGATCCAGGCTGCGATTGACAAAGCCGCCAGCGACCGCGGCGAAGGCATCGTCTTCATTCCGGAAGGCCGCTATCGCCTGACCCGCACCATCTATGTCTGGCCGGCGGTGCGGGTGATCGGCTGGGGCGCCAAACGTCCCGTCTTCGTGCTGGCGGACAACACGCCGGGCTTTGCCAAGGGCATCGCCGACATGGTGTTCTTCGCCGGGGCGCGGCCCAGACAAGCGTCCCTCAATGGCAGCGGCACGGAAGCGCGCAGCAACGCTTTCCGCGTGCCCTTCGCGGTGCCAGGTACCGTGCCGCCCAATCCCAATATCGCCGACGCCAATCCCGGCACCTTCTATTCGGCGCTGAGCAATATCGATTTCGAGATCGGCAAGGGCAATGCCGGTGCGGTCGCCATCCGCTTCCATGGCGCCCAGCACGACTATCTGAGCCATATCGATTTTCATATCGGCTCGGGCCTGGCTGGCCTGCATCAGGTCGCCAACGAGGCGGAGGACCTGCGCTTTTTCGGCGGCCGCTACGGCATCCTGGCCGAGAAACCCTCGCCCGCCTGGCAGTTCACCCTGCTGGACGGCCAGTTCGAAGGCCAGCGCGAAGCCGCCATCCGTGAACATGAGGCTTCGCTCACCCTGGTGAACGCCTCCTTCCGCAATGTGCCGGTCGCCATCGACATCGATCCGGATTACTCCGACTGGCTATGGGTCAAGAACAGCCGCTTTGAAAACATCGGCAAGGCGGCGGTGATCGTCAGCAACGAGAACAGCGTCTATACCCAGATCGGCTTCGAGAATGATGTCGCCGCCAATACACCGGTCTTCGCCCGCTTTCGTGAGAGCGGCAAGATGCTTGGTTCAAATGGCGTCTATGACGTCAAAGCCTTCAATCACGGCCTGATCCTGAAGGCGCCGGGCGAAATGGGCGAGATCGGCACCCGCTGGGAGATCGCGCCGCTGTCCGCCCTGCCGGCGCCATTGCCACCCGCTGTCCGTCCGCTGCCGCCGTCGAGCGAATGGGTGAATATCCGCTCGCTGGGGGTGAAGGGCGACGGCAAGACCGACGACACCGCCGCCATCCAGCACGCCATCGATACCACCAGGGTGATCTATGTGCCCAGTGGCCGTTACATCGTACACGACACCATTCGCCTGAAACCCGACACGGTGCTGATCGGGCTTCATCCCTCCATCACCCAGTTCGACCTGCCCGACAACACGCCTGGATATGCCGGTGTGGGCGCGCCCAAGCCGCTGCTGGAAACGCCGAAGGGCGGCGATAACATCGTCGCCGGCATCGGGCTTTTCACCGGCGGCATCAATCCGCGCGCGGTGGCGGCTCTGTGGCAGTCGGGTGAAAATTCGCTGATGGACGATGTGCGTTTCCTGGGCGGCCATGGCACCAACCTGCCCGACGGCACGCGCTATAATCCCTATGATGCCATGCATGCGGCCGATCCCGATCCGCACAAGCGCTGGGACGGGCAATATCCTTCGCTGTGGGTGACCAATGGCGGCGGCGGCACTTTCACCAATCTGTGGTCGGTGGACACCTATGCCAGCTTTGGCGTGCTGGTGTCCGACACCGCCACACCGGGCAAGGTCTATGAATTGTCCAATGAGCATCACTCCCGGGTCGAAATCGCGCTGAACCGGGCTCGGAACTGGGACTTTTATGCGCCCCAAACCGAGGAGGAAGCCGGCGAAAGCCAGGAGGCGATTTCGCTGCAGATCCAGGATTCCAGCCACATCACCATCGCCAACTGGCACGCCTATCGCGTGACGCGGACGGTTCGCCCCATCGATACCGCGGAGCGCATTTTCAATTCCAGTGATATCCATTTCCGCAATGTGCATGTGAATGCGGAAAGCGGGCTTGGCACCTGCGACGCCAATGGCTGTGGCACCTATCTGCGCGCCAGCAAATTCCCGGCGGAGAATGCCATTCGCGATCTGACCCATCATATCGACACCCGCGAGCGGGAATTTGCTGTGCTGGACTATCCCGCTGCCCCGCCCACGCCGGCTGTCGCCAGCATGGGCAACAAGGTCGAAAAGCTGGAAGATGGTTTCTATTCAATCTCCGGCGGCGCGGTGGATGCCCATGGCAAGCTCTACTTTGTCGACAAGCATCAGCAGCGCATCTATGGCTGGTCGCGCGAGCAGGGCCTTTCCATCGAGCGCGACAATCCGGTCGATCCGGTGAACCTGGCTATCGACAAGGCCGGCGACATCCTGGTGCTGTCGTCGCTGGGCAGCGAAGGCACGCTTTACAGCTTCAAACCCGGCGCGCCCGAAACAGAAATGACCGTGATCGCACCCACGCCGACGACGGCGCATCCGGGCGCGACCGCCATTCTGCCGGGCAATTACTGGAATAATGGCGAGTTCAAGGATCAGATCGATCCGAAAACCTTTCGCTACACCACGCTGCCAGAAATGTTCGCCCGCGACATGGCCCAGCCCAAGGCGAAGGAATATGTCTCGCCGGATGGCAGCCTGTTCCTGCCGGACGCGCGCACCTTCCAGCAGGGTCCGCCGGACGGCACCGGCTGGCGCTTCAGCGACAATCTGGACACGTATGGCTTTGTCCCGGCCAAGGTGGGCGGCCGCGTGTTCGTCAGCAACGAATCCGAAGGGCGGACCTATAGCGGGCTGGTGGGCGACAATGGGGTGGTCACCGATCTGAAGCCATTCGCCAACCGCGGCGGGGAAAGTGTGGCGGTCGCCGCCAATGGCAATGTCTATCTCGCCAATGGCCAGGTGCTGGTCTATGCGCCAGACGGCAAAGAGATCGGACAGATCGATGTGCCCGAACGCCCGCTGCAACTGCTGTTCGGCGGCGCCGATGGGCGGACCTTGTTCATCCTCACCCACCACGCGCTTTATGCGGTGAAGACATAAAAAAAAGGCCGCGTTTCGGCGCGGCCCTTTCCTTTCACAAGCCTCAGATCCTGCCGTGCAGATAGTCGAAGCTCTGCTTCACCATCTCCAGCGGCGACGGATCGTAAGGCTCCTCGATTTCCAGGAAGGCGCGCTCGACGCGCGTCTTGTGCGCGGCCGCCAGAACAGTCTTCCAGTCGATGATACCCTTGCCGATGATGGCGCTGACCATCTTCATATTGTTGTTGGGAATCCCCACATTCTTCAGGTCCTTGATATGCAGTGAGTGATAGCGCTCGGGATATTTGGTGAGATAGGCGACCGGATCGGCGCCGCCGGCCACCACCCAGCCGATGTCCATCTCGAACTGCACCAGCGCCGGATCGGTTTCCTTCAGCAGCAGATCGTAAGGCACCACCTCGCCGATCTTGCGGAATTCCAGATTGTGATTGTGATAGGCGAAGCTCAGGCCGGCCGCCTTGCACAATCCCCCAATCTTGTTGAAGGCGTCCGCATTCTTCTTCCAGTCGTCCAACGTAGGACCGGCCATGATGGTGGCGCGGTCGGCCGGATAGAGCGGGAAGGAACAGGTGATGTTGGTGATACCGACCGCCTTGGCCTGGTCGATGGTGGCCTCAGGCGTGTCGCGCAGATCATTGCCACCGGCATGGACGCTTTTCCAGCTGATCCCCAGACTGTCGTAAAGCTTCTTCTGATCCGCGGCCGGCTTTCCGCTATTGGTCAGGTTGGCCTGGACATGGCGGATGCCGATATCGCGCACCTTTTTCATGGTGCCGTCATAGTCCTTCGCCAGGTCCTGGCGGACGGTGTAGAGCTGCAGCCCCAGCGGCACGGATTTTTGCGCAAAGGCGGGGCCGGAAACGGCAAGCGCGGCGGCACCCAGAAGAAAATTGCGGCGATTGGTCATGGTTTCTCCCTGTCAGTTCCGCTTGAGCGGATGGCTCTCGATGAAATCGATCTGCTTTTCGTTCAATGTCTCGACCCGGGTGCCGTTGTCGCCGAACACCAGGCGCTGTTCGTGCCCGGGATTGTAGCGGGGGATTTTGACCTCCGCCGTCGAAGGATCGCCGGTGCGCGCAAAGGCCACGATCACATCCTGCATCTGGTTGGAGAGTTTGTAGTCATAGGGCGTCCAGTCCCGGGTATGGCGGAACAGATTGAGCGAATCCAGGGTGCCATACCAGAAGGGCAAATCGGAATTGTGATAGGCTCCGGCCGTGTGCACGTCCATGTCGGTGATCACCACCCCCGGCGGATAGGGATGGGGATGGTCATATTGCACCAGCCAGATCGGCGATTTGGCCGTGGCGGAAGCGGCTTTTGCCCAATCGCGGCCCATGATGCCAAAGCCGGAAATCCGCGCCACTTCCTGGGCCTGATGCGCGGCTTGCGCGTCATTGGAAGCGGGGAACAGTTTCAGGAAGGTCGCCGCATCGGCGCCATAAAGGGTCTCGGCCGCTTTTTTATAATCGGCCAGGGTGCGCGCGTCCGTCACCGGCGTCTTGCTGAAAATGTCATTGCCCACTGATGACAGCAGCAACGGCACATCGGTCTGCTTTCCGGCCGCATAGACATCGGCCGGATCGCCGGGAACGACATAGCCATCGATCGTGGGGCCGCTGAACACGATATGGTTGGCGCGGGCGATATCGGTGATCTGGTCGGCCGGGATGGTGCGCATCTGGGCGACATCGCTCGCCTTCATCGCCTGCTGCAGCTTCACGCCCTTGGCCTCGGTTTCGGCCAGGGTCTCCAGATGCGGCGCGGCCACGCCATGATAGCCGCCCGAAAGCGCGATGATCTTGGCGTAAAGCCCATGCGCCAGCGGCGAGGATTGCAGCAGGTCCAGCGCCATGGCGCCGGCCGATTGCCCCACCAGGGTGACATTCTTCGGATCGCCGCCAAACGTCGCGATGTTGCGCTGAATCCATTGCAGTCCGGCAATCTGATCCAGCAGGCCATAATTGCCCGAAGAATGATGTGGCGACGCCGCGGTCAATTCCGGATGCGCCATGTTGCCGAAGATGTTCACGCGGTAGGAGATGCCCATGAAGATCACCCCCTTCCTCGCCAGCGGCTCGCCGCTATAGACGTCGAAGTTGATGGAGCCTTCCTGAAAGCCGCCGCCATGGACCCACACCACCACCGGCAGATGATCGCCGGGTTTCGCGCCTGGGGGCACCCAGATGTTCATATAGAGGCAGTCTTCGCTGGATTTGATCTCGCCGAAATAATGATTCAGCGTGGTGGCGCGCAGCGGGATGTAGCAGTTGGTGATCTTGGTATCGGCGTTATAGATGCCTTTCCAGGGCCTGGCCGGCATGGGTTCATGCCAGCGCAGCTCGCGCACTGGCGGCGCCGCGAAGGGTACGCCGTAATAGGCCTTCACGCCTGAATCGAGCAGCGTGCCGGATAACCGACCGGTGTCGATGGTGACGGGATCACCGGGTACCGGGTTCATCACGCCCGCAAGCGCGGCGGTCGCCGCCATCAGCGCGAGTGCAGTGCAGCAAATCAACCGGTGAAAACGCAACATCATACTCTCCCTATTTGCCGGAATGTCTTAGGCCATTTCGCGCGTCCTTGCACGGCCTGAGAGCCCGCCATAGGCTTTGGAAAAACAAGCGCGCGTGGGGGATGGGAATGGCATTTCGCAATCTTCTGCTCAGTATGACCTTCGCCTTCGCCACGCCGGCGCTGGCGGCGACAACAGGTTCATTTACGGGCGCCACGGCGAATCTGGCGCCCAACGATCCCGCCGGGCAATGGACGCGCCAGGCCCGTGACTATGCCAATACCCGCTACAGCCCGCTGACCCAGATCAACAGGAAGAATGTCGGCCGCCTTCGCATCGCCTGGAGCTTCAGCGACGGCCAGATGTATGGCCATGAAGGCGCGCCGCTGGTGGTGGGCGATACCATGTATGTGGTCACGCCCTTTCCCAACATTGCCTATGCGTTGGACCTGTCGAAAGCCGGCGCGCCGATCAAATGGGTCTATCAGCCCAATCCCGACCCGCACGCCATCGGCGAGGCCTGTTGCGACAAGGTGCTGCGCGGCTGGGCCTATGCCGACGGCAAGCTGATCTACAACCTGCTCGACGATCATACCGTGGCGGTGGATGTGAACACCGGCAAGGAAGTGTGGCGGGTGCTGCTGGACGATGTTAGCAAGGGCCCGACCCTGACCCAGGCCGCCTTCACCGTCGGCAACAAGGTCTATATCGGCTCCTCGGGCGGTGAATTGGGCACCAATGGCTGGTTTCAGGCGCTGGATGTCAAGGACGGCCATACCATCTGGAAAGCCTTCACCAACGGCCCCGACACGGGGGCGCTGATCGGCGCGGACTTCAAGCCCTTCTATCCCTGGATGCAGGGCAAGGATCTGGGCGTGACCAGCTGGCCCGCCGACATGTGGAAACAGGGCGCGTCGGCGCCCTGGGGCTGGGTGTCTTACGATCCCGATCTGAATGAAATCTATTACGGCACTTCCAATCCCGGGCCCCGCGTGCCGTCGCAGCGGCCCGGCCTGAATCTGTGGAGTTCGGCGGTGTTCGCCCGCGACGCCGACACGGGAGCGGCCAAATGGGCCTATCAGTTCACCCCCCATGACGAATGGGATTATGACGGTGTCAACGAGAATGTGCTGATCGATATTCCCTGGAAGGGCGCGCGCCGCAAGGTAATGGTGCACTTCAACCGCAACGGCTTTGCCTACACCATCGACCGCACAAGCGGCGAGGTGCTGGTGGCCAAGCCGTTTGGCCTGGAGAACTGGGCCAAGGAAATCGATCTGAAGACCGGGATGCCGGTGGTCAATGATGCCGCCCACCCTATCGTGGAGAAGAAGGTCACTGATATCTGCCCGCCCGACATCGGGGTGAAGAACTGGAATCCGTCGGCATTCAGTCCGCGCACCGGGCTGCTTTATGCCGGCGTGTTCAACAGCTGCATGGATTTGACCAATCACGAAGTGAAATACATTCCCGGCGCGCCCTATGACGGGATGGAGATGCAGCGTCATGCCGGCCCCGGCGGCAATTGGGGCGAGTTCATTGCCTGGGACCCGGTTCAGGGCAAGCGGGTATGGAGCATCAAGGAAAATCTTTATGTCTGGAGCGGCGCGGTCGTGACCGGATCGGACCTGGTGTTCTATGGCACCATGGATGGCTGGTTCCGCGCGGTGGACGCGCGTACCGGCAAGGTGCTGTGGTCGCAGAAGCTGGGCTCGGGTATCACCGCGGCGCCAATGACGTTCCTGGGACCGGACAAGCGGCAATATGTGGCCGTCTATGCCGGTGTCGGCGGCGGCGCCGGCGTGATCCGGCGGGAGAAAGGCTATATGCCCGGCGGCAACACGCTTTATGTGTTCTCGCTGGACGGCATCGGCATCGGAACCGGCACCAGCCAGCTGACCAGCCAGGCGGGGGCGGCCGCCCCGATCTCGGTTCCTCCGGCAGCGGCGCACAACTGATGAGAAAAATTGCTTTTGCTTTATTGGTGGCGACCAACCCCGCTCTAGCCCAGGTGACGCCGGACACGCCCAATCCGTTTGATGGCAAGCCCGATGCGATCGCGGCGGGCCATGACCTGTTCGGCAAGATGAACTGCGCCGGCTGTCATGCCTATGACCTGACCGGCGGCATGGGACCGGACCTCACCGACGCCAGCTGGCTTTATGGCAGCAAGCCCGGCGAGATCTTCCACACCATCGCCGAAGGCACGCCGCGCGGCATGCCGGGCTGGAAAGACAAGATGACAACGGATGAAATCTGGCAGGTCGTCAGTTATATCCAAAGCAAGAAAGCCAATTGACGGAGATCCCATGCGCGCAATCGCATTGGCGCTGGCCCTGTTGTGCGGGTTGGCGACGGGCGCTAAAGCCATGCCGGTCTCCACGGCCGAAGGACCGGTGGTAGGCACGACCAAGGATGGCGTGATGCGCTTTCTGGGTATTCCCTACGCCAGGCCGCCGGTCGGCCCCTTGCGCTGGATGCCGCCCCAGCCGGCGGCGAAATGGGCGGCGACGCGCCAAGCGACCAAATTCGCTCCCATCTGCGCGCAGGTCACGACGCTCGGCCCCTTTGCCGGACCGCCCAACGCCAATGAAGACTGTCTTTATCTGAACGTCTTCACCGCCGATACCAAAGCCAGACGCCCGGTGCTGGTCTGGATTCACGGCGGCGGCTATTACGATGGTGCCTCCAACGATTATGACGCCAGCAAGCTGGTGACGCGCGGCAAGCTGGTGGTGGTCACTTTCAATTATCGCCTGAACCTGTTCGGCTTCATGGCCCATCCCGCCCTCGATGCCGAAGGCCATGCTTTCGGCAATTACGGCATCATGGACATGCAGGCGGTGCTGCGCTGGGTGAAGCGCAACGCCGCCGCCTTTGGCGGCGACCCGAACAATGTCACCGTCGGCGGCCAGTCGGCTGGCGCTGGCGCTTCAACCGCGCTGGTGGTGTCGCCGGGCAGCAAGGGCCTGATCGACCGCGCCATCTTCCAAAGCGGCGGTTATACGCCCTACGCCACCCGCGCCACCGCGGAGGATCGTGGCCGGAAATTTGCCGCCGCGGCCGGCTGCACGACAGCCGATGTGGCCAAATGCCTGCGCGCCCTGCCTGCCGCCAAAATCGAGGCCCTGGCCGGCACCGCCAGCGCCACCAGCCCTTTCGTCGGTGGGCCAATGCTGGACGGCACGATCATTCCCCGTCAGCTGATCGATGCCTTCCACTCCGGCCAGTTCAACCAGGTGCCGATCATGATGGGCACCACCCGCGATGAAGGCAATTTCACCAACGGCATTACCCAATATTTCAAGCCGGGCCGCGCCGCGCTGAACACAGCCGATTATCGCGCCTATGTGCAGAAGACTTATGGCGGCAATGCCGGGCCGGGCGGCGGTCCGCCCGCCTATCCGAAGGGCACCGTGGACGCGGTCCTGGCGCATTACCCGGTAACGGACGCCGGCGCGCAGATGGCCTGGGATGACGCACATAGCGACGCCCAGGCCTGCAAGGGCCAATATACGGTGCCAGCGATCGCCGCCCATGTGCCGGTCTATATGTATCTGTTCAATGACCGCACAGCGCAGAGCTATTTCCCCAAGATGCCGGGCTATCGGCCACTGGCCTATCACACCAGCGACATTTCTTACCTGTTCGCCAGCTATCATGGCGGCCCGCAAGGCCTTCCCATCAAGCTCACGCCAGCACAGGCCAAACTGTCGGACCATATGGTCGATGCCTGGGCCAATTTCACGCGCACCGGCAACCCGAACGCAAGCGACGACACGCCATGGCCGCGCTGGAAACCGGGCAACGCCTCGCCCGCCTATTTCCTACAGGATGATAATTGGAAAACCGTGCAGACCAATGCCCAGTTCGCCGCGGCGCATCAATGCGGGTTCTGGAACAGCTTTCTTATCTACAAATAGGATCTCGCCATGCGCATGCTTTTTTCCGCCGTCCTTCTCGCCGCGCTGACGGCGTCCGCCAACGCCGCGGAGATCCGCGTGCTGGCGCCGGGCTTTGTCTACAATTCCGCCCTCAAGGATCTGGCGGCCGACTTCACCAAGCGCACCGGCGTCACCGTCCTGGTCAGCGAAGGCGGCATGAATGTGATCGTGGACCAGATCAAGACCGCGACACCGGCGGCCGATGTCATCGCCCTGCCCGCCGACCTGATGAACACCCTGTATCTGGACGGTGGCATCGTACCAGGCAGCTATACGCCGCTGGGCCGTGACGAACTGGGATTGGCGGTGAAGAAGGGCGCGCCCAAGCCCGACATCTCCACGGTGGAGAAACTGGCCGTGGTGTTGAAGTCCGCGGGAGCCGTGGAGGTGAATGACCCCAAGGCCGGCACCATGCAGGGCGTGATCATTGACGGTATCCTCAAACGTCCGGAATTCGCCGGTGTGCATGTCGTGCCGGTGGCCAAGGGCGAAGGCGCCGGCGCGTTGGCGCGTGGCGAAGGCGACATGGCGATTCAGCTGGTGCCGGAAATTCTCAACAAGCCGCCGCTCGATCTGGTGGCGCCGCTGCCGGTGGAGCTGGGCGGCCATATGGACGCGATCCTGGCGGTGTCCAAGCGCAGCGCCGATCAGAAGGACGCGGCAGCCTTCATCAAATTCCTCACCAGCCAGGAAGCGCGTGCCGCCTGGGTGGCGAAAGGGCTGAAGCCATTTTGATTATTTTGGCGTTTCCGCGATCCCGCCGGATTTCCATACCGCTTGCGCCTCCGGACCGGTGACATAGCGCAGGAAAGCCCCCGCCTCGGACGCATGGGGGGAGGTTTTCAGCACCGCCGCTGAAACGTCCACATAGAGGCCCAGATCGTCGGGGAACGGCCCTACGACTTCCGCGCCCTTGGCCATGATCTCTTCGGTGATGGCGCCGCCGCCGAATTGCGCGTCACCACGCACGATGGCATCGCCGATCATGCCCTTGATGGGCCGCGGCTCGACCCCGGTGAATTCCGGGCGCTTGAGCATGTCTTCCACCATGCCGCCGGTCAGACTTCCCACCCTGGGATTGGCATAGGCCAACACGCCGGCCTGTTTGACAAAGGCCACGAATTTTTCATGCGTGGAAATATCGGGATGCGGCCCCCCGGCCTTGACCACAATCCCGAACAATACGCGGCCCAGCGCGCGCTGGCTGCCCGGCGCCAGCTTGGGCGCGAAGCCGGTGAAGTCGGCGGTCGGCGCGACCACCACATCGGCCGGCGCATCATTTGCGACCGCGGTGCGAATGCGCCCCACATTGAATCCCGCGAACGTCACCTTGTTGCCGGTTTTGGCCGTCCAGGCATCGGCGAGCTTGGTCAGTGGACCATTGACGATGCCAGGCGAATAGACGGTGATGTCGGCCGCCCGTGCGCAATTTTGTGCACCCAGATGTGCAAGAATGATAAGCGCGAGGACGAAAGGACGCACGAACAACCCTCCCATTTCCTGTAGGTTTTTTTTGTTACCGTTGAGTCAAGCGCGGATTGCCGGTTTTGGCAATGCGACCCAAAAAAGCAAAGCGATAGCAGGGAGCGTTCCATGACAGATGAGGCATTGGAGACCACGCGGCGCGAGGCGCTGCTGTTGGGCGCGGGGGGGTTGCTGGCCCTGGCGCCTTTCGAGGCTGCGCCGGCCTTCGCCATCACCGGCGACCAGGCAGGTCTGCCCTGGGCCAACAATGCCATGCGCTGGGCCCAGGTCGCCTTCACCGAGGAAGATCCGCCCAGCTACGATCCCAATTTCTGGTTCGACCTGTTCAAGAAGACGCATGTCGAGGCGGTGTGCCTGTCTGCGGGCGGCTGCATCTGCTTCTATCCCTCCAAGGTGCCTCTGCACTACCGCGCCAAATATCTGGGCGACCGCGACATGTTCGGCGAAATGGTCAAAGGGGCCCGGGCCCTGAATATGAGCGTGATCGCGCGCGTCGATCCGCATGCCATGAGCGAGGAAGCCTTTGCCGCCCATCCCGAATGGGCTGCCTGTACCGAAGACGGCAAGCCGCGCCGGCACTGGGCCGCCGCCGACATGTATGTCACCTGCCAGAATGGCGGCTTCATGTTCGACTTCATGCCGGCGGTCTTGAAGGAAATCGCCGACAATTATCAGCCGGAAGGTTTCTTCGGCAATCGCTGGGCCGGCAGCGGCATGTGCTATTGCAACACCTGCCGCACCAAATTCCGCGCCGCCACCGGCATGGAACTGCCCACCACCAACGACCCGCAGAATCCTGAGCGCAAGGCGTATATCCAGTGGAATGCCGACATGCGCTGGAAACAGTTCAAGCTGTGGGACGACACGGTCAAGGCTTCGAAAAAGGACTGCTTCTTCAGCCCCAATGGCGGCATGAACGATCCCAACAATGTGATCATCCCCATCGTGGCGGTGGACCGCCAGGGCAGGAGCGGTACCACCCCGGTCTGGATGATGGGCAAATATGCCAAGCAGGTGCGCGCCTATATGCAGAACCTGCCGGTCTGCGGCTTGTTCAATGTCGGCATCGAGGACGAGAACCGCTGGAAGGATTCGGTGCAGCGCGGGCCCGAGCTGGAAGCCTGGGCCCATTCCGGCATCGCCCAGGGCTTTCGCCCCTGGTACTGCAAGTTCAACGCCCGCATCTTCGACGCGCGCTGGGTGCAGCCGGTGGAAAAGATCTTCCAGTGGCATTACGCCCATGACAAATACATGCGCAACACCGCCAATCTTGCGCGGGTGGCGATGGTCAATTCCACCCAGTCAGGCATCTTCACCGCGGGCGGCACCGCCTTCACCGCCGGCGACGGCGTGCGCGCGGCCCAGCGCGTGACCGATTCGCAGAACGGCTATTATCAGGCGCTGGTGGAAGCGCGCATCCCCTTCGAGATGGCCGACGACCGCCAGCTGGAACCCCGGCATATCGGCCGCTACCGTGTGCTGGTGATGCCCGATATCGCCGCCATGTCCGATCACCAGTGCCAGCAGATCCGCGATTTCGTGATGGCCGGCGGGCGCATTGTGGCGACGGGCGAAACCTCGCTCTATGACGAGACCGGCAGGCGGCGCGCCAATTTCGGCCTGGCTGACCTGTTCGGCTGCGATTATGTGAAGACCACCGCCGAGGTGAAGAACAGCTATCTCACCCCGCGCCATCCCCATCCGCTGACGCAAGGGCTGGAGGATGCGCCGCGCATCATCGCCCCCACACAGCAGATCGCGGTCAAGCCGCATGACAACGGCCAGGCGCCGCTGACCTTGGTCCCCAGCTATCCCGACCTGCCGATGGAACGCGTTTATACCATGACGCCCGAGACCAATATCCCGATGGCCTTCTGCCGACAGGTGGGCAAGGGCCGGGTGGTCTATTTCCCCATGGATCTGGACCGCACCTTCTGGGAAGTGCTGGCGGCCGATCATCTGGTGCTGCTGAAAAATGCGGTCGACTGGGCGGCGGACGAGACCCAGCCCATGAGCGTGACCGGTCCGGGCGTGGTCGATATTTCCTATTGGCGGCAGAAGAATTCGCTGGCCGCCCATATCGTCAACATGAACAATCCCATGATGATGAAGGGCCCCTATCGCGAGATGCTGCCGGCCGGGCCTTATACCGTGTCGCTTGAGATTCCGGCCGGCGCCAGGATCGGCGCGGTCAGGCTGCTGGAAAGCGGCATGACGCCCAAGACGTCACACGACGGCGGCCGGCTGGTGGTGGAGGTACCGAAAATCCGCCTGCACGAAGTGGTAGCGATCGATCTGGCGTGATCCCGGACTACTTCCTGGTCCAGCTGCCGCCCAGCGGCTTGATGTATTGGCCCGGCGGGGTCTTGGCGATCAACTGCGCGCCGGTCGCCTGACCGGCGGCATCGGGCGTCACGCCGGACTTGGCCGCGGTCTGGCTATAGACGGCGCGGCGGCCGGCATTGATCTCCTCGACCGCCGCCGACGTCGCGGCATCGGCGCCGCCGACAATGCCCAGATAGCCATCGGCCTGTTCGCCGACCTTGCCCGCCGCCTTTGCGGCGTCGACCGTGGCCTTGTCGCTGGCCAGATCCGCGAAGGCGGGGCTGGCCAGCATCAGGGAAGCGGCAGCCAGGATCACGAATTTGAAGTTGCGCATGTTGGAGCGTCCTTCGGATTAGAAGAGATCGGGGTTCTGCTGGATGGCGGTCTGGACTTCCTTGTCCAGCTTGATCCGCACATCGGCATCCAGCTTGGCATAGATGTTGATCGGCGCGACTTCGACCCGGATGGTCGGGGTGCAGGCGCCCAGCGCGATCAATGCGCAGGCGGCAAAAAACATTTGCTTCATGGTTTTGCTCCGACACTGGCGCCCGGGTGCCCCTCCGGACTGAGACTCTTTGACCACGCTTCCGCATAGGACTTCAAGAGTTCGTCAAAATTAAGGGATGTGTCCAGGGTCAGGTCGATGGGCGTGTTGCTGGGCAACGGGATCGGCTTGTAGAGCGCGGTGCCATTGATGATGTCGGTGATGGCGACATTGGCGGTCTGGGGCCTGGGTGGGTCGCTATAGCCCTTGATGTGAAAGACCACCTGCAGCCGTCCCCCCGCGACCGAATTGAGATCGGCGCTCAGGCTGTCGAAGGCCAGGTTTTCCAGCGCCTGATACGCGAAATCCTGCACCGCATTGCTGGAGATGGCGGCGTCGCCCTGCATCCACAGCGAGCGGTCGACCGACAGCCGGCCCGGCCCGTTGGAGGCGATATGGCCATTTGCGACGCGCAGCCCCTCCGGACCGAAGGTAAAGGGGACGCGGCCCGAGATCCTGCCGGTCAGCTTGATCTTGCTGCCCAGATTGGAAGCGGCGATCAACGATTCCAGGGTAATGGACTGGAATTGCGCGGCGCTCGCGATCTGGCCCGGATGAGCGGGATTGATGCTGAAGGCGTCAAGACTGGCCTTGCCGCCGGCCCAGCCGCTGGATAGCGCGCTCACCTTCACCAGCGCCGGATCGAGGGAGAAATGGAGATCGACACTGCTGAACGGCAGGGTCCAGTCGATGCGTGAGATGGTGAGTTGCTGGTTCTCCGCCGTCTTGGGCGGCAGCAACGAGGTGAATTCCAGCCTGGTCCTGATCGCGTGCGCCGTGCCCAGCGGGGTCAGGAAATCCAGATTGCCGATGCCCAGGGTGCCATGGCTGGTAAGCACGTCACGAGCCCAGGCAATGTCACCCTGGAAATCGATACTGCCATTGGCCTTGCGGAAGGCGGCAAGCAGCGGGGACAGATCTTCCGGCGCGAATTTGTCCGCCACAAACGTCAGATGGGGCGCGGCGATATGGGCGGAGCCCGCGGCCGTAGCCATCACATGCTGGAAGGTGACGGTACCCAGCATGTCTGTCTTTGCATTGCTGACGGCAAGCTGGCCGCGCCAAACGCCCTTTGCCAGCATGATGGCGCCACGGCCCGAGACCGGCTTGAATCGCGCCGGGGATGCCTTGTCGGATATCTGGCCGGTGAAGCCCGAAACCTGGCCATGGAAATCGCCACCCACGCCTTCAAAGGCCAATACGCCAGCGAGTTTATCGGCCTGGGCATCGGCCGATGGCAGGAAAGCGGAAGCATCGCGCGCCAGCCCCGAAAGTTTCCAGTGCGCCCCCTCGCCCGTGATCATCGGCTGCGCGCCGACCGGACAGAGGGTGGCGCGAACATCCTTGGCCAGATCGCTGGTGCCGGGATGAAAGGCGGCCAGGCCGATGCGACTGCAAGCCTTGGATGTGAAGGCATAACGGCCCGATTGCCAGGACAATACGCCACTGGTGGAAAGCGTGGCGTCGTGAAGCATGGCGTAACTGAGGTGGGTGCTGAAAGCAGTGTTGGCGGTGAAGCCGCCGCCGCTCCATGCCAGATTGTCGATAGAAGCCTTGACCGGCGGCAGGCCGCCACCGCCGAGATCAGCCTGGAACGAAGCATCCACACTGTCGGGCGAGCCGGATATGACCAGGCCTGCAAGCCGCAACGCCGCCCCATGCGCGCCTTTGATGGAGACCGGCGCGGAAAACCGTGCCTTGAGCGCGTTGCCGTGCTTTTCGACAGCCCCAGTGAAATTCAGCTCCAGCCGCGCCAGATTGCCCGCAACCGCCCTGGTCAGCGCCAGGTCGCGTGGAACAGCGATGTGGACGTGCATCCCGCCACTGGCTGTGGCGGACAGATCAGCGCTGATGTCCGCCCCCGCCAGCTTGAGATTGCTCGCAGTCAGATCCAGCTTGGGGTCAGACACCGGCCCGAAGGATTGTGCGCCGGCCCGCAAGCGTGCCTGGCTGATGGA
>DASZVQ010000169.1:0-20751 GCA_035547275.1 Rhizomicrobium sp.
GGTCATGGTCACCGCCCTGGACCAGCCCTCCGACCGCGTCGCGGGCCTGGATGCCGGCGCCGACGATTTCCTTACCAAGCCTGTGGATGACGCCGCCCTGTTTGCGCGCGTGCGCAGCCTGGTGCGCCTGAAGATGATGACCGACGAACTGCGCATGCGCGAATCGACCGGTCAGGGCATGGGCCTGATCGATCCGGCCGAGACGCTGATCGAGAACAACCAGTCGGGGCGCATCCTGGTGATCGAGGACCGCGCCGAAAGCGTGGCCTGGTTCGCCAGCGCGCTGACCCCCAAGCATGAAGTCGCTTCCGCCGACACGTTCGAGGAAGCGCTGGTGCGGGTGAAGGGCGGGGATTTCGACCTGATCGTGGTGTCGCTGGGCATGCGCGGCTTTGACGGCCTGCGCCTGTGTTCGCAGCTGCGCTCCCTGCCGGAAGGCCGCCATGTGCCCATCCTGGTGGTGGTGTCGGACGGCGACCGCCGCAAGCTGACCCAGGCGCTGGAGATGGGCGTCAACGACTATCTGACCCGTCCGGTGGACAAGAACGAACTGGTGGCGCGCGTGCGCACCCAGCTGCGCAAGAAGCGTTATGCCGACCGGTTGCGCCACAATGTCCAGCTCAGCCTGGAAATGGCGATCACCGACCAGCTCACCGGCCTGCACAACCGCCGTTACATGAGCCGCCATCTCGACACGCTCTTGGGCAATGCCAAGAAGAACGGCCGCCCGCTGGCTTTCGTGATCATGGATATCGACTTCTTCAAACAGGTCAACGACACCCACGGCCATGACATCGGCGACGAGGTGCTCAGGGAATTCGCGTCGCGCATCAGCGCCAATGTGCGCGGCATCGACCTGGCCTGCCGCTATGGCGGCGAGGAGTTCGTGGTCGCCATGCCTGATACCGACATGGCCTTCGCCTACAACATCGCCGAACGCCTGCGTCAGTCGATCGAGACCACGCCGGTCAAGATCAGCCGCGAGCCCGGCGCGCTCAACATCACCATTTCCATCGGCATCGCCAAAGCCGAAGGCGAGGGCGATACCGCCGATCAGTTGCTGCACCGCGCCGACCAGGCGCTCTATCGCGCCAAGCGCACCGGCCGCAACAAAGTGGTCGCAGACGCCGCGTAAAGTCAGCGTAAAGGCTATGACCGTCGCTTTCTAAGCCGTCCAAAATCGCCTAGCGTTCCCGAAAGAGCTTTGGGGTAGCGCCATGCGTTCCGTGCTGCTTGCGGCCTTGCCGCTGATGCTTGCCGTTTCGGCCATGGCGCAGACCCCGCCCGCGGCGAAGACCTCGCCGCCGCCACCGGTCACCGCGCCCTTCATCATCCATCATGTCGCCTCGGGCATCGGCCAGGGCTATTCGCTGATCGTGACCGACATGAACCATGACGGTCGGCCCGACATGGTGGCGCTGGGCCTCACGACCGACGCCATCATCTGGTACGAAAATCCCACCTGGACGCCGCATGTCATCATTACGGCGAAGGATGCGCCCAAGCCGGTCTATATGGATGCCGCCGATATTGACGGTGATGGCATTCCCGAAATCGCGCTGGCCTATCGCTTCAATACCGATCCTCACAAGGACGCCGGCACGGTGGCCATCCTGCATCATGACGGCGATCCGCGCCGGCCGTGGAAGATCGCGCGGGTGATCGACAATGTGCCCTCCACCCATCGCGTCCGTTTCGCCGACATTTCCGGCAATGGCAGGATGGCGCTGGTGGTCTCCCCCATCCTGGCGGGCACGGCCACCGGCTTTCCCGATCCCGACCGCAATGTCACGCCGCTTTATGTCTACCGGCCGGAGACCGGTTGGAAGCGCGAAACCATCACGCTGGCGAACCACGGCGTGAGCCATGGTCTCGACATCCAGGATTGGTTCGGCAATGGGCGTCAGGATGTGATCACCTCCGGCTATTCCGGCACCAACATTCATGAATTCCGTGACGGCGAATGGACCCGCACGCCGCTGACACCGGGCCTGAACGCGCCTTGGCCGGGCGGCGGCTCCAGCGATGTGATGATCGGGCGTCTCGGAGGGCAGAAATTCTACGTCACCATCGAGCCCTTCCACGGCAACCGGCTGGTGGTGCACAGGCCGGACGGCAAGGGCGGCTTCGCCGCGCAGGTGATCGATGACCATCTCGCCAACGGTCATGCCCTGACCCTGGTGGATGTGGATGGCGACGGCAATGACGAGATCGTGGCCGGCGGCAACCGCTCCAGCCAGAGCATGTATTTCTACAAGGCCAATGATCCGGCCGGACAAAGCTGGACGCGCCATCAGATGGACGACGACATGGCGCCGGCGGCCTGCGCCACGGCCGATATCAAAGGCAGGGGCAGGCCGGCAGACGTGGTCTGCCTGGACATGCAGGAGCCGGGCTGGCTGACCTGGTACGAATATAACGGGAAATAGCCTGCGGATTATTCGTCTTCGGCTTCGTCGTCTTCGTCCGCATCCGCTACGGCAGGCTGCGCGGATTGCTCGGCCGCCACCCGGTCGATCACCGACAGCAGCAATTCCGGTTCGCGCGCGCCCGATACCGCCAGGCGGTTGCCGAAGATCATGGCCGGCACGCCGGTGACGCCCATCTCATG
This sequence comes from Rhizomicrobium sp., assembly GCA_035547275.1. GTDB lineage: Bacteria > Pseudomonadota > Alphaproteobacteria > Micropepsales > Micropepsaceae > Rhizomicrobium. The sequence goes on from DASZVQ010000169.1 coordinate 2,612, forward strand.
GGCGATCTGGTCCTCGCGCTCCACCAGCGCGACATCGGCATCGCTTTCCAGCATCCGCGCGATCTCCACCCCGTCCATGCCGCAGATATCGGCGATATCGGCCAGGACCCGGATGTCGCCGATATCCTCGCCATTCTCGAAATAGGCGATGAACAGCCGCTCCACCACATCGTCCTGCACGCCGGTGGCTTCCGCCCAGCGCACCAGGCGATGGGAATCCAGCGTGTCGGGCCGGCGCGTGATGGCGGCGAAGTCGAACTCGATGCCGTCCTTTGCTCCTTCGGCCGCGATCAGCTTGTGCATCTCCACGATCTTCATGGGATCGTCGCCGAACTTGGCCCGCATATAAGCCTGGCGGTCCATCCCGCCCTTGGGCACGGCCGGGTCCAGGCGATAGGGCCGCCATTTCACGTCAAAGGCGATGTTTGGCCGCTGCTCCATGGCGCGCATCAGCCGGCGCTTGCCGATGAAGCACCAGGGACAGACGGTATCGGAGATGACGTCTATCTGCATCAGCGAAGCACCTGGGACGTGATCTCGTTCTCGTCGGCCTCGACATGCACCGATTCCGCGCGGCCGCGGATCTGGGCCGTGGCGGTCACCGGCACCAGTCCGTCGATCACCGTCATGTCGGGCGGCGGTGGCGTGGCGAGAAACTCCACCGTCATGACACGGCCGTCATTATGGATCAGGTGCAGCCTGGGCTTGCTCCAGCCCCCGGTCTGCACCGCGCCCTTGGCCTGCAGGATGATCTGGCCATGTTTCTGGGTGGCGATCAGGCTATCGATGCGGAAGACGCGCTTGTCGGCGGCGAGCGCCGGCGCGGTCGACAGCAGCAGAATGGCGATAAGGGGGGGAAACTTCATGTGGGGCGACTATAATCGAGATTGGGGCGGCAAGAAGACGGTCAGATATTTAACTCCGCCCATATCGGTACGTGATCCGACGGTTTCTCGCTGGCGCCACGCACCTCCTTGTCGATATGGCAGGCCCTGAGGCGGTCGGCGGCTTGCGGTGACAACAACAGATGGTCGATGCGGATGCCGTTGTTGCGCTCCCAGGAGCCGAAATAGTCCCAGAAGGTGTAATGCCCACCTTGGGTATGCAGCGCGCGGAAGGCGTCGGTATAGCCCAGATTCTCGATCCGGCGCAGCGCCGCCTTGGCTTCTGGCTGGAACAGGGCGTCCTTCAGCCATGCTTTCGGCCTGGCGGCGTCCTTGTCCTCGGGGATGATATTATAGTCGCCCATCAGCACGACCGGTTCTTCATGAGTCAGAAGCGTCTTGGCGCGCAGCCTTAGCCGCTCCAACCAGGCCAGCTTGTAGTCGAATTTGGGTCCGGGCCAGGGATTGCCGTTGGGCGCATAGATCGAGGCGACACGCACCACGCCATGATCGCCGGTGATCACCGCTTCCAGATAGCGGGCATGGTCGTCGGCGTCATCGCCATGCAGCCTGGGCGTGACATCCTCCATCGGCCGGCGGGAGAGCAAAGCGACGCCGTTATAGCTTTTTTGTCCGTGTACGGCGCAGTTATAGCCCAGCGCCTCAAACGCCTCGCGGGGGAAGTTCTCGTCGACGGTCTTGATTTCCTGCAGCGCCAGGATATCCGGCTTGGCCTCTTTCAGCCAGGCCAGGGCTGGCTCCAGCCGCGCCTTGATGGAATTGACGTTCCAGGTAGCAATTTTCATGGCTGACGGTCATGCACCAATCGCGCGATGGCGTCCACCATGGCCGAAAGAGGCTAGACCGTGAAGCTGGTGCCACAGCCGCAGGAGGCGGTGGCATTGGGATTGTTGACCTTGAAGGCCTGACCGATCAGGTCGTCGGTGAAGTCGATCTCCGCGCCAGCCAGGAAATCCAGCGACACCGGATCGATCAGCACCCTGGCGCCGTCCTTTTCCACCACCAGGTCTTCGTCCAGCTGGGCGTCGTCCAGGGCGAAATTGTACTGGAAACCGGAACAGCCGCCACCGGTCACCGCCAGGCGCAGGGCCGTTGGCTCGGCCTCACTCTTCAGGATCTGGGCGATCCGTCGGGCGGCGCGGTCGGAAATGGTGACGGGCAGGGCGGACATGACGATTCCTTGGGCACTCTTGCAGTCTCGGCTCCGCCCTCTATGTAGTCCTCGGCATGGCCGAAACCAACCCCGCCGCAGCCCTGCCTCCGGGCCGTCTTCTGGGCTCCATTGTCAGCCCGCCCGGTCCGCATGCCCCCTATGCGACGCGGCCTGAACAGAGCCGTGGCCGTTTTTACCCCGAACCGGAAAGCACCACTCGATCCTGCTATTCGCGCGACCGCGACCGGATCATCCATTCCAGCGCCTTCCGCCGCCTCAAGCACAAGACCCAGGTCTTTGTGCAGCATGAAGGCGATTATTACCGCACCCGGCTGACCCATTCGCTGGAAGTGGCGCAGCTGGCGCGCAGCCTGGCGCGTACCCTGTCGGCCGACGAAGACCTGGCGGAGACGGTGGCGCTGGCCCATGACCTGGGCCACACGCCGTTCGGCCATGCCGGCGAGGAAGCGCTGGATGCCGTCACCAGGGACATTGGCGGCTTCGATCACAATGCCCATGCGCTCCGGCTGGTGACCAAGCTGGAACATCGCTATGCCGATTTCGACGGCCTGAATCTGACCTGGGAGACCTTGGAAGGTCTTGTGAAGCATAATGGCCCGCTGTTGGGGCCGTTGCCGGGTCCCATCGCCAGTTTCGACAGGCGCTGGCCGCTGGAATTGTCGCGCTGGCCGGGACTGGAAGCCCAGCTTGCCGCGCTGGCCGACGACATCGCCTATGTCAGCCACGACATAGACGACGGGCTGCGGGCGGGCATCTTCACCATCCATGACCTCACCGAGGCGCCGCTGGCGGGCGAGCATGTCAAGGGCGTGCTGGAACGCCATGGCGAACTGGAACTGTCGCGCTTCATCGGAGAACTGATCCGTACCCTGATGAGCGAGCTGATGGAGGATGTGATGGCCCAGACCCGCGAAAATCTCCGCGGCATGGCCAGCACCGCCGCGGTGCGCGAAGCCGGCCGGGCGACAGCGAGTTTTTCGCCGGCGCTGCTCCAGCGGCTGAAGGCGCTGAAGCGCTTCCAGATGCAGAATATGTATCGCCATCCCCGGGTCATGACGTCCATGACCCGCGCGCAAGGTGTCGTCACCGACTTGTATGAGGCCTTTGTCGCCGATCCGGCCCTATTGCCGCCCGACTGGGCGGATGCCGCCCGCGCGGCGGTTCCCGGCACGGTGGCGCGCGACTATATCGCCGGCATGACCGACCGCTATGCACTGGCGGAATATGCGCGGGTTTTTCACACAGAAATCCAGCTCTAAGACGCATGATTCGTACCGGAGCGGGTGCTAAGATCATGCTTCGCAGATTCGGGAACTTTCATGGCCAAGTACGATCGCGGCGTCTATGAACCCAGCGACGAGGTTCGCGTGTTCGACGGCTCCGAGGAAGAAGAAGATGTAGAAGGCTCGCGCCTGCCGCTTCTGATCGTGCTGGCGCTTCTGGTGCTGGCCATGTTCGGTGGCGTGGTCTGGCTGGCCTATACCCAAGGCGTGGCGCGGGGCAGGGGCGAGACCCCGGTACTGACCGCGGCCGCGGGGCCTGAACGCGTTGCTCCGCCGCAGGGCTCGGGCGCTAACACCGTGCCCTATCAGGGCTTCAAGATTTACGAGCAGCCGGCCCCGCCTGACGATAGCGCCGACAGCAGCAGCGCGCCGGCCGCGCCGGCTAAGTCTGCCGCCGCGCCCGTCGCGGAAGCGCCCAAGCCTGCGCCGCCGCCCGCGGCTGTACCTCAGCCGGCTCCGGCGGCTGAAGCGGCCAAGCCGACGCCCCCGCCGCCCGCACCCAAACTGGCTCTTGCGCCCAAGCCCGCCCCGATGGCAGCCAAGCCTGCCGCCGCGCCGCCCAAGTCGGTGGCTGCCCTGATCCAGCAGGCCAATGCCACCCCGGTTGCGGAAGCGCCCAGGCCCACGCCTGCCGCCAGGCAGGCGCCCGCGCCCGTCGGCGGCCCGGCCACCGGCGCGCCACGTCAGCTTGGCGCAATTTCGGCCGCATCTCCGGTTCAGACTGCCGCTGCCGCCCCGGCCAAGCCTGCCGCCTCTGGCGGCTATGTCCTGCAGATCGGCGCCTATAAGAGCCAGGCCGATGCCGATGCCGCCTGGAAGGCCTACAAGGCCAAACATGCGGCCTTGCTGGCGGGCTATTCCGACGAGGTGCAACAGGCCGATCTGGGCGAAAAGGGCACCTGGTATCGCCTCAGGATCAATGGCTTTGCCGACAAGGCCATGGCCACGTCCTTGTGCGACCGGCTGAAGGCAGACGGCGGCGCCTGTATCCCGGGCAAATAGCCGTGCGCAGCCGGGCCATTTATGGCTGTGCCGCCACGACCTTGTCGGCGGCGGAGAAAAGCTTCTTCCGCGAGACGCTGCCTTGGGGCTTCATTCTCTTCGCGCGCAACATTAACGATCCGGCCCAAGTCACAGCCTTGGTTCAGGAATTGCGTGAAACGGTGGGTGATGAGAAAGCCCCTGTCCTGATCGATCAGGAGGGCGGCCGGGTCGCCCGGCTGAAGCCGCCGCATTGGCAGGCCCGCCCGCCCGCCGCGCGTTTCGGAACGCTTTATGGCGCCAATCCCGAGGCCGCCCGCGAGGCGGTTTACCTCAATGCCCGGTTGATCGCCCATGATCTGGCCAGCCTGGGCATCAATGTGGATTGCCTGCCGGTGCTGGATGTTCCGGTTCCCGGCAGCCATGACGTGATCGGGGATCGCGCTTTTGCCTCCGATCCCGCCACGGTGATCAGCCTGGGCAAGGCCCAGATCGAAGGGCTATTGGACGGCGGCGTTCTGCCGGTGATGAAGCATATTCCCGGCCATGGCCGGGCGGGGGCCGACAGCCATCTGGACCTGCCCCGGGTTTCGGCCAGCGTGGCGGACCTTTCCGCCAATGATTTCGTGACCTTCCGCAGCCTTGACACCTGTCCCATCGCGATGACAGCGCATGTTGTCTATGAGTCGATTGATCCACAGCGACCTGCGACCACCAGCCCCAAAGTCATTCGGGATGTGATACGCGGTGAGATAGGATTTGACGGGCTCCTGATGTCGGACGACCTCTCGATGAAGGCGCTCGACGGGCCCTTGTCGGTGCGTGCCAAACAGGCCCAGTTCGCGGGCTGTGACCTGGTGCTTCACTGCAACGGCGATATGGATGAGATGCAGGACGTGGCGTCGGAAGTGACAGAATTGAATGGCCGCGCGCTCAAGCGCAGCGAGCAGGCGCTTGCCCATCTGGCGGCGCCGGGCGGTTTTGATCCCGCCGCCGCGCAGGCGCGGCTGGCCAGCCTGTTGGAACCCTGCGCATGACGGGTGCGGAGCAGAGCGAGAATTTCGACGATTTCGAGGGTTCCCTCGGGGGCGCCATCGTCGCCGACGATCAGGCGCTGCTGATCCAGGTGGACGGTTTTGAAGGGCCGCTGGATCTTCTGCTGACGCTTGCCCGCAACCAGAAGGTGGATATCGCCAAGATCTCCATCCTCAAGCTGGCCGAGCAGTATCTGGAGTTCATCGAATCCGCCAAGCGCCTGAATCTGGAGCTGGCGGCCGACTATCTGGTGATGGCGGCCTGGCTGGCCTATCTGAAGTCGCGCCTGATCCTGCCGCAGGAAAAGACGTCGGAGGGCGAGCCCACCGCGGACGAGATGGCGACCCGGTTGCGCTGGCGCCTGCAGCGGCTGGATGCGATGCGCGCCGCCGCGACCCGGTTGATGGGACGCGAACGGCTGGACCGTGACGTCTTCGGCCGCGGCGATCCCGAGCCGGTGAATGTGATCAAGCTCAGGACCTACAAGGACACGCTTTACGACCTGCTCAGCGCCTATGCCACCGACCGGGTGCGGCGCATGGGAGGCGGCACCTATCGCCCGGTCCAGCCCATCGTGCTGCAGATCGAGGAAGCCCGCGAGCGGCTGGAGCGGATGCTGGGCAAGATCTCCGACTGGAGCGCCCTGACGCGGCTTCTGCCGATGGAATGGTCCGGCGGCAGCCGGCGCCGCTCGGCGGTTGCCTCGACCCTGCTGGCCTGTCTGGAGATGGCGCGCGACGGCAAGCTGCAGCTGCAGCAGTCCGCGCCCTTTGCCGAAATCTATGTCCGGGACGGCCAGCGCCTCCCGGATGTTCCTCCGGCCGAAATACCGCCGGCCGCCAACGGGGCGGGAGCCTGAAGATGAGCAGCGTAGCCCAGATGATTGAGACGATTGAAACCGAAATGGACGCCGAGAGCGTGAAAGCCAACCCCGAGCATCTCAGGATGGTCGAGGCCTTGTTGTTCGCGGCGGCCGAGCCGTTGGACCAAAAGGCGCTGTCAACATCGCTGCCGGAAGGCGCGGATGTGCCGGGCCTCTTGAAGGCTCTTCAGGAAGTTTATGAAAAGCGCGGCGTAAATCTTTGTTGTGTCGCTGGAAAATACCAGTTCCGCACCGCCAGCGACCTGGCCTTTCTGCTGCGCAAGGAGCAGCCAGAGCAGAAGCGCCTGAGCAAGGCCGCGATCGAGACCCTGGCCATCATCGCCTATCACCAGCCTGTTACCCGGGCCGAGATCGAGGATATCCGTGGCGTCGCCATCTCCAAGGGCACCATCGACATGCTGATGGAGATCGGCTGGATCAAGATAAGGGGCAGGAAGCGCACGCCCGGCCGCCCCGTCACCTACGGCACCACCGAGGCTTTCCTGGTCCAGTTCGGACTGGAAAGCGTGGCGCACCTGCCGGGCGTGGAAGAGCTCAAGGCCGCCGGCTTCCTGGAAGCCATGCCGCCTTCGGGCTTCGATGTGCCCAATCCCTCCGACGAACTGGCGGCCGATGAAGACCCCTACGACCCCAATGAGCCGCCGGAGCCGGACCTCCTGACCGGATCGGCCAATCTGGACGAGGCTTAAGTACCGCCTGTCATCCCCGGCGAGCGCGAACGCAAGTGAGCGCGAGGAAAGGGGACCCAGGCGGATAGAACACGCCCGGTCTTTCTACCTGGGTTCCCTTCCCCTCGCATTGCTGACGCAATGCTCGGCCGGGAATGACAGCGGAGTATTTACGGCGCGTTGGCCGCGGCCGCCATCTTGTCCACCGCCGCCTGGAAGCGGGTGTGGCGGCTCTGCAGCGCATCGGCCTGGGCCTTGGCGTCGCCCACCGCGGTCTGGTTCCAGATCAGGGTGTAGACCAGCCTGGAATGCCTGGCGTCGACCGGCTCGACCGCCATGGTGCCGTGATAGAAGATCGGCGTGAAAGGCTGGGCATAGGTATAGGAATGCGGGGTCCGCGCCACCGCGATCTCCACGATCGAGCCGTTGATTAGCCGCAGGCTGCCAACCTCGCCATGGCCGGACGTGATCGCGCAGCTTTTGACGTCGAGATATTTGGCGATGCCGCACCAGTCATTGCCGCCGATACGCTCCCAGGCGACATTGGCCGGCTTGGCGATATCGGCGGTCATGGTCAGGGTCGCCCAATTCGCCGGCTGCGCCGTCTGGGCTTGCGCCGTAACGGAACCAAGCGCCAGCAGCGCGGCTGCCATTGCGATTTTTCTCATTCGCTTTCTCCCTCAAGCTCAACGACGACAGCTTCGCCTTTTTCCAGTGCGATGGCGAGTTCGCCCTTGCGCATGGCGACGGCATCCTTGCCGAAGACCTCATTGCGCCAGCCATGCAGGGCGGCGACATCATCATCTTCATTGGCCGCCAGCTTCTCGATGTCCTCGGCATTGGCGATCAGGCGCGGTGCCACCCCGGCCTCTTCGGCGCGCAACCTGAGCAGGGTCTTGAGCAGATCCACAACCGCCGGCGAGGGCTCGCGGCGGCGGCGCTGCTTGTGTTCGGCCACGGCGCCCTCGGGCGGCGGCGCTTCATTGCCCGAAGCGATGGCCTCCATAAGCCCTTTGCCCATGCGGGAATTGGCGAAGCCCTTGGGTACGGCACGGATGCGGTCCAGCCCTTCCGGCGTCTCCGGCGGATGGGCGGCGATCTCGGTCAGGGCTTCGTCCTTCAGCACCCGGCCGCGGGGAATGTCGCGCGCCTGGGCCTCGCGCTCCCGCCAGGCGGCGAGCGCCGCCAGCACGGCCAGGAAACGCTTGTTGGTGGTGCGGGGCTTGAGCCGCTTCCAGGCCTGATCCGGTTCCAGTTTGTAGAGCGTAGGGTCCTGCAACGCCGCCACTTCCTCGGCCACCCATTGGGCGCGGCCGGTCTTTTCCAGCCTGGCCTTCATCCATTCATAGATCACCCTGAGATGGGTGACATCGGCCAGCGCATATTCCAGTTGGCGCTTGGAAAGCGGCCGGTGACTCCAGTCGGTGAAACGGGCCGATTTGTCGATCTCCACATGCGCGATCTTGCGCGCCAGGGTCTCATAGGACGCCGCATCGCCAAAGCCGCACACCATCGCGGCGATCTGGCTGTCGAACAACGGATCGGGCAGCACGCCGCCCTGCAGATAGAAGATCTCGATATCCTGGCGCGCCGCATGAAGCACCTTCACGATATCGGAACGCCGGATCAGGTCATAGAAGGGCTTCAGATCAAGCCCGGGGGCGAGGGGATCGACAATGCCTTCGATCCCCGGCGCCGCCACCTGGATCAGGCACAGCTTGGGATAATAGGTCTGATCGCGCAGGAATTCGGTATCCAGCGCCAGGTAGGGCGCATGCGCCAGTTCGGCCACAAAAGCCGCCAGCGCATCATTCGTTTCGACTATTCGCATTGGGGACGGTGATAGCGGATTCGGGCGGAAAGCGGGGATTTAAATAATCGCTTGACATGCAACTAAATAGTTGCTTATTGTCCGGCCATGGCCGCCGATGACGAAGACAAGGTGTTCAAGGCTCTCGCCGACGCCAGCCGCCGGCAGCTTCTGGATCGGTTGCGCCGCAAGAATGGCCAGACGCTCCAGGAACTTTGCCAGGGGCACGATATGAGCCGGCAGGCGGTGACCAAGCACCTCAATCTGCTGAAAGAGGCCAATCTGGTCGCCACCACGAAGAGCGGGCGGGAGAAGCTGCATTATCTCAATCCCGTTCCCATCAACGAGATCTATGCGCGTTGGATCGGCAAGTTCGAACAGGGCCGCGTCCAAGCGCTTCACAATCTGAAACAGGCCCTGGAGGAGAATGGTCCATGAGCGACTTCGTCTATGTCACCTATATCAAAAGCACGCCGCAGAAAGTGTGGGATGCCATCACCACCCCAGAGTTCACCCGCCAGTATTGGGGCAAGGCCATGGTTTCGGATTGGAAGCCCGGCTCAAAATGGGAGATGGTGAATCTGGACAGCGCGGCTGGTGTGAATATGACCGGCGAGGTCATGGAATGCGATCCGCCCAGCCGGCTGGTGATCAGCTGGGTCAAGCCCGAAAACCGGGGCAACACGTCCGAGACCTCTCGCGTCACCTTCGAGATCGCGCTGGACGGCGGCATGGTGCGGCTGAATGTGATCCACGATCAGCTCCAGCCCGGTTCGGCGATGGAGCAGGGCATCTCCAGCGGCTGGCCGCGCGTGCTCTCTGGCCTTAAGACCCTGCTGGAGACCGGCAACGTCCTGGTCGATCTGGTGGCCTATAAGGGTGGCTGCTCCGCGGCCGCCTGATTCTTAGGGGCTGGCGCTTCTAGGGAGGTGTCAGCCCCACCGTCTTGCCGGCAAAGCCGGCGGCGTCGAAATAGGCCGCATCGCCCACCTGTTCACGGTTGAGGATGGTGCGGACAGTGCCCTCCGGATCGGACTGCAGGGTCTCCCTGCTCACCGTCACGGGAGCCCCGCCCACCAGCGCCTCGCTGATCACCCGGCCCCGCAGCTTGCCCTTGGGGGCCAACTCGATACCGGCGATCCGGGCGAGCGTAGGTGTGATATCGGCGTTGGAGATGGGGGCGGGATCGGCGAAGCTGGTTTTGAAATCGGGCCCGATGGCGGCCATGAAATTCCGGGTCTCGGCGCGCGACAGCGAACCGTGACTGCCCTGGCCGGTTTTCAGGCTGGTGTCATGGATTCCGACCGTGCATTGCAGCTTGTCCTCGCAGATGCCGGTATCGCTGCGGAAATTGACGACCATCGACGGCTTGGGTGTACGGGCATCGCCCATCAGGTTGATCTTGCTCATCTCCAGCGCGCCGGGAAACCTGCCCAGCCGGTCGTTGACAAAGATGCCGCTGACATAATCCTGGGTGATGAGGAATTTGACGATGTCGCCGGCCATCGCCCTGGCATTGGCGTCCTTGCCGTCGATTTTCGGCAGATAGACCAGGTCCGCGCCGCCATTGGGCACCACCACCACATCGGGATTCTTTGGATCGCCCAGAAAACCGGTGCCGGTCGAAAGCTTGCCGCCGCCCGAAAAATCCACCGGCATGAAGGCGCGCCCCGGATCGAACAGGCGAAGATGCAAGGTGCTGGCCAGGTCCACCGCCAGGAAACCCGAGGTCAAATCGACCAGCGGCAGGTTGGGGTCAAAATGCGCCGACGGGCTGGTGGCGCTGGCGTGGCTGATGGTGGCAAAGCCATGATCGGCGGTGACAAAGACATCGGTGGTCTTGTCCAGACCCTGTTCCTTCAACGCCTTCATCAGGGCGCCCAGCTCGGTATCGGCATGGCGCGCCGCGGCCAGTCCCGTGGGACCGTTGATGCCCGGATCGAACTCGCCCACGCTGTCATTGGTGTTGTGCTGGGTGATGTCGGGATCGCGGCTCCAGAACAATAGGGCAAAAGGCTTGCCGCTGCCGGCGAAGTGCGGCAGCACGATGCGGGTGGTGGCCTTCATCAGCCATACTTCCTGGTCGTAATCGGGCATGGTGGTGCGAGGCGCGGCCGCATCGACGAAATTCGCCTTCATGTCGCGGGTGAACCATTGGGGCAGGCCGAAGCCGCCTTCGTGACCGGTATTGTCGTCGATCAGCAGCGTCTGGTTGCCGTCCGCGCTGGCGGTGGAGTCCTGAATGCGCATGGGACCCAGCTTGCCGATCACCGCGGTGTTGAAGCCTTGCGCCCGGGCGCGCGCGATCAGCGTGTCTTCATTCAGATAGTTGCCGCCGAAGCGCTGGTTCATCTCCGAAAGCACCATGTCGTTTTCGAGACTGGCGAGCGGGGCGCCATACGAACTGATCATCGGCACCCCGGTATAGATGGCGTTGCCGAAATCGCCGGTATCGCCGATGTAGTGGCCGGTAGCGATGGCGGACGCATTCACCGTGGTGACGGTGGGAAACAGCGAATGGCTGTTGGTGAAATCCACGCCTTCGCTTTTCAGCCTGAACATGTTGGGCATGTTCTCCGCCGTGACGCTGCCATAGCGCAGCCCGTCGGCCACGAAGATGATGATATTGTGCGGCTTGGGCCTGGCGGGCTGTTGAGCGACAGCAGGCGTGGCCAGCAGAAGAGCGGCGAGCAGACAGGCGGATTTCATGGCGATTCCCTCGATGCCCGGGCACCGTAGCGGGGCTATGTGACGGGAAAAACCGTCAAATCCGCACGGGTTGGGGGCATGGCCGGCGCCCTTGACCGGCCCTTCATAAACCGCCAAAACCTGCGCCTTTCCCCAAGAATTGTATGGATTTCGACATGCACGCCTATCGCACCCACACCTGCGGCCAGCTTCGCAAGACCGATGTCGGGGCGACCGTGCGCCTGTCGGGTTGGGTCAACCGCCGGCGCGACCATGGCGGGCTGATCTTCATCGACCTGCGCGATCATTATGGCATCACCCAATGCGTGATCGAGCCGGATGCGGCCGCTTTTGCCGCGGTGGATGCGGCGCGTTCGGAATGGGTACTGACCCTGACCGGCAAGGTGGTGGCGCGCACGCCCGAAACCATCAATCCCGATCTGGCGACCGGCGAGGTCGAACTGCGCATCGAAAGCTGCAGCGTGCAGGGCCAGGCCCAGGAATTGCCGCTGCCGGTGTTCGGCGACCTGGACTATCCGGAAGACACCAGGCTGACCTACCGCTTTCTCGACCTGCGCCGCGAGCGGCTGCACAAAAACATCATGCTGCGGTCCAATATCGTGACGTCGTTGCGCCGGCGGATGATCGAGCAGGGATTTACCGAATTCCAGACCCCGATCCTGACCGCCTCGTCGCCGGAAGGCGCGCGCGACTTCCTGGTGCCGTCACGCCGCTATCCGGGCCAGTTCTATGCCCTGCCGCAGGCGCCCCAGCAGTTCAAGCAGCTGATCATGGTGGCGGGCTTCGACCGCTACTTCCAGATCGCGCCCTGTTTCCGCGACGAGGATGGACGCGCCGACCGCTCGCCGGGCGAGTTCTATCAACTCGATCTGGAAATGAGCTTCGTCACCCAGGATGACGTGTTCAATGCCGTGGCCCCGGTGCTGGCCGGCGTGTTCGAGGAATTCGGCGCCGGGAAAAAAGTGACCCCGCCCGATCAGTTTCCGCGCATTCCCTATGCCGAGGCGATGCTGAAATATGGCAGCGACAAGCCCGACCTGCGCAACCCGATCGAGATCGTGGACGTCAGCGAGATCTTCGGCCGCGCCGAGGTCGAGTTCAAAGCCTTCAAGAACAAGACGGTGCGCGCCATTCCGGCGCCGGGCGCTGGTCCCCAACCGCGCAGCTTCTTCGACAAGCTGAACGAATGGGCTCGTGGCGAAGGCGCCGCCGGCCTGGGCTATGTTCAATTTGAAGACGAGGGCGGCGTGCTGGTGGGCAAGGGTCCCATCGCCAAATTCATCCCGGCCGCGGTGCTGGCCGACATGGCCAGGGTAGCCAAGGTCAAGGCGGGCGATGCGCTGTTCTTTTCCGCCGACGCCAAGGCCGACCGCGCCGCCAATCTGGCCGGCATGGCGCGCACCCGCATCGGCCGCGAGCTGGGGCTGATCAAGGAAGACGAATTCAAATTCTGCTGGATCGTCGACTTCCCCATGTACGAATGGAACGAGGACGACAAGAAGATCGACTTCTCCCACAATCCCTTCTCCATGCCGCAATATGACCGCGAGAAGTTTCTGGCGCTGAGCAACAGCGATGCCGAGACCATTCTGGGCCTCAAGGCCTATCAGTATGACATCGTCTGCAATGGCTATGAGCTGTCGAGCGGCGCCATCCGCAATCACGATCCGGATGTGATGCTGAAGGCCTTTGAGATCGCCGGCTATGCCCGCGAAGAGACCGAGGAAAAGTTCAAGGGCATGCTGAATGCATTCCGCTATGGCGCCCCGCCGCATGGCGGCACCGCGCCGGGCATCGACCGTATCGTCATGCTGCTGGCGGGGGAGGAAAACCTGCGCGAGGTCACCATGTTCCCCATGACCCAGTCGGCGCAGGACCTGCTGATGAATGCGCCCAGCCCCGCGAACCAGAAGCAGCTCAAGGAACTGCATCTGCGGGTCGTGTATCCGGAAAAGTAGGCGATAGCGCCAACCAACCCCCTGCCAGCCGCGTTGAATCCTTGTCCATGACAGGAGCGCGGCATGTTCCAAATTCTGCCCGGCTTTCCCGACGATGTGCTGGCGGTTTCCGTCACAGGCAAAGTGTCTGCCGCGGATTATAAGCGGGTGCTGGTGCCCGCGGCGGAAGAGCGGATGCGCCAGCACAGACCCCTGAAGCTGTTCATCCATCTGGACCGGGATTTCAGCGGCCTGGAAATGGGAGCCCTGAAGGACGACGTTAAGCTTGGCGTGGCCCATTGGCGCGATTGGGGTGCTGTCGCCATCGTTAGCGATGCCAGCGGCTGGCGCGATGTTGTCGGCTTCTTCCGTCTGATATTCCATCATCCGGTGCGGCTGTTTTTTGAAGCCGATTATGACGCGGCCAGGGCCTGGATCGCTCAGGGCGAGCCGACGCAGAATGATTGATTTATTTGGGTCCCGGCCACTTGCGCTGCGTGCGGGTGGCTTGTTAGCTTGTTACCGCTAACACCGCCGAAGAGCGGGTAACAGGGATGACTCATGCGCCATCGTATCCTATTGGCCGGCCTGCTGCTGGCCATTGCCGGGCCCGCAACCGCGCAAGGCGGTTTCACCATCGACGCCAAAACCGTCATTGTCGAAAATCCGGACGCGCCGGGCCCGGTGAAGAAAGCGGCCGATGATTTGGCCGGCGACATGGCCAAGGTGTTCGGCACGCGGCCCCGGATCGTGACCCGGGCCTCCGGACCCGCCATTGTGATCGCCGCGCCTACCGGCGGCGCGGCCGAAAGCTTCGCCATCGCATCCAAAGGCAATCATGTCCTGCTGTCGGGCGCCGACATGCGCGGCACCATCTACGCGATCTACACCTTCAGCCAGGACTATCTCGGCGTCGATCCGATGTACTATTGGAACGACCATGAGCCGGCGAAGAAGGCCTCTGTCGCCATTCCGGCCGGCCTGTCGCGCAACTTCCCGTCGCCGCTGTTCAAATATCGCGGCTTCTTCATCAATGACGAGGACCTGCTGACCGGCTGGGCGCCGGGCGAGCAGAGCGATCATTCCGGCATCGCCAGGCCGGTGATGGACAAGATCTTCGAGACCATCCTGCGGCTGAAGGGCAACATGGTGGTGCCCGGGACCTGGACCTTCTCCACCGATCCGCAGATGAAATGGGTGGGCGAACGCGGCCTCATCCTCAACCAGCATCACGCCATTCCGCTGGGCATGAATGTGGCGCGCTGGCCGGCCAATGTGCCCTACAATTATACTGAACATCCCGAGATACTGGAGCGTGCCTGGACCAACGCGGTGAGGGGCTACGATCCGAAGCAGGAGATCCTTTGGTCGGTGGGCCTGCGCGGCCTTTCCGACACCGCCTACAACACCATGGACCCCAGCGTGGCGGGCAATGACAAGGCGCAAGGCGCACTGATCAGCAAGGCGATTGCCGATCAGATGAAGATCGTGCGCGCTGTCAATCCCAATGCGCAATTTGTCACCGATCTCTGGCAGGAGGGCGCGCGGCTGAAGAGCCAGGGATTTCTCACCATCCCGCCCGAAGTCACCACGGTGTGGGCTGACACCGGCTATGGCCTGATCCAGGACAAGGGCCAGGTGTCGAAGGGGCAGGGCATGTATTATCACGACGCTATGCTCAACGGCCGCGCCAACCAGCTGTCGGAGATGGTGCCAGTCGACCGCATCTATTCGGAGTTCGGGCGTTACATCAAAGCCGGCGCCACCGGATACATGCTGCTCAACACCTCTGATATCCGCCCCGTCAGCATGACAGCGAAGGTGATCATGGACACGGCCTGGGGCGGGGTGCCGAAAGACGACGGCGCGCGCGCGACCTATGCCAACTGGGCGTCACGCCAGTTCGGCGACAAAGCCGCCGCCGCGGTGGCCAAGGTCTGGGAGGACTATTTCAAGGCCATTCCCAAGCTGGAAAATGGCGATGATTATGGCGACCAAATCTATCACACCGAAGCGCGGCAGATGATGATGACCACCATGATCACGCCGCCCTGGTACAATATCGTGGGCCAGTCGGCGAAATGGGTACCGGTGCGCATTCTGGGCTTCAATGTCGATCCCAATTACGGCCGCGATATCGAGCAGAATTATGCCGAGACGACCATGGCGCGTGAGCTGAAAGTCTGTTCCCAGGCCCAGCCGCGCTGGGATGCGGTGTGGAACGAGGCCAAGGCGGCGGAGGCTTTCGTGCCGGCCGACCGCAAGCCCTTCTATGAGGCCTATGTCCTGACCGAAATCGCCATCAACCGCGACGGCAACCGCATGCTGTGGGCGACGTCGGATGCTATCCGCAGCGCCAAGGCCGGCGACAAGGCCAAGGCGCATCAGGACGTGAAAGAAGCGCTGGCGGCCATTGCCGAGATCAAGCGAATGGAGAAGGGCGCCGAATATGGCAAGTGGCGCAACTGGTATCGCGGCGAATGGTTGGTGGGTGTGGATGAGACCCGCGAGATGCTGGGCCATTTCGACCGCTGGACCGACGATCCCATGACCCGGCTGCCGCCGCCGGTGATCTCCAACAGCTGGCAGGGCTATTACCACATCATGCATTATGAAGGCTTGAAGGAGACCGACGTCCACTGAGCCTTTAGGGCTTGAGCATCTTGGCCAGCACCACGGCGTGATTGATGGCCGGGTCGCGCGCGCCGTAGATCAGCGTGACCTTGCCCTTGGTCTTGCGCAGCTCCGCCACGGCGGGGTTGTGTTTCAGCTCGGCGCGATAGCGCTTGGCGAATTCCGGGAAGCGCTCGGGCCTGTGGCCGAACCATCCGCGCAAAGCAGGGGTGGGCGCCACGTCTTTGTTCCAGCCGTCCAGCGCGGCCTTGGCTTTTGCTGAGCCCGCGCGGCCACAGCCTGTCCACCAGAATGCGAGTGCCGTCTTGGGGAGAGGGGCGATCATAGGCGCGTTTGATGGCGACGCTTCGCACGCCCTATGAACGCACGAACCGGGCGAGGGTGCCAATCTTAATTGAGCTTGTCGCCAAGGCCCTTGATGCTGTCGGCGATCATGCCGCTGGCACGCTCAGCGTCCAGCCGCGCCGTGATCAGCTTTTGGGCGGCATTGACCGCGGCATCGGCCGCCAGGCCGCGAATTTCGTTCAGGGCGTGGGCCTCGGCCTGGGCGATCTTGTCCCGGGCGGCGGCGGCGCGGCGCTCGATCTGCGCTTCCAGCGCGGCGCGGGCATCCTTCTGGAACTGGGCGGCTTCGGCTGCCGCGGCTTCCACGATGCTGCGGGCCTCGGCCTCGGCGCCGGCAGCGCGCTTCTGGTAATCGGCGAGCAGGGCGGCGGCCTCGGCACGCAAGCGCTTGGCCTCTTCCAGTTCGGCCGAGATCATCTGGGCGCGGCGGTCCAGGAGCTTTCCGACCATGCCGGGCACGCCCTTCCAGACCAGAAGGAGCAGCACCAGAACAAAGCCCGTGGCGACCCAGAATTCGGGATCGTGCAGCATTTCCATATCAGTTTCCTAACGCCCTGGCGGCGTCTTCGGTCGAAACCCTGTCGCCGGTCAGCCGCTCGACGATGGCGATGGCAGCGTCGCGCGCCGCGGCCTGCACCGCCGACTTGGCGCTTTCGCGGGTGGCGGCGATGCGGGCATCCGCCGCCGCCATGGCATCATGCGCCTTGGCGTCGGCCTCGGCCTTGGCATGGGCGATTTCCGCATTCAATTTGCTGCGGGTTTCCTCGGCCAGGGCGTTGGCGCGCGCCCGGGCCTTGGCCAGGGCGTCTTCATACGCGCCTTGCGCGGCCTCGGCATCGGCGCGGGCCTTGGCGGCGTCATTGATCGCGCCATTGATGGTCTGACGCCGCCCGGTGATCGCCGCGTTGATACGCGGGCCGGCCACGCGCCACAGCACCACGAACAGGAAACAGAAGGTTATCGCCAGCCAGAACAACTGGCTGGGATAGGTCTCTGTCTTGAACGGCGGAAAGCCGGCAGGCTCGTGCTGGCCCTGCGTCGTCGCCGTGGTGTTGCTGGCGTCGGCCATCTTAGAACGCGAACAGGATCAGCAGCGCGATGACCAGGCCGAACAGACCGGTCGCTTCGCATAGCGCGAAGCCCAGGAGCAGGTTGGTGGTCTGGGTGGCGGCAGCGCCCGGATTGCGCAGCGCGCCCGACAGATAGCTGCCGAACACGTTGCCGATGCCGATGCCGGCGCCGACCAGGGCGATACAGGCAAGGCCCGCACCGATCATTTTTGCAGCTGCAAGTTCCATAGTAATTCCCTTCTTGGTGATTAGTGCCAGAAATCAGTGATTGTCGTGGAGGTGAAGCGCTTCGTTGAGATAGATGCAGGTGAGAATGGCGAAGACATAGGCCTGCAGAAACGCAACCAGCAGTTCCAGCAGCATGATCGCCACGATCAAGAGCATGGGCGCGACAGACAGCGCCGAAAGGATGCCGCCGGCCGAGCCCAGCGCGACGACGAAGCCGCCGAACACCGCCAGCATGGTGTGGCCCGCCAGCATGTTGGCGAAAAGACGGACGCTGAGGCTGATCGGGCGGGTGAAGAAGGAGATCACTTCGATCGGCACCAGCAGGATCAGGAGGTACCAGGGCGCGTGCGGTACGAAGAGCTTCAGGAAGCCGATGCCGTGCTTCATGAAGCCGACCACGATCACCAGGAGGATCACCAGGCAGGCGAGCGCGAAGGTGACCGCGATCTGGCTGGTGACGGTGAAGCTTCCCGGCACC
>DASZVQ010000170.1:0-33748 GCA_035547275.1 Rhizomicrobium sp.
TGTGTGGACAGTCGTGTGACATGGCCGGCATCCATGGCCTTGCGCAACATTATGGCTTCCGGGTGATAGAGGATGCTTCACACGCCGTTGGTGGCCGTTATCGTAATCACCCCGTGGGCAACTGTCAGTACAGCGACATCACCATCTTCAGCTTCCATCCTGTCAAAATCATCACGACCGGGGAGGGCGGGATGGCGCTGACGAACGACGCCAGTCTAGCAAAGAGAATGCTTCTGTTACGCAGCCACGGAATCACACGTGATACCACCGATATGACCGCTCCTTCCGACGGGCCGTGGTACTATCAACAGATAGCCCTAGGGTTCAATTACCGGATGACGGACATCCAGGCCGCCTTGGGGTTGTCGCAGACCCAACATCTGGAGGAATGGGTATCACGGCGGCACGCACTGGCGGCGCGCTATGACCAAGCTCTCGCCGAACTGCCCCTGCTTCTGCCGCACCAGCATACCGACGCTTATTCAGCCTGGCACTTATATGTGATTCAGCTGAAAAGCGAAGCGCCACTTGGCCGTGCGGAAATGTTCACTGCACTTCGCGATGACGGAATCGGTGTCAATGTTCATTACATTCCTGTGCACTTGCAGCCCTACTATCGTGAATTGGGATTCAAGGTAGGTGATTTCCCTGTAGCAGAAACTTACTACTCCCGTGCTGTTTCGATTCCGCTTTACTCTGCCCTGGATGATGCGCAACAAAATTATGTAATTGAGCGACTTATCAAGCACTGCGGTTAGAGACGATAAGCATGCCGCAATGCGCAGGACACAACATGTTGGAGGCCTTATGTTTCAGGATGCATCCTATCAACGACAGGCCCGAGGTTTCGATTCGGATCTGGTGGAACCGGACCGCATAAAGATCGCAAAAAGTTGGTTTGACAAATCTAATGCCGATTATTGGCGCAATGGGCGCGGTTATGAGATAGCAGACTTTCTCGGCGGCAAGACGAGCGAGCGCTGGCTCACGGTGGGGGATGGCCGCTTCGGCCTTGATGCCATTCGCCTAGGCGAGAAAGGCGTTTGCAGTGTACTACCGACAAATCTCACCGATGTTCTGCTGAAAGTATCGAAACAGCGCGGCCTCATACCAGATTATCGCGTTGAAAATGCCGAACGATTGTCATTTCCGAATTCGTCATTTGATTACGTATTCTGCAAGGATTCATACCATCATTTTCCGCGTCCGATGATTGCGCTTTATGAGATGCTGCGAGTTGCCAAGAAAGGCGTAATCCTTGTAGAGCCGAATGATCGGGCGACCGCTCTACCAAAAATAGTAAAGGACTTTTTGAATTCAGCCATTGGACGAACCCGCCATCCGGATCAGAGCTCCTATGAAGAAGACGGAAATTACATTTTCACGATTTCGCGCCGAGAAATTGAGAAGGTCGCCTTAGGCATGAATATTCCACAAGTCGCGTTTAAGGGTCTATGCGACTACTATGTGCCAGGGTTGGAGTTCGTAAGTCCTCAGTCACCTCTTGGGCGCAAGATGCGCCGCCATATTGCGATACGTGACGTCTTGTGCCGCCTGCGTCTCGACCAGCATGGGATACTGATGGCCGCGATTTTTCTTGTTCCTCTGCCCGACGACACACAGGCGGCGATGAGGTCCGCCGGATGGTCGATATTAGACCTTCCAAGAAATCCTTACTACGCAGCTAATTAGCGCAACGGTACGTTTCAGCCAGGGCGCCTTCCTTAATATCGGGATTGGATGGCAGTTTACTCTTCGCCGACACGGCGTGTGAATATGGAATGCCTTAAGCAAGGGGCTACATGGTACTTGATCGGATTGATATTGGGTGAGCCAAAGCGGGAAGCGATGCAATCGTGAGCACGAGAAGCAAACTGGATCAAATCGATCGACTTTTTTGCAAAGCCGGTGTGTTACCGGCGGCAAGTTGGCACAAACTCTTGCGGCAAAAGGAACCAAAATTATACGCGGGTGAGCTTGCCCGTAATTTCAACCAATTTAAAACCCACTTCGGCATAACACCCTTTGTGTCGTCCACCCGGAATATCCGGCACGACATCCGCAATCCGATGCCAATACCTGACAATAGTATCCACGTGTTTCAGTCAGAGGACGTATTTGAACATGTGCCTTACGAGGATATTTCTGCCATCATTGAGGAAATTCACCGGGTTCTGAAACCCGGCGGATTGTTCCGGTTGAGCGTTCCAGACTACGGATGTGCATTGATGCTGGATCGCTCCATCAAGGATACTGGAGGGCGCCCGATATTCGATCCCGAAGGTGGCGGAGCTTTTCGAGACGGGAAGGTAGTGGAGGGTGGCCACGTATGGTTCCCGGTTTACGAATCCGTCAAGGCTCTGTTTGACGGATCGAGTTTTGCGACCGGGGGCGAAGTTCAATACCTCCACTACACCATGCCCAGCGGGCAAAGCGTCTTGGACCAGATCGATTATTCGCTTGGCTTCGTGATGCGGACGCCCGATCATGATCAACGCGTGATGTCACCACCCCGCGCGCTCTCTATCGTTGTCGACGCGAGGAAAATTTGATCCTGTTGAATTCGTGCCAGCGACGATGTTTGAAAAGGACGTACTCAGCCGAATGCTCGTAATTCTGGTGAGCCCGGATGGGATTGAACCATCGACCCTCTGATTAAAAGTCAGATGCTCTACCACTGAGCTACGGGCTCTAAGGGGCGGGACCATATGGGGATGACCCCATCGGGTCAATCGCGATGTTGGCGAAAATTTCCAGCTTCGCAGGGGATTTCCAGTGCTTTGGGTACCCCTGCCCAACAAGCGCTCATCGCCATTGATGAAAGCGCTATTACCGAGCAGGCACAGGCCTTAATACGCCCCTTCGCCCCGCATCAGCACCCAGACGGTCTGCAGGATGATCACCAGGTCGTACCAGACCGTCCAGTTCTTTATGTACCACTCGTCATACGAGACCCGCTCGGCAAAGGTGGTGTGGCTGCGACCGCTGATCTGCCACAGGCCGGTAATGCCGGGGCGCACGCGCTCGTAAAGGCTGATCACCGCGCCATAGTCCGGCAGTTCGCGGCGCAAGAGCGGCCGTGGACCGACCAGGCTCATATCGCCCAGCAGCACGTTGAACAGCTGTGGCAGCTCATCCAGGCTTTTCTTGCGCATCCAGGCCCCGATTCGGGTCACGCGAGGATCGGCCGCCAGCTTGAAATTGGATTCGCAATAGCGCGCCAGTAGGACGGGATTTTCCTTCTCCCAGCGCGCCATCTGGTCTTCGGCATCCACCACCATGGTGCGGAACTTCCAGCAGGTGAAATCGCGCCCACTGCGTCCCACCCGCGTCTGGCGGAAGAAGACCGGCCCGCGATCCTCGCGCCAAATCAGAAAGGCGAAAACCGCAAAGACAGGACTGAGCAGGAAACCGAGAATGATGGCGCCGATAATGTCCAAGCTGCGCTTGAAGATGCGCTGGGGCAGCCGCGCCAAATTGTTGCGGACCTGCAGCAGAAGCAGATCCTTGCCGAAGAAATAGTTGGTCGAAAGACCATAGAGCGGCAGCCGGCGCAGCGAGGGCACGATCGCCACCGCGATGTCGGCACCCACCAGCTGGTCGATCAGGTCATTGGGATTGGCGATGGCGCGGTCGTCCGGCACCAGGATCACCTGACGGCAGCCGGCGGCCATCAGGGCCTGCGGAAGCTCTTCCTGCGGCACGGTGATGGGAACAAGACCGGCAAAGGCACTGGAAAGGTGCTTCTCCGGGGTCTCCGGCACGACCCACTGCACCTTCAGGCCCAGAGCCAACTGCTTGCCCAGAACCGGCACCACTTCCTGCGCCATCGGGCTGGTACCGATGATGGCGGTCGGCAGATGCCAGAAGCCGATCCTCCCCAGGAACAGACGCATCAACTGGCGCGCCGTCGGCAGCGCGAACAGCATGCTTGTCCATACCGCGACGCTGGGAAGGACCCCGCTGGGTTCCAGCAACGACACGGCGGCAACATAGGCGCCGCCACTGACCAGAAGCGCGGTGGTCGTGGCCCGCGCCCCGTCCCAGAACAGCTGGCGGCGGCTGTAATCGCCCACCAGATAGCGGGCCGAAACAAAAATCAGCGCGATGATCATCACCAGATCGATCACCGTGTTGGGCTGACCGAGGGTGCGGTTGCGGAACAGCGCCAGCGCCGGCGGCTGGGCCAGAATGTGCAAGAGGGTGTCGGCAATAGCGAAGCAGGCCAGATCGGCCGTCATCAGGCCGAGAACGATGGCGATGCGGCGCAAATGCGAGCCGCCACTGCGCACCCCCAAGGGGTAGTGGCCTGCATGCTCAAAAGACGCAGCAACAGTCATCGAATAGTGGGCTCCCACCTCAATCGCAGACTAGCAACTCGCATCCGCAAAAGCACCCTTGCAATGGTTCCGTTGCCGCGTCCCGTCCAAGGGTTGCCATGTCATGTCCAAAACTGGACAGAAGAACATATTTACAAACTAAAACAGCACGTTGGCGGTCATCAAGCCTCGGCCGGAGCTTCGGTTTCCGACCCCGCAAAAAAGCCCGCCGCAAAAGCCTCCAGACCGGCCCCCGCAATGGCTTGGCGCAGGTCCGCCATCAGATTTTGATAAAATGTCAGGTTGTGCCAGGTCAACAACATGGCGGCGATGATTTCGCCGGCCTTGACCACATGATGCAGATAGGCACGGGAGAATTGGCGACAGGCGGGGCATTGGCACGCCGGGTCCAGCGGAGCCGGGTCCTCCGCGAATCGCGCGTTTTTCAGGTTGAGCGCGCCTTCGGAAGTGAATGCCTGACCGTTGCGGCCCGAACGGGTTGGCAGCACGCAGTCGAACATGTCGATGCCGCGCAGCACCGCGCCGACGATGTCAGACGGCTTGCCCACGCCCATCAGATAGCGCGGCCGGTTCGCCGGCAGATGCGGCACCGTCGCCTCCAGGGTATCGAACATGGCAGTCTGCGGCTCGCCCACGGCCAGGCCGCCCACCGCATAGCCGTCGAAGCCGATCTCCTTCAGCGCCTCGGCGGAGCGCACACGCAGGTCGGCGAAAGTGCCCCCCTGCACAATGCCGAAACAGGCATGACCCGGCTGTTCGCCGAACGCGATCCTGGAGCGCCTGGCCCAGCGCATCGACAGCGCCATGGATTTCTCGATCGCGTCATGGGTGGCAGGCAGCGCCGGACATTCGTCGAACACCATCTGGATGTCGCTGCCCAACAGCCGCTGGATTTCCATGGCGCGTTCCGGCGACAGGAATTCGGCATGGCCATCGATATGCGACTGGAACTTGACGCCCTCCTCGCTGATCTTGCGCAGCGCCGACAGCGACATCACCTGAAAACCGCCGCTGTCGGTCAGGATCGGCCGTGGCCAGTCCATGAATTTGTGCAGTCCCCCCAGCCGCGCAATGCGCTCGGCACCCGGACGCAGCATCAGATGATAGGTATTGCCCAACAGGATATCGGCGCCGGTCTCGCGCACGCTTTGCGGCATCATCGCCTTCACGGTCGCCGCGGTTCCCACCGGCATGAAGGCGGGCGTGCGGATCTCGCCGCGGGGCGTGTGAATGACGCCGGTGCGCGCCGCGCCATCGGTTGTCTGCAATTCGAAGCGGAATTCGCTCATGGCACACGCAGTAGCAGACAGGCATCGCCATAGGAATAGAAGCGGTAATCCCTGGCGATGGCCTCGGCATAGGCCGCCTTCATCACCTCCAGCCCCATGAAGGCCGCAACCAGCATAAACAGGGTCGAACGCGGCAAATGGAAATTGGTCAGCAGCACATCGGCGGCGCGGAACCGATAGCCGGGCGTGATGAAGATATCGGTGTCGCCGGCAAAGGGCTGGATCATTCCGTCCGGCGCGGCCGCGCTTTCCAGGGTGCGCAGCGATGTCGTGCCCACCGCCGCGATGCGCCCCCCACCGGCATGCACGGCGTTCAGCCGCGCCGCGGTCGCGCCATCCAGCTGGGCGGTTTCCGCATGCATGCGATGCTGATCGGTGTCCTCGGCCGTGACTGGCAGGAATGTACCAAGCCCCACATGCAGGGTCACGGCCTCGCGCGTGACGCCCTTCTCGGTCAAGCGCGAAAACAGGTCCGGCGTCAGATGAAGGCCGGCGGTGGGGGCCGCGACCGAGCCGCTCTCGCGCGCGAAAGTCGTTTGATAATCCGCAAAATCGCGGTCATCGGCCTTGCGCTTGCCGGCGATATAAGGCGGCAGCGGCATCTCACCGTGAGAAGCGATGGCCGCATCCAGCGCCGCGCCCGACAACGCAAAACGCAATTCGGCCTCGCCATTTTCCCCGCGCCCGATCACTTCAGCCTCAAGATCGCCAAAGACCAGCGCATCGCCCACCGCAAGCTTCTTGGCCGGCCGCGCCAGAACGGAATAGCGGTCGCCTGACAAGCGGCGATGCAACAGGATCTCGATCTTGGCGGCCCCGCCCGCGCGCAGGCGCCGGCCGTAAAGCCGCGCCGGTATCACCTTGGTGTCATTGACCAGCAGCGCGTCCCCGGCCCGCAGATAGTCCGGCAGGTCGCGGATCTGACGATGCTCCAGCCGGCCATCCGGCCACACCACCATCATGCGCGCGCTGTCGCGCGGAACCGCGGGGCGCAGCGCGATCCGCGCCTCCGGCAATTTGAAATCAAACAGATTCACATCCATGGCGGGGCCTATAACAGGTCCCCGCCCCGGATGCAGCGCCGTCAGACGATCAGGCTATGAGCTTGCGATACAGGTGCCAGGTGGCATGGCCCAATACCGGCACCGCCACCATCAGCCCGACAAAGGCGACCGCCGTGCCCGCCACCAGCAGGGCCGCCACGACCAGGCCCCACAGCGCCATCGGGCCCGGATTGGCCACCACCGCCTTGAAGGAGGTCGAGATGGCGGTATCAAGCCCGGTGTCGCGGTCCAGCAGCAGCGGGAAGCTCACCACGCTCAGCATCATGGCCAGGAGCGCGAAGAGGAAACCCACGCTCATCCCCATCACGATCATCGCCTGACCAGGGGCGGTGAACAGCACCGCGCGGGCAAACACGGCCGGCGTGGGCGCCTGCGGCAGGATGGGCGCAAGGGTGGCATCGAAGATCGCCCAGGCCGCCAGCAGCCAGGCCAGGAAGACCGCGATCAGGATCGCGCCCAGGGCAGCGATGCCGCCGATGGCGGGCGCCTTCAGCACGTCAAAGGCGTTGGCCCACCCCACCTCATGGCCCTGCTCGCGCAGCCGGCTCATCTCGTAGAGGCCCACGGCCGCCAGCGGACCGATGATGGCAAAACCCGAGGCCATGGGGAAAAGCAGCGGCAGCAGGTCCGACCCGAACGCCAGCCGTGCCAGCACCAGACCGACCAGCGCATAGGTGGTGCAGAGGAAGATCACGTCACTGCGATAGGCCTCGAAATCGACAAAGCCCTCGCGCAGCGATTGCCAGACATCGGCACTGCCGATCTTGCGGATGGCGGGCGCCGGCGAATGGGCCGTCTGGCGCATATGGTCGACGGATCGCCCCACCGCCTCGGCGGCGTGGGCGGCGGAGACGAACTGGGCCCCGCTCCATTCGATGGGATTCCGGATGCTGCTTGACATGGCGCTTCTCCCGTTGATTTGCGGGGCGCGCCTTGGCCTGGCGGCTCGATGCGGGCCGTCGGTCACGGCGAACCCGTGGACCTGTACCAGTGCCCGGACGATAACCTGCGACAGGACGCCGCGGAAGCGGGAACTTTATCCCGCGCTTGCGAGAACCGCGGCGATCACCCGGTCTTGGGTGGCCGGCTCCAGATAGGGGTGCATGGGCAGGCTCACCACATGGCCGCTCAGGGCCTCGCTGACGGGCACAGGCGCGCTGTGATAGGCCGCATAGGCCCGCTGCCGGGATAGCGGGATGGGGTAATAAACGGCCGTGGGAACGCCCTTGTCCTTCAGGGCGGCCTGGAACCTGGCCCGGTCGGCGACCTGCAGGGTATATTGGGCCCAGGTCGAAACCGCGCCTTCGATCACCACCGGGGTCTTGATCCGGTCGGAGCCCGCGAAAGCGTCGTTGTAGCGCCGGGCTACGACATTGCGCTTTTCGATCTCGTCATCGAAGATTTTCAGCTTCTCGATCAGGATCGCCGCCTGGATGGTATCCAGCCGCGAATTCATGCCGATATGAACATGTTCATAGCGGTCGCTGCCCTGGCCATGCATGCGCAGGGACAGCAGCCTTTCCTTGAGATCATCGTCATTGGTGAAGCAGGCGCCGCCGTCACCATAGCAGCCCAGCGGCTTGGCCGGGAAAAAGCTGGTGGCGGCCGCGTCGCCGATTGATCCCGCGCGCCTGCCATTCAGCAAGCCACCAAAGCCCTGGGCGGTGTCGCAGAGAAGCTTGAGGCCTTCGCGCCGCGCGATCGGTTCCAGCGCATCATAGTCGGCAGGCTGGCCAAACAGATCCACCGGCATCACGGCCCTTGGTTTGAGCGCGCCCTCCCTCTTCACCAGCGCGATCGCCGCCTCAAGGCTGGCCGCGTCCATATTGAAGGTGTCGGGCAAAACGTCCACGAACACCGGCACCGCACCCGCCAATGCCACCACTTCGCCGGAGGCCGCGAAGGTGAAGGCCGGCACGAATACCGCATCGCCCGGCCCGATGCCCCAGGCGCGCAGGATCAGAAGCAGTGCGTCGGTGCCGTTGGCGCAGGCGACCGCATGCTTCACACCCGCCCATTGGGCAATGTCCTTCTCGAACCGCGCCACCTGCGGGCCCAGAATCCATTGGCCGCTTTCCACGGCGGCTTTGATGGCGGCGTCCAACGGCGCGCCCAGGCGGCGTCGCTGGGCTTGCAGATCGATAAAAGCTATGGGGTCGGGCACGAACGCTTTCCTGGCGCGGAATGAATGCACGCTTCTAGGACGCGGGCCGAAGCCCGCGCCACTCACCAATTATTGCGCTTTATTCGACCTCGATTCTGGCCTTCAGAATCTTGTCAGGCGCGCCCGAAATGGCGCCGTTATTGTGTTCGCCACCTTTCTTGATCTTGTCCACCGCGTCCATGCCTTCGACCACCTGGCCCCAGACGGTGTACTGGCGGTCCAGCCAGGGCGCGTCATCGAAGCAGATATAGAACTGGCTGTTGGCGCTGTTGGGATTGGCGGTGCGCGCCGCCGAGACCGTGCCCTTCACATGCTTTTCGTTCGAGAATTCCGCCTTGAGATCTGGCAGGTCCGAACCGCCCGAGCCGGTGCCGGTGGGATCGCCGGTCTGGGCCATGAAGCCTGGGATCACGCGGTGGAAGACCACGCCATCATAAAAGCCCTGGCCGGCCAATGTCTTGATGCGCTCGACATGGTTGGGCGCCAGATCCGGCCTGAGCTGGATCTTCACCGGACCATCCTTGAGTTCGAGAATGAGATACTCGGCCATTACAGTTTTTCCCTGCTGTGTTTGATGAGAGCGTCCGCCACCCGTGGCGTGGTGAAAGGCCTGATGTCGCCGCCCAGGGCCGCGATCTCCTTCACCAGCCGCGAGGATATGGCCTGATGACGCGGATCAGCCATCAGGAAAACGGTTTCGATTTCGGTATTGAGGCGCTGGTTCATCGCCACCATCTGGAATTCATATTCGAAATCCGACACCGCGCGCAGGCCGCGAATGATGACCTGGGCGCCCACTTCGGCGGCGAATTGCACCAAGAGGCTTTCAAACGGCACCACCGCGATGGTGGCGCGGCCTTCCGCCAGTTTCTCGGCCTCTGCCTTGACCATCTCCACCCGCTCGGTCAGCGGGAAGACCGGGTTCTTGGCGGCGTTGATGGCCACCCCGATCACCAGATGATCGACCAGCTTGACCGCGCGCTTGATGATGTCGAGATGACCAAGCGTGACCGGATCGAAGGTGCCCGGATAAAGTCCGATGCGCTTTTTGCCGGTCATTCGCCGCCGCCGACATCGGCGATGCGTTCCACCGACACTACTTTTTCGCCCTCATCCACCCGGAACACGGTGACGCCCTGCGCCGCGCGGCCCTGGATGGAGATGCCCGACACCGCGACACGAATGGTCTGGCCGCGATCGGAGATCAGCATCAGGTCATCGCTTTCCTCCACCGGGAAGGAGGCTATCACCGCGCTGTTCTTCTTGCCCATGCCGATGGCGACAATGCCGGAGCCGCCGCGGCCGGTGACGCGATATTCGTAGGATGAGGTGCGCTTGCCATAGCCGTTCTGCGACATGGTGAGCACGAACTGTTCGCGCGCGCCCAACGCCGCATAGCGTTCCGGCGTCAGGGTGGCTTCCTCGGCGCTCTCCTCCGCCCCTTCTTCGGAAGACAAGTCTTCCACTTCGACAGGCGCTTCCGCCTCGCCGCTTTCGGCGCGGCGCGCGGCGCTGGCCTGCTTGAGATAGGCGCGCGCCTCGGCGCTGGTCGCATCGGCGTGATAGAGCAGCGACAGGCTGACCACCTCGTCGCCCGCGGCGAGCTTGATGCCCCGCACGCCGGTCGAGTCGCGCCCCTTGAAAACGCGCACATCGGCCACCGGGAAGCGGATCGCCTTGCCGCCCCGGGTGGTGAGCAGGAAATCATCGGCATCGGTGCAGGTCGCCACCCCGACAATGCCGTCGCCGGCGGCGAGCTTCATGGCGATCTTGCCGTTCTTGTTGACCTGGGCGAAGTCCGACAGCTGGTTCCTGCGCACATCGCCGGACTTGGTGGCGAATACGACATTCAGCTTGTCCCATTCGCCATCGTCTTCCGGCAGCGCCAGGATGGTGGTGATACGCTCGCCTTCCGCCAGCGGCAGGAGGTTGACCATGGCCTTGCCCTTGCCGGCGATGCGCGCTTCCGGCAACCGCCAGACCTTGAGCTTGTAGGCCATGCCGGTGGAGGAGAAGAACAGCAGCCAGGCATGGGTGGAGGCCACGAACAGGCTGGTGACGAAATCCTCGTCGCGCGTCGCCATGCCGGCGCGGCCCTTGCCGCCCCTGCCCTGTACCCGGTATTCGGCCAGCGGCGTGCGCTTGATATAGCCGGCATGAGTGACGGTGACGGCGACATCCTCGCGCTCGATCAGCGCCTCGTCTTCGAGCTCGATTTCCGCATCGATCAACTCGGTCTTGCGCGGGGTGGCGAACTCGTCGCGGATCGCCTTCAGCTCATCCGTGATAATCGCCAGCACCCGGCCGCGGGACGACAGAATGTCGAGATAGTCGGCGATGGCCAGGCCCAGCTTCTGGGCCTCGTCATTGATTTCGTCGCGGCCCAGCGCCGTCAGGCGCTGCAGGCGCAGGTCCAGGATCGCCTTGGCCTGCTCTTCCGACAGCTTGATGGTGCCATCGGCTTCCACCCGGTGGCGGGGATCGGCGATCAGCGCCACCAGCGGAGCGATGTCCTTCGCGGGCCAGGCGCGCGCCATCAACTGTTCGCGGGCGGTTGCCGCGTCGGGCGCGGCGCGGATCAGCCGGATCACTTCATCGATATTGGCGACGGCGACCGCCAGGCCGACCAGCACATGGCCGCGTTCGCGTGCCTTGGCCAGATCGTATTTGGTGCGGCGGGTGACGACTTCCTCACGGAAGTTGAGGAATGCCCCCAACAGGTCCTTGAGGTTCATCTGCATGGGCCGGCCGTCATTGAGCGCCAGCATGTTGACGCCAAAGCTCATCTGCAGATTGGAGAAACGGTAAAGCTGGTTCAGCACCACTTCGGAAGATGCGTCCCGCTTCAGCTCGATCACCACACGCATGCCCGAACGGTCGCTTTCGTCGCGGATGTCGGCCACGCCTTCAACCCGCTTGTCGCGCACCAGTTCGGCGATGCGCTCGATCAGGAGCGCCTTGTTCACCTGATAGGGCAGTTCGGTGACGATGATGGCGTCACGATCTTTCCGGATTTCCTCGATCGCGCAGCGGGCCCGCATCAGGATCGAACCGCGGCCTCGCGCCAACGCGGCGCGGGCATTCTGCTTGCCGATCAGAAGCGCGCCGGTGGGAAAGTCCGGACCCGGCACGATCTCGGTCAGCCGTTCCAGGTTGATGGACGGGTCTTCGATATAGGCCAGGCAGGCATCGATCACCTCGCCCAGATTATGGGGCGGGATGTTGGTCGCCATGCCGACCGCAATGCCAGCCGAACCATTGACCAGCACATTGGGAAAGCGGGCGGGCAGAACCGTGGGCTCCTGCTCGCTGCCGTCATAATTGTCGCGGAATTCGACCGTTTCCTTGTCGATATCCTCGGTCAGGCTGTGCGCGACCTTGGCGCGGCGCGCTTCGGTATAGCGCATCGCCGCCGGCGGATCGCCATCCACCGAGCCGAAATTGCCCTGGCCGTCGATCAGCGGCAGGCGCATGGAGAAATCCTGCGCCATGCGCACCAGCGCGTCATAGATCGAGGCGTCGCCATGCGGATGGTACTTGCCCATCACATCGCCCACGATCAGGGCCGACTTGCGATAAGGCTTGTTCCAGTCGCGGCCATTTTCGTGCATCGAATACAGGATGCGGCGATGCACGGGCTTCAGCCCATCGCGCGCATCGGGCAGCGCGCGCTGCACGATCACGCTCATGGCGTAATCGAGATAGGAACGTTTCAGCTCGTCTTCGACCGCGATGGACTGGGCCGGATTGCCACCTTCCGGCGGGGTCAGCGTGTCAGACGGTTCACTCATGGATTTTGGCGCTCAAAAATCAGGCCTCAGCGGCGCCCGGGAAAGGCGGGAAAAACGGCTCCGATTCCTAGCATTTCATCTCCGGCGAAACCAGCAAATTAACCCCGGATAACCGACTGGTTTTCTTGATTAATTTGGACGTTTCGCAAGGGCGGAAAATTCGGCCCGGACACGACTCATATCGTAGGCATAGATCATCCGCCCACTGCGCTCGTCCTTGTAGCCGAAGGTGATGCCGATCAGCCGGCCCGCGCCATCCAGGACAGGCCCGCCGGAAAAGCCCGGCCCCGCATCGCCGGCGAAGGTGAAATAGGCCGGGACGGTGCAGCCACCGCACGTCTGTATCCCGCGCACCACGCCACGGGCGACGCGCAACTCGGCATCGGCGCCCTGGCCATAGGCGGTCACGGCCTCGCCCACCACCACCGGGGCGGTCTGAGGCTCCGCGCTGCGGGGCGTGCGGAAAAACAGCAGGTCATAGTCCTGGCGGACGCCGATGACGTTTTTCGGGTCCAGCAGGTTGGCATTGTGCGCATTGGTGACGCCAATATGCGGCGCGATCACCATGGCGGCGCCATTGGCCGTGTCCAGGCCCAGATGGACACGGGCATGCAGCGGCAGATAGGCCAAGGCGATGTTGGGTTGCGCAATCGCCACCGCCGGCGCCCCTGATGAGGTGGCGCAGCCGGCCGTCAGCAATGCGAGAAAAACCGCGGCGAAACTAGAACGGAATCTCGTCATCCATCTCGTCGCGCTGGAAACTGGCGGGCGCCTCGCTGGCGCCACGGCTGCCGCCAAAGCCCCCGCCGCCGCCCTCACCGCCGCCGCCACGGCCATCCAGCATGGTCAGCTCGCCGCGGAAATTCTGCAGCACAACCTCGGTGGAATATTTCTCCGCCCCGTCCTTGTCGGTCCATTTGCGGGTCTGCAGTTGGCCCTCCACATAGACCTTGGAGCCTTTGCGCAGATATTTCTCCGCCACATCGGCCAGGTTCTTGTTGAAGATCACCACCCGGTGCCATTCGGTCTTTTCCTTGCGCTCGCCGCTGTTTTTGTCGCGCCAGCTTTCGCTGGTGGCGACCGAGAGATTGACGATGGGATCGCCAGCCGTGGTGCGGCGCACTTCCGGGTCCTTGCCCAGATTGCCGACCAAAATCACCTTGTTGACGCTGCCCGCCATGACCTTCTCCATTGAACTGGCGCGGACGTTAGACGACGGCCGCCCACTTGCGCCATGACGACGGCCTTTTATCCACCCATAACATTGTTCTTATTTCGTTCCAATAGCCTTGGGCCGGCTTTTCCCCGATAAGCAGGACGGCTGGTAGAGGCGGCATGCCCTTCAATTCCTATCCCTATTTCGTGTTCCTGGCGGTGGCCGTACTGGGTTTCCGCTGGCTTGAAAAAAAAGCGCTGACCGGGCGGCGCGTGTTCCTGCTGCTGGCGTCCTACGCCTTTTATGCCTGGTGGCGGGCCGACTTCCTGTTTCTGCTGTGCGGCTCGACCCTGGTCAATTATGCGCTGGGGCGGGAAATCGAACAGCGCCGGGCGCGCCAGAAGGAACGTCGGGCATTCCTGATCGCGGGCCTGGCGTTCAATCTGGGCCTGATCGCGATCTTCAAATACGACACCTTGTTCGTGGGCACCGCCGACCATTTGCTGGGCCTGGGCCTGCCCATTCCCCATTTCTTCCTGCCGCTGGCGATCAGCTTCTTCACTTTCGAGCAGATCAGCTATCTGGTCGATGCCGATGGCGGCAAGACGCACGGCTATACCCTGCTCGACTATGCCCTGTTCGTCGCCTACTTCCCGCACCTGATCGCCGGGCCCATCGTGCGCCACAACGATCTGATCCCGCAGTTTCGTCAGCAACGCGGAAGCAATGACGATCTGGCCACCGGCATCACCCTCTTCACCATCGGCTTGGCCAAGAAAACCCTGATCGCCGACAATCTGGCGCCCTTTGCCGACGCCATCTTCAATGCCGCCGGCCGCGGCGTTCATCTGGGGCCGACCGATTCCTGGCTCGGCACCCTGTTCTTCGCCTTCCAGATCTATTTCGACTTTAGCGCCTATTCCGACATGGCGCTGGGCTCGTCGGTGATGCTGGGCATCCGCCTGCCGGTGAATTTCCACTCGCCCTACAAGGCCGCCAGCATCATCGAATTCTGGCGGCGCTGGCATATCTCGCTGTCGGCTTTCCTGCGCGACTATCTTTACATCCCGCTGGGAGGCAACCGGCATGGCCGGGCGCGGCGCTATCTCAATCTCTTCATCACCATGCTGCTCGGCGGGCTGTGGCACGGCGCCAACTGGACCTTCATGCTGTGGGGCGGGCTGCATGGCCTTTACCTCAGCATCAATCACGCCTTCCGCCGCGCCACCAAGGGCATGACACCTGTGCCCGCCCTTCGATTGCCGTTGCATGTCGCGTCGGTTGCCTTGACCTTTGGCGCCACCACACTGGCCTGGATCGTGTTCCGCGCGCCCGACCTTGCTTCGGCCCGCAATGTGGTGGGCGGCCTGATCGGCGGCGGCCACAGCGCGGTGGTCAGCTTCTCGCCACTGGCCGCCATCACCCTGCTGCTTCTATCCATCATCGTCTGGTTCATGCCCAACAGCATGGAGATGATGTGGAAACACTGGCCGGCCCTGCCCTCGCCCTATCCCGACCAGCCGGTTGAACCGGCGCGGCGGCTGTCCTGGTCGCCCACGCCGCTCAACGCAGCCGTCTATGGACTGATCTGCATCATCGCGGTGCTGGCTTTGTCCAATCTCAAGCCCTTCATCTATTTCCAGTTCTGATGGCCGGCGTTTGATGGAACGGACCCACTACGCTTTCTGGTTTTTGGGCACGGTGCTGCTGGTCATCCTGGGGCTGGCCGCGTTCAACGCCCTGGCAAATGCCTATATCTTCGCGCATCCCGCCGGCCGCAGCGTTCAAACCCTTTCGGGCTTCGAGCGCGCGCTCAAGCCCGTCTGGCTGGATCAGGTCCGCCCCCATCTGGTCTTTGTCGGCTCCAGCCGGGTGCGCGACGGCTTCGATCCGTCCCTGATCGATCCGGCGCTCAAGACCAAAAGCTTCAACTATGGCGCCTCCAGCATGACGCCCTATGAGGCGCGCCGCTTCGTCCAGGATGCGCTGGCCCAGCCTTCGGTGTCGGAGGTGGTGGTGGCGCTGGATGCCTTTACCGGCAATGGCGGTCCGGGCGAGGCCCTGCCCAGCTTTGACGAAACCCGGCTGGCGGTGACCGCGGACGGCGCGCCGACGCCGCGCCGCCATCTTTGGCTGTTCACCACCCGCTATCTCAGCGGCGGCGCGCTGGGCATGAACGCGCTTGGCACCTGGTCGCTGATGCAATTGAAGAACGGTCAAACCGCCGCCGACCGGCCCGATATCTTCGGCGCCTATGCCCATATGAACCAGGCCGTGCTGCAGCGGGACCTGAACTATCGCCGGGCGCGGGCCATGCGCATGGGCGATGGCGCGGCGCGCGAGTTTTCCACCATGCTGGCGGCCGCCTGCGGCTCACATGCCCGGCTGGTCCTGTTCTTCCCGCCCGACAATATGGCGATCGTGGAGCGCTATCGCCAAAGCGACGCTGCCGGCCTGGACGCCTTCAAACGAAAGGTGCGCGACGCCGTGGCCCGCCACAACGGCTCTTGCGCCAACAAGGCCGCGCTGTTCGATTTCATGACACCGAACGCGCTCACCACCGAGACGCTGAAGAATGGCGTGAGCCCGGACTATGTGGATCTGGTGCATTTCCGCCCGCCCGCCGGGCTGTGGCTGCTGCGCCAGATGGGCGTGACCGGCAGCTGACCTCAGCTGGTGGTGGAAGTCGCCGCCGTGGTGGGGCAGTTGGCGGCGCTGCAGCTGCCACCGCCGCTGTTGGCGGCGGCAACCGCGACACCGGCCACGACCACGGCCGCGGCGCCACCGATCAGGAGCAGGTTGTGGCTGTGGCGCTGGGCCTGCTGCACGCCGGCCGGCTTGCCGGGCGCGAGCGCGCCGTCAGCCGCCAGGGCCTGGGTGCCGGTCATCGCCGCCGCGACCGCGATCGCCATTGCCGCCGTCCTGAAATCCGTCATGGCATTCCCCTGTAACAATCCCGCCTGAACGGCGGTGTAAAAGCCTGTTCCGGCTGGCCAATCACCCGGCCGCCGGTGCCGGTATTAGGGCGCAACAGGATTGCTTTGCAAATGAACAATGCCGACGGTCGGATGAATTGTTCTCTTTTTGTTTCACAGGCGCCGCGAAAAGGTTATGAACGGCCATGGACCTTCTGACCGAGATTCTCGTACCCGCCCGGCCCACCGCGATCGTGGATGTCGGCGCCAATCCGATCGATGGCGATCCACCCTATAAGGCGATGCTGGCGGCGGGCCTGTGCGATGTCACCGGCTTTGAACCGCAGACGGACGCGCTGGCGCGTCTGGAAAAATCGAAAGGACCGCGCGAGCGCTATCTGCCTTACGCCCTGGGCGACGGTGGCGCGCACACCCTGCATGTGTGCGCGCTGGAAGGCATGACCAGCCTCCTGGTTCCCGATCCCGACCATCTGGCGCTTTTCAATTTGTTTCCTATATGGGGCACAGTGAAGAACCAGATCCCGGTCACCACCCGAAAACTGGACGATATCGCCGAGATCGCGCATCTGGATTTCCTGAAAATGGATGCCCAGGGCGCGGAACGCGCGGTGCTGGCGCATGGGCGCGGCAAGCTCGCCGAGACGGTGGTGATCCAGACCGAGGTTTCCTTTGTTCCGCTTTATCAGGGCCAGCCGGTGCTGGGCGAAATGGATCTGACCTTGCGGGAACTGGGTTTCCTGCCCCATTGCGTCACCGGCACCAAGATCTGGCCGATCGCGCCCATGGTGGTGGGGGATCAGCCCAATCGCGGCATCCGCCAGCTGCTGGAGACCGACATGGTCTATGTGAAGGATTTCAGCCGCGCGGAGAATATGAGCGCGGAACAGTGGAAGCACCTCGCCCTCATCGCGCATCATTGCTACGGCTCCTATGATCTCGCCCTCAAAGCCATCATCACCCTGATAGGGATGGGCGCGGTGCCGCAAGGCGCCAACAAGCGCTATCTCGCTTCCTTGCGGAAACCAAACTGATGCTGAAGAACATCTCCATTCGCGGCGCGCGCGAGCACAATCTCAAGAATATCGACGTCGAAATCCCGCGCGATACGTTGACGGTGCTGACCGGCCTGTCGGGCTCGGGCAAATCGAGCCTTGCCTTCGACACCATCTATGCCGAGGGCCAGCGCCGCTATGTGGAATCGCTGTCGGCCTATGCGCGCCAGTTCCTGGAACTGATGCAGAAGCCCGATGTGGACCATATCGAGGGTCTGTCGCCGGCCATCTCCATCGAGCAGAAGACCACCTCCAAGAATCCGCGCTCCACCGTGGGCACGGTGACGGAGATCTACGACTATCTGCGCCTGTTGTTCGCGCGCGTCGGCGTGCCCTATTCGCCCACGACCGGGCTCCCCATCGAAAGCCAGACGGTGAGCCAGATGGCCGACCGCATCCTGGCGCTGCCCGATGGCACAAGGCTTTATCTGCTGGCGCCGATCGTGCGCGGCCGAAAGGGCGAATACAGAAAGGAACTGGCCGAGCTGCAGAAGAAGGGCTTCCAGCGCGCCAAGGTTGACGGCAAGTTCTATGACATCGGCGCCACGCCGGCGCTGGACAAGAAGCTCAAGCACGACATTTCCATCGTCGTCGACCGCATTATGGTCAAGCCGGACATCGGCAACCGCCTGCCCGATTCCATCGAGACCGCGCTGAACCTGGCCGATGGCCTGTTGGTGGTGGAATTCGCCGATGAGAAGGAAAAGGATGGCAGCCCGCGCCAGATGCTGCTGTCGTCCAAATTCGCCTGTCCGGTGTCGGGCTTCACCATCCCGGAAATCGAGCCGCGGCTGTTCTCCTTCAACAATCCGCACGGCGCCTGCCCGGTCTGCGACGGGCTGGGCGTGCAGAACTATTTCGACGAGGCGCTGGTGGTGCCCGATGAAAGCCTGACCCTCAAGAAAGGCGCCATCGCGCCCTGGGCCAAATCGTCATCGCCCTATTATCTGCAGACCCTGGAAGCGCTGGCGCGGCACTACAAATTCTCCATGAACGAGGCCTGGGAAGACCTGCCCAAAAAAGCGCGGGACGTGATCCTGCACGGCTCGGGCGATGAAGTGATCAAGTTCACCTATGACGATGGCATGCGCCGCTATGACACCAAGAAGGAATTCGAGGGCGTCATCCCCAACATGGAGCGCCGCATCAAGGAAAGCGACAGCGCCTGGGTGCAGGAAGACCTGGAGAAATTCCAGGCCGAGGCGCCTTGCGACGCCTGCAAGGGCTATCGCCTCAAGCCGGAAGCGCTGGCGGTCAAGATCGGCGGCATCCATATCGGCCAGATCTGCGAACAATCCATTCGCGACGCCGATGTCTGGTTCCGCGACATCGACAAGAAGCTCAACAAGCAGCAGCAGGAAATCGCCGTCCGCATCCTGAAGGAGATCCGCGCCCGGCTGAAATTCCTCAACAATGTCGGGCTGGATTATCTCACCCTGGCGCGTTCGTCGGGCACGCTGTCGGGCGGGGAAAGCCAGCGCATCCGGCTGGCCTCGCAGATCGGCTCCGGCCTGACCGGCGTGCTTTACGTGCTGGACGAGCCTTCGATCGGCCTGCACCAGCGCGACAATTCCAAGCTGCTGGACAGCCTCAAGGGCCTGCGCGACATGGGCAATACCGTACTGGTGGTGGAGCATGACGAAGACGCCATCCGCACCGCCGATTATGTGATCGACATGGGACCGGGCGCCGGCGTCCATGGCGGCCATATCATCGCCGAAGGCACGCCGCGCGAGATCATCGCCAACAAGAAAAGCCTCACCGGCAAATATCTCAGCGGGGCGGAGTTCATTCCCATCCCGCGCGAGCGCCGCAAACCCGCCCATAACCGCTGGCTGAAAGTGGTCGGCGCCAGGGGCAACAATCTCAAGAACGTCACCGCCCAGATCCCGCTGGGCACGCTCACCTGTATCACCGGGGTTTCCGGCGGCGGCAAATCCACCCTGACCATCGAGACCTTGTACAAGGCCGCGGCGCGCAAGCTTGCCCAGGCGCGTGAAAATCCCGCGCCCCATGATCGCATCGAAGGCCTGGAATTCCTCGACAAGGTGATCGATATCGATCAGAGCCCGATCGGCCGCACGCCACGGTCCAATCCGGCCACCTATACCGGCGCCTTCACGCCGATCCGGGACTGGTTCGCGGAACTGCCCGAATCCAAGGCACGCGGCTATCAGCCCGGCCGCTTCAGCTTCAACGTCAAGGGCGGACGCTGCGAAGCCTGCCAGGGCGACGGCGTGATCCAGATCGAGATGCACTTTCTGCCCGACGTCTATGTTCAGTGCGACGTCTGCAAAGGCAAGCGCTACAACCGGGAAACGCTGGATGTGAAATTCCGCGACTATTCCATCTCAGACGTTCTGGAGATGACGGTGGAAGCCGGCGCGGAACTGTTCAAGGCGGTGCCGTCCATCGCCGAAAAGCTGGAAACGCTGAAACGTGTCGGCCTGGGCTATATTTCCATCGGCCAGCAGGCCACGACGCTGTCGGGCGGCGAGGCCCAGCGCGTGAAGCTGTCCAAGGAACTGTCGCGCCGCGCCACCGGCCGCACCCTCTACATCCTGGACGAGCCCACCACCGGCCTGCATTTCCATGACGTGAAGAAGCTGCTGGAAGTGCTGCAGGAACTGGTCGACCAGGGCAACACCGTGGTGGTGATCGAGCACAATCTGGAAGTGATCAAGACCGCGGACTGGATCGTGGATCTGGGGCCGGAAGGCGGCGACGGCGGCGGCGAGATCGTGGCCAGCGGCACGCCGGAGGAGGTGGCGAAGACCCCGCGCTCCCATACCGGCCAGTATCTCAAGCCGCTGCTCAAGAGCACGCCCGCGCCCAGGAAGCTCAAGGCGGCGGAATGAGCCGGTCGGCCAGCGGCGCCGGATCGGCGTAATAGCCGACCGGCCGGCGGGCGCCGGCAGCGCCGTAAACATAAAAGCGAATTAAAAACTCAGACGGCGATGTCCAGCGCCGCCGGTTCTTCCTTCAGCGTCCGCCAGGCCGAAACACTGGCGCCGGCGAACAGGCCCACGATCAGGGGCGAGATCAGGAAGCCCAACCCGCTCATCAGCGGCAGCACCGCGCGCGCCCGCGAGACGGCGGTACGCATCTGCTCCTGTTCGTCGCCGGTCAGGGCCGCGCCATGGCCGATCAGCATCATGTCGATGCCGGTGAAGAGAAGGAAAATGGGGCCGAAAATGGCCAGCAGCACCGCGAGCAGGCGCCAGAAATTCCCCGCCGACAGCGACCAGGCGCGCCGCAGCACGGGCGTGGTTTCTCCCACCACGATCGCCGGCATCAGCGCGAAGAAACGCGGCATGGCCAGCGCGATGATGGCGTAAAATACAAGTCCCAGCTGGGCGGGATCGGCCACCCTGCCTACCGCCTTCAATGCCGCGGTGCCGATGACGAAGGCCGGTATCACCAGCATCACGCATACGCCGATGAACGCGACGAAGGACCGGAACATGCGCCATTCCAGATTGCCGAAGGCAAAATGCGCCACCGCCGGCGCGCTGCGCGCGCCCAGCGCCATCTGCACCACCGCGACATACATGATCGCCTGCAGCAGCAGCGCGGCCACCAGATAGCACAGCATCATCAGCAGGCTGGGCGCCAGGCCGGCGGCATTGTTGCTGATCAGCGCATCGCTGAAATCGTTGTAATAGCGCTGGAGGGAGAAAAAGCCCATGACCGTCGCCATCACCATCGGCACCCAGATGAGGCCGATGATGCCGCCAAGATGCGTGGCCGTGAAAACATAGGCATCGCGTATGGTCGCGATGACCGGAATGCGCCGCATCACGCTTCGCCGCCTTCAGAACTCATCAAAGGGACGCAGATCGTCGAACACCGGCGCCTGGGGCGCGGTGGCGTCACGCCACAGGCTGACCGCCCAGGCCGTGACGGCGGCGGCGATGGGCAGTTTGGCGAGATCCGCCAATGGTTCGGTCACAAAAGCCAGACGCCGGCGCGGCACAAACACCGCCACGCCCACGGCGGCGGCGGCCAGAAGACCTGCACCCAGGGCCAGCCTGACGTAATTGGTTCCCTTGCCGTCTTCAGCCATGACATTCGTCCTTTCGCTGGACACTATATAGGCGGCGCGCCGGTTGCCGTCATCAGGTCCGGGCTTTTCCGATCAAGCTTTTGCCCACATCGCCCGGCAAGAGAAAGGCATCCAATGCCGCATCTTCTTTGACACAAAACAGTTAAAGAGCGCCCAATTCAAGGCCGCCCTGGCGGATGCGAAAAAGCCCGCCATCGGCTGACAGCGGGCTTTCGGAACTGTTTCGCGGACCGGCTTACGGCGTGGTGGCCGACGTGGTGGCCGTCGCGAAGGTGTTGGCGGCGCCGCTGTTATTGTTGTTGCTCTGGTTCGACACGGTAATGGCAACCGCGGCGATGACGGCGGCCGCGCCGGCACCGATCAGCAGCGTGCCCTTGCCGATTTCCTGGGCGTGATTGACACCAGCGGGCTTGCCGGGCGCCAGAGACAGATCGGCGGCGAAAGCCGAAGACGCAATCATCGTCGCCGCTGTGACGGCAGCAGCAACAGTTTTAAGACGAAACATAGACTTTCCCCCGGGTTATTTGATGGGGGATACTTGTCTTAAGCCCATCGGCAAGTCAACCGGCCATTGCAATTCCTTTTTGACTGTTGCCAAAAGGCTTTACCGCGTCGGCGCGTCCAAAATTCCACCTTTTTTCGAGGCCGCGCCGATGGCCGGAGGG
The DNA here is from genome assembly GCA_035547275.1 of Rhizomicrobium sp. Lineage (GTDB taxonomy): Bacteria > Pseudomonadota > Alphaproteobacteria > Micropepsales > Micropepsaceae > Rhizomicrobium. The sequence goes on from DASZVQ010000170.1 coordinate 22,524, forward strand.
CGTGGAAAATGCCCATGAAATCCGTGGCCGTGATGAACGCAAAGACAAATTGCTGCAAGTGCGAACATCCAGCACATCCAGGCTTTCGTGCGCCACGCCTGACCTGCTAAAGCCACGGCCATGACCAATCTTCACATTATCGGCGGCGGCCTGGCCGGGTCCGAGGCCGCCTGGCAGGCGGCGGAATCGGGCATCTCCGTGATCCTGCATGAGATGCGTCCCAGGACGGGAACGCCCGCCCATCAGACCGATTCCCTGGCCGAGCTGGTCTGTTCCAATTCCTTCCGCTCCGATGATGCGGCCAACAATGCCGTGGGCCTGTTGCACGAGGAAATGCGCCAGGCGGGTTCGCTGATCATGCGCGCCGCCGACATGCACAAATTGCCGGCGGGTGGCGCGCTGGCGGTGGACCGGCATGGTTTTTCCGCCGCCGTCACCCGGGCGCTGGAACAGCATCCCCGCGTCAGCATCGCGCGGGAGGAGGTCGCATCCCTGCCTCCCGCCAGCTGGGGCCCTGCCATCATCGCCAGCGGACCGCTGACGTCGGGCGCGCTGGGCGCCTCGATCGCGGCGGCAACCGGCGCCCAGCACCTGGCCTTTTTCGACGCCATCGCGCCCATCGTCCACCGCGAGTCGATCGACTTCGACATCGCCTGGTTCCAGTCGCGCTACGACAAGCAGGGCCCGGGCGGCGGGGTGGCCGATTATATCAACCTGCCGCTGGACGAAGCGCAGTACAAAGCCTTTGTCGGCGCGCTGCTGGATGGCGAAAAGACCGATTTCAAGGAATGGGAAAAGTCCACGCCCTATTTCGAGGCCTGCCTGCCGATCGAGGTGATGGCGGCGCGCGGCCTGGACACGCTGCGCTTCGGGCCGATGAAGCCGGTGGGACTAGGGGACCCCCGCAAACAGGCGCGGCCCCATGCGGTGGTGCAGCTGCGCCAGGACAATGCGCTGGGCACGCTGTGGAACATGGTGGGCTTCCAGACCAAGCTCAAGCACGCCGAACAGGTGCGCGTCTTTCGCACCATACCGGGGCTTGAGAATGCGCAATTTGCCCGGCTGGGCGGATTGCACCGCAACACTTTCATCAATTCGCCCCGCCTGCTGGACAGCCAGCTCAGGTTGAAATCCCAGCCTCATCTTCGCTTCGCCGGCCAGATGACCGGCGTGGAAGGCTATGTTGAAAGCGCCGCTATCGGGCTTCTGGCCGGGCGCTTCGCGGCGGCGGAAATCGCCGGGCGCGCGCAAAGCCCGCCACCGCCCACCACCGCGCTGGGGGCGCTGCTATCTCATATCACCGGCGGCGCCGACGCCAGCCAATTCCAGCCCATGAACGTGAATTTCGGCCTGTTTCCGCCCCTTCCTGCCGGCGGCAAGAATCGGGGCAAGGACCGCAAGCAGCTGCTCAGCGCCCGGGCGCTGTCGGACCTGGCCGGCTGGCTGGGCGGGGAAACGGCGCAATCGGCGGCGGAATAGCCATTTGTTTACCGTGCATTTTTTTGCGGGAAATCGGGCGATTTTCGCGCCTTCCGCCCCGCGAAACCGGCTAACATTCCGTACGTTGTCAAACCGTCATGCTTTACGGAACAGGCCATGGATATTCCTCTCGAACTTTCCTTCCACAATATCGAAGCCTCCGACGCGCTGAAGGCGGCGGTGCGCGAACATGTCGGCAAGCTGGAGCAGCTGCATGACCATATTATCGGTTGCCGCGTGGTGATCGAGTTGCCGCACAAGAGCCAGAAGGCGGCGGGCAACCAGCCCGACGTGCACATCGTCCTGCGCGTGCCGGGCAAGGAAATCGTCGTCAGCAAGGAACTGGCGCATGAAGGCCACAAGAAGAGCGCCACCGACGCCTATGCCGTGCTCGACAATGCCTTTGCCGTCGCCGCGGGCCGGCTCAAGGATTATCGCCGCATCAGCCATGGCGATGTGAAATACAAAAGCGGCGAAACCCGAGGCGCCTAAAGCTTCCTTTTCATCGCCGCGCTGAGCAGCGCCATCTGCCGCCGGTGGATCGGCACCTCGCGGCCCAACTTGCGCAGATAGACCGGCACCAGCGCCGCCGGCAGGATCGCCGCCAGCGCGGCGCCCGGCCTGGGCGCGGCGCGCGCCGCCAGGAAATGATCGCGCGCCTTCAGCGCCGCCTGCCGGGTGGCCGCGGCAAGCCTGGGATCACCCTTTTCCAGATGGAAGAATTCTTCCGGCGCCAGATTGAGCGCCGACAGCAGATCCAGCGGCAGATACAGTTTGTGGCGGCCATTGTGGAAAGGCAGCGATCGCACCAGGCCGGTCAGGCCATAAGCCAGCGCCGCCTGCCGCGTGACCTCCGGCTTGCCGCCCAGGATCTTCGCCGCCAGCCGCATCAGCGCGCCGCTGGTCGCATCCAGATAATTTTCCAGGCCCGCGAAATCGGCAAAACGCTCCGCCGAGGAATCGAACGCCCGCGCCGCGATCAGACCTTCCAGGTCGGCCAGCGTGACGCGCCCAGCCGCGAACAGGCCGACAAGCCCGCGCGCCACGTCATGGTTGCGCGGACTGGCCCGGCTCGCGCTTTCCGCCGTCTCGCGCCACCATTCCAGGCGGATGGCGCCCAGCATGGGTTCGCGCACACTTTCGGCCACCCGCGCCACTTCCGCATTGAAGGCATAGAGCGCAAACAGCAAAGGCCGCAGATCCGCCGGCGCAAACAGAGCGCTGAAATAGCGGTCGGGATCGGCGGTCCGCACCGCGGCGGCAAGGCGGTTTGCTAAGCTGGCGTCCATTCAAAAAAGAACCGCCCGCTGATGCGGGCGGTTCCACACCTCTTGTGAACAGCGGATCAGTATAAGTGTCCCGCCGCCACCATGCTGAACAGCATCGGCAACGACAACAACGTATTGATGCGGCTGAACAGGCCGGCGGTCTTGGCCGCGGCCGCCTTCTGCTCGGCCGGCAGATCGGGATATTTGCCGCCGATGTTCAGCGCCTTCTGCTGATTGGGCCAGATCACGAACCAGACGTTGAACCACATGATGGTGCCCAGCCACATGCCGATGCCGATGGCGAGATATTTGGGCACCATCGGCCAGCCAGCGCTGCCTTCGCTGAGATCCAGCGTATAGGCTTCGAGCAGATAATGGTTTCGCAACGCCAGCACGATGCCGAAGAAGATGGTGCCCATCGCGCCCCAGCGGAACCAGAACAGCGCGGACGGCGTGATATAGCGGCCCAGCGCCGGCTTCAGCTCGTCCGGAATCTTGGGCATGGTCGGCGTGGAGACGAAATTGAAATACCAGAGCAGGCCGATCCACATCACGCCGCAGGTGATGTGCAGCCAGCGCAGCACGAACAGTTCGAAGGCCGGTCCGTCATAACCTTGGGTGGCGCAATAGACGCCCACCAGCAGAATGGCGAGCACAAAGCTCGCAATCACAACATTGCGAAGATTGCCGAAAAAGGCAGCCATGATCCCCTCCCCTTTCAGATTCGAGACGGGAACTTTAGCGCAGGGCCGGGAACTTGTCGCCTGCTCCTGGTCCCCCTCCCCGCACGCGCGTCAGCGCGTTCGCATGGGGGAGGTGGCCGGTCCATAGCGGCAGCGTATGGACGCGCACAGGCGCGAGCTGACAGCGAGCGCCAAGCAAAGCTGCGAAGGCCGGAGGGGGCTAGATCGTCAGCTTGCGCGGCCGCGCCATGTTCAGCCAGGTGATCACGATCAGCCTTGTCACCATCACCGCGGTGAAGAAGGAGGTGATGATGCCCAGGCCCAGCGCCACGGCGAAGCCCGCGATCGGGCCGGTGCCCAGCTCGAACAGAATCAGCGAGGCGATCAGGTGGGTCATGTTGGCGTCGATGATGGTGGCCATGGCGCGGCGGAAGCCGGTGTCGATGGAGGCCAGTATGCCGCGGCCATTGCGCTGTTCCTCGCGGATGCGTTCATAGATCAGCACGTTGGCGTCGACCGCCATGCCCATGGTGAGCACGATGCCGGCGATGCCGGGCAAGGTCAGCGTGGCGCCGAAAGCGGTCAGCGCGCCCAGCAGCAGAATCACATTCAGGGTCAGCGCCACGTCGGCGAACAGGCCGAACAGGCCGTAACGCAGCACCATGAACAACGCCACCAGGGCCAGGCCGGTGATGGCGGAATAGCGGCCGGCCTTGATCGAATCCGCGCCCAGCGAGGCGCCCACGGTGCGTTCCGCGATGATCTGCAGCGGCGCGGGCAGCGCGCCGGCGCGCAGAAGAATCGCCAGGTTATTGGCCGTCTGGGGCGTGAAGCTGCCGGTGATGAAACCGGAACCGCCAGGGATCACACCCTGGATCACCGGATCGGTGATCACCTGCTTGTCCAGGACGATGGCGAAGCGATGACCGACATACTGCCGCGTGATGTCGGCGAACTGGCGTGCACCGACGCTATCGAGCCGGAAGTCCACCACCGGCTGGCCGGTCTGCTGGTCGAAGCCCTGGCTGGCGTCGGTCAGCCGGTCGCCGGAAAGCATGACCCGGCGCTGCACCACCACCTTCTGGGGCGGCGCATTCTTGTTTTCGCTCATCACCGGCAGGATCTCGTCGCCGATGGGCGCGATCTGGGCCATGGGGTTGGCCTGTTCGTCCACCAGCTGGAAGGTCATCTTGGCGGTCTTGCCCAGGATGGTCTTGAGCTGGGTGGGGTCCTGAAGGCCCGGCACCTGCACCAGGATGCGGTCGTCGCCGGAGCGGGTGATATCGGGCTCCTTGGTGCCCAGTTCGTCGATACGGCGGCGCACCACCTCGATCGACTGGTCCATCACCTGCTGGCGGGTGAGCGTCTTGTAGGCATCGGTCGCCTGCAAGGTGAAGACGCCACCACCCGGCTCGGTCATCTGATACTGCTTGCCGCCCACCGACAGGACCGACCCGCTCATATTGGGATTGAGGCCCTGGATCAGCGTGCGCGCCTCGTCAATCCGCGCGGCATCGGTGATGTGGACGGAAACCGTGTCGCCATGGGCGGCGAGATCGGTCGCCCCGATATGGGCCTTGCGCAAGGCGGTGCGGATGTCCTCCATCAGCGATTCCGCGCGCGCGCGGGTCACTTCGTCGAAATCCACCTGCAGCAGAAGATAGGAACCGCCCTGCAGATCCAGGCCCAGATTCACCGCCTGGCTGGGCAGGAATTTCGGCATATGGGCGCGCACATTTTCCGGCAGCGCGTTGGGCAGCGCCAGCAGGATGCCCGCCACCACGACGATGATGGTGAAAAGACGCGACCAGACGGAAACCTGCAACACGGCGTCAGACCTTGTCCGCGGGCTGGGTCTTGGCGCGCACGTCCGTCAAGGTCGCCTTCAACACCTTGACCTGCACATTGTCGGCGATCTCGACCAGGATTTCGGGCTCGTCGGCGCCAGCCGCCCGCACCACCTTGGCGATGATGCCGCCGGCGGTCACCACCGTGTCGCCGCGGCGCAGATTGTCCACTGACTGGCGCAGCTGCTTCTGGCGCTGGCTTTGCGGCCGCCAGAGAAGAAAGTAGAAGATCGCGATCATCGGCAACGCGAGCGTCAGCGTCTGGAACATCGGATCGTTGGGATTCATATTGGAAGACTTTCGGGTGCGGCTTGAGCGGCGCGACTATAGCGAGCCAGCCCTCCTTTGCAACCGCGATAAATCAAGGACTTAGCCATGGCAAAAGGCAGCAGGAAACCCGACCAGACCGCTTTGCTCACCCGCATCGCGGACGCGATCGAGCGGCTGGCACCACAGCCCGTGGCTGTGGCCCTTCCTCCCGGCGACGCCTTTGTGTGGGAGCCGGCCCAGGGCGGCCTGGTCGCCGTGCCGCATGTCGCCCATGTCGATCTGTCATTGCTCAAGGGCGTGGAGAACCAGCGCGACACTCTGCTGGCCAATACCGAGCGCTTTGCCCAGGGCCTGCCCGCCAACAACGCGCTTTTGTGGGGCGCGCGCGGCATGGGCAAAAGCTCGCTGGTCAAGGCGGTGCACGAACAGGTCAATGAAACACGCAAGGGCGCGAACCGGCTGGTGCTGATCGAGATCCACCGCGAGGACATCGACAGCCTGCCGCTTCTGCTGCGCATCCTGCGCACCAGCAAGCGGCGCGTGGTGCTGTATTGCGACGACCTGTCCTTCGACAAGGACGACACCAGCTACAAATCGCTGAAGGCGGCGCTGGAAGGCGGCATCGAGGGACGTCCCGCCAACACGATCTTCTATGCCACCTCCAACCGGCGCCATCTGATGCCGCGCGACCTGGTGGACAATGAACGCGGCACCGCGATCAATCCGGGCGAAGCGGTGGAAGAGAAAGTCTCGCTGTCAGACCGTTTCGGCCTGTGGCTGGGCTTCCATCACTGCGGCCAGGACGAATATCTGGCCATGATCGAAGGCTATGTCGGCTTTTATCACCTGAAGATCGACGCCGAAGAGCTGCGCAAGCGCGCCCTGGCCTGGGCGATGGGACGCGGCGGCCGCTCGGGCCGCGTGGCGTGGCAGTTCATTCAGGATCTGGCGGGTGAACTTGGACAGAAGCTCGAAAATCAGGTCGGGATGCCGGCAACAATGGATTGCCTTGCAACAGCAAGGCAATCACCCGCCAGATGCGGGTGAACTTGGACAGAAGCTCGAAAATTAGGTCGGGATGCCGGCAACAATGGATTGCCTTGCAACAGCAAGGCAATCACCCGCCAGATGCGGGTGAACTTGGACAGAAGCTCGAAAATCAGGTCGGGATGCCGCAACAATGGATTGCCTTGCAACAGCAAGGCAATCACCCGCCAGATGCGGGCGAGCTTGGCCAGACGCTGGATCAGTCCTGACTGTCATTCCCGCGAAAGCGGGCATGACAAGCGCAACTAGTTGTTGCTCGCCGTCGCGTTCGAGAGATAGGTGCGCGGATTGACCGGCGTGGTCTGATCGCGGATCTCGAAATGCAGCTGCGGCGCCGAAACATCGCCGGTCTGGCCGGCATAGCCGATGACCTGGCCCTTGGTCACGACATCGCCGCGCGACACCACCAGACGGTCGGCATGGGCATAAGCCGTGGTGAAGCCGCCCGAATGTTTGATCAGCACCAGGTTGCCGTAATTCTTCAGCTCGTCCCCGGCATAGGTGACGGTGCCCGAGGCGCTGGCATGGATGGGCGTGTCCATGGCGGCCGCGATATTGATGCCGTCATTCTGGCCGCCATTGGCGGTGGTGCCGAAGTCGGAAATCACCCGGCCCGACAAGGGCCAGCCGAAGGCCGGCGCATCCGCGCGCGCCACCGGCGCCAGCGGCTGGCTGGTGACCGGCGTGTAGGGCGTCACATTCCTGGAGACATAATCGGGCGCGGGCCGCGGCGTGGGCCGCGCATCGCTATCCTGATAAGTGTAAGTCCTGGCGCCGGCCTGCGATGTTTCCCGGCTGGCGACATGGCGCGGCGTCGTGGTGTTGACGCCCCAGTCCAGATGGGTGCGCGGATCATCGGGCATGCAGCCGGCCAGCGCCGACGCCGCGAGTGCGAGGCTCACGAAAATGATCGTCCGGTCCATGGGCGTCTCCGACGCTGTCTCGAAACGGAGCATGCGCCATCAAAGGTTTAGAAGGATTTAACCGTTAACCCCCTTTGAGCACCGTTTGACCGGGTTCCCTGGGTCAAAAGTTAACAGACCGCTATTTTTTCAAGGCGTCGCGCAAAGTTCCCAAAACCATGTGCTCGGTCAGGTTCAGGTGCAGCGGCGTCACCGCGATATAGTTCCCATGAACCGCGCCCAGGTCGCTGTCGGGCGCCGGCACCGCGTCTTTGCGGCGGCGCAGGCCGATCCAGTAATAGGCGCGCTGGCGCGCATCGATGCGCTGCTCGATCTCGGTAGATTGCAGATCGTATTTGCCCTGGGGCACCACCTTGATGCCTTTCACGTCGGACGCGGCGCAGCCGGGGAAGTTGACATTGATCAGCGTGCCCGCGGGCCAGCCCGCCTTGACCAGCCGCCGGATCACATCGGCGCCATGCGCCTCGCCCGCCGACCAGTCGATCGCATGACGCTCGCCCTCGTCATAGCTTTGCGACAAGGCGATGGAGGGGATGCCCAGGGCGCAGCCTTCCATCGCGCCCGCGATGGTGCCGGAATAGGTGACGTCGTCGGCCAGATTGGAACCCCAGTTGACACCGGACAGGATCAGCTCGGGCGGCTGCTGTTTCAGGATATGCAGGCAGGCCATCATCACACAGTCGGTGGGCGTGCCCGAGACGGCGAAGCGGCGCTCGCTGATCTGGCGCAGGCGCAGGGGCGAGGCCAAGGTCAGGGAATGCGAGGCGCCGGACTGTTCATTCTCCGGCGCCACCACCCAGACATCGTCGCTGAGGCTTCGGGCGATCTTTTCGGTGACGGAAAGGCCCGGCGAATGGATGCCGTCGTCATTGGTGACCAGGATGCGCATGATCAACCGATCTTCGTCTTGCCGTTCATATAGGGCTGCAATGCCGCGGGAATGGCGACGCTGCCATCGGGCTGCTGATAATTCTCCAGAATGGCGACCATGGTGCGGCCCACCGCCAGGCCGGAACCGTTCAGCGTATGCACCGGCCCCTGCACCCGCCCTTCCGCATTGCGATAGCGGGTATTCATCCGCCGCGCCTGGAAATCGCCGCAGTTGGAACAGGAGGAAATCTCGCGGAAGGCATTCTGTCCCGGCAGCCAGACCTCGATGTCATAGGTCTTGCGGGCGCCGAAGCCCATGTCGCCGGTGCACAAGGTCACCACCCGGTGCGCCAGATCGAGCCGCTTCAACACTTCCTGCGCCGCATCGGTCATGCGCTCATGTTCGGCATCGGACTGGTCCGGCGCGGTGATGGAAACCAGCTCCACCTTGGAGAACTGATGCATGCGGATCATGCCGCGTGTGTCTTTGCCCGCCGATCCCGCTTCGGCGCGAAAACAGGGCGTGAAAGCGGTGAAGCGCAGCGGCAGCTCGGCCTCGTTCAGGATTTCGTCGGCCACATAGTTGGTCAGCGAGACTTCCGCGGTGGGGATCAATCCGAAACGCGGCTCCGTTGTGGTGAAGAACAGGTCTTCCTCGAATTTGGGAAGCTGGTTTGTGCCGAAAAGCGCATTGTCATGCACCAGCACCGGCGGAACGAATTCGGTATAGCCAAACTGCTGGGTATGGATGTCCAGCATGAACGCCGCCAGCGCCCGTTCCAGCCGCGCCAAGTCACCCTTGAGATAAACAAAGCGCGCGCCCGACACTTTGGCGGCGCGCTCGAAATCCATCTGGCCCAGCGCCTCACCGATCTCGAAATGCTGACGGGGATTATTGATCCCGGGCGGCTTGCCAAAGGCACGCGCCTCAACCGGCACATTGGCGGTCTCATCCGCGCCGTCGGGCACATCCTCGGCCGGGATGTTGGGGATCTCGGCCAAAAGTTTTTTCAATTCGGCTTCCAGCGCACGCTGTTCGGCCTCGCCCTGCTGGATCTGGTCCTTGAGGCCGGCGACCTCCGCCATCAGGGCCTGCGCCTGGGCTTCGTCCTTCTTCGCCTTGGCCTGGCCGATCAGCTTGGAAGCCTCGTTGCGGCGCGCCTGGGCGGTCTGCAGCCGCACCAGAAGATCGCGCAACGCCTTGTCTTTTTTCAGCAAATTATCGGCAATCGCGGCGGAATCGGCGATCCCGCGGCGCTCCAGGCCGTGCACAAAATGGGCGGCATTGTCGCGAATAGCCTTGATATCATGCATGGGAATCTCCTGGCCGCCGGTCATGCCATGCCCCTGTTCCGGGGTCAAAAAAGCCGGTTTGCGGCGTCATCGTTTTAAAAATGTCCTAAAGCCGGGGATGCAATTTTCTGGCGGCATGAAACCACACCGCAACCCGGCATACGTAACATTACGGATGTCATAGTGGGGGGATGTCCGGGTGAGCCGGCGTTCTGGGAACATCATCGCGATCCGCGTCAGAACTGCGCTGGACGGGCTGGACAACCGGCTGTCGGGTTTTGGCCGCTTCGGCTCAACCCTGGCGCTGACCGCGATGGCGGGGTCAGCGGCGGCGGGCATCCACATACTGATGCGCGTCCTGGAAGGCCATGAATTCCATGCCGCCTCCGTCCTCAACAGCTTTGTCGAGATCGCGGTGGTGACCGCCCCGATCATCTTCTATGCCCGCGATGTCATCGCCCAGCTCAAGGCCTCGCGCGCCAGCATGGATGAAATGTCGCGGCGCCTGGCCATCACCGCCGAACAGGCCGAACAGGCCAACCGCGCCAAATCCGCCTTCCTGGCCAATATGAGCCATGAACTGCGCACGCCGCTGAACGCCATCATGGGCTTTTCGGAAGTGATGAAGGACCAGCATCTGGGCCCGGTGCAAAATCCGCGTTATCTGGCCTATGCCGCCGATATTCACGCCAGCGGCCGTTATCTGCTGGGCATCATCAACGACATTCTCGATCTTTCCAAGATCGAGGCCGGCAAGATGTCGCTGGAACAGGCCGAGGAATTCCCCCTGCGCCAGGCGCTGGAGGGCTCGCTCGCCATCTGCAACACGCTGGGCGAGAAGTTCGGCGTGCGCCTTGCCTGCACCCTGCCCGGCGAAGACGTACGGCTGGTGGCGGTGGAACGCATGATCCGCCAGATCCTGATCAACCTGGTGGGCAATGCCATCAAGTTCACGCCCGCCGGCGGCCTGGTCGAAGTGGCCGGCGCCAGCCTTCCGTGCGGCGGTTATGCCGTGACCGTGCGGGATTCCGGCATCGGCATGACCAAGGACGACATCGTCAAGGCGCTGACGCCCTTCGGCCAGGTCGAGAACAAGATGACCGCCACCCATAACGGCACCGGACTGGGCCTGCCGCTGGCCAAGGCGATGCTGGAACTGCATGGCGGTACGCTTCATATCGAAAGCGAGCCCGGCCGCGGCACCATGATCGTGCTGAAATTCCCGGCCAGCCGCGTCGGCGACAGCCCCAGGACCGCCGCCGCCTAGGCCGGCGTCAGATCCTTGGCTTCCTTGGCGGCGCGCGCGGCTTCTTCCTTGGCGCGCCCTCTCTCGATCATCACCACGCAGAAGATGGAGATTTCGTAGAGCAGCACCAGCGGCACCGCCAGGCTCATCATCGAGATGGCGTCGGGCGGGGTGAAGATCGCCGCCACCGCGAACAGGCCGACGATGGCGTAGCGGCGCATGCTTTTCAGCGCCTGGCTGGTGACGATCCCGACCTTGCCCAGAAGCGACAACAGAACCGGCAGCTGGAAGGTCAGCCC